>CAWEXY010000010.1:0-153904 GCA_963813135.1 uncultured Verrucomicrobiae bacterium | reverse complement strand
GCGTTGTAGCCGAAGAACGGGTCCTTCGACTCCAGGACCTTGGCCACAACCACAGCACCCTCTTCGCCGGCATTGGCTACGATCTGGCGCAGGGGCTCTTCGAGAGAGCGGCGAACGATCTGTGCGCCGATTTTCTCGTCGCCTTCCAGGGTCTTGATCAGCTCATCGACCGCGGGAATGGCGCGAACCAGGGCCACGCCGCCGCCGGGGACGATGCCTTCCTCGACCGCTGCGCGGGTTGCGTGCAGGGCATCCTCAACGCGAGCCTTCTTCTCCTTCAGCTCGGTCTCGGTGGCTGCGCCGACCTTGATGATGGCGACGCCGCCCACCAGCTTGGCCAGCCGCTCCTGCAGCTTCTCCTTGTCGTAGTCGGAGGTGGTCTTCTCGATCTGCGCACGGATCTCCTTCACGCGGCCTTCGATCTCGGGACTTGCCGGCGCCGTCAACGATGGTGGTGTTGTCCTTGTCGATGGTGATGCGCTTGGCCTTGCCCAGATCCTCGAGCTTCACGCCTTCCAGCTTGATGCCCAGATCTTCGGTGATGGCCTTGCCGCCGGTCAGGATGGCAATGTCGCCCAGGATCGCCTTGCGGCGATCGCCGAAGCCGGGAGCCTTCACGGCAGCCACGTTCAGCGTGCCGCGCAGCTTGTTCACGACCAGAGTCGCCAGAGCTTCGCCCTCAACGTCCTCGGCGATGATCAACAGCGGCTTGCCGCCACGAGCAACCTGCTCCAGCAAGGGCAGCAGATCCTTCATGGCGCTGATCTTCTTCTCGTAGATCAGGATGTAGGGCTCGTCCAGCACCACTTCGAGGCGCTCTGCGTCGGTGACGAAGTAGGGGCTCAGGTAGCCGCGATCAAACTGCATTCCGTCGACCGTCTCGAGACCGGTGTGCATGGTCTTGGACTCTTCGATGGTGATGACGCCATCCTTGCCCACAACCTTCACGGCATGAGCGATGATGTCGCCGATCTCCTGGTCGCCATTGGCCGAGATGGCGCCCACCTGGGCAACCGAACCCTCGTCCACGGGCTTCGAGAGCTTGCCCAGTGCGCCGCCCTCGGTCCACTTGCCGTCCTTGTCGCGGGTGCCGATGATGGCGGTCACGGCCTTCTCGATGCCGCGCTTCAGAGCCGTCGGGTTGGCGCCGGCCGCTACCGTCTTCACGCCTTCGCGGAAGATGGACTGCGCCAGTACCGTCGCGGTCGTGGTGCCGTCGCCGGCCACGTCGGAGGTCTTGGAGGCAACTTCCTTACCAGTTGAGCGCCGACGTTCTCCATCGGATCCTTCAGCTCGATTTCCTTGGCCACCGTCACGCCGTCCTTGGTGATGGTGGGCGAACCGAACTTCTTCTCGATTACACGTTGCGGCCCTTGGGGCCGAGCGTTGCCTTCACGGCGTCCGCCAGCGTGTTCACGCCGCGCAGGATCGCCTGACGGGAATCTTCACCGTGCAGAATCTGCTTTGCCATTTTCGAATTCTCCGAATTCAGCTTTAGCTTCTAGCTTCTAGCTATTAGCTCAAGGCTTTTTGTTTTGTGATGCAAATGTCTTAACCAGCACGCCAAAAGCTAGCAGCTAGAGGCTAGCGGCTAGTAGCTGCCGCTCCTACTTCTTGACGATTCCGAGTACTTCTTCACGTGACTAGTCCACGAATTCGCTTGACGTTTGTGTGTGCCCGCTTCGTGCTCCGTCCCATGTTCCCTCCACAGCCCTTCGTAGAAGTGCTCACTGAGAGCAGCTCGACTATTCGCAGTGTGAGGGCCACGACTTTCAAGGAACAAGAGGGGAACTTGCAAGATTTGTTCAAGTCGCGGCAATCGGCGTCGGGACCGTCAACGATGGCCAATCATGGCGCCGACCGAGAAGAAACGCCAGCGCTCGTTTGCTTATTTTCGGGTCTGATGCTTCGTCGTGTCAGTGCTCCTGAACGTATGGGGGCCTGGGATTTCAACGTGGTTGTGGCCAGCTCGAGTACGAAGGTGTTTCACCGGATGCATGAGCATGTCCCCGACGGCGTCGTGTGCATGTGGCCGATGCGGGCAACGCACGGTGGCCTCGATCTCTTGGCCTCTTCGCGAGTTTCGATTAGCGTATGATGATCGTCGTCACCGGTTTTGAAGGTGACGTCACCTCATGCACGAGGTGCTCCAAGCCGGGCCCGAATCTGTTGGCCTTGGACCTACAACATGGACGCATTGGCCGTCCACCTACAGGTGGCTATACGGCGACGGGCTTACAGTCGCAGTGTCGAATCTCCGAGCCGGGGACCTGGTCGTTGATGTTCGTGGACATTAGGCGTGGTCCGGCGAAGTCGAACTCTTTGCTGATACTGATCGAATTCCGACTGCTGGTTTCGTTGGTGAAGCGTCCGGGGGAGGTCGTTTCGAAACGTACGCTGCTCGAAGAGCGTCGGAGACGCGAGGACGATCACGTCATAGCGGTGACCATCTCGTCGAAGTGCACGTAGCTGCTCTCGCAAGAAGCGGCACGTGTGTGGATTGCCGATCCTTCAGACGGTTCATCCCTCCGTACGTTCTGCGTGCGGACTATCCAGGACCGAGTGGCGATTCTTCCTGAGATCCCCATTTTTTACAGTCTCGGGATCGATTCGAAATGCTCGCTGACTGTTTGCCGACGACCTGCAAAAGCGCCGGCACTTCGGTAACTGGGCCAGGCGCTTGCCGCTCTCTTTATGAGGAGTTGACCATGTCCGTCCTAGGTGCCGCATTGGAGCAGTAAGTATCCGATCCATCATCTTAAAGCGCGACATGGCGCAATACCATGGTCGCTGTCTCAGTGCTCGCCCTGGCGCGCACTCTCGCACTCTTCACTGTTGCCGCTGCTAGTTCGAAAGCATACACCAGTCTCAGGCAAAGTCGGCAATGCCTGATCGCCCCAATTCCGGGGACCGGGTTACTTGGAAGGCACCCGTCCTTGAATCCGCCGCCTCCTCCTGTACCGCTCCGGCGTCGGCGGCCGCTGCTGCTCCCCTGTCCCCACACGAGGTCTTCGGGTTCGCCCCCGATCGGAGTCTGGGACTAAAGCGCTGCATTCGATGTGGCCGGCTTGACGACACTCGCCTATTTCTCCGTCGGAATCAACGCCGACGGATCCTTGAACGAGTCCGGTCCGGGCTGGACGGGTACGAGAGCCAGGCGCTCTCCATCTTGATCTCCCGAGTCCACGCCGCGGGCAAGTGGGTTGTTTGGACGTGAACGACTCGACCAGCGCTCGCTCGATGCGTCGACCTCGAACCCAGCCGCCGCCGTCACATTGTCGGAGGCGCTCGTCGGGGCGATCGAGGCGAAGAGCCTCGACGGCGTGAATCTCGACCTCGAGGGAGCGGGCATGCCGACCAGGCCGGCTTGATGGCCCGGGTGACGGCGGTCTCGACACCCTCCATGGCGTCAATGCGCATCGGCAGGTGACGATGGACACGTACGCCTCCTCGGCGGGCGACCCCGGGGGCCTCTACGATATCTCCGCCCGGGCGGGTGCCGTCGATGCCTTCTTCGTCACGGAGTACTCCCCGAACGTCGCCGCCCGAGCACAGGCCAGTTCCCGCTCACCTCGTCGCTCTTCAGCGATCTCACCACGGCCGAGCAGTACGCCGCCGCCTTGCCAGGCGACAGGTGATCTTGGGTGCCCCCCTGTACGGGGAGGATTGGCCAACCACCGGAAACACACTGACCGCCACGGCCTCGGGAGACCTGCGACTCGACATAGACCGATAGCCAAATCATGGTGGTGGGCACCCGCTCGACCGGGATCCGGCTGACGAACTCCGTGTGGACGGCGTACCAGGTCGGCACCCAGTGGCACGAGGCGCTCTTCGATGACCCACATCGCTGTACCTGATCGCCGACCTCGCCGACCGCGGCACGGACTACGTGGACCGGGTCTTTGGGCCCTCGGCATGGAGCGAACCGACCCCGGGATGGTAAACGCCTTGGACGGTGCCCCTCTGCCATCCAGTACGCCGCCCCCGCCGCTCCATCGACGACGACCACCTCGATGACGACGAACGTTATGGTTCGGGCCCCTTGCGTCGAGTGCCCGGCCCACTACGACGACCACCGACCATCGCGCCCGTCGGAGTTCTCGGCGCAGGAGCGACGGGTGTCCGGAGGAACAGCGGAAGTGGGACCTCTCCTTCTGCGATTGGCTCCGTCCATCGTCGGGTGCGTCGAGCCTGAGACCCGGCCGCTATCGAAAGCACCACGGCGCCCGGGTCTGCGCCAGCTCCGCGCACCCAGAGCGTCATGCTCTGCGTGGTAGCGACACCGTCCGTGCGAATGGAGGGCCGTGCGGCGCCTTTGCCTCCCCCCGCCGAGCGTCTCGACCTCGACGACTGAACCAACGGGGCTGGAGGCCGCCGTTTCCCGGGAGCAACCGTGGCCGGGTTGATCGACTGCGTTGGTGGTGCAAAACGATCACGCCCTCAGTTGTCTCGCTAACCGCGAACCAGTCACCCGAACTCGCTTCATCCTCGGCCATCAGTACGACGCCGGAGCTGGTGGTGTGGCAGTCGCCCGGAAACCAGCGGTATTACTACGTTGTCGCGACAACCTCGTCCGGCTCAACTTCAGCCGATTGTGCCAATGCCACGCTGGCTTTCCCGATCCCTTCGAAAACGTCGGCTGTTACACCGGGGACGCCGTAGAAAGCGAGCAGTACAGCAGACGCCGACGACGGCTGCGACAGAGGCGATCAGGTCTTCCAATCTCATGATGACGATCCACGATGACGCGACGTCCGAGTCGGTTCCTGTCGCTGGAAATCGACTTACGGCGGACGGCAATTTCTGCCTCGACCATCCCCACGACTACGGTTCGGCGAGTCCCCTTGCCGAGGCGACGCTGGCCTCGTACTCCGGTGGACATGGTTATCGACGAGCCTGCATCCGACGGGTCTCCGCTACCGACTGGGGCTCCTCTGAGCGGTGAGCAAGACGACTCCCGCCTTGATGCGGACACGGAAGAGCGTCACTGCCCTCACGGCAGCAGAAACCGCGAGCTTTGCGGTCTGGTATTTCGAAGATGCTCGCTCTCTCGGACGACAGGGCCATGAGCACTGGGCCGGCAGAGCATGGAGCTCTCCCCTCCTGATTTCATACATGCACCGAAGCCCATTGTTCTTGCCGTGGCACCGGGCATACCCCTACTACGTAACGAGCAGATCTTCTCGATCAAGAACCGAGCGTCCAGTTTGCCGTGGTGGGACTCGGTCGGCACAGCGGCTCTCCCACAGAATACCACGGAACCCACTTCGAGTGACTGCACTACAACCCCCTGCTCTGAACACCGATTCACGGGCGTACCAGGAACGACTCAATGACAGGACAAGGCCTTCCCCAAGTCGACACCACATATCGGACGCCGGGAGATCTTCTACGTTGCCGAAGCCCGAGCGGGTGTCGTCAATCATCGATCTCTGCCGATTTTCGTGGATTTCACGACTGAACTGGAGTCGGTACACAATCAGATTCACGTCTGGGTGGGCGGCACGATGGACATGATCCGACTGGCAGCTTCGATCCGATCTTTTGGGCCCGATCACACCACGACCTCGATCGCATCTGGTACCTCTGGCAGCAAAAGCACATCCCGGAGCCGGGGTCGGCGTGGTGCCATTGGATACGCCTCTTGGTCGATTTCCGACACTTTCGACGTTGGACAGACGCTCCGACATCGCTACACTCTGGATATCAGTACGCGGCGTTCTCCAGTTCGGGAACACCGGGGGTAGGGAGGATCGAAATTGGTCGAAGTTGCATCAAGGCCGTTGACGGTTACATTGCAGTGCCCTGTCGAGGAGTACAAGAGGGCGGATCTGGTGCTTTTCGGATTGGATCATTCACGGGCTAGCTTCGAGGGTCGGCTCGTTTGTGAACAGATCCCGAGGTCGGTCCAGAGCGACTCCTACCGATGACGAGAACCGCTACGTCGGATCGTTTTGGGTTTTCGGTCACGGGGGGTGCCGGCAACGAAGGACACTGCGAGGTCCCTACCCGGCGTCGCCCGTTCGATCTGCGCCCCAGAGCATCAGTTAACCCGGATAAGCGAAACGGTCATTGTCACCGAGAAGCTCCGAAAGTTGGTTGAGCCCGGCGCCACATTCACCGTGAGCGTTGTTCCCTATATTCGCCCGGAAACAGAAGCGAACTTATCTGAGCATTTGGTCACCGATCTCTTGTCCTTTGACCGCATGGAGCTCTTGACCTACCAATAGCTGGATTTGTGAGTTCCCCAAGCTCACCGCGGAGTAGGCGCGTGGTTTGCCAAGTGATCGGAGGACCCTATCGGTCACGATCCGCCGCAAGAGGTGACGATCGTGATGGTTCCACCCTTGGCACGAACCTGTTTCCCGTTGGATAACAGTAGCGACACCGTGCCATCACTGTTGGTCTGCAGTGTTCCGCAGTACGACGCGGAGTGCGTGGTTAGGAGAGCAGTCAGTGCGGGTGCAGAGGCGGTAAGTCCGTAAGCCAATATGCCGAAGGACCCCGAGACGGCGAGGACGACCGGCAATTGCGGCAGCCACGATCGGCCTTTCGGAGAAGTCGGCGTGACTGTTTGGCTCCGGCGAGCGCGTTCGCTGCCATCTGGGGTCCAGTAAGGGGGAAGTCCTGCTCCACTTTGGGAAACCCCTCGGCAGCCCGGTTGGCGTAACCACGGCGACCACGGCGATGGCGGCAGCCAATCCCAGCACGGCCAAGATGACGTATTTCCATCCCGACGGCGGAAGGTAGGCGATCGTGGTCGTCCCACCACGAAGCCGACGGTGGCATAGGCACCGAGGAACGCAGCGATCGCCGCTTGCCACTTTCCGGCCGAGGCTTGGACGGTGTCCAGCATGTTGTGGTGCACATCGGCGGCCTTCCCCGCCCAATAGAGGGCCTTGTCCTGCTCACTCGCCACCGGGGATCGTTCCCTTCTCCAAGTGGACATAGGTCCAAAAACCGCAGCCCGACTTGCCCGACGGTGGTTGGTGTTCGTGGTCCTTGCCGCATCGGCACACGGCGATCTCGACGACCGCACCCGCCCTCGCTTCAGGTCCGTGCTCCGTTAGTCAGGCCCAAGCCACTGGACGACCCTTCGTGGACTGGGCCCGAGGATACCCATAGCTGCCGCACTGACGAAGTGAACGCCGGGCGAACCGATGCTCGTCGTCGTCGCCCAGGTGGTCGGAATGAACAGGTTGATCCGTCGCCATGTCCACATCGAGGACACGGCCCAAAGAGGACGATCCCTCCGTAGTCCTTGTTGAACCTTCCCCTGCAAAAGGATCGGCTCGCTGGCCCAGGCCGGGTTGAACCCGCAGAATGGGAGCCCTGCGCCGCCGGCTGCGGGGGGATTGCCAGAACCGGGGGCATTGGGTACCACAACCATGGACAGATTCACCGACTTTGACAACGAGATCACAGGAGGGCGATGCGCTGGCAGTCGCCGCGCGAGTAGAAGCCCTCGCGAATTGACCGGGCCCAAACCCAGGCACTGGCCCATCGATCTATTCCGTGCGATACAGCCTGGCGTACGATCAAACGGTGAAGAGCGGACTGAAGGTGAGATGTTGGCATGGCTCCTTTCAGTCCAACGAAAGATTCGAAGGTCCTCGATAACCCGCCTCGAGCATCGCTCGATAAATTCTACCAGCGGCACCAGTGTCGATAACCTGCTCAAATACGGCAGCCCTGAGGAAGTCGCGGGTGGTTATGGATCTCGTCGATGGGCTGAGTTCCTGAAGAACCATCCGACCCTCCCAGTCGTCTATGACGGCGACCCATTCGCGCTCCTCTGCGATGGCTATAACTGCAGCTTCCCCACGTCCGAGTTTGGCAGCGAGTCGAAAGCGCTGTTGCACATTGCGACTCACAAGTTCGGCGTATCTCTCGAGTTCTGTAAGTTCCATGTCAACTAGGGATGCTCACAGTTCTGCTCCGAAGATTGCCGAGGCGCAGCCAGTATTCTGCTGCCTCCGCTCTCTGGCTCGCTTCGCCCAGTACTGCTCCGAAGCGCCGATCTCGCTTAGGAGGTCGGGCGGACCCGTTAAATCGTCTTCATCGTCAAAGACCAATCGTGGAACTCGAATGGTGCCGCGAGCAAATGGTTGCAAGCAGATCCATTTGTCCTGTAACCGCGAAGTATCGCGTTGGTGTGTGTTGAAAGAAAGGTCTCAGGAGGTGGCGTCGAAGTCGTCATATTCGTTCCCGTTGGAGGTAATCGATACATCTCGGAGAAGTTCCTCAATGTCCTCCACCGCGAGGCCGTCATCGTTGCCGCACCCGAGACGGTTATGAGTTCCTCCGAAAACGCTCGTCTGAGAAGACGAAGAAACCGTCTTGGGTATCGTCCCAGGCCCCATCGTTCCGGGTCCTGCATCCATTCATCAATGTGAGTCCGGCATCCCAACTGCTCGGCCAAGTAGACGGGTGGACGCTCCGACACTGTTCAAACTCCTTGTTAGACATGAGTCCAGCAAAACGGAGCCGATTAAGGATCATCTCGTATGAGACGTTGAAATACCTCTGCAAGTGGATGACCGTCTCGGGATCCGCGACTCTTTCAAGCCTCAAGTGCTCGACCGTCGTCTGAAGACTGTCTGCGGGTACTGGAAATTCACCCGCGAACTCATCGGCAAACCGCTCGTTAGCCTCGCGTCGCCCAGGGAAGCTGACTTCCACGGAACCACGGTGGAACAGCGCGTGTCCCAGTTCATGGGCGAGGGTGAATTGACGCCTCCCCGGAGTGGTTTGACCATTGATCAGCACTGAGAAGCCGACCTCTGGATGGATCAGTGAGCTCCGGAAACGGTGTCCGTGAGCGAGCGACCCAATGGAGCAAGGTAAACGGAGATACCAAAAATGTCGGCCAACGCAGTGAGGTCGCCAACCGGACCATTTCCAAGCCGAAAGAAGGAGCGGGCCTCCTCAGCCTTTCGCCGGACATCGTCTTTTGTATAACGACCCTCTCGCAATGCAAGGGGGGGTTCCATCAGGCCTGGTTGCTCACCAAGCGCCGCTAGAAACGCTCCATAATCATCCAAGAATCCTAGAAATCGCTGAATCTGATACTTCGCCTCACCATTGAGGCGGTTGCCGGCATCTCGAAAGAACAACTGCTCAAACTCAGCACGAGGGTGTTCAATCGAGCCCAGTAGATGCTCGAGGGGCATTCGATAGATAACAGCGAGCTTGCTGAGCTGTTGCTCATTTGGCAGACGTTCACCCTGTTCCCAGTTCGAGATAACGGGGCGGGGCTGACGAACCAGCAGCGCAACCTCCTCTTGGGTGAGTCCGACCTGGTCACGAGCCTTTGCCAGCCTCTGACCGAGGTCCGTTCCTC
This sequence comes from uncultured Verrucomicrobiae bacterium, assembly GCA_963813135.1. GTDB lineage: Bacteria > Chlamydiota > Chlamydiia > Chlamydiales > Rhabdochlamydiaceae > SZAS-15. The sequence continues at coordinate 144,558 of CAWEXY010000010.1, read as the reverse complement.
CGCCTGTCACCGTGAGCACCCTTTCATGATACACTATTATCCAGAACATGATGAAACTGTATCGAACACATGTTCGGAGGCAACAGAAATGACCACCACCGCAACGTCCACGATTCAGGTAACCATTGAAGGAAAGCCATACGACCTCCAAAATCGTGAGTACACAGGGACTGAGCTTCGCTCGTTCGCTGGAATTCCTGAGAAGGACAAGCTCGTGAGGGAGGAGCCGGATGGTTCGGAGACGGCGATTCCGCCAACAAAGGAGGTTCGGCCTCACGAAGGAGACAATTTCTTCGTCTCGGTCCGCTTCCGCCGAGGATGACCATGCACCCACGCCTAGCCGAGGAATGGCAGGACATTGTCTGTGTCTATCCCGATGCTCAGAGCCTCGGGATTCCGGAGCGAGTTGAGCTGTCAGTAGATCTACTGCCCGGACTGTACAACCTGGCTCGAACGCCACTCGCCGTCATTGTGCCGCCAGGTTATCGAGCAATTGGTCCCGATGGGTTTCTTGTGCCCGTTGGCCTACAGATGACTGCCTCGCCATTGCCAGCCAGTGACGGTGCTCCACTGGGAATGCCCGGTTGGTTGTTGGTCTCTTTCCACCTAATTGATGCTGTCGGGCAGTCGACCTGGCGCGCCACCTCGGATCCTCAGCGCGGCGACAACTTTGTGGGCTACGTGTCATCGGTCGAGTCTTTCTTGGCTCGGGGGTGCAATTAATGCAACTCCTAGTTCCGGCAGAAAGCTTGGAGACCCTTACCAGAGAGCTTCTTGCGTCGTCGCCCGAAGAAGGGGCCGCCTTTCTTTCAGTTCACGAATCGGGCAGCAATTGGGTGCTCCGAGCTCAACGAATATTCCAAAGGTCGGAACTGGCAGCCGGAGAGTTCGGCGAACTCACGCTGACAGAGTCGGCACAACTTGATGGTCTTGCCGACATCAAGAGGAGCGGCTGCGGTCTCGTCGAGGTGCACACACATCCCTTCTCGCGTGGTGACGTGCGATTCTCGGAATTTGACGAGTTACAACTTCCAATATTCGCTCGATACTTCTGCAACAAGCTGCCGGGCCGAACTTTTGGGTCACTTGTGATCGGAACCGCTGGCTACGCCGGCCGAGCCTGGAATGGCGATTCCTTTGATGATCTTGAGCTTCGACCCATCGGCGAGAGGGTGAAAATTCCGCCCTGGGCGCGGAGCGTCCAGGCGCCGAATACCTCCGCTGCCACCATCTACGATCGACAAATACGAGCACTTGGGGCGGAGGGCCAAAGGGGCCTATCGACCTTGAAGGTAGCTGTTGTGGGTTTGGGTGGGACTGGCAGCCAAGTTGCACAGCAGCTTGCTCATCTCGGCGTGGCGGAACTAGTACTTCTCGATGACGATACCGTTGAATGGTCAAACCTTCCACGTCTGTCAGGAGCGACTTGGTGGGACGCGCTTCTTCACAGAAAGAAGACTGCTGTCGCTCTGCGGCAAGCCCGTCGCTTGCGGCGAGATCTTCGACTGCAGACGGTCGGCAATCTGCGAGCTTCGGATGCGCTGAAGTCCCTCGCGAGTGTTGATCTCATAGTCGGGTGCGTCGATAACGACGGAGCTCGACTTGTCCTTACGGAACTTGCTGCCGCGCACCTCATTCCCTACATCGATATTGGGGTTGGAATTGATAAGGAGGATGATCGACCTGAGATAGGCGGGCGAGTTGCGTTCTACACTGCTGGAGGTCCGTGCCTTGCATGCGCCGACGAAATCGACTTCGCCGAAGCGGCAGAAGATCTCGAGACCGACGCGGCACCGCGCGATTCGGATGGAGCGAGGTTATGCGCGGGATAGAACGATCGAGCCAGCTTTAATGCCATTGAACACTGTTCTGGTTGGCCTGGCGATGACTGAAGTACTCGCCTATGTAACTGGGGTTCGGGCCGTGGTTCCTTTCTTCCGTTATGACCTCCTGGCGAATCGCATCGTGGTGCAAAACGTAGAGCGATCTGAAGGTTGCGCCGTATGTGCTCCCGCCAGCGGCATGGGCGACGCTCAAGGGATCGATCGCTACACGATGTCGTGAGCTGAGCGGCCCCAAGCCAGACAACCTCTAGAGCCTGGGTGAAGGGCACCAAAATCCCGATCGCAGATTGCGCGATCCGCTCGCCGATACGTAGCACGACCGTGAAGCTGGCGTGTGAGAACACGGACCTGGTGCCGGAGCACCATGATTTCCACGTCCCGCTCGGACTCGGTCCGTCGAGACGTGGCAACGAAACCGAACATGCGACACAAGCCGAGATAGAGGAGCGAGAAGAGCACACCTGATGATGTCTCAGTCCGCTGGCGAACGTCCAGGTCAATTGCCCGATCGTATTACTGGTGCCCTTCAGTACAGCGACCGGCGCTTCACCTTCGCCCGATGCTTCTCGTCGCCCGAACCAAACCATCATCTTGCGCTGGATTGACAATCCCCGACTAGGGAGATTCAGCCTGATCCGGTTGCCCTACCTGCGCAAGAAGCCGTCGTGGTCGGCCGGACGGGAGCACCAATCAACGGTGTGCACACCGGTGTCGCCATGCCGATCATCTCGACAACACCATTACCACCAGTCGGTGGCACAATCTTGGACCAGTTGTTGCTCAGCCAAACATCGCCGGACTGGTCGATCTGCACCGATGTGAGATGTTGCATCGCTTTGCTTCGGAATCCCAACTTGGGCGAAAGGAGACTACCGGTCGACGAACCCGGACCGCAGGCCGCGGTGTTCACGCCGCAGAGGAGCCAGACCCCCGGCCGGGTGAAGCCGGTCACCCATACCCGGTTGGAGCCGTCGACGGCATCCGCCCATGGCAACACGGGGCCGGGGAGATGTACCGTCCGGGCGACCGTTCCACTGGGGTGAATTTCGATAACGGAACTGTTGTCGAAACTCACAACCCATGAGTTCCCCGCCGAGTCGAGGGCGAGGCCGAGAGGAAACTTGAAGGAACTGCTCTGGATGGGTGAGAACGACGTGGGTTTGAAGTTCGACCCGATGACGGTCACACTACCGCTGGCCTTTCCGATCAGGACCGCCGCCTTGGTCCCGACGAGCTTTGCGCCCCCGAGGCCGGCGTTGTCAACCCACGCCCGTCCGTCGCTGTCGATCTGGATGGCAAATGGGTGATTGAGTCCCCCTCCGGTGATGGTGATGGCCTTCGCCGGGTTGCCGTCCGGGTAGACGACGACGTCGCCCTGACCGGGTGCGCTCGTCGGTCCGAAGCTGTTGGCGATCCAGATGTTGCCCTTCTGGTCGACGGCGACACCCTGAGGATGATTGATGCCCCCGTTGCTCCAGCCCGAGCTCGGCGACAGGGGAATCCCATTGGAGGCGAACTCGGCAACCGCATTGCCTCCGAAGCTGGTGAACCAAAGCGACCCGTTCGGGGCTACAGCCGTTCCCCACGCGGGCCCCTCAAGACCGCCTCCGCTGACGGGACTGATCGAGAGGGGGCTGCCTAGGGGGTTGAGTGCCGTTGCCTGCGTCGAGGGCGTCGTCGTCCCAGGCACCCAGTTGTTGCCGGACCAGGCATTGCCAGCGGCATCGATGACGGTGCGACCGGGAGCGTAGAGGGCGTTTGCGGTGTAGAGCAACGCCAGAATCCACGCTCCCGGAGGAGTTCTCAGGGCGGGGCTGTAGACGCTCGACCTTCTGGCTAACGCGAAGAGTTTGCCCGTCGACAAGGTGGGATTCTTTACGAGGTTTTGCACCGCGATCACGGTGTTGGTCGGAGTTGTCGCGCCAGGCGGGGTGGCCGAACGAAGCAGCTGGCTACACCCGCCGCGACCCGACGGGCTGGTACACAGCGCCACCAGATTGGCAACGGAGTTGAGGGTAGCCAAGGTGTCGTTCTGACATCCGTTGTCGGCGTCGGTGATGACGGCTCCGGCCTGGCCGCTAGCGGGATTGACCAGGTTGAAGGTTGTGGCGGCGGCGTTCTCAAGCCCGGGGCTCGGGCCCGAGATGCCGACCGGTGACAGGAACTGGGCAACGCATACGTCGTGGCAACGGTGGTCAGCTCGTTGACGGTCACCGTGGACAGCGTCTGCGCTGATACCCCGGCGTCGCCACGCACGCCGACAATCGAAAGGAGCCTCAGTGCGCTCGACACTGGGATCGTGCCCTTGGCGGGCGTCCCACCCTGGGTGTCCACATAGAGCACGCCCAGGGTCGGCGGGGCGTAGGTGATGGAGAATCCGCCATTCGACCCGGTCGTGGTTCTCCCCAGAGGCGATACCCCTTGACTATTACCGGCATAAAGCGTCACCGTTGCGCCGCTCAGTGGCTGACCACCAGCGGTGACCGTACCGATCAGCGGGATCTCTCCAGGTCCGGTGTCGCCTCCGCGACCATCGTGCCGGTTTGGAGAGCGCCCACGAGGAGGACGAGCAGCACCACGAACCGGGCGAATCTGGCGGTACACGGATGACTCTCGACTCGGAGAGGCCGGGGCGCTCAGGCGCTTCCGGGGGCGCCGCAGGCTCAGCGCCGACCGCCGGGAAGGGCGTCGGCTGGATGATCGAGCGCACAGTCTCGGGCGTGCTCAGATCGCCTCCGGTATGGGCAACGCTGAAGATGCTGTTCTGGCCGGTCCGGCCGACCATGGCCCAAAACCAGTCCACAGATCCGAGAGTCGATTACCGAAACCGTTGGTGAAGGCTATATGCACGAAGAGCCACACCACCCAGGCCGGGAACCCTCTCAGGCGGAGGCCCTTGACGCTGACAGATGGCCTTAAATCGGCCTATGGCGGCGATGCTGCCGAGATCCCGGTACTTGTAGGGCTTGGTGTCCTTGCCCTTGAGCCGCCGCTTGATCGTGTTCGCGCGTGGAGGCTGCCCTGCAGTGCCACCTCGGCCACACCGGGGAGGCCGTTGAGCGCGACCATGTCGCCGACGGCGAACACCTCGGGATGGCCGGGAGGTCAGGTCGGGAAGCGTCGCGATCCTGCCGCCGGTCCCTCGGCCCCGCTCGCCTGGGCCAGCATGCCCGCCAGCGGTGAGGCCTGGACACCGGCGGCCCACACAACCGACGCGCGCCTCAATGTGTTCGTTGCCCTTCTCGGTTTCGACGACGACGCCGTGGGCGTCGATGTGAGTTACCCGAGACCCATCTTCAGCTCGACGCCTAGGTGCTCCAACATCTTTGTCGCCTCGCCCGAGAGCTTGTCGCCGAAGGTGGCCAGTGGCTCCTTGCCCCGTCGAGAAGGAGCACCCGGACCGATGAGGCTTCGAAGGTGCGGAAGTTGCTTGAGACTCCGCACGGCCAGCTCTCGTATCTGCCCGGCCAGCTCGACCCCGGTGGGTCCGGCTCCCACTACCACGAATGTCAGCCAGGCCTTCTTCTCCGCTGCGTCGGTCGTCACCTCGGCCATTTCAAAGGCCCCAAAGATGCGGCGCCGGAGCTCGAGCGCGTCGTCGAGCGTCTTCATGCCGGCGCGAAGAACGCGAGGTCGTCGTGACCGAAGTAGGACTGGTTGACACCGGCAGCGACGATCAGGCTGTCGTAGGGGACCTCGACCGGATCGTGGAAGGGGCTCTTGGCGTGACGATCCGCGCTCGAGATCGAAGCCGGTCACCTCGGCCAGCTCGACCTTCACGTTTGGGGAACGCCGCAGGACCACGTGCCGGAAGGGAATGGCGATCTCGCCTTCGGACAGAATGCCGGTCGCGACGTGATACAAGAGTGGCTGGAAGAGGTGATGGTTGCGGCGGTCGAGCAGGGTGACGTCGACCCCTTTCTCGCCACCGAGGATCCGGCACGCCGGCAGGCCCCCGAAACCTCCACCGACAACGACAACGCGGTGGGCCTGCACGTCTTTGCTCAACAGGCTCCTCGCTCTCCGATGTGGTGCGTTCTACGAATCGTCGAGTTACGGCATCAGTTTGGCGATGATCCCATGGAGTCGCTCGTGCTCCGAATAGGGCGGGTACTTCACGCCGGGTCGAGTTTGGCGCCGTGGTACAGCACACCACGGGCATTGGTGAAGGCCTCGAAGCCCCAGTGCCCGTGGTATTTGCCCATCCCCGAGTTCCCACCCCGCCGAAGGGAAGCTCGGGCATCAGGGGTGGATCGAGCAGTCGTTGACGCGGCGTCCCCGGACCCGGTGCGTTCGAGGATGTGTTCGGCGACAGCCTCATCCTCAGCGAAGACGTACAGCCCGAGCGGGCGGGGATGGCTGTTGACCCAGTCGATGACCGCCTCGACCGACTCGATCTCGAGCACCGGAATGATCGGCCCGAAGACCTCGTCTTGCATGATCGGCGAGTCGACCGCCACGTCCACTAAGACAGTGGGGGCGATGTAGCGCTCGGTGGGGTCCGCCGATGCCGCCGATGGCCACCGTCCCGCTGTCCATATAGCCCATGAGGCGCTCATAAGATCGGTCGTTGATCACTCGCCCGTAGTCGGGGCTCTGCTTGGGATCTTCCCCGTAAAAGTCGGTGATGGCCCTTTTCATCTCATCAACGAACTCGTCCTTCACTTCCGGCCAGACCAGTACGTGGTCCGGGGCGGTGCATATATGGCCCGAGTTGATGAAACGGCTGAAGGCAATACGGCGTGCCGCCGAGCGGATATTGGCAGAGGAGTGAACGATGGTCGGGTTCTTGCCGCCCAGTTCGAGCACGGCCGGTGTGAGGTTCTTCGCCGCGGCCTGGTGAACAATCTTGCCGATCTGCGGGCTCCCAGTGAAGAAGATCATGTCCCACTTTTGATCCAACAACGCGGTGGTTTCGGGTACTCCGCCTTCGGCTACGGCGATCGCCTGGGTATCTAAGTACTTCGGAATGATTTGAGCCTGGACGGCCGAAGTCGCCTCGGAGACCTCCGACGGCTTGATCACCGCCGTGTTGCCGGCGGCAATAGCTGCCACCAAGGGGGCGAGGGTCAACATCAGGGGTTCGTTCCACGCTCCGATGATGAGTGTGACGCCCAACGGATCACGTCGCACCCGGATGTGACCTGGCTCCATGACCAGAGGCGTGTGCACGTGCTTGGGCTTCATCCACTCGTGGAGGTGGTCGAGCGCGTACTGCGCTTCTTTGATGTTGTATTCGACGTCCATGAGATCAGCGTCGTAGCGGTTCCGGCGAAGGTCGTGCCACAGCGCGTCATAGAGGGCCTCGCGATTCTCAGAGATCATCGTCTTAATGGCAGTGAGCTGAGCGACGCGCCAATCCACCGATCGGGTGGCTCCCGAAATGAAATAGGCCCTCTGGTCGGCGACCAACTGAGAGAAATCGGGCGTGCTCATTTGGGTCTCCTTTGCTGAGTCATTCCACCAGGACTGCATGTCAGAGCGAACTGTTATTGGGCCGATCGGATTGCGGATCATTCCTACTCGGGTCCCTGACGGGTCGGGATCACGGCACCCAAACCGCCTGCGTCATCAGCGTACGCGCGGCAAACATCGATTGCCAGTGGCACTCTCCAAGCCTGCTCGCCGTGTCAACGGGGTCAGTACTCCACACAAATGGGAGCAGGCCAATCTTCCCAGCCGCCCGCCTCAACAGTTAGAGTCAGCTGCTATGCGTCCTGGACGTAGAACGGGGCAATGTAAAGGGCCGTCACCACACTGTGCCGGTGATAGGGCGGCGGTGCGCCTGGGTGCCGAGTGGTCGGGAACCCCAGCCCATCGCGCCACCGATTCAATCCGAGACAAAATCCCGTGGAGCGCCGCGTGACACCGACTGCACTGAGGGTCTGTGCCATCACCCTGACCATCTAGGCCCGCGACATCTCTACTACGCACGAGGAACCCGGTACTAGACCATGACCGCACCGGACCCCGACGGGAGACCCACCCCATGAGCACCGACCTCGCCCGATGGCAGTTCGCCACCACCAGCATCTACCACTTCCTCTTCGTGCCGGTGACCATCGGACTGGCGTTCCTGGTCGCGCTGCTCCAGACCAGCTGGTATCGCAACGACAATCCCACGTTCAAGAGGTTGACGAAGTTCTTCGGGACCCTGCTGCTGATCAACGTGGCCATCGGCGTCGTAACCGGGCTGGTCCAAGAGTTCGAGTTCGGAATGAACTGGTCGAACTACTCCCGCTTCGTGGGCAACATCTTCGGAGGTCCCTTGGCCATGGAGGGTCTCGCGGCCTTCTTCCTCGAATCCACCTTCTTGGGCATTTGGATCTTCGGGTGGGACCGACTCTCGAAGAAACTGCACCTGACCTGTATCTGGCTGGTGGCGGGTGCCACCATGCTGTCGGCCCTGTTCATCATGGCGGCGAACTCGTGGATGCAACACCCCGTGGGCTACGTGATGAACTCCCAACACCAGCCCGTGCTTACCGACATCTGGGCGCTGTTCACCAATCCGGTGTTCCTGTGGGCCTACCCGCACGTGATCTTGGCATCGCTGGTCACCGGGGCCATCATCATGCTGGCCTTCTCTGCCTGGCACCTCAGGCGCAAGAGCTCCGTCGGCGCCTTCCGCCGGACCGCCATCATCTCGTTGGCCGTACTCGCCCCGGCCGTGTTCCTCAACATGTTCATCGGGAGCGAGTTGGGGGGTGGTCGAGGGCAAATACCAGCCGATGAAGATCGCTGCCGCCGAGGCTCTGTGGACCACCTGCCCGTCACACTGCGCCTTTTCCATTTTCCAGATCGGTGGCGGGAACAACGACGAGACTCCCACCCAGATCTGGGAGGTACCCGATCTTCTCTCGATCCTCGCCACCAATCACCCCGACGGCGAGGTCCAGGGCCTCAACAACCTGCAGGCGCAGTATGTGAAGGAGTACGGGCCAGGGAATTACATTCCTAACGTCTTCATTCAGTACTGGGGGATGCGGGTCATGGCCTATCTGGCCGCGCTCATTGCTCTGTTCGCGCTGTGGGGGCTCTGGCTCATCCGCCGCAAGACCTTGGGCAAAGCGAAGTGGTTCCTCCTGATTGCTCCGTGGTTCGCCATCGCCCCGTTTCTGATGAACACGGCTGGCTGGCTGCTGACCGAGAGTGGCCGCCAACCCTGGATCGTCCAGGGCCTGATGAAAACGTCCCAGGCCGCCTCGCCCTCGGTGACGTCGACCGACCTGTGGATCAGCCTTATTGCCTTTGTGCTCTTGTACCTCTCTCTGGGGGTGGCCGACGTCTATCTGATGATCCACTACGGCCGCCAGGAATTAGAACCGGGCGCACACGAGGGCCCCAGCGGCCACGACACTGACTCCGATCACTCCCCGCCCGCCTCCTCGGCCGAGCCCGATGAGGACCGGGTCCCGGCCCTTATTTACTAGGAGACCACAATGGTGCACCTGAACGACATCTGGTTCGTGATCGTCGCCGTCTTCTGGGTGGGTTTCTTCGTGCTCGAAGGCTTCGACTTCGGGGTGGGCATGCTCCACTCCTTCGTGGGGCACGACGAAACCGAGCGGCGCATCGCCGTCAACAGCATCGGCCCCATCTGGGACGGCAACGAAGTGTGGTTGATCGTGGGCGGGGCAGCCATCTTCGCTGCCTTCCCCTCGTGGTACGCCACCATGTTCTCCACCTTCTACCTGGCCTTGGTGATCGTCCTGTTCGCTCTCATCATGCGGGGGGTCTCCTTTGAGTACCAACGGAAGATCGACAATCCAAGGTGGCGGTCGCTGTGGCGGTGGTCCCTGACCATCGGCAGCGCCCTCATCCCCCTGCTACTCGGCACGGCCTGGGGCGACATGCTCCACGGGCTGCCTATCGACTCGGCCCACAACTACACCGGATCATTCTGGGGCCTGCTGGTCCCCTTCGGCCTGTACACCGGGGTGACCCTGGTGTTCCTCTGCCTCTTCCTCGGCGCCGCGTACCTCAGCCTGAAGACCGACGGGCCGCTCCACGAACGGGTGGCTATGCTCTCGGGCCGATTCGGATGGATCGCCACCCTTCTCACCTTCGGATGGCTGACATGGATCCACGTGGGCCTCGGCCAGGGCTTCGTTCCCAAGCCCATCGAAGCCCTGGCCCTGGCAGCAGTGATCGCCGCAGCCTGGATGGCTGAGGCGCGCTCAGAAGGCTGGGCCTTCATCTCGGCCGCCGTGGCCATCGGGAGCGTGGTCGCCTCCATCTTCTTCGAGCTGTTTCCACGGGTCATGGTGTCCAGCACCAACACCACCTACAACCTGACGATCTCCAACGCCGCCAGCCCCTCGTACACGCTGAAGGTGATGACCGTGGTGGCCGTTGTCCTCTTCCCCGTAGTGCTCGTGTACCAGGGGTGGAGTCTGTGGGTCTTCCGAAAGAGGATCACCGGCGGCTCGCCGCGGCCCGAGCCTGGATCACCTTCGGCTCCCTCCGTCGATCCCGTGCAGGGCACCACCGGGTCCTTCCCCGCGTGACCCGCGCCGCTTCTGCTCGGTCCAATCCGGGTGGCCCGAGCGGGCGGCAAGGTGGTCCGAAATCTCCGATGGAATGCCTTCGTTTCTATCCGACTGGCGAGTAGGCCCTGGTCGGGGTGGTGGGAAATCGAGGTGAATAGCGTGGGAAGTGGGTTGAGCGGTAGGACATTCGTCCCAGGTCAGAGAGTTTTGTCGGGAACCCACCCCCCCCAGCCACCAACCAAGGGCTCCCGAAAAACTTTGCTCCGGCGGATCGACAAAATACCTGGCCAGGAGCACCCTCTCCAAAAAGTCTGGGAAATCAGGTCTCAGCGACCTGGTCCGCCGTTCACGTCGGGGGGACCCGGGTTCCCGGGGTACACAGCTCCTGGCACGACCGGGGAAGATAGCTAGCCTCGCGGCCGTGAACAGCAGTTCTCTCTGGGAGCAACATTCGAGGTGGTGGCAGCGGAAGTTCACCGAAGGTGCCGATCCCGAATATGAGGAACAGATCCTTCCCCTGGTCCAGAAGCATCTACGACGCGGACGTCGTGTGCTCGATGTGGGGTGTGGAGAAGGTCAGGTCGCTCGGTACATCGCCCGGAGCGGCGCGCACGTCGTAGGTCTCGACCCGACACCATCGCAGATTCGTGAAGCCCACGTTCGTGGCGGACTACCGTGCTACGTACAAGCGGGAGGGGAGCAACTCCCTTTTCGTGACGGCGCGTTTGAAGCGGTGGTCCTGTGCCTCGCTCTCGAGCACATAGATCCCTTTGAGCCGGCGATCCAGGAGATCGCCCGGGTCCTCGTGCCGGATGGGCAATTTCTCTTGTTGTTGGTTCACCCGATCCTCCAAGCACCCGGTAGTGGATGGGTCGATGACCCGGGATCGAACGAGCAATATTGGCGAGTCGGCTCCTACTTGCCTGACCATTTCGTCATCGACGAGGTCGAACCGGGGGTCTCCCTACCGTTCCATCACCGGCCCCTCAGCAGATACGTCCACGCGATGGGCGAGGTCGGACTGCTCCTCGAGGACATGGTCGAGCCCTCGCCACCCCCAGCCGTTCTTCTCGAGACGGGCGGCTTCGTGAACGCCGACCTCATCCCCCGATTGATGGTGCTGAGCGCCCGGCGAATTTGCTGAACCGTCACGCCAGGAGCGCATATTCTCGCTCTGACTTGGGGGAGGTCCCGAGGCGGATCCTAGTTCTCGACTACGCCTATCTGGGCTCTGCCAACCCCGCGGCGTTCAGCCGACCGACGCGATACCGAGGCCTCGTTGGGCCACGTTGGCCATGGCGGTTCAGGCCGCAGGATCGCTCGCCATTCTCGTGATTGCCCGAGCGTCAAATATCCTGAAGTAGCTGTTGCGGCGAAGGTCAACCCCACCAGAACGCCGCGGCGATCACGATATAGAGACCGATGAGGCAACAGCCTTCTAGCCACGTCGACTCCCCATCGAAAACCACCACCGCCGTGATCACGGCAGAGATAATCAGTACGACCAGCAACTCAGCCGGAAGGACCAAAGTCAGCCGGGCACCTCCCAGCACAGGCGAGACGAGCACGAGGAGCGGGAGCAGCGCGAAGGCGATCACGATCGGACTCCGCAGGATGACGGCCAACGCGTAGTCAGGCTTGTTCTTGGCGGCCAGTTGCACACCGACGACGTTCTCCACGGCATTGCCCGCAATCGCCACGACCACCAGTCCGGCGAAGGCCTCGGACATGTGGAGCGCCGAGAGCGCGGGGGTCAATGCCGTCACGAACCAGTCTGAGACGAATGCCGCCGCAACACTCGACCCGATCAGGGCGCCGAGCACGAGTGCGAGGGGCCAGGCTGTACCGTCGATTTCCTCGTCCAGTGCCGGAGCCTGATGGCTCATCGCCGAGGGGATCGAGAGGACGAATACGGTTAACAGCACTACCGAGGCCACCGTGGACAGGGTCGCCTCGTGGTGGGTAGCAGCCACGTGTAAGTGGGCAGTGATGCCGGGAACGCAGAGAATGGTCACGGCCAGCAGCAGGAGAAGGGCGACGCTGCGCGCGCTCTCCGCTGCGAATCGCTGGGTGCCGTGTCGAAGACCGCCCGTGACGAAGGCCAGGCCGAGGATCAGGAGCACATTGGCCAGGATGGATCCCACAAGGGCGCTTTGGACAACGACGACCAGTCCGGCGCGAAGGGCGAAGATGGCAAAGAACAACTCGGGCAAGTTGCCCAAAGCCGCCTGGAGAAGGCCGGTGGCGCCGGGTCCAAAGCGATCCGAAAGGTGGTCTACGCAGCGGCCGACCACCGCAGCGAGCACGGCCAGAGCGGCCGCAGACACCACGAATGGCGCGACCGGTCCAACGTCCACATGGGCCGTTACCCCGCTGGCAACGGTCATCATCAGGCCACCTGAAAAGAAGAGGACGTCGCTGCGGGACAGCACGCTCGCGGTGGAGGCGAACAACTTCACGGAGCGGAGGCTAACGGGCTGGCCGTCCTTAAGGCGGACTCGTCCGCCGGAGCTCGTGAGATGGGGTTGTCTCGAGAGCCGCTGGTCGGATCCGAACGGAAGATCTACTTGCGACCAGTTCCTTTTCATCCAACGTTGGCCAACGCGAGCCCTTCTTTGAGCTCACTTATCCCGTCGCCCTCGACGGAGACACAGTTGACCTTGAGTGAGTTGCCAAGCACTCCCTTGACGGCTTCCCCGTCAGGGTGGTTTACCAGGATGATTATTCCAGCGCTTCCCTTTGGAATCGTTTCGCCCATCTTCGATGCCACTCCGCTGTCGATTCGCACTGCACGTTCGGACCATGACGGAATGCACTGGTCGCTAGCGGTGCGACCTGCCTTCCGGATTAGGACCCAAACGGAGCCCGGATCCCGAAGTCGTAGAATTGCCTCCAATGCAGGATCTCCGCTCTGACGACCCCAGGAGCATTGGTCCGTACCGCCTTGTCAGCAGAATCGGCGGGGGCGGGATGGGAGTTGTTTACCTGGCTGAGGATTCCAAACGGCGTCAGGTGGCATTGAAACTGGTCCGTTCGGAGCTCGCTGACGATCCGGCGTTCCGATCTCGATTCCGCCGAGAAGTGCAAACTGCCCGGCGGGTTGGCGGAATTTGCACGACACGCTATGTCGATGCGGACGTGGAGTCAGACCGGCCCTACCTCGTCACCGAGTACGTCGAAGGAGGCAACCTGGCGGATTACGTCTCCGAGCACGGGCGCCTTGCCGAAAATCAGCTGATTGGACTGGCTGTAGGTTTGGCGGAAGCCGTTGTTGCGATCCATGCCTCTGGCATCATTCACCGCGACCTAAAGCCAACCAATGTGCTGATGGGGGCGTCCAGTCCTAAAGTCGTCGACTTCGGGATCTCTCATGCGCCAGAAAGCACCGCGCTTACCCAGACCGGCGTCGTGATCGGCACTCCCTCCTGGATGGCACCGGAGCAGGCGCAAGGACGGGAGGCGACTCCAGCGGTCGACATCTTCTCGTGGGGTGCAACCGTTGCCTTCGCTGCAACGGGCCGCTCGCCATTCGGAGAAGGGAGGCCAGAGGCTGTCCTATACCGCGTGGTTCACGAAGAACCGGATCTGGCCGGTGTCGACCGGCGTCTTCGCAGGCACGTAGCGAATGCACTCAATAAGGATCCGAGAACGCGCCCGTCTGCTGATCGGCTCTTTAGGGATGTGGTGAAGACAGCGATGGGCGGTCGTCGTTCCCCCGGTGGTTCTGTCGAGATGACAACGCTGGTATTAGACAAGACATGGCGACATACCGCACGGGTTCCAGAAGTACAACGACACCCTGGTCGCCTTTTGGCCTGGGTTGCCGCCGCCGTGATACTGATCGCGGCAGTGGCCGCTGGCGTCCTCTATCGTGTGCAGGGCGATCAATCGCAGCCGCCTGACCGCTCGGCGACCGGGGCAGCCTCCCCATCGACCGATGCGGCACCGAATCCGACAGCGTCAACCACAGCAGATCTTCCCCTCAAGATTTGTCCTACCGCCTATGCGTTTTACCCTTCTCCAACACCTGCATCACTACCCCACTTGATACAGGTGGTAGTGCCGAAGGTCTTGTCGAGCCAGCTCGCCGTCTATAGCGACCAACAGGGAGAAATGAAATTGGTCGCGCCGCTGGGCTGGATGTGCGCCGCGAACTACGTTGCGATTGGCGGAGGCGGGCTATCTGTTTATCCGACCGGAGAAGATCTGACGACTGCGGCAGCGATCGGTCCGTCCGATAAGCTCATACGCGGCAGTCAGACCTCGACATGTGTTGGCTGCACGGAGGGACAGGCTTGCCCTCTATTTGCGACCGCTGCGGCTGACAACGAGCGCGACTTTCAAATGACGTGTGAAGCACCGCCGTCGACCGAGTCACGGGTGTCGCTGAGCCCAGGAGTGGTTGGCTTTTTCGTTCCAGCGGGAACGACCGGAACCGGCGTATCAACAGCCAGCGATTTTCCTGATACGCCAAGAATTTTTAGATAAAAAACTCAGCATCCGTATAGGAAAAACAGCTCCTATCTATCACTTCAACAACGTATCCAAACCTGTGCCTACCACCGATCCTGCTGTCTATATCCCCTCCGTGACGGGCTTGATCTATACGCCGATCTTCGTCAATACAACGCTTCTGGGGGCTATCGGCGGCTATTACAACTCCGTATACGGCATTGTGGCCACCATTGCCCCCGTTAAACAAGCCTACATTAACATCGGCGCCTTTGATGGCAACTTAGCGCGCGGAGTGCAAACAGGGCTCACAGGACCTCATTTCAATGGCTACTACTTTTCCATCATCGAAGGAGGTTATGGCTGGACAGCTCCCAAACCGGGCATCGTCGCCATCGGGGGATGGAATCAAAGTGGAAAATTAGAGTCTATCAATCAAAAAGAAAAAGGCACTGGGGGCGTCTATGCGTTCGGCTCACAAGCCCTTTGGATCAAAGATTCCCAAACGATGAACAAAGGAAATATCTCCAGTTTTTTTCAACTGGGCTGGAATAACTCTAAAACGCTTCCCATGAATCGCTTTGTAGGAGCGGGACTGACCGCATTCGCGCTGATTGAAAAACGTCCCAACGACTCTTTCGGCGTCGGCCTTGCCTGGTCGCGCCTAAACCGCCATACCTTCCCCAGGCGCTCAGAATTGATGCTCCAAGGCTATTATCAAGCACAGGTTCATAAGTCTATCTACCTTCAACCTGTGCTAAGCTATATTCCCAACCCTGGAGCGCATCCCCATCAATCCAATGTTTGGGCCTTCACAGGCCGCATGACGATTCTTTTCTAATTGCATTTCTTTTCACCAATAAGTAAATACAAAATCATGATGAAAAAACTTGCATTTTCCTTGCTCGCTGCTTCTTCCCTCTTAGCCGAAACTTACCGAGTTCCGGCAACCAATGAAACGGTCACCCTCGGACTTTTTACGCTCGATCAAAAGCCCGTCGTCAAAATCAAATCGGGCGACACGGTCTCCATGGAAACGTGGAACAGCTGTCTCCATGTCATGAAATTCAACAAAACCACTCCTGCCGATGTCGCAGAATTTTACCTCGAAGACAACATCCAGAAAAGACGCGGCATGCATTCGGTGACAGGGCCGGTCTATATCGAAGGCGCCGAGCCGGGAGATGTGCTAGAAATCCGCGTTCTCGATATTAAACTCACCGATTGGGGATACAATTTCTTAAGCCCTACGCAAGGGATTTTATCGGAATTCACCAAACCAAGGATCAAGTACTTTAAATTCGACAAAAAGAACAATACAACGGAGTTTACAAAAGGTGTTTGCCTTCAGCTCAAGCCTTTCCCTGGCGTATTAGCCGTCGCCCCTCCTCTCGACTGGCCCAAAGGATGGCCCGTTAACATCGATGAAAAAGCGGCGCAGCCGGTCAAAGGCCAGTTCAACTCCGTTCCTCCAGGACCATTTGGCGGCAACTTAGATC
This sequence comes from uncultured Verrucomicrobiae bacterium, assembly GCA_963813135.1. Classification (GTDB taxonomy): domain Bacteria; phylum Chlamydiota; class Chlamydiia; order Chlamydiales; family Rhabdochlamydiaceae; genus SZAS-15. The sequence continues at coordinate 128,271 of CAWEXY010000010.1, read as the reverse complement.
AGCCTGAGCTCCAAGCCGGCTCGGTCATTTTTCTTCCTGTCTTCCAAAAAGGAGGGCTTGTCTGGACCGGAGACTCCCATGCGATGCAGAGCAACGGCGAGATTGACATAACAGCCTTAGAGACGGCCTATGAATCGATCACCTTCCAATTTATCGTCAGAAAAGACCTGAGAGCCGAGGGAGTGCACGATAAAACAAAGAGAAAAGGCGGAAGCGCCTTTACTTGGCCCATCATTGAAAACGCCACGCATTGGATGATCGTGGGGCTCAACGTGGATCTTTTTGAGGCCATGAAGCTCGCGTCCAAAAATGCCATCGACTTTTTGGTGCGCACGCAAGGCCTCTCGCCCGAAGAGAGCTATCAATTCTTGAGCATGGTCGGCGATTTTGAAATTGCCGAAGCTGTCAACGTCATCAAAAACGTCACCGTTCACATTCCCAAAGAGCCTTTCAAAGGAACGGGCAAAAAATTGACCCTTTGCTCAGAAGATACGTTTCCCCTCAAAGCTCCCAAACTATACATGGATGCTCCCTGCACTCCTCAAGAAGGAATAACGATAGAATGAAAAAGAAAATCCTATTTTTTCTCACCCTCATCGCCGCAGGGTTTGCGGATAATATCGTCCTCGAAAATCAGACCTCAAAGTCCAAGATCATGGTGCAATGGGCCTCCACGGCCAAAGAAGTGGACGATGACAATAAAGCCATTCTCAATGGCGACAAGCCCAACCCCTCCACCCTGCAGCTTCTGACTAAAACAGGAAAAGTGAACGTATCAATTCCTAAAAATGCCGAGTACTTTCGCGTGCTGGCCTGGTCCAAAGATCAGGAAGACCCCGATTTGCTCACAAACTGGGTCGACGTCGTCCCGAATAAGACCTACACGCTGCAAGCAGATCACCTGGTTCCCCTCGTCCTCATGGCTGGCACGGGCTGCTAAACATTGAACCTCCTTCGCCTTTAGGCGAAGGAGGTTCAATCTATGTGGCAGATGCTTCTCGGTTCGTGATCACTTTTTGGATGGCTTCGCGCAGTTCTTCTTCGCTTTGAATTGCTTCTTCCCTTCTACAAAGCTCTTCGAATTTCTCGTATTCGGCTAAAACGAGCTCTTTAGCAATTTCCGCAGAAATCGATCCTGCATGAGTCAAGATTTTCTCGTCGTTGAGCTGGAGAAAAGCATCGAGCTTGGTTTTCCAATCAGCCATGTACATGACTTTTCGATGACGCGCTTGCCGTTCAGCAAAATCTAAATATTGGCTCACCAACTGCTCCAAATTTTTGATTTCGTCATGATTTAGATAGTTTTTGGCGATCTCGACATCCCGCTTAGTCAATTTTTTTCCTCGACGTGCTCCATCCCAGGTCATCAGCCCTAAGTTAGGCTGTGCAGCATTTGCCCTTTTATGGATAATTTCTGCCGCTGTAAGTCCTGTGACCGCATAGAGAAGCTTATTTTGCACCGTCTTAAAAAACTCCTGGGTCATGGAGTGCTGAGGATCATAGTCGGCGCTCAGCGTGTAGATATCCCGAATTTTCTGATAGAAATGCTTCTCCGATGCACGAATGGCTCGAATACGATCCAAAAGCTCATCGAAGTAAGCAAGCCCTCCAGGGTTACTTAAACGATCGTCATCTAGAGTGAATCCCTTAATAACAAACTCCTGCAATCTTTCGGTGGCCCACTGGCGAAACTGAACGCCTCGATGCGAACGAACTCGATAGCCAACGGCAAGAATCATCTTTAAATCATAAAAATCGACTTCACGGAAAATTCGGCGTTTCCCTTCCATTTGAACTATTCGATATTTTCGAATAGTTGCCTCAGGGCGGAGTTCTACCTCTTTGTAAATCTCTTTAATATGATAATTTATGGTGTTGACACCTACGCCAAAAAGCTCGGCGAGCAGCTTTTGATTCAGCCACACAGAGCCATCATGCAAGCGAACCTCAATCCGCTGGCGCCCATCCTCAGTTTGGTAGAGTAAGATTTGACCTTGATCCATACAATAAACACCTTCCACTCACAGTAAACAATATGGCAAAGGAACTAAAAGGTTAAGCAATTTTTCGCTTAGTCAAAACTAGGTTGTTTTGATTAATATGAGGTATTTAAACTCTGGATGCGCTTGGCTAAATCCTTTCCATAGACGAGATAGATGCACTCATCTTCCCCACGAATGAGCGGCAGCTTTAAAGCTTCTGCAAGAGTGATCCAGCGATGCTCGGTATGCTCGTCAGGATTAATAACGACATCCTTTTGCAACTCGTCAAAATCATAGCCATACATGTGGTATAGAAAATCGACTTCGGGATAGCGGATATAGACTTTGCCGAAATACATCAAAGGCTTGCCAGCCAAATCAATGCTGGTTTCTTCTAGGACTTCACGCAGAACAGCCTGCTCAGTGGTTTCACCCTTGTCGACTTTTCCCCCAGGAATCCCCCACTTGCTCCCTTCGGATTTATGCGGCTGGCGCTTCAGGAATAGAACATTTTCGTTCACCGTCATGAAACAGGCGACGATCTCAACCTTAGGATTAAAATTGTCGGGAGGCTGCTGAAATACCATTTGGCCGCTTGCAATATTCATAATGCCCATTATTGCTATAAAATAATATTTTAAAAGGTGCATGTGGCCTTGGATAAAAGATCTCCGGGTGCAGGATTCGAACCTGCGACCAATGCATTAACAGTGCACTGCTCTACCACTGAGCTAACCCGGAATGGGAAAATGCATTTTAGCCAGAGGCAGAGTTTAAAATCAATGATCAGATCTTTCGGAACACGCTTTTTCTTCTACGATACCGCCATAGGCAGCGGTCATACTGACAAGCGCTACGTTGATGAGGGAAAGCAGGACAAGAAGGCCTCCACTAAAAACTTTATTTTTCTTGAGGATGTAGAGGCGAAAAGCGGCATGGAGCAGACCAAAGGAGACGGTGGCGATGGCCATATTGCGATGGTGGTCGATTTCGACGCTGGGAGCATACTGCATCGAAGCTAGGAGGCCCGTGAGGGCCGTAGGAAGGCTCATGAGGGCGGCGGCGATGATGATCCAATGGCCGGCCGGATAGGTCTGCTTCTTCCAGGCCCATCCGATAAGGTCAAAGACAAGACCCGTCCAAAAGAGGACGATGGGGAAATGGACCAACATGGGATGGAAGTCTGGCATTATTTCCCTGTATCAGTTAGATTCAATAAATTGCAACTATGGAAGAATTGTACGGTTTTGTCGAGACCATCGTTTTTGCGAGCGATGATTTCACAGTGGCCAAAATTAAAGAACCGAGAAAGGGCGACCTCACGTGCATCGTGGGGACGCTGCCTATGCTCCAGGTCGGCGAGACCGTCAAATGCACAGGCTCCTGGAAGCATCATCCCCAGCACGGAAGACAATTTGAAGTAGAGAATTTCGAGGCGCAGGCCCCAAGCGACCTCGTGGGCATCCAACGCTATTTAGAATCGGGCATGATCAAAGGGATCGGGCCTGTCTATGCTCAGCGGATCGTCAAGAAATTTGGAACAGATACTCTCAAAATTCTCGAGGAAGACTCAGAGCAGCTTTTTGAAGTCGAGGGCCTGGGAAAGAAAAGAATCGAGGCCATCCAAAGCTGCTGGAAAGATCAGAAAAAAATCCGCACGGTGATGATTTTCCTCCGAGGCGTCGGGGTCAGCCCCAGCTTTGCGCAAAAAATCTACCGGGCGTACGGCGACGAGAGCATTGAAAAGCTCAAAAGCGATCCCTATGCGCTGGCCAAAGAAATCCAGGGAATCGGGTTCAAAATCGCCGATAGGATCGCTCAAAGCCTAGGAATGCCCCCCGATTATCCCACGCGCATCGACGCAGGCATCGAGCATGTCCTCTGGGAGCTCTCGAATGAAGGCCATACCTGCTATCCTCAAGAAGACCTCATTCAAGCGGCGGCCGAAGCCCTCAATGTTCCCACTGCACGTGTGAAAGAACGCCTGGAAAAGCTTGTCCAAGAAGAGAAGATCATGCAGGACGAAGGCAAAGTCTGGGTGCGCATTCTCTATTTTTCAGAACTGGGCATTGCGAAAGAGCTCGCGCGCCTCCAAGCTGGCGTGTCCCCCCTTCGCTCCATCGATGTCTCCAAGGCCTTGGGATGGGTTCAAAGCCAAATGCACATCGAACTTGCCGATCAGCAAAAAGAAGCGATCGCCCAAGCCGTCCAAGAAAAAGTCCATATCATCACCGGCGGACCTGGTACCGGAAAGAGCACGATCACGAAGGCGATCCTGACGATCTCAGAAAAGCTCACCGAAAACATCATTTGCGCGGCCCCGACGGGAAGGGCCGGAAAACGCATGAGCGAGATCACGGGACGGAAGGCCTCCACCATCCATAGCTTGCTCGAGATGGACTTCGCTTCAGGCGGCTTTAAAAGAAACCGCGAAAACCCCCTCGTCGCCGACCTGGTCATCATCGATGAGATGAGCATGGTCGATACGATGCTCTTCCATGCGCTGCTCAAAGCCCTCCCCTCTTCGTGCCGCCTCATCCTCATCGGCGATAGCGATCAGCTCCCCAGCGTCGGCGCTGGCAATGTCCTCAAAGACCTCCTCGCTGCCGGTAAAACCGGCATGACGCGCCTCACCGAGATCTTCCGCCAGGCCGCCGGCTCGCTCATCGTGACCAATGCCCACAAAATCAACCATGGCGAGTTTCCCGACATCTCCTATCACCCTAAAGGCGATTTTCAGTTTCTCTATCAGGAAACGCCCGAAGAGATCCTCAGCACGATCGTCAAGCTCGTGACCACCGAACTTCCCAAAAAGCACCATTTCCATCGGTTCCAAGACATCCAAGTGCTCGCGCCCATGAAGCGCGGCGTGATCGGCACGGAAAACCTCAACGTCGTCCTCCAAAGCCACCTCAACCCTAGCCCCACTCCCCTCACCCGCATGGGCCGGACGTTCCACGTAGGCGATAAGGTCATGCAAACCCGCAACAATTACCAAAAACTCGTTTTCAATGGCGATGTCGGCCGCATCACCACGATCGATCTCATCGAACAGACAGTGGCCGTCTCCTTCTACGACCGCCTCGTCAGCTACGACTTTGGCGAGCTCGACGAGCTCATCCTGGCCTACGCCGTCTCGATCCACAAATACCAAGGAAGCGAATCCCCGTGCGTGATCATCCCGGTCCATACTACCCACTACAAGATGCTCTACCGCAACCTCCTCTATACCGCCGTCACCCGCGGTAAAAAGCTCGTCGTGCTCGTAGGAACTAAGAAAGCCCTCTCGATTGCCGTAACGAGCCACGATGCGCAAAAGCGGTTCACAGGGCTTGAGAAGGCGCTCCATGATGTTCTTTGAGAAGGAAACGTTCCAAAAAAAAGTCTGGGGTGAAAAAGAACTCATGAAAGGGAGGTTTGTCGATTGCACGTTCGAGCAGTGTAATTTCAGCCTCACAAAACTCGAGGGATGCCGGTTCCAAAATGCCCAGTTTATCCACTGCAAATTCATGGGCGTTAATTTTGGGAGATGCGACCCGACGTTTTTGAAAATGTCGTTCAAGAATTGCCTGATCGCCACCTGCAACTTCTCTGACCTCAATCTCAAAAATACCCTCTTCCTCGAATGCAAGGTCCGTGAGGCCCACTTCACCAATTCCAATCTCTCCGGGGCCAACTTTGCCAAATCGGACCTGGAGGGAAGCGTCTTTCATAATACCGATTTGAGAGGAGCCGATTTCCGAGGAGCGATCAATTATTCTATCAACGCTCTGACGAACAAGCTGCAGAAGGCAAAATTTTCTAAGCCCGAAGTCATGGCGCTTTTAGAGCATTTAGAGATTGCCATCGAATAAAACCCACCTCAGAAAATTAGGATTTCATTGGAAAGAAACAAAGCTGGTTTGGTGGGGAATATTTTGCTGAGCGATCACGTCTAGAGTTTTTTCAACACCTAAACACAGCATTTCCATGAAAGCAAAGAAGGTTCCCTGATTAAAGCTTTCAGCCCAGAGCTCAAAGGCGAGATCGGCATCAAAAAAATTGGAACCTCTTTCGGGTGGAAAGGCAAAAATTTTAACCAGTTTCACAGAGTCGTTTAAGGCGAGCAAATTTACAGCAAATTGCGTCGGAATATCCTTTAGCAAACCAGCTGTATTCGCACATACAAATTCGCCTACAATATTAAAAAGAATCAGAACTCCCTTCTCTTGATTCAAGGGAAAAGGCGCGATGAGACGCTCGGTCCCGTCGGGAGAAGTTTCTCGCTGAAAATGCCACCCGTAGACCGTAAGAAAGGCTTCAAGTTGATTTAACTGAGGGGCGTATCTCTCATCCATATCTTTTCTCGAATTTTAACTTCAGCAAAGGCTAATCCTCTCTAACATTAATTCATAATAATTTGTCGGGTTGCATGGAAATTTTTAAATACCGAATCACACATTATCTAATAATATAAAAAATATTTATATATTGATATTTGTTATAAACATAGATAAAATTCGCTTATGACATTTGATGACACAAGAAGACAAACTCTCCTCAGCATGTTCTTTGTGCTATTTTCTAGTTTTTGCTTTTCGGGCGGCATTTCCCTCGTAAAACTGATCACCCCCTCTGTTCCCAGCCTCATGATCCTCTTCTTCCGCTGCCTATTCGCCTTTATCTTCTTGCTCCCCTTCGTCCTTCGGCAGGGTATAAAAAACTTTAAAACAACGCGCCTCCCGCTCCACCTGACGCGGGTTCTTTTCATATCGGTCGCCCTCTTCTCTACCTATTTCGCTTACCGAAATCTGCCTTTGGCGTCCTCCTCGGCCATCGGCTTCACAGGGCCCCTTTTCACGACCCTATTCGCCTTTTTCTTCCTCAGAGAAAAATTAACCTATAAAAAATGGCTGCTGGTCGGTTTGGGATATGTCGGCGTTTTGACGATATTTCAAGGCTTTTCGTTCAGCTTCGGGCTTCCCATCGCCGTTGCCCTGCTTGCCAATATTTTGGCCAGCGGATCGAGCATTGTGGGGAAAAAGCTCCTCACCACCGAATCGTCGACGACCCTCCTTCTCTATGCAACCGGAGCTACCCTCCTGCTCTCGAGCATAGCGGTCATAGGCGTGTGGCAACTCCCTCCCTTAAGGGATATTTTTCTTTTGATGGGCGTTGCCCTATGCGGCCTCTTATCGAATTTCGGCACAGTCGAAGCGCTCAAGTATGGTAAAGCTTCTTTCGTGGCCCCATTTGAGTACACACGCCTGATTTTTGCATCATTCATCGGCTATCTGTTTTTTCAAGAAATCCCCCACATCAATGTCCTTGCGGGGGCCACCGTGATTGCGGCTTCGACTTTCTTTTTGGCAAGATTAGAGTTATCGAGAAAAACGGCTATCCCGGCTTCTGCTTCGTGAGAATCGCCAATTTATCGATCTCTTCTTGAATGATCTCATCTTCAACGCGTTTGAAGAGGACTTCGGGTTTCGGAAGAAGTTGTCCCGAGGTAAGAGGTGCTTGGAGCGCGCGGTCCCAATTTTCGCTTGCCAGCGTCGTCGTTTTCCCTAGCATCTGCCAGAGTTTCTGGGCGCTATCGGGAATGACCGGCGAAGAGACGATCGCGAGGATTTTAAGGCATTCTAAACAGGTGCGCAGGACTTTTGCCCGCTGCATAGGATCTTCAATTTTCCAGGGCTTTTCCGCATCAAAATAGACATTCCCAGCGGCAGCGATCTCCATGACGATCTGCGTCGCACGGCGTAAGTGGTAAGAACCGTAAGCCTCCGCCGCTTCATGGGCAAGATCTAGTAGTTTACGTAGGAAATCGCTATCGGGCTCTGCGTCGGGAATATGCCCGCCGCATTTATTCGCCAAGAAGACGAGGAGGCGATTGGCCAAGTTGCCATATTTGCCGAGCAGTTCCGAATTGCACCGCAGTTGAAAATCTTTCCAGGTAAATTCGGAGTCTTGCGTCTCGGGGGCATTCGCCGCGAGGACATAGCGGATCTGATCGGCCGTGAAATGTGTAAAGAACCGGTCGAGGTCGATCGTCCATCCGTCGGACTTGCTAAATTGCCGTCCCTCTAAATTGAGGAACTCATTCGCAGGAATTTCATCGACTTGTTTGTAAGGCTTGTTTTGCCCCATGACCATCGCGGGAAAGAAGACGGCATGGAACGGAATGTTATCTTTGCCGATGAACTGTGTATAGTGGACATCTTTTCCCAGCCAATAATCTTCCCATTGATCGGGGAAACCTTGCTTAGTGGCAGAGATATAGCCGATGGGAGCATCAAACCATACGTAGAGGACCTTTCCTTCGGTATCAGGTAGAGGAATCGGCACGCCCCACTCTCCATCGCGCGTGATCGCCCGGGCTTTTAAGTCGTCGACGTAGCCCATCGCAAAATGGGTGACGCTCGGCTTCCAGTTTTTGGTCGCGATCCACTCGCGTAGTTTGTCAGCGAAGAGGTCAAACCGGAGGAACCAGTGCTTGGTCGGTTTAGGGACCAAGGGCCCGCCGCTGATTTTCGATTTAGGGTTTTTAAGATCTGTCGCTTCATAGCTGGCCGCGCAATGGGGGCACTCGTCGCCGCGGGCGCCATCAAAGCCGCATTTCGGGCATGTTCCCGTCACATAGCGATCAGCCAGGAAGCGGCCGTCTTTTTCGGAGTAGAGTTGGTTCGTCGTGCGCGCTTCGATGTAGCCATTGTTCAAAAGATCCGTGAAAAACTCTTGCACCGTGGGGATATGGCCTTTCCACGACGTTCTTGAGTAGTGATCAAACGAAATGTTCAGCTTGGCAAAGAGGTCTTTATTGATCTGGTGGAAGATATCGACGTGCTCTTCGGGGCGTTCTGCCAGCAATCTCGGCGCTGATCGTAATCGGAATGCCATACTCATCTGATCCGCAGATATAGAGCACATCATCGCCGCGCAGGCGGCAAAATCTGGCGTAGCAATCTGCGGGAAGAAAAGCACCGGCGATATGCCCGAAATGGAGAGCTCCATTGGCATAGGGAAGCGCCGACGTAATGAGACGTTTAGGCACCCGCTTCTTCTTTCGCCTCTTCTGCTCGCTCCGCACGGTCTGCGGCATCCATCGCTTCGAGCTCTTTCACTTCATACATTTTGGGAGTTCTTTGGATATCATCGAGCAAGTCGGCAACGTTGACTTCGTGCCCTGACTTAATGAGGTAGCGCGCAGCTGCGATGGCATAGTGCGCTAAATCGAAATTATCCTTAAAGTGCTTCTTCAATGCTTCGTTGGTCAGTTGGTCTTTCATCTTTTCTCCATGGTAGTTTTATGCTCTTCCGCAACCAAAATGCTGCGGAGGACGGCGTAGGCCACTTCTAAATTGTCATTCACAATGTGGTAGTCATAGGCCGATTTTTTCTTCATCTCTTCTGTCGCCCATTCCAAACGCTTGGCGATGGCTTCGGGGGTCTCTGTCCGTCTGCGCAAAAGTCTTGATTTGAGCTCATCAAGAGAAGGCGGGCTGATGAAAATCGACGTAGCATCGACCTTTCCCTTCAGCTGCTCGGCGCCCTGCGTATCGATCACAAGGAGGACATGCTTCCCCTTTTTCAAACTCTCTTCAACTAAAGAACGCGACGTGCCGTAGTGGTTTCCCAAAAACGAGGCGCTCTCTAAAAAATCGCCTGCCGCTTTGCGTTTCACAAACTCTTTTTCCGAGATGAAATGGTAATGCTCGCCCTCTTTCTCTCCTTCGCGCATCTTCCTTGTCGTATAAGAGATGCTTTCGACGACGCAAGAAAACTCTTTACAGAGCATCTGCGCGAGGGTGGTCTTGCCTGTCCCTGCAGGAGCGCTGATGACAAAGATCAAACCTTTTTTGAGATTTCCTAAAATCTTATACACAGTTGTCCCTCAGTATACCTATAAGGGGGGCAAAGTGCAATTTTAAAAATTATGCTTGCTCAGAGGGGCTTTTAAAGCTGGGAGCTCTCTTCTTTCATGCCTGCTTGATTTTGTTGCTGCTGTTGGGTCTGAATGGGTGCAGGTTCGGAAGTCTTCTTCGCGTTTCCGCAATTCAATAAAAGTTTTAAACTGTCGTTTTAGAGCCTATTTATTCAATATTCTGGACTTGCTCGCGGATCTTCTCGATGAGCGATTTGATCTGAAGGCCGAGATTCGAGATGTCGCTGTCCCCTGCCTTGGCAAGGAGCGTGTTCGATTCACGGCCCATTTCTTGCGTGAGGAAATCGAGCGCGCGGCCGACGCTTTCACCTTGGGAGGAGAGAAGTTTTTTCATCTGCGAGAGGTGGGAATGAAGACGCGTGATCTCCTCGGAGATGTCGCTGCGCTCGGCGTAGAGCATGACTTCTTTGAAAAGCCGCTCTTCCTCGATAGGAAGAGATAGTTCGGCGAGGCGCCCTTGGAGCGTCTTGCGGTAGCGGTCTTTGATGAGGGGCGCTTTGACTTCGATTTTTTTCACCAGGGACGAGATCTCTTGCGTATACCCTTTGAGGATTTTGGCGAGATGAGCGCCTTCTTTGGCGCGCATGGCGAGGAAAGCCTTGAGCGCTTGCTGCAGAACGAGAAAGAGGTCTTTTTTGAGCTGTGAAGACGCGCGGAGGGGTTCGTCTTCCATTTTTTCAAGGAGGAAGGGCAAAGTGATTTGGTCCTTCAGCTTTAAGGCATCGCTGATCTGGTTCCATTTTTTCTGCAGGGTTTTGAGATGAGAGAGGGTCTCTTTGTGCTCGAGGAGATCGGCGCTCACGCGGACGGTGATTTGGCCGCGCTGGATTTCCTGGGAGAGAAAACGGCGGATATCGATGTCGAGGAAGAGGAGTTCTTTGGGAAGATAGAGCGTGATATCGAGGTTTTTGCGGTTGACGCTGTGGATTTCCGCGGTGATGTGAGAAGAGCGGCCTTGGCCAAAGCCTGTCATGCTACGCATGGAGGGCCTCCCGTACAGGAGCAAAACTTTTTCGATGGATCTCGCAGGGGCCGTGCTCTTTCAGAGCTTTGAGATGCTCCGGGGTTCCATACCCTTTGTGCGATTTAAAGCCGTATTGGGGATATTGTTCGTGGAGCTTGATCATGAGAAGATCGCGGGTGCATTTGGCGATGATGGCTGCGGCCATAATCGATTGGGAAAGGGTGTCGCCGTCGATGATCGCCTTGCCAGGGATGTCGGTGGGTGGAAGATGCGGGCCGTCAACAAGGATAAAATCGGGCTGTTTGGGTAGAGCGGCAATGGCGCCCATCATCGCTTGAAGCGTGGCGCGCAGGATATTGATCTGATCGATCATGATGACGTCGATGATGCCGACGCCTGAGAGGATGGCAGGGTTGTCTTGGATACGGGCAAAGAGGGCTTCGCGCTCTTCAGGAGTTAGTTGTTTGCTATCCTTGATGCCCTTAAGACGGATATCAGGGGGCAAAATACAAGCGGCAGCGACGACAGGGCCGGCAAGAGGGCCGCGTCCTGCTTCGTCGATGCCGGCAATGGACACAAACCCGCTTTCGCGGGCCTGTATCTCAAAAATCTTAAGTCGCTGGCTCTGCGGAAGGGGCTTCTTCGTGCTCTTCGACATGGATAGAAACTCCTCCGATTTGCTCTTTAATTTTCGCAGCTTTACCAGAAGCGCCGCGGATATGATAGAGTTTACCACGACGTGTTTTCCCATGGCGAGAAACTTCGATCTTCGCAATGCGGGGGCTGTGGAGCATAAAAACACGCTCCATGCCGGCGCCGTAAGCAACGCGATAGAGAGCAAATGTCTCGGACAGGCCGCTGCCGCGGCGGGCAATGACGGTTCCTGTGAACATTTGGATACGCTCTTTTTCTCCCTCGATGATGCGGGTGTGAACGGTGAGCGTGTCTCCAACGTTAAAAGGAGGAACATCTTTTTTCAGATGGCCTTTTTCCAACTCTTGAATGACAGTATTTTGTTTCATACGATCTCCTTAACTAATTTAGTCTTTTGCAGCGCTGCTTCGCGGCGCCATTTTGCAATTTCTGCATGGTTCCCTTCCCATAAAACGGAGGGAACCGATTTTCCTTCAAACTCGCGGGGACGTGTATACTGCGGTCCCTCTAATAATCCTTCCCCTTGGAACGAATCGCTCGCCGCGGCCTCTTCGTGGCCAAGGATCCCCGGAATAAACCGGGCTGTGGCATCGAGAAGGACCAGCGCTGCGGGGCATCCGCTTGTGAGGACATAGTCCCCGATGCTGATCTCTTCATCGACTTCCGCCTCGATCGCGCGCTCGTCGATTCCTTCGTAGTGCCCGCAGAGGAGCACCAAGTGCTCTTCGCCGGCTAACTCCTCGCATCTTTTGGCCGTGAGGGGCTTGCCTTGGGGCGTGAGATAAATCACGCGGGTCTTTTCTCTTCGCACGGCGCGTATCGCCGCACATACGGGCTCTGGCATCATAAGCATGCCAGGCCCTCCTCCAAACGGCCTGTCGTCCACCCGTCCGTGCTTATCAGTGGTGAACTGACGGATATCGACCAGCCGCACATCGAGAAGGCCGTTTTCTCTTGCTCTTCCTAAAATGGAAAGCTTGAGCGGCCCCTCGAAATACTCCGGGAAGAGGGAGAGGATATCAACTTGCATCCTCTTTCTTCTTCTTCGGCGCAGCCCGTTTTTTCGGAGCGGGAGCGGCCGCTTTCTCTTCTGTTTTAGCGGCGGCTTTCACTGTTTTTTTAACAGGAGCTGCGCCTTTTTTGGCTTTCTTCAAAGCGCGGCGCTTCGCCGTTTTTTTCACTTTCGCGGCTTCGAGCTTCGCTTGGTATGTCTTGATAAAAGCAGGAGCTGCTTTTGCTAAAAGGTTGCGAGCGTTGTCGGACAGCTGAGCGCCCTTCTCAAGCCATGACTGGATACGGTCGGTATTGGCCGTGAAGTTATTCTCTGCTTGCATCGGATTATAAGATCCGAGCGTCTCGATATACTTTCCATCGCGAGGTCTGCGGCTGTCCGTCAATACCAAGCGAAAGGTCTGACGATTTTTGCGTCCATGCTGACGCATGCGTATCATTAAAACCATGACATTTTCTCCATCTGTTTCTTATTTGGTAAATTTTTGCACATATCTTTCATTCTTTTAAAGTTTTTGATGAGGCGGTTCACATCATCGATCTTGGTCCCGCTGCCTTTTGCAATGCGCCATCGGCGCGGCGGGATGATTTCTACAAGCTCTTCACGCTCGTCTAGGGTCATCGAATGGATCATCGCTTCCATTCTCTTAAATTCGCCTTCGGATTTCTCAATATCGGGGATCTGAATCCCCCCAGGAAGCATTTGGAGGAGGCTTTTAAATGATCCCATCTTCTTCATCATGCCCATCTGGCTTAAGTAATCGCTGTAGGTGAAGGCGGCCTTGCGCATCTTTTTTTCCAGGGCTTCGGCCTGCGCCTCGTCATAATGTTCTTCGGCTTTGCGAACCAAGTTAACGACATCGCCCATGCCGAGGATCCGATCAGCCATAGAGCGGGGGTTGAACAGCTGCAGATCGCTGATCTTTTCGCCTATCCCCTCAAACAAGAGCGGTTTTCCTGTCACTTCGCGGATCGAAATTGCAGCTCCGGCCCTAGAAGAGCCATCGAGCATCGTCAAAATAGTTCCCGTGATGTTTAAGCGGCGATCAAACTCCGCGGCGGTCTTCACCGCATCTTGGCCAGTGTTGCTGCTCGCCACGAAAATAATGTCTTGGGGACGTACAACCTTCTTGATCTCTTCGAGCTGGCCCATCAGCTCTTCGTCGATGTGCAGACGGCCGGCCGTGTCAAAGAGGACCACATCGTGATCGCCTTGTGCGCTAAGACTTAATTTTGCAACGCGTACGGGATCTTTTTCACCCTCGACCGTAAAGACGGGCACATTGATCTGTCCGCACAGCGTTTTGATCTGCTCTATGGCCGCGGGCCTTTGCAAATCGCACGCGACGACAAGGGGCTTTTTACCTTTCTTCTGTAAATAAGCGGCGAGCTTCGCGCACTGGGTCGTTTTCCCTGACCCTTGGAGCCCGCAGAGCAAAATGTGGGAGGGCTTAGCGGTTAAGTTGAGGGGGGTCTCTTCGGCCCCCATGAGAGCGATCAGCTCTTCATGAACGATTTTAATGAACTGCTGGCCGGGCGTCACCGATTTGACGACTTGCTCGCCCACGGCTTTTTCTTTAATTCTTTTAACAAACGCGCTTGCGACTGCAAAACTGACGTCAGCATCCAGCAAGGCCAAACGGACTTGGGAAACCGCATCGGCGATGTTACTCTCCGAGAGCGTTTTCTTGCCCGTTAAACCGGAAAAGAGATCTTTAAATTTTTCTGTGAGCGCGCCAAACATAAGTGTTAAGACATTCTAACACAAGGGGTCGTTTTCAAGGAAAAAGAAACGATCATGCCCTGCAAAATCATTTTCAATTTTTTTCTTACCAAAAGAAAAGAAAGAAGCGACTTTGGCGCCCATGCCTGTGCCGAGTTCAAAAAAGACCTTGCCTCCTGGGCGTAGATGGTTAGGAATTTCTTGAGCGAGGCGTTCATAAAATTCGTACCCTGTAGGTCCGGCCACGAGGGCGATTTGAGGCTCGGACTTGTCCATAGCCGCATATTCTTTGACAGAGACATAGGGAGGATTGGAGATAATGACATCGGCCTTGCGCCCTTGGAAGGGTTTGAAGAGATCGCCTTCCAAAAAGGTCGCTTCCACCCCATTTTTCGCCGCATTTTCTTTCGCGAGGGCCAGCGCTTTTGGGGAAATATCCGAGGCGAAAACGGTCCAACTGGGCCGGGCTTTCTTGAGGCTGATGGCAATGCACCCCGATCCGCAGCAGATATCCCACACCTCCATCGGCGCGTCGGGAAGCTGCTCTAAGATCTTTGCCGCTAAGATCTCTGTCTCGGGCCTAGGGATGAGGACATCGGGCGTTACGATAAGCTCGGCGTCTAAAAAACGAACCTGGCCCGTGATGTACTCGTAGGGAGCGCCTTGGGCGCGGCGCTGGATATAAGCCCGATATTGATTAATTTCTTGTTCCACCAGCGGGCGGTCGAATTGCATATAGAGGTCGAGGCGCGGAATTTGCAAGACCGCCGACAGGAGGTCCTCCGCTTCTCGTCGGGAGCGCTCGATCCCCTTTTGGCCTAAAAAATCAGCTGAAAGCTGAAGAAGTTCACCGATCGTTTTCATCGCCGGCCAGTTGTTGTTGGTAAAAGAATGCCACGAGGGGCACGGTCAAATCATCGAGATCGCCTTCCATGACCAAGTTTAATTTATACAACGTAAGCTCGATCCGGTGGTCTGTCACCCGATTTTGAGGAAAATTATAAGTGCGGATGCGTTCCGATCTGTCGCCGCTGCCTACTTGCGTCGAGCGCAGCTCCGATCGTTCGGCATGAGCTTTGCGGTCCCTTTCTTCTGCGATTTTGGCAACCAGGATGCGCATCGCTTTATCTTTGTTTTTATGCTGGCTCCGCTCTTCTTGGCAGGCGACGACAACGCCTGTCGGAATGTGCGTGATCCGCACCGCAGAGTCCGTCACGTTGACGTGCTGGCCGCCAGCGCCTGAAGAACGGAACGTATCGATCTTCAAGTCCCGCTCATCTAAAACGATTTTTTCTTCTTCACCGGGCTCAGGGAGCACTGCCACCGTGATCGCCGACGTATGGATCCGCCCTTGCGCCTCGGTATCAGGAACCCTTTGCACACGATGCGTTCCCGCTTCATGCTGCAGAAATCGGAAGACATTATGGCCCGATAGAACCATGACATATTCCTTGAATCCGCCCCGCTCCGAAGGAGCGCAGGAGAGCATCTCGTACTTCCATCCCTTTCTATCGGCGTAGCATTTATACATCCGTACGCAGTCCCCGACGAAAATCGCAGCCTCGTCGCCCCCGGTCCCTGCCCTTAATTCCATAATGACATTGCGGCTATCGCGCGGATCGGGCGGAACAAGCAGCGTCTCGAGTTGGCGTGTTTTTTGTTCAAGAGAGAGTTGCAAAGCGGCTATTTCTTCTTTGAGAAGGCCGACGAGCTCAGGATCCGTCTCTGTTTTGAGCAGGTCTTGATCTCCAGCGATCTGCTGCTGGATTTTTTCGATCGATTGGGAAGTCTCTTTGATTTCGGAAAGATAAGCGTGCTCTTGAGTGAGAGCACGGTATTTTGATTTATCGGCAAGAGTCTCCGGCCTGCCAAGCATCTCTTCCACTTCGTGGAAGCGCCGAAGAAGCTTCGAGACCCTTGCTTGCATTACGAGGACTTAGTTTTTTTCTTTTTCTTCACCGGTTCTACGACAGCAGCTTTAGCGGCGCTTTCTTCGGCCTGCTTCTTCTTCTGTGCGTATTTTTTGGTGAATTTATCGACGCGGCCTTCCGAGTCGATCAGCGACTTCGCACCCGTAAAGAAGGGGTGGGATGCCGAAGAAATGGGAGCGCGGTAGACGGGATATTCCTTGCCCTCAAAAACCTCTTTTTCCTTCGGTTGGAGAGTGCTGCCGCATACGAACTTATGTCCTGTAGCGGAATCGATAAATAGAACGTCTTGATAAGGAGGGTGTCCTTCTTTTTTCATATAACCTCTTGTAAAGAGGACAATTTAACAGGTTTTGGCAGTTCCGCGCAAGAGTCAAACAGCATCAACTCTTTTTTTCTCAAACCAAAGAGCTCCAAGCACGGCATAAACCGCTAGCGCGATAAATAAAAAACCTTCAATTCGCGATACCGATGGGATAAGTTTATAAAACCCCACTGATCCTAGGACAGTGACTGCCAATCCTGACGCTATTCTAGAACCCAAAGTTTCGGCTGCCTTTGTATGGTATAATGCCCGACCAGCCACCTGTCCAACCTTCCCGGAATAGTATCCGATGGCAAATCCCGAAACCATCATTCCGCCAACGCTTCCAGCGGATCTTAAGTTGGTATTATTAATAATATCTCTTGTCATATGCTTATAAAACTCCAATTAAATTGTTAATCTTTTTTCGTTGGATCTTTGTGCGGCAATGAATTTAACAAAATCATCGCTATAATATCAATGCAGATTAGATTTAAAAACAAGATTGTTTAATTTTTAATTGCAGCCAGATAAGCCATACGGGCCGTCAAAAGCCCCTCTAAAACCCCTTCTTCGTAGCGAAAAAGAGGGTTCCCCTCGAGGGCCGGGAAGTCATTCGGCTGAAGGATATCGTCCTCAGTTAGAGCGGGAATAATTTTTTGAGCCAAGGAAAGCAACTTTTTTCTTTGAAAATCGACCAGTTCGTCAAATAGTTTTTCCACACGCCCTCCGGGCTAAAAAAAAATCTTTCATTAACTGAGCGCATTCTTCAGCTAGAACGCCCTTGCGAACATGGATATTATGGATTGGATGCTGGCCCTCGAGAAGGGAATAAAGAGAGCCATCGGCCCCATGCCGAAGATCAGGCGCTCCCCAAACAAGGGTGTCTATACGCGAGAGGAGCATGGCCCCTGCGCACATAGCGCAGGGCTCCAGGGTACAATAAAGGGTAGCGCCCAAGAGACGCCAATTACCGATATTTTCAGCGGCCTCTTGCAAACACCGCATTTCAGCGTGCGCGGTCGCATCTTGGAGCATTTCGACGGCATTATGCCCTCGACTGATAATCTTATTTTGAATCACCAAAATAGCCCCGACGGGGACCTCGCCGGAGGCAAAAGCTTTTTTAGCTTCTTCCATCGCTTCTCTCATGTAAAACTCATCCATCTGCCGTCGTCCCTAATTTAGCATTTGCAGGCGCCGTTTTCGCTTTTTGTAATCTTTTGCATTCCCCTTTTTGGCCCTATGCAGCTTCGCGTAAGGCCTTTGCCGAGGACTCCAAAATATTATTAAAAATCAAAATTGTCCCCATGGCAAAGCATTAAATCAGGGACGGCGAACAGTTTAAGAAAAAGTTGAGATTGATTCAATACCTCGTTTCGAGTACAATGGTGGCTAGATTTATAAATTTACTTTTTGGACCCGCTTAGGAGAAACTATGTCTTTAGATAAAGGTACGAAAGAAGAAATCACCAAGAAATTCCAGCTGCATGAGAAAGACACGGGCTCAGCTGACGTTCAGATTGCGATCCTGACAGAGCGCATTGCCGAACTCACTGAACATCTGAAACTTGCCCCCAAAGATCATGCTTCACGTCTGGCCCTCCTTAAATTGGTAGGCCAACGCCGCAAACTGCTAGATTATCTCAATTCCACCGATACCAAGCGTTACCAAAGCTTGATCGGCCGTCTCAACCTCCGTAAATAACACCTATATTTCCTATCCCTCGCATAGAGGGATAGGATTAATTTGCTTCGTATTTCCCATTCCTGATATATTCAGTTCGTTAAAAAATTGTAACACTTAAGGATTATCCATGACACGTCATACCCGTACCATCTCCGTCGGCGGAAGAGATCTCATTCTCGAAACCGGTAAAATTGCACGCCAAGCCGGCGGCGCCGTCACCCTCCGTTCAGGCGACACCATATTATTGGCCACAGCTTGCCGCGGCTCAGTCCCCTCTGAAGAGACAGACTTCATCCCCTTGCGCGTCGATTACCAAGAAAAATTCTCCTCCACGGGAAAGACCCTCGGCGGATTCATTAAAAGAGAAGGAAGGCCGACCGAGCGCGAAGTTCTCACTAGCCGCCTCATCGACCGCCCCATCCGTCCCATGTTTGAAGATGGCTACTATAATGATACCCAGCTCTTAGCCTATGTTTATTCTTACGACGGCATCCATGCCCCAGACGCCCTTGCTATCACAGCAGTATCGGCCGCTCTCGTCATCTCCGATATCCCCCTCGTAAAACCCATCGGCGGTGTCCGCGTCGCCATGATCGAAGACCGTTTCGTCGTGAACCCGACCGTCCAAGAGATGGCCAAGTCGCGCCTCGACCTCATGCTAGCCGGCACCGAAGATGCCATATTGATGATCGAAGGGTATGCCGACTTCCTCTCCGAAGAACAAATTCTTGCCGCTGTCGCTGAAGGGCACGCCGCCATTAAGATCATTTGCCAAGGACTTATCCGACTGGCAAAAAGAGATCGGCAGGCCCAAATTCCGCGAAGACCTGCGCATCGTCTCCCCTGAAGTCTCCATTGAAGAGGTTGAAAAGCTCGTCGGCAGCGATATCAAGGCTGCTCTCCATATCCGTGAAAAGCAAAAACGCGGCGAGCGATTAGCGACAGCGAAAGCAAAAGTAGGTCGCGCACTTCCTCCCCGCTTGATGTAAAAACCCAAATATCCACCAAGACGCACGTCCTCTGACAGCTTTCAAATAATGTCAACGCCAAA
The DNA here is from genome assembly GCA_963813135.1 of uncultured Verrucomicrobiae bacterium. Taxonomy (GTDB): domain Bacteria; phylum Chlamydiota; class Chlamydiia; order Chlamydiales; family Rhabdochlamydiaceae; genus SZAS-15. Next base: position 109,040 of record CAWEXY010000010.1, on the reverse strand, counting down.
CTCATGCGCGAAGTCATTCTAAATGAAAACCGCCCGTGTCGACGGCCGCACCTGGACCAAGTCCGCCCCATCGATATCGAGACCAGGCCTCCTTACCCCGTACGCATGGAAGCGCCCTCTTTACCCGCGGCGAGACGCAGGCGATCGCCGTTTGCACATTAGGCAGCGAAGATTATGGCCCAGCGTTATGAAGACGCTCCACGGCGAAGCAGAGCCACCCGATTCTATCTCCAGTACTTCTTCCCGCCCTATTCTGTCGGTGAAGTCGGACGCATGGGATCTCCCGGCCGCCGGGAAATCGGACACGGCAAGCTCGCTGAGCGCGCATTATCAGCAGCCCTGCCTACCCAAGAACAATTCCCTTACGTCATCCGCCTCGAGTCCAACATCACGGAATCTAACGGTTCCTCTTCGATGGCCTCTATCTGCGGCGGATCTTTGGCCCTGATGGACGCCGGCGTTCCCATGCGCCATCCTGTTTTCAGGCATTGCGATGGGACTTATTTTAGAAGGCGACCGCTTTGCGATCCTCTCCGATATCCTCGGCGATGAAGACGCTCTAGGAGATATGGACTTTAAAGTCGCGGGAAACAGCCACGGGATCTCGGCCTTCCAACTCGACATCAAAGTCGAAGGGATCACCCCCCACATCATGCATGTGGCCCTTGCCCAAGCGCGTCAGGGACGGCTCCATATCCTCAACAAGATGATCGAGGCATGCCCCAAAGCCAAAGAGAGCGTTTCTCAATACGCTCCGCGCATTGAGACGATGCAAATTAAGCCGAGCAAGATCGGCACCCTCATCGGTCCTGGCGGTAAACAAATCCGCGCCATCACAGAGGCGACCGGCGCTGAGATCAACATCGACGATAACGGACTTGTTAGCATCTCCGCCAATAACGGCGAAGCTCTCGAGAAAGCGATCGCTATGGTGATCAATCTGGTATCCGATGTCGAAATCGGCAAGACCTACACCGGCGAGATCGTCTCGATCGTCGATTTTGGATGCTTCATCAAGATCTTCGACAAAGAAGGCCTCTGCCACATCTCTGAATGGGATCATCGCCGCGTAGAACATATGGACGATGTCTGCAAAGTAGGCGACATGGTCGAAGTCATGGTTCGGGACGTCACCGATCGCGGCAAGATATCGCTCAGCCGCAAAGCGCTCCTTCCTCCTCCGCAGCGCGCAGCGACTCCGCCCCGAGTATTAAAACCCCCTGTATCAGCGCACTAAATTATGAGCCAAAGCTATATCGACATCGACAGTCTCTCCAGAAGTTTCCATAACGCGGCCGTGATGGCAGCGCGCGTAATCAATCCTCGTATGGAAGATTACATCGTCAATGAGATCAAGGTGCAGACGCTCAACGTCTGCACTGCTATTCTGGTCATCACGGCCGTGGCAAGTTTTTTCCGAGGGAGTATTCCCTTCACTCTGGTATCGATTGTCTTCAATGGCGGAGCTCTTTTAGGTCGGATGGTAGTCGAGCGTTCAATGAATCCGAAATTTTATGAAAGGCCTGAGGATTTTATTAAGTCGCTCGAACCTACCAACACCCCAATTCCTAACATGAAAGGCTGGGGAATATTCTATTTAAGCCCATGGCTCAAAGAACAGCTAGGCAAGATTCTGTCAAAATAAAGAGAATTTAACTCAAAGGCGCTAAAAACCTTAGCGCCTCTGCGTCTTTGCGTTAAAAATCTTTCCCTCTCTTCAAGCTGGCTGAGGAGGCGTCTCGGGCGATAGCTTCGGGGCCGCAGGAGCAGGGACCTTTTTCTGCAGATCTTCAGCGATTTTTAGACGCGCGTGCTTCTTCTCGGTGTTCCATGTTCCATTGATGATCTCTTGCACATCTTCGCGATCGAGCGTTTCGAACTCCATGAGCATGTCTGTCATGAGCTGGACCTTCTCTCGATTCGCTAGGACGATTTCGTCGGCTTTTTTGGCCCTCGTCGATGAGCTTGCGCACTTCTGCATCGATCTGCTTGGACGTCTCTTCGGAATACGTCTTATATGTGCCTTGCACCCGAGGTATTGCCCGCTTTCAGATTTTTCGTCGTAGGCGACGGTCCCGAGCGTCGCTCATGCCCCATTCGCAGACCATGCTGCGGGCCAATTGCGTTGCCTGCGTGATGTCCATCTGCGCGCCGCTGACATGTCGCCGACAAAAATCTCTTCGGCCGCACGTCCGCCCATGAGGACGGTGAGTTGGTCGAGAAGCTCTTTCCTCCAGTAGCTGAGACGGTTTTTTTTGGCATGAAATGGGTAGCCCCGAGCGACATGCCGCGCGGGATGATCGTCACTTTATCGACAGGATCGGTGTTCTTGACGACGAGGCCGACGATCGCATGCCCGACTCATGGAAAGCGGTCGTTTTTTTCTCTTTTTCGTCCATCTCGAGGCTGCGGCGCTCTTTTCCATAGCGGACCTTGTCGCACGCTTCTTGGCTTCGTTAGCGGTGACGGCCGATCTGCCGCGGCGGGCGGCGAGGAGGGCGGCTTCGTTGAGAACATTCGCGAGATCAGCTCCAGAGGCGCCTGGGGTATTGCGGGCAATTTCCATGAGATCGACGGAAGTATCGAGTTTGATTTTGCGGGCATGGACTTTAAGGATCTCAAACCGGCCTTTAATATCAGGAAGATCGACCACGATGCGGCGGTCAAAACGGCCGGGACGCAGGAGGGCCTTATCGAGGACGTCAGGGCGGTTGGTCGCGGCGATGAGAATAATCCCTTCGTTCGTGATCAAAACCGTCCATTTCAACGAGAAGTTGGTTTAAAGTTTGCTCGCGCTCATCATGGCCGCCGCCGATGCCGGCGCCGCGGGTGCGGCCGACCGCATCGATTTCATCCATGAAGATGATGCAGGGAGCGTTTTTTCGCGCTCTGTTGAACATATCGCGGATGCGGCTTGCGCCCACGCCGACGAACATCTCAACGAAATCCGAGCCGGAAATAAAGAAGAACGGACGATCGGCTTCGCCGGCCACCGCTTTGGCAATGAGCGTTTTTCCTGTACCGGGAGCGCCGATGCAGAGCACGCCTTTGGGAATGCGGGCCCCAAGGGCGGTAAATTTTCCGGGATCTTTCAAGAACTCAACGATCTCTTGCAGTTCTTCTTTGGCCTCGTCGCCGCCGGCGACATCTTTGAACGTCACCTTGTTGCGCTCTTTTGTGAGGAGTCTAGCAGGCGATTTGCCAAAATTCATGGCGCTTCCGCCGACGCCTTTCATCTGCCGGGCGAACACGAAGTAAAGGAGTCCTACGATGAGAAGGACGGGCAGGAAAGTAAAAATATAGCTTAAATAATTGGGAGCTGGCTCTTCGCTCTTGAACGTTCTTTCCAAAACGAGATTGCGCGGCTGGTCGGGAGCTCTGAAAAAGGTCCCTTTGTTCTGAGGAAAGGCATCCCACTCAGCTTTGGCTTGAGCATACCAGTGGTTGAAAACTTCCGGATCTTGCTTTTCCAATGCTCTGGTCGAAATCTCTTGGTTGTTGAAATACCAAATGACATTGGCGACAGCGTCGCGGGCTTTGTCAAGCTGGATATCGTTTTTGACGAGTTCTTCCGAGGTTTTTTGGTATTCGCCGATTTGGGAGATAAAGCTGCGGACAGCTCTGAGCTGGGTCAGCCGTGCGCCATCTGTTTCTTGATTGAGCTCATCGACAATTCCACGGAGAGCGACCAGCGCCTCTTTAAAAGCGGGGAGCTGAGGATTGTCCGTGACGTTTTGCTCAAGGGTCTTGAGCTGCTGTTTCATCGGCTCATTGCCGATCCCGAGGTTCGGAGAACGGAGCTCCCGAATAACTGTTAAAAGATCTTTGCCATAGCTGCTTAAGTTCTCAGAAGAAGGCGGATATCTTTTTTCGACATTCGCCAGCGAGATCAGGGGTTTGTCGGAAAGAGACTTGATGACAATAGCGTTGCTGCGTCCCAATGCATCATAAGACGGCCCCACAACCCAATAGCCGCTGGAGGGAATTGAAAGCCCGCTCACATGAAGAAACCAATCGGCCGACTGTTCAACATTTTTCTGGAGAACATCGAGCTGGCCCCACATACGCTCGCGATCGCTGGAAAGTTCCTGATGGCGGTGCATGAGCGACAAGAATTGATATCTTGCTTTTGCATCATCAGGGAGGTTGTCGCGGAATTTACCGCTGAAGGACACTAAATTATCATTGAGGGCAATTTTGCGGCTGTCCTCTGGCTGGATGAGGTCGAGGTTCACCAAATGTTCTGTCTGATAACTAAATGCAACACGCTGCGACTGCTCGGTCGATAGATTTTGGACCGTTAGGACGATCAAAATAATGGCGAGGATAAAAATTAAAAATCCCCCCGGGATCCCCTTACGAGGCTCTGGCTTCGGCTTGTTATCTGACATATGAGTACTTCCTAAAAATTAAACCACTTGGAGACCTAAATGTAAAGGCCCTCTTAAACGCCGTCATATCCATTAATTTTTTTAATTGCAACCATTCTTCGATGAACGGTGATGCATTCCCCAATTTTGCGGCGGCTGGCGTCTTCTTCCAGCAACGAATAGAGGGTCTCTAGTTCCGTTCGAGAAAGTTTGAGCCATGACTTCAAAAAATTCTTGATCTCAACGGCCTCCCAGGGAAAAAAGGGATTCAAATCGATCGATTCTTCTTCTTCAGATCGCCGGACGGCTTGATGCAGCGGTGCGGTCTTCGATTCCAAATATTTCTTCAGCTCTTGGACAGAAAGCCCTAAATATCGCAGATTTTCAGAAACTTCTTTGCCGAACTCAGCCGACAGCCAAGGAAAAATATTTTTGCGCATCCGCCCCCTTAAGTAGGCGGGGTCCTCATTGGTGCTATCTTCGAGGTAGGTCAAATTTTTATGCTCGAGCCATTGCAAGATCTGCTGCTTCGGGACCTGCAACAGGGGCCGCCAAATCGGCATCCCTTTCCGAATGCTCACTGGCGCAATCCCCCCGAGCGATGTCAAATGCGCCCCTTCCAAAATTCTTTTCAATACAGTTTCTGACTGGTCGTCCCCTTGATGGCCCAAAATCACCGCTTGGCACCCCAATTCTCTATAGAGCTGCTCAAAAATCTCTAAACGGGCCTCCCGGGCCGCGTCTTCCGTCCTAGCGGCCCCCTCCAGTCGAAATCGATGAAATGGAAGTTTTACTTGGCTCTGTAGAAGCTCTGCCTCATCACGGCTTTCCTCGCGCCATCCATGATCGATATGGCAAACATGAAGATCTAAAGAAAAAAATCGACGGCATTCGATAAGAAGATGGAGAAGCGCTGTCGAATCAGGCCCTCCAGAAAAACCAACCAGCAACGGCTTTCCTGGCTTGAAATGTGCCCCCAGGAACTCTTTCACTCTTTGAAGAATGCGCTCTTTCATGCTATAGTATATAGTATACTATGCCTAGGGTTTGGCGATACTTACTTCGCAGTTATTTGCAGGTTTTCGTTTTATGTGTGGCGGGCTTCATTGGAGTCCTCCTCGTAATGCGTTTTAAAACTATTGCTGAGTTTGCCACGCTCCATAGCGATTCGTTTTCTATTTTTTTATTTACCCTCTATCAAATCCCCTATGTTCTGCCTATGGCCATACCCGTTGCCTGCGTCATCTCCGCCATGCTCCTGCTTCAAAAAATGAGCCGCCATGGCGAGCTGACCACATTACGTGCATCAGGTTTCAGCCTCAGAACCCTCCTTTTCCCCCTTCTCATTACGGGAACGCTTCTCAGCATCGTCAATTTTTCGATTATCTCCGAACTTGCCCCCCAGTGCCGATATCTCACGAAAGAGTTAACAATGAAGATGACGTCCTCTAATCCGTTTTTTGTCTTCAATTCTATCTCTGAAGGCAAGATGAAAAATGCCTATGTCGACATGCGGACGCTCCGCGGCGGCAAACGCGCTAAAGACGTCCTCCTCGTCCTCAATAACCATGCAAACGGCCGGCTCGGCATCATGACCGCTAAAGAACTTTTTGTCCAAGGCGACGACCTCCTGGGCAAAGATGTGACATGGATTTCGAGCGTAGATTCCAAAAACAAAGAAAGTTTCGACCACCTCATCATTGAAAATCAAAGCGCCATGGCGACCAAATCGGCCAACCTATCAGCTATGCTCCAAGAGGCCGATTGGCACACGGACACCGAATTTCTCCCTCTCCGCATGCTGCTTGCCAAGGCCGCCATTAAAGGCAAATGGTCTGTAGGCTTCAGCATCGAGTTTGCACGCCGCCTCTCGATCGCCCTCGCGCCGCTGGCCTTTACCCTCCTCGGCGCCGCTTTTGGTATTCAGCTCGGCCGCCGCCAAACCAAGCAAGGCATACTTACCGCCGCAGCGCTTTGCGCGCTTTTCCTCTGCTGCTTCGTCGGCGCCAAGTCCTTGAAACAAGCTCCCCTGCTGACCTGGATTACCTACTTTGCTCCGTTTCCGGTCATTATTGTCCTTTCGCTCCGCGCCATTAAAAAAGTCGAACGGGGAATCGAATGAAAATCTGGCAAAGGTATTTTCTTAAAGAGCTCTTCAAAATATTTGCTTTTTTTCTCTGCGCTTTCTTTTTTCTTTACGCCGTTCTCGACTACTCGACGCACATGAATGATTTTTTCAAAGAAAAAGACTTCCAGATGGGACAGCTCCTTCGCTACTATCTCCACCATTTCCTCAAGCGCGCAGACTTTCTCCTGCCCCTTGCCGCACTCGTGGCCTGCATCAAAGTGCTGACCCAGTTCAATACATCCCGCCAATGGATGGCGCTTCAAGCCGCCGGCCTTCGCACCCGCACCCTCCTCAAGCCCTTCTTCTTTCTCGCCCTCTTGTGCGCCCTCTTTAACTACGCGAACTTCCAATATTTCCTTCCCACAGCCCTTTCCTCCATCGAGTCCTTCGACGCCGAGCATTTTAAGCACTCCCACCGCGCGAAACAAAAAGAACTCATGCAAATCCTTCACTTGCGCGATAACTCTAAACTCCTCTATCAATCCTACGACGCCGAAAAAGACGCCCTCTTCGATGTCCTCTGGGTACGCTCCCCTGCCGACGTCTGGCGCATGAAATATTTAAATGCCAACCCTGCTAACCCTCAAGCACAATACGTCGATCATCTCGCCCTCAATAAAGATGGTTTTTTAGAAAAAGTTGAGTCCTTCGACGCCCAAACCTTCCCCGATCTCAAATGGCACCCCCGCATGAAAGGGCGCGTCTTCATTCCCTTTGAAAATTACTCCCTTAAAGCGCTCTACAATCTACTTCATAACGATAAGACCACGCCCTTTGAAGTCCCCAAAATCCAATCCAATCTCTATTTTAAACTCGCCATCCCCCTCCTCTCCTTCCTCGTCATCCTTGGAGCTGCTCCCTACTGCATCGTTTTCTCGCGGCAGCAGAACCCCTTTTATCTCTATGCCCTAGGCCTCTTTGGCCTCTTTGCCGTCTACACCATCCTCGATACTTCCGTCATCCTCGGAGAACATTCTGTCCTCTCTCCCCTTGCCGCCCTTTTTGGGCCCCTCGCATTTCTCGCCTCCCTATTCACCCTCCAATATTTCAGAAAAACAACATGAAAATTAAACCTCTCCTCTTCGTCCATCTCGCCATTCTTATTTTAGCCGGAACATTTTTTTGGCCCGTTACCCGTCCCCTCTGGGATGCCCTCGACCTCTCCGTCTTTAAAACCCTCAACGGAACCCTGAAAGGCCATCACTACGCCCAAGTCTTTTGGGCCCTCATCAACCACCAGCTCACCGATTGGGTCGAAGATCTCGTCTTCATCGCCTTCTTCGTCATAGCCATCCGCGCCGCTCCCCGTGGAGAAAAACTCCGCCGCACCGCGCAGTGCATCTTCCTCCTCCTCTACGCCGCCTGCATCATCTTCTTCGTCAACCGCATGCTCTTCCGTGAGTCCTTCGACATCCCCCGCAACAGCCCCACACTCGTCGTCTCCCACTGCACCCGCATCTCTGACGAGATCTTCTGGCTCAAAGTCAAAGACGACTCGACCTCTAGCTTCCCCGGCGACCACGCCACCACCCTCCTCCTCTTTGCCGGAGGCTACACCCTGATCGCCGGCTGGCGTCTCGGCCGCTATGCCTGCCTCTACGCCCTTTTCCGCGCCCTTCCCCGTCTCATCGCCGGCGCCCACTGGTTCACCGACATCGCCGTCGGCAGCCTATCCATCACCCTCTTCTTCCTCGCCTGGGGCTACCTCACCCCTCTGCACATCTGGATGACCTCAGCCATTGAGAGTTTCTTGAGACTGTTTACGATAAAACGAACAAAAAACCCCCACCAACGCAGCGTAAACTGGGCGAAAGGATTTTTAAGTATGAAAGTTGGGCTGTTGATTGTTTTAGGGCTAGGGCTGGCCTATGCAGCTCCCTTTGCGCTTGAGCAACTAAATCAAAATCCCTATCCCTATTTTCAAAACAACCCCTATCTCGATAAAAAGACAAAAAAATTGATGTCTCCCTATCTTCTCCCCTTGGACCATGCTGTGAAACCAAAACTCGATACTCTATTTTCGCACCGAGTCATCTCCAGTAAACAAACTCTTCTTTCAGCTGGTTTTGAAATCATCGCCTCTAAAGAGTCGAGTTTTATCACAGTGGCCAGGCATCCCGATATTCCAGGCTATGTATTTAAGCTTTACCTGGATTCTGAAAAGAGGACAAAAAAACATGTACCCCATTGCGAATGGCTGACAAGACGTTGCATCGGAGCTGAAAAGATACGAAATATCATTAAAAAAAAGCATTTGCGTTATTTTGCCGTGCCGGACAAGTGGCTTTATGTTCTTCCTGTGCCCTCTTCCCATAATCCTGCTTTAGAACCTGTGATTTTAGTTGAAACAGATATGCAGCTTGAAAACGAATCGATGTCATCTCTTGCATGGAAAACCCACATTACAAAAGCCCATCTCGATGAGCTATACTCGATTCTTAAAGAGAACTGTGGAAGCGCCTTTCTTCCGAACAATATTCCTTACACCAAAAATGGAACCTTTTCCTTTACAGATACCGAATATCCCGATAGAAAACTGACCTTAAAAAAAGCCACGAAATATCTGTCCGAAGAAAATCAACCCTATTGGCAGGGTCTTTTGGAAACAGCTAATCCAAAAGCGTGATCTTTCCTTCCTGGAAGGAAAGATTACGCAGAGTGTTAATAATCAATGGGTTGCTTGCGGAAAGAAAGTAATCGTTTGAGGCTTTTTAAGGGTCCCATCTTCTGATCGAAGAGGGCATCCAGAGTCAGCTGCTGATCGACAAGGCCTAAATAGTGCTCATTTTCTACAACGCCAAACGGCGTGATCATCGTGAGAAAAATCGTCTTACGCGTACCGGTTTCTCTTTGAAAGACTTGCTTTTTACGTTCTAGATCCTTGGCATAAGCTTTTGTGATCACAAATTCTTTATCGCAGAACTTGATCTCGCAAAGGTTGATGCAATTATCCGCACGGTCGATAACAAGGTCGATTTCAGCGCCATCGACTTTGCTTCTCTTAGGAGGAACATATTGCCAATGGCTTTCTTTCGTTGTCACGCCGCCGAGGCCTAAAGCCTCTTTAATTTTTCCACAGTGTTTGAGGCAGACGTTTTCAAAAGCATGGCCAGCCCAGGCATGCCATAACGCAGTCCCATGCAATTTATTCCAATATTCAGGATCGACGCTTCTCAGGACATTTCCTTGCATTTCTTCAATCCATGTCAAATAGAAAAGGGAATATTCATCCATCAGCCGCCATTGCCGCTCTTTCGTGCGCTTTCCAAAAGAAGCGATGCTCATAATAAAGCCAGCCTCTTCAAGCTCTTGTAAAACTTCAGTTGCAGTACCTCCCTGAAGTATTTTCGCTTCCTTTAATAAGTCGCTTTGGAGCATGCCCTGCCGTTTTTTCGCCAACGCCCGGACGATGGCGATATGCTTTTCAGAAGAGTCAAAAAGAGACTTATAAAGCTTGGAAAATTCCGAAAATAAAAAGCCGCTAAGAGAAAAACAAAGTTCGGTGATAATTTGCGCGGGAGACATTCCCGAAGAGGCATTGATAAGATATTTCGCAACGCCGCCGATCGCCATATAGAGTTCCACGATCTGCTTGCGCTTGAGACGAACGTCGAGATGGTACAAGAAATTCTCTGCTTCTCCCAATGTAAAGGGCTGCAGTCGCATTTGAGCGCTTAAACGGCCATGGAGCCCGCCTTTATCGTTGATCACTTTTTTAATCATCCAATGGGCAGCGGAACCACAAATAATGACGAGGACATTTGGCATGCGCGACAGATGGCGATTCCAACAGTAGTCCAAAGCCGCTAAAAATCCCGACTTAGGCGATGCTAACCAGGGTAGTTCATCGATAAAAAAGATAAACTTTATCGATGGATCCATCTCGGCAATCGCATTTTTAAGAAGAGTAAAAGCATCGGACCAGTTTTTTGGAAATTCCTTGGACTTTTCATTGGGAAATAGGGCTGTGAATTCAGTATAAAAATGCTTTATCTGAGTTTTTTTCGATGCCTTATTACTTCCCGTAACTTCTAAATAGGCGCCTTTATTTTTGAAAAACTCATGAATGAGGAATGTTTTCCCAATGCGCCTTCTTCCATAGATCGCAAGGAACTCAGCCCGTTTTGAACGAAAGAGCTTAGACAATATGGCCTGCTGCTTCTCTCTGCCGATGATCATAAATACAGATTAAATGTGAGACGTAATTTCTGCAAGAAAAACACAGATAACCAGCCAAATGTGGGCAAAAATCATAGATTTGGCTGGTTATCGATAGATACTCAGCCGAATGTCGTCCAAAAACAGGGATTTGGCTGACTATCCGCTATTGCATGTAAAGGTATTTTTTTGTAAGTACCGGTATTATGCCCACCAAGAAACAAGATCCCGCTTCCCCGCAAACTTCTCTAACGAACGGCATCCGCCGCAGGCTCGCAAAAAAAACCGCCTACGATAAGCTCTTAGACCTTTCTAAAGCTATCCAGGTCTTTGGCAGCATCCGCGGACTGCTCGAATGGGACCAAGAGACGATGATGCCCCCTATGGGCGAAAGCATCCGCGCTGAGGCCTTTGCAGCCACCGCCAGCCATATTCACAAACTCAAAACAGGGCTCAAGTTCACCCACCTCCTCAGCCAACTCATCGACCTCGATTCTGGTGAAGTTTTGTCCCATGAAATGGACCATAGCCAAAAGGCTGTCTTGAGAGAACTCAGACGCGATCATCTTCGAGCCATCAAACTGCCCCCCTCCTTTGTGAAAACCTTTGCGCACACCTGCGCAGCCGGCTACCACGCTTGGGTGAAAGCGCGAAAAGAGAAGAAATTTTCCCTCTTTGCGCCGCAATTAGATAAAATTATTTCTCTTTGCCGCAAAGAAACCGATTTGCTCGGATATTCAGGACATCCTTACGATGCGCTGCTCGATCTTTATGAGCCTGAGCTGAAGACCGCCGAACTCACTCCTTTGCTATCGCGGCTCGAAACCGCGCTACATCCTCTCGTAAAAGAACTCGTCGAAAAAACGGCATTTGATACCGATTGCATCAAAGGACGCTTTTCCGCTGAAAAACAGCTTCAAATGGGAAAAGACCTTCTCTACAAAATGGGCCTCGATCCTCAAGCATGCCGGCTCGATACCGCCGTGCATCCTTTTTGCAGCGGGCTTCATCCCCTCGACACGCGGATGACCACGCGGATCGATCCCGAGGACATTACCTATAGTTTGTTCTCAGTGATGCACGAAGGAGGTCATGCGCTCTATAATGCAGGCCTTCCAGAAAAAGACTTTGGATCGCCTGTTTGCGAGTCGGTGTCCCTGGGCATCGATGAAAGCCAGTCGCGCTGGTGGGAAACGCTCGTCGGCCTCAGCCTTCCCTTTTGGGAATATTTTTATCCGCAGCTCCAAAAGGTTTTTCCCGAGCCTTTTGAAAAGCTGCCCTTGCGCGATTTTTATAAGGCCATCAATACCGTCAAACCCACTCTCATTCGCACGGAGTCCGATGAGGCCACTTACAACCTCCACATCATTTTGCGGTATAACCTGGAACGGAAGCTCATCGAAGGCTCTTTAAAAGTGAAAGAAATCCCCGAAATGTGGAATGCCGAAATGCAAAGGCTCCTTGGGATCGCCCCGCCCTCAGACGATCTCGGATGCCTTCAGGACATCCATTGGTCTTCCGGAGGATTTGGGTACTTTCCTACCTATGCCCTTGGCAACCTCTACGCCTCGCAGTTCATGGCCGCTTTCGCTAAAGAGCGCCCCAATTGGGAAGAAGAAATAAGAAAAGGAGAGCTGGCCCCCCTGCGCCAATGGCAAAAAGAAAACATCCATCGATGGGGCCGCACGTATACACCGCCCGAACTCGTAAAAAAAGTGACCGGAAGCCCCCTATCAGAGGAGCCTTTCATCGCTTATCTCACTAAAAAATATCGATCACTTTCTTAGACGCAGCCGATGTCTTTCTTCGGCTGCTTGGAAGCGTCGTTTTTCATCATCCGTTTCCGGAATGATCGGCGGGATTTTCGTGGGTTTTAACGCATCATCTAGCGCAACAAACGTGAAGTAGGCCGACAAAATATGGGTCTTCTCCAGCGTGCGGAAGTCTTCTTTGAAGACCTTGATGCCGATTTCCATGGAGGTATTCCACACGCGGTTCACAGAAGCGCGCATGACCAAAATATCGCCATGCTTCGCAGGAGCTAAAAAACGGACGGAATCGATGGCCAAAGTGACGCAGACCTGTCCCGAATGCCGTTTGGCCACGACACCGGCCAGCCGATCGCAAAGGTCGAGGACGCGGCCTCCAAAGAGGGTTCCATAGGCATTTAGATCGTTAGGGAATACAACCGCCGTCTGATCATGAACAGCGGATTCTGATACTTTTTTTCCTTTCATATCCTCCTCATAGTGGATCGAATGATAAAAAAAAAGTCCCCAGGAATTAACCTGAGGACCCATATCAACAAGGAGGAAGTTTGCTTAACGTTTAGAGAACTGGCAGCGTTTACGAGCGCCGCGCAGACCGTATTTCTTACGCTCTTTCTTGCGCGAATCGCGAGTTAAAAACCCTACGGCTTTCAGACCGCTCTTGAGCGAAGCATCGTCTTGAAGAAGAGCGCGGGCAAGCCCCAGACGGGCCGCAATCACTTGCGCTTCTACTCCGCCGCCTTTCAGGCGAACGATGAGGTCGAATTTTTCAGGGTTGGAAAATTTTTTCAAAGGAGACAGAACGGTGTCCCGTTGGAGGGGAAGAGGAAAATAATCTTCAAACTTGCGTCCATTGACAGTAATAACGCCAGACCCTGATCTGACTCGTACGGAAGCAACAGATGTTTTGCGGCGTCCGGTACCTATTTTTTCTTGTGCCATGTTAATCTTTCCGTATTAAATGTTTAAAGGGATGGGTTGTTGGGCTGTCATATCATGCTCAGCGCCTGCAAAAATGCGCAGTTTCCTTAGCTGCTGTTTCGCAAGGCGGCTTTGGGGCATCATTCCTGCAATCGCATGCTCGAGGATATAGGTGGGCTTACGGGCTTTCATGACGCGGTAAGGAACTTCGCGCAGACCGCTCATGGCGCCTGTGTGATAGTAATAAACTTTTTGAGCTTCTTTAGCCCCTGTGACTTTGATCTTGTCGGCGTTGATGATAATGACGCCATCGCCACAGTCGACATGGGGAGTAAAATTTGTTTTATGCTTTCCACGGAGGATTTGGGCTACCTCGGTAGCAAAACGGCCGAGCGTTTTTCCTGTGGCATCGAGAAGGAGCCACTTGCGTTCTTTGATCGCCTGCTCTTTCGTTAATTGACTAGTCTGATTCTTTTTCATAGGGAATATCCAATGTTAAGTTTACAGCATAAAGGAGGAGGGCTTTTTTGCCAAGAGTCAAAAAAAAATGCCGCCATCCGAACTGAATGGCGGCAAACGATAAAGACGATATTGCTATGACTAATTATGCTAATTTGTCACGCCTTTGTATCTCGTATTTTATTGACTCATTAAAACTATTTTCAAAAACATCAGCAAACATGCTCGAAGTATTTTTAATTAGAATAACGCAACGGACGAATGGTAGTGTCCCATTAGACGGACGAGTAATATGACCGCTAATTACCGTATCGGAAATCATTTCCTTAAGGTGAGCATTGCCCTCGTTCCAAGGAAAAGGATTCAGTTTTATACTCTCCGCATCTTTAGGAGGAACCACTATTGGCTTTGGCATTTGGAATTGAATTACGCTAGCTTGTGTTGGCAAGCTTTTTCCTTCTTCATTTCCATAGTGAAATGAAATTGAAAATTGGATTGAAGGATGGTGTGAAAAATTAAATTTTATCGTTCCGTAACCATTGTTCGGAATGGATGTTAAAAACTTTCTTAGATCCTCTTGGATTTTCTGATTAGAAGTTGCAGCTTTTACACATTCATTGAAAGTCTTACAGACTATCGCGCATCGGGCACGATCCTTGGCGTCTAAATTAGAAAAAATGCCTATGATCAAATCTCTCGGCAAACCAGATAAAGTTACTTGACTACTCATATATACTCCTTTATTGTATTTAAAATATTATATATTATATTTAAATTAATTGATATACTTTTATTACATTTATTTAACACGTTAATTTACAAATAGATATGAAAGTGTAAATTTGGAACAAATTGACTATTAGCTACTTATGAATACGCGACGCGTAGGCAAAGTGATAAAAATATCTATCTAGGTCTTCAAGAGAAGTTTTGAACTCATTGATCCCCCAGACGGTATCGAGGAAAAGGGCCCTCACCCGGCACAGCTCTTTCAATCGCTTTTTCCAACGAGGATCGCTAATAGTAAGGTCTAATAGTTCGCTAGCCCGCATGGCGGCATTATGATAGCGCTCTTTATCTCCGCGAGCTTTGATCATACGGCTGATTTCACTGCCGACATTTCCAAGCTGCTCAGCTAGGGTGAAAGTGAACCACCGACCGGCAGCTAACGATTGAAGAACTCGTCGCTGAAGCAACGAGATTCTTCGAGGATTCAAGGAATTGACCAATCAGTGCCTGCCTAACCTACCCATGAATGGGTAGGCTGCGGCATGGCGATCGTTCATGGTGAAATTTTGACATACGTTTGACGATATCATTGCAGGCTTAGGAAATGCAAGGTCTTGCCAAAGATCCCCTTATAGAGGTAGAATCTTGACCTTATGATAAAAGATCCTAAGACTTTTTTTGTTCGCACCTACGGCTGCCAGATGAACGAGCTCGACTCCGAGATCATGGTCGGCCTCCTGGAAAAACGGGGCATGACGCGCATCGCCGACGAGAACGCCGCCGACCTTCTATTATTTAATACCTGCTCCATCCGCGACCTGGCAGAACGAAAGGTCATGGGAAAGATTCGGCCAGATGGCCGTTAAAAAGAAGTGGGCGCTCATCGGCGTGACGGGATGCATGGCGATGGCCAAAAAAGAGACGCTCTTTCGCAAACTCCCCCATATCGACTTCGTCCTAGGGACAAATAATATTTCGGACCTCAATACTGTCTTAGATGAGGTATTGGAGACAGGAAAACAAACGATCCGGACCGACGACCAATTTGAAGAAAATTTAAACTATTTAGTTGCCAAAAGAGACGATCCCATCAAAGCTTATGTCTCTATCATCCGCGGCTGCGATAAATTCTGCACCTACTGCGTCGTTCCTTATACGCGAGGCCAAGAAGTCTCACGTCCGCCCGAGAGCATCGAAGAAGAATGCCGGCGCCTTGTTCAGGCGGGATATAAGGAAATCACCCTGCTGGGCCAAAATGTGAATAGCTACGGAAAAGACAAACCCGAATGGAACTGCCTTTTCCATGACCTCCTCTATCGGTTGGACAAGATCGAGGGGCTTGAGCGCGTAAGGTTCATGACGTCGCATCCTGTCGACATTACCCTGCAGTTGATGGAGGCCATCCGAGATCTGCCCTCCGTTTGCGAATTTGTCCATTTTCCTATGCAGGCCGGCTCCAATCGAGTGCTCAGGAAAATGCACCGGATTTACACGATCGAGACCTACCTGGAAAAAGTCGCACTACTGCGCTCCATCGTCCCCGATGTCGCCTTGGGGACCGATATCATCGTAGGATTTCCCACAGAAACGGAAGAAGAGTTCCAAGAGACCTACGACCGGTTCAAAGAAGTAGGATTCTCCGTCGCCTTTCTTTTTGCCTATAGCGCCCGCAAAGGGACGCCGGCTTTCCGCTGGAAAGATGATATCCCTGAAGAAGTAAAGCAAGACCGCCTTCAGCGTCTTCTTGCGCTCCAACAAGAAATCGCAGCCGAAGACCGTCAGAACATGCTGGGCCAAGAAGTCGAAGTATTGGTCGAAAAACGCACGCGCGAAGAAACCCATCTCAAGGGCAGAACACGCTGCTGGAAAAATGTGATTTTCTCAGGCGGCGATGAGTTGATTGGTACGCTTCAAAAGGTGAAAGTCAGCGGATATAGTCATCAGACTTTGATTGGTGAGCTGGAGGGGAATGCCCCCTCCAACTTGAAATTGATCGCGAATTAGCGAGCAATTTTTGCGATAGCCAGACCGGCAAAGAACCAGCCCAAGACCGTTTCAAATATACATGCTGCAACAAATCCAACATGGAAATGGAACCATATCCAATGAGGAATTGTTGACATGAGCGCGATGACCAATCCTACGACTGTCACAAATCCGACGCTTTTGTTGAAATTCAGCCTTGTGTGCATCAGCAGCCAGCTCACGATGAAAGCAGCGACTATGTTCAGCACAAGCCCTTGAACCATAGGCGTAACTCTAGAAGGATTTTTCCCTTCGAGAGAAACAGCAGCGAAAACAAAGGGGCCTTGGCGCATATGCTCCTGGGCTTCTTGCATTTCCTCTGAATTTTTTTTCAGATTGAGCATATTGGGAAGGACATACATGCCGCTTTCTGGGGCATTATCACGAATGGCAGATGCAACCCGCGATTCATTTTGGAATTTGTGCATATACATCTTATGCCAGGGAAGTACGGCCCAAGAGACCATTCCCCAAATAAACAAGACAACTCCGCCAGCTATGGCGCATTTTAACAACTTATGATTCATAAAAAAACACTCCTTGCAAGGTTATGTGTTACAAAATGGCTCATACCTGAAAAGAGTTTTTTTAGTCATCCCCGATTTAATCATTTAGGGGGATTAGATCATCTTCTCGAATTCTTTCTCCGTGAGAAGCGAGATGCCTAGCTCCTTAGCTTTGTCCAGCTTGGACCCTGCTTCCTCGCCAACAAGAACATAGTCTGTCTTTTTGCTGACCGAGCCTGTGACTTTTCCGCCGCGCTCTTTGATGAGCTCGGCGGCCTGGTCGCGAGAATAATTCTCCAATGTTCCCGTGAGAACGAATGTTTTTCCCTCGAACGGATGGCCCCGCAGAACGATTTTTTTAGGAGCGGCAGGTTTTACGCCGACGTCTAGGAGAGATTCGATTTCTTTGACGTTTTCCTTTTCTTTGAAGTAGGCGACGATGGCGCTGGCCATCTTTTCTCCCACGCCCTCGATGGCGAGCAGTTCATCTTCGCACATCTTCATCAAGGCCTCCATGGAACCGGCTTCCCGCGCAAGGAGGTCTGCAGTCTCTTCGCCGATGTACCGGATGCCGAGCGCAAGAATGAACCTGGCAAGTGTGCAATGGCGGGACTCATCGATGGCGGTGAGGAGGTTGTGGATCGATTTTTCCTTAAACCCTTCGAGCTTTTGCAGATCTTTTTCTGTGAGGCTGTAGAGATCGGAAAGCCGGTCGACCAGCTTCTTTTTGACGAGCTGCTCCACGACCTTTTCGCCAAGGTGGTTGATGTCCATCGCATCTTTGCTGGCAAAATATGCAAACCGCCGAATTTTCTGTTCCTCGCACCCTTTTGTATTGGGGCACCGCACGGCCACTTCTTCTTTACTATGCACGACATGCGTCCCGCACACAGGGCAGCGCGAGGGCATTTTCCAATGGTGCGAATTGTGAGGGCGCCGCTTTTTATCGACCGATACGACTTTAGGGATGACATCTCCACCCTTTTCAATCGTGACATAGTCCCCTTCGCGGATGTCTTTGCGCTCGACTTCTTCTTGATTGTGGAGCGTAGCGCGGGAAATAGTGCTGCCGGCTAGGAAAACAGGCTCTAGCTCGGCGACGGGCGTTAAAACACCAGTGCGGCCCACCTGAACTGTGATCTCGCGGATGCGTGTCGTTGCTTGCTCGGGAGCAAATTTATAAGCGACAGCCCAACGGGGGCTTTTTCCCGTGGCGCCCATCATCGGCTGGTATTTCAGGGTATTGACTTTGAGAACGATGCCATCGATGTCGAAGGGAAGGTCGTCGCGTTTCTTTTCAATTTTATGGGCAAAGGCCATAATTTCGTCGATCGTATGGCAGACTTTGCGATGCTCATGCGCAAAAACGGGCAGCCCATGCTTTTTAAGGAACTCATGGACTTCTTCTTGGGAATCAACGGGAAGATGCTTCATTTCAGCAAGGCCATAAAAAACGACAGACAGCCCCCTCTCGGCCACTTCGTGGGGGTCGAGAAGCTTTAGGGAGCCTGCTGCGGCGTTGCGCGGGTTGGCCCAGACTTCTTCGCCCGCATCTTCCTTTGCCTGATTTTGCTTCTGAAACTCCGCGTGGGGCATGAACACTTCGCCGCGCACCTCTAAGACCTCGGGTATGTGCGTGCCCGTCAGTTCCAGAGGAACGGCGAGGATCGTCTTCATGTTGGCCGTAATATCATCGCCTTTTTCGCCATCTCCCCGCGTCAGCGCCCTGGTATAAATCCCATTTTCATAGCGCACAGAGACGGCGACGCCGTCCATTTTGAGCTCGGCGCAGAATGCGACCTCGCGTTTCTCGAGGAGCTTATGCACGCGCCCGATGAAATCTTCGACTTCCTCTTGAGAATAGGTGTTGGCAAGCGACATCATAGGAGACTCATGGGCCTGCTGTTTAAACCCTTTCCTTAAAGGATCGCCGACGCGCTGCGTCGGTGAAGAGGCCGTCACCCACTCAGGATGCTCCGCCTCCATCTTTTCGAGTTTTTTATAGAGCTGGTCGTACTCGTAATCGGAGATAGCAGGCCGGTTCTCGACATAATAGAGCCGGTCATACTTGCGGATCTCGTCGAGGAGTTTTTGATAGTCGTGCTTCGTTACCATAAATCAAATTAGCGAGAAAAATTTTAACGCAAAGGCGCGGAGCCGCCAAGTGTTTTTGCGTCTTTGCGCCTTTGCGTTAAAAATCCCTCTTTGCTTTACCATATTTCAAAAATCATTGTTGCGAGCGGCGCTAATTGAATAGCGCTGCCTTCCAATTGTCGATTGATTTTGCCAGAGCCTCCGTATTCTCGACTATCGGTATTAAAAACTTCTTTCAACCTGCCCTCGATCTGCAAGCGATAATGAGGAACGAAATTAGGCGTGAAATTATGAACGCAGACGAGGCGGCTATTTTTCCCTTTGCGGATATAGCTGATCGTCGAATTGTAAGTATCCTGAAAGTCGATCCATTCAAATCCGCTGCTATCGAAGTCTTTTTCCCACAAGGCAGGGTGCTTTTGATAAAACCGATTCAGTTCGGAGAAGAACCGATGGAGCTCCTGATGCCGGTCATACTGAAGAAGGGACCAATCGATCTCCCCTTTGCAGTTCCATTCACTCCATTGCCCAAGCTCGGCCCCCATAAAGAGAAGTTTTTTTCCCGGCTGACAGATCATGTAGCTGTAGAGAAGCCTTAAGTTCGCAAATTTTTGCCAGTCATCGCCGGGCATTTTGGCGAGCAGGCTCCCCTTCCCATGGACAACCTCATCGTGGGAGAGGACCGAAATAAACCGCTCCGAAAAGACGTATACCAAGCCGAACGTGAGCATGCCTTGATGGTAATGGCGATAGACCGGATCTTTATGAAAATACTGCAGCGTATCGTTCATCCAACCGAGGTTCCACTTGTAATCAAAGCCTAGCCCATCCCAAGAGACCGGCCGTGTAACCCCCGGGAAGGCGGTCGATTCTTCGGCTGCGATAAAAGCTGTCGGGAAATAATCATGGACGATGGCATTGAGGTGCTTAAGAAAAGCGATCGCTTCAAGATTTTCCTTGCCGCCATAGATGTTCGGGATCCATTCCCCTTCTTTACGTCCGTAGTCGAGATAGAGCATCGAAGCGACGGCATCGACTCTCAAGCCATCGATATGCATTTTGTCCAGCCAATAAAGAGCGCTCGCGATGAGGAAATTCGTCACTTCTGGCCGGCCATAGTTAAAAATGTAGGTATTCCAGTGGGGATGGAACCCTTGGCGGGGGTCGGCATGTTCATAAAGATAGGTTCCATCAAACTGGGCGAGCGAAAAATCATCCATGGGAAAATGGCCCGGCACCCAGTCGAGGATGACGCCGATGCACTCCCTATGGAGATGGTCGACAAAATACTGAAAATCCTCCGGCGTCCCAAAACGGCTTGTCGCCGCAAAAAACCCGGTGACCTGGTAGCCCCACGATTCATCGAGGGGATGCTCCGAGACCGGCAGCAGCTCGACGTAATTAAATCCCATTTTCTGGCAGTACGCCGCGAGTTCGCGGGCCAGCTCCCGGTAGTTTAAGCCGGGTTTCCAAGAGCCCAAATGGACTTCGTAGATCGCCATCGGGCCTCCGTGACGGCGGTTTTTCATCCAGGCCCCATCTTGCCACACATGGCGGTCGACATTGAACAGGCGCGAGGCCGTCTTGGGCCTGACTTCCGCAAAGAGCGCATAGGGATCGGCTTTGAGCCGCGTGTGCCCCTCAGAGCTGCGGATCTCAAACTTGTAATGTTCTCCCTCTTTCAGTCCGGGGACAAAAAGCTCCCAAATCCCCGATGCTCCCAAAGATCTCATAGGATGAGCTCTGCCGTCCCAGCGGTTGAAATCGCCCACCAGCGATACTCCCTGCGCGCTCGGCGCCCAAACAGCAAAACGGGCCCCCTCGCATCCTTGATGCGTGCAAAGCCTGCCGCCCATCGTCTCGTAGAGCTTATAATGAACTCCCTTGCCAAATAGATACGTATCGATCTCCCCCAAGGTCGGCAAAAAGGCATAAGGGTCGTGGGAGAGGCGCCCATCGCTATGGTAAACGCGGTAATCTGTATGGCTAAGGGCGCTGGGCACTTCGCATTCGAACAGGCCGTCGGCCCGCACTTTTTTGGCCGGGCAAATTTTGCCCTTCACCTCTAAGAACAGGCCTTCCGCGCCGGGACGCCATATGCGGATGACACGGCGCCCATCGCCTGGATGCAAACCTAAAACAGCATGCGGATCATGCAGCGGAAGATCGAGAAGCATATTATAGAACTTGGTCTACGGATTCTTCTTCAGCTGCTGCATGGAGGTCAGTTTCTTCCTCACTCGTGTTTAAAGACTGATCTCTGTCTTTATGATGCTTTTTTTTATGATGATCTTTTTCATCATCATGTTGTTTCTTATGGCGCTCATGTTCCTTATCTTTGTGGTCCTTATGATGCTTATCATCGGCGCGAACAGGACCGACGCAGGCAAAAGAAAAGAGGGTCGCATATAACAAATAACGCATGGACATTCTCCTATAGGGGTAAACGGCAGCGCTTTTTGCGCTGCCAATCACACTCTATTTAGATAGAGAAAAAATTAGAAGTTGTAAATGAAATCTATCTCGTACTGCTTATATCTTCTAAATGGCCCGATATCATCATATAGAGTAATCGCCTGCTGCCATTGCTGGAGAATATTGATATTGTTGGTGAGCAAATATTGGAAATTTAGGAAAAAGCCTCGAAAGTTGACATTGCCTTCAGCCGATGTTCGGGTGGTAGGGATGGGATCGTCTTTCGAGCCCTTTTCTTTTCTATAATAAAAAGCATTATCGACGCCGCTTCCAAGCCCAATTCCGTTGCTGTCAAAAGCCGGAATAGATTGCGCTTGAACAACTTCATAACAAGCCTCAAAGGACCAATCTCCTTTAATTTTGATCTGGCCCACGTTAAATCCCGCATATCCAGCCGCATTGGCCCGTTTATAATCGGACACTTTTAGCTTGCGCGCACGGTGGTTATAAAGGCCGGCCAGATAAATATTGACGGGCTTGTCCAAGGCAACAGGAATAAACCGATACCCCAGCGTCACTTGCGAAATGATAAAGTCGAACTGATGAGGAGTTTTCTCAGGATTGTGCTTAGTATCCCAGTCTACCAGCGAATATTTGGCATAGAAACCCGTATGGGCGATATTCATGAGGCCCGTTTCGCCGATGTAGCCGGCGCGCGATACTCTTTCATCGATAATGAAAGCTCCCAATTGATAGTAGAAGTCCCCGACTGATTCGAAGGCATACGCATCTTTGAAATTCACTCCATCGAAGTTCGAGGCAAATTGAATTTTAGAATCAAAAATGTTGGACATTCCCCTACGGCCCATTTCGACATCCGCGGTATGTTGACCGTTGTCATAAAAACGGTATCCGAAGTAGGCTCGATCGACCTTGATCTTGTTAAACGTGCCTTTGCTGACATGTTCGGTAACGACACCAGCGTCATTGTCAAATCGCATCCTTCCAGCGACCCATGTATTTTCGGTGCGGTAATCGATATTGAGGTTGAATTCGACGTCCCAGGTTCCGTTGGGAGAGGTAAGAGCACTTCCGTGCCCCCTTTGACGCTCGCCATTCTTGACTTCTGTGGTGGATTGGAGTTCAGCGTGGACATCGCCGCTGATGGAGAGCTGACCGCCCAGTTCCTTTACCGTCACAAGGCGTTTTGCATTAAACCAATCACGGAGAGACTCGATATCTTTGTTCGAGATATCGGCAGCTTGGACTTGTGTGAACAATGTTGCAGCTGTCAGAAGTAGGAAACGGCGCGATCTAGTCATAACACTCCCTTACGTTCAGGATAAAGGAAGCGATTATAACGGCGCCACCGGTTTTTGGAAAGTCAAAGATTTGGGGTTAATTCGTTTCGCGCAAACTGTCTGGCTTCTTCAACCCTAAAAACAATAGGTACATATGAAGCGGACAAAAGCCAGTCGTCTCCATCCAACTATAATCGGCAGCGCTAAGTTGATAACAGAAGAGGCTAGAGTGGTATTGATCGTACAAATTTTCAAATTTTCTTTGAGCCTTGAGAACACCCTTGAAACCAGTACCAATGGAACTAGTACCAAAGTAGTCCTCTGCTTCCTTATCTTTAAAGACAATTAAAATAAGGGAATTATCAACAATACCGTTTTCATTATTTTTAAAACTAGAATAAAGCTGTACAAAGGCACCATCGTCTTCTTCAAAAAACATTGTAGAACAGTTGGTATGAGCTAACAAAAGCAAAATAGTTTTGCCATGTTGCCACTTTGGGAGTCGCCGCAAGGCATCTATAATTTGGGGGTTATATTCAGTGAATGAATCTTCACTAGGGATGATTTCTCTTTTACTACTCCCGACAAAATACCGAGCGATGATAAATACTGAAAAAACGAAGATTGTGGCGATACCTATACCTAGCGTTTTACCCGATACTTGGGGAAGCAAGCGCATGGATTGTGTTGCTATTTGAGTTATGCGATTGTCCCGAAAAACGGTAGGAATAAAAGAAGCCGCACTGGTAATTGATCCAATTTTCATGCCTTTAATGATAGTGCCTAAAAAATTTAATCTCTAGAACAATATCCCTTTTGAAGAATTTACTTGTTTTAACAAGAAGGTTCTTCGCGGAATTGCCCATTTAGGTTCCTGCGGCAAGGCTATCGTTCAAAGCGATCGATCAGAAGCATTTGTCCTTCTATCAGCCCTAGAGGCTCTTGCACGGCGCGGCGCGAGCCGCGATCTTTGCTGCCCCTGCGCAATCGGTAAGACGCCAGAGATTTTTGCAGGTGAAGAGTTACTTCCCGACTTTTTCCTGGGCGGATAACGACCCGGCGCAAAAGTTTTTTTGACCACTCGAAATCGATCTCATCGCCCTCATTGGTACGAAGATGGGCGAGCCTTCCCGCATGGAATGCAGGAGGCAGATGAGGTAAGAATCGAAAATCGTTTTGAAAGAAGAGCGATCGGATCCAGTGCGCACCCTCTGAGAGAAGAGCCAGAGGCGCTGTGGCAATGGGCTTTCCTTCGAGAAAAATCCCTTGATGCTCTTCGTCGAATAAACGGGGAATTAAAATACCTGAGAAATAAGCATGAAAGACCATTTCGAGAAAAGGGACAACATCCATCTTGTCCAGGTCTGCGGGAAAATCAATCTTCCCATCCCTCGGCACCATCTGCCCGAGCCTAAACCACACAGGAAGAATGTCGCATAAATCGCCGCGCCTTTTGACCATTTCCCAATCGAGCGATTTATGACTGCCCAGTGATAAGCGCTCTATATGAGGAGGAATATTTCCTCTCTTGATGACATGTCTCTTATATCCTTCAGGAGTTTTGCCGGTGATGACGACTTCTCCCCTCTCGAGATCTTGCTGCACGGTAAAATTTTTAACAGGCCCTGTCCAAGGTAAATTTTCTTCCTCTTCCGTCCCGGTCAGCAAATCATAAAATTTGAGGAGGGTCGGGAAGACCATCACCTGCCACGCTGTGCCTGGAACGATGCAGGAGGCGCCAGGCAGATGAGAAAAAGGGCGAAGTCTTTGCGCAATCGAAATTTTCATATAGGCCTCCCGATGAGCCCTGAAGGACTATTTTCCATCATATCGACCATCACCAGCTGATTGGAGGGGATGTTGGGGACGAGCACCGGTAAAAAGTTGGAGGTATGGCCCTTCCCTTGCTCCTCTGTAAGCACTTCCATGCGGCGACCGACGTATCCTTCCCTGAGCGTAAAGGCGACCTTCTCGGCAGCTCTGAGCACCTGCTGCTTGCGCTCATCGATCACTGCAGCCGGCACTTTGTTCGGATAGAGGTTCGAGCGCGTCCGCTCGCGATCGCTATAAGGGAACATGTGCACCTTGGCAAACTGCACCTCTTCGATGATCGAGAGCGTCTCTTGAAAATCGGCCTCGGTCTCGCCCGGAAAGCCCACGATCACATCGGTCGTAAACGTAAAATCAGGCTTGGCTTTTTTGAGACGGCGGACGGTATCTAGAAAGACTTGACGGGTGTATTTACGGTTCATCCGCTTTAAGATCACATTCGAGCCCGACTGGAGAACGACATGCATCGAGGGGCATGTTTTTTTCCCGTCTAGCACAGCAGAGGCCAGGGCATCGTCGACTTCGTCAGGGTCGATCGAAGAGACGCGCACGCGGTGCAGCCCCTCGATGCCGTCGACGAGCTTTACTAGATCGACCAGCCGCTCCCCTTTCGCGCCTTCAAAGTCGCCCACGTTGATCCCCGTGATGACGACCTCCTTGTAGCCGTGCGCCACTAAATCGCGGATCTCTTGGAGGACCTCATCGATAGGCCTCGATCGCGACCTGCCGCGTACATAAGGGATGATGCAGTAGGTGCAAAACGAGTTGCATCCATCTTGCACCTTCACAAACGCCCTCGTATGCGCCGCAAAATGGTCGATCTTGAACTCAGGCCATGATTCTTCGGGCATGGCTAGGGGAAGAAGCCGCTCTTTATCTTTGTTGAGAACGACCAACGTCCCTTCTTCTTTTTGGAGTCGATCGGCGGCACACCCCGTCACGATCAGCTTCGCACCCGGATTGTCCTTGCGCAAACGGCGCATCTGCTGCCGGCTCTGCTGGTCGGCCGACGCTGTGACGGTGCACGTGTTGATGATGCAGACATCCGCGGCCTCGCCCTCTACAGCCTCCCTATAGCCTTGGGACCTCAGCTGCGTGGCATAGGCCTGCGACTCGTACTGATTGGTACGGCATCCGAGCGTCGCTATTTTAAACTTTTTGCTTGTCGTCATAAGGTAGATTATGATTATAAAGAAGTATGGCTCTATTTTCCATCGCTGTTTCAGTTTTTTTGATCTTAAACTCGCTCGGCAACATCCCCTTCTTCGTCGGAATTCTAGGCACCTACCCCGTCAAAAGGCAGCGGCGCATTATCCTCCGGGAGTGCCTGATCGCCCTATGCATCCTCCTCCTTTTCAACTTTTTTGGGGAAGAAATTTTTGGGCTGCTGGGCATCAGCCAAGGCGTCGTGGGAATCGCCGGAGGAACCCTATTATTTTTAATTTCGCTTTCGATGATTTTTCCCAAAGATGACAACCACAAGCACCCCGAACGCGAACCGTTCATTTTTCCGCTGGCCATCCCCGTCATGGCCGGACCTGGCGCCATTACCACCGTCATGATCTTTGCCCAGCAATCGCAAAAGCCGATGCTGGTCATGGGAGCGATCCTTTTGGCGTGGATCCCTTCCACGATCATCCTGCTTGCCGCCTCTAACATCAAATTTTTGCTGGGTCAAAAAGGACTGCTCGCCTGTGAGCGCTTAGGGGGCATGCTTATCTGTCTGATTGCAATCCAGATGCTGATGTCAGGCATCATCCATTTGGTCAAAGAACAATTTTTCACATAATTAATGTAAGAAATACACGTCTCTTTTTCTTACGCAATGCAAGAACAGCTGCAACGATTCACAGGAAAGCGGATAGGGCTAAAAAATACCGAGCTGCTTCAAAGAAACGAAGCGAGAAGCCCCGATGATCAGATGATCATCCAGCCCAATGCCCATGATTTTGCTCGATTTGAGAAGATGGCGCGTTAGGATAAGATCCTCTTCCGAGGGAGTCGGATCGCCGCTGGGATGGTTATGCGCAATGATCATGCTATTCGCACAGTGGCGCACTGCTGGATAAAAGACCTCGCGGGGATGGACGAGGACCTGCGAGAGCGTCCCTACGGAGACGGTCTCCTGCGCAATGAGTTTCCCTTTCACATCTTTTAAAATCACTTTGAGGATTTCTTTTTTCTGATCTTGGAGTTCGTCTTTGATGAGCTCGTAAGCTTCCCGAGCAGTCATTTTGAGTTTGGAAGGAGAAGGCGAACGCTTGAGCGCGATGCCGAATGCCGCTTTGAGCTGGATCGCTTTGGCCTTGCCGATCCCTTTCACTTCCATGAGCTCTGAGATAGTGGCTTCGAGCAGCCCTTCTAGATTATGAAAACGGGCGATGAGTTCATGGGAAAGCTCAATGACCGATTTGCCGGCGGTCCCCGTGGAGAGCAGGATCGCGAGAAGCTCAGGCAGCGATAGCGCTTCGACGCCATGGCTTTGGAGGCGTTCGCGGGGCCGTTCTGAGAGAGGAATTTCACGAAAATTCATGGGCAAATTCCTTGACTTTGGCTTCTAAACGGTGGGGAACTTCGACCTGGAGGAGGATATCATTTTCCTGGTAGTCGCAAAAGAGAACACGCCCCTCGCGCATCAGTTCGCTCACCAGGGCATAATGGCTCTGAGGAATGCGCAGCTTAAAGACTTTGCGCAACGAAGCGACCTCGTTAGACATCATCTCGAGCAGCTGATCGAACCCCTCGCCATTTAATGCTGAAATTGAGACAGTTTTGGGATATTTGAGGCGCATGCGATAGATACGCCCCGTTTCGGTGCAAGCGTCGATCTTATTCAGAACCGTAATGACGGGCCGGCCCAGGGCATTGAGCTCTTTGAGCACATGCATCGTGGCCTCGGCCTGGAGTTCGGCTTCGGGATGGCTGACGTCGACAAGATGGAGCAAGATATCGGTATAGACAGCTTCTTCGAGCGTGCTTTTGAAAGCGGCGATGAGCATATGAGGAATTTTGCGGATAAATCCGACGGTGTCGATGAGCAAAATTTCCTGGCGGTTGGGCAGAGCGAACTTTCGGGTGGTGGTATCGAGAGTGGCAAAAAGCTTATCTTCGACGAGGACATCGGCTTTCGTAAGGGCCTTGAGAAGCGTCGATTTGCCCGCATTGGTGTAGCCGACAATCGCAAATGTCGGGATCCCTGTGCGGAGCCGTTGGGATCTTTGGGTATGCCGCTGCGCATGGACGGCCTTGATTTCCTCTTTGAGCTGATCAACACGCCTTTTTAGAAGGCGGCGGTCGAGCTCGATCTGCTTTTCTCCTTCCCCCTTGAGATAGGCCCCGGCGCCGCCCGCTCCCCCTGTACCCGCTTGGCGCGAGAGGTGGGTCCACATCCGCTTGAGGCGCGGCATCTGATATTTGACCTTGGCCATTTCGATTTGCAGACGCGCTTCCCTTGTCTGCGCCCTTTGAGCAAAGACTTCGATGATGAGCTCGGTGCGGTCGATCACCGCTTTTTGAAAGAGTTTTTCTAAATTGCGTTGCTGATTAGGAGAGATCTCATCGTCGAAGATGACGACATCGATCGCTTTTTCTTGTACAATGGCGATGAGCTCATCAATTTTCCCTTTCCCGAGATAAGTCGCCGCGTCGGGTTTGCGCAAAGAGCAGGGAAGTTTTTCGACCGTTTCGAGGCCGTAGGTATCGCACAGCCGCGAGAGCTCTTCTAGATGGTCCAGGCACTCTTTTTGCCCTTCTTTCGATGTATACGCCGCCACCAACAGAGCACGCTTCATCATAGAAAGTGGAACTTCAGACGTCAAATGTCACCTCCAGGCCATCATAGGCCAATTCAATATCGGAAGGTAGCTTTTTAGAAACAGCGGCATGATCAACTTCATGCGAGATGTGCGAAAAGTACGTTTTTTTAGCGCCGACTTTGTGCGCGAAGTTAACCGCATCTTCTATCGTCAAATGGGCTGGCGAGGGGCGCTCGCGCAGAGCGCTTAAGACAAGCGTTTTAACTCCTTTTAAAAATGTAAAAATCTCATCAGTATATTCTTTGATATCGAGCACGTAGGCCACGCTGCCCAGCCGGAAGCCTGTCACCTTCATGCCGTTTTGGATGTAATTCCCATATTTCCACACGAATCCCCCGAAGGAGGCTTCGCCGAAATCTTTCTCAAAAACTTCAAATTCAAATCGAGCCTTTCCCGGCTTGAAGAAAAATTGGTAATTTTTTCGGATTTCTTCCAGAGAATCTTTCGACAGAAGGCAGGGTAACTTTTTCTGGTGATAGAAATCAAAGACGCGCAAATCGTCCAGGCCGGCGGTATGGTCGTGATGGGTATGTGTCAAAATCACGCCGTCGAGGTCCATGATGCGGGCCCTTAGAGCCTGCGTCCGTAAATCGGGACCTGCATCGATCAAAAATCGTTTCCCGCCCACCGTGATCAGCGCAGAGGGGCGCAGACGCTGATTTTTCGGATCCCTTGACTTGCAAACATCGCATGTGCATGCAATCACTGGCGTCCCCATGGAAGCCCCCGTGCCTAAAAAAAGAAGTTTTCCCGACATCCCTAACATCCTACGCTGACAAGCTTTTTTGCGAAATAGGCATGGTAGAGCAATCCTCGGGAACCAAACGCAGTCAGGGCCCATGTTTGGGGATTGATGCGTTCTAAGATGGGAAAATAGTGGGCGGGGTTTGTTACGCGCACTCCAGCTCGGACGCTGAGTATAGGCAAACTTGGCTGCAAAAGTCGGACGGCCTCTTCGCGATGGGGAACATCGGACCTGCTTCCCCTCTCGTAAGTAGCGCCCACATGGCAAACGAGAGGATCTTCCGTCACTGCCCTATACTGTTTAGAGACTTCGCTGCGCTCCAAAGGTTTTTCAAGGCGGCACGCTACGGCCTGCCCGCGCACCGCATTAATTTTTAAATGGGCGCATTCCGGAAAATCAAAGATGCCGACTCCAGCAGCGAGAATAATCCTATCAAATGCTTCTAGCTCATTTAGCCGCCCGATTTTTTGGATTTGAAGCTTGGCTCCGTTCTTCTGGGCCGCTTTCCAAAGCCCCTCTAAATAAAGCTTGGGGAAAACCGTGATGCCCGACCGGATCAAAAAAAGATCCTCTCCTAAAACTTCGACATCGTCCCCGGCCCCAATGCACGATCCTTTCTTGAGGATCCCGCGATAATCGGCTACCGGCTGCCCCATTTCACGAGCTGCAACTTCGAGCAGCTCTTTCGATGCTTCCATCGCGCTATCCGCTTCCCAGCTCCTCCGCCCTTTTTCACCAGCATAAGGATGCAGCAATCCCGTCGACGCCCCAGATGCCCCGGCCGCAATACCGACCGCATCAAAAAGAGTCACATGCGTATTTTTGCTTAAGGCATATGCCGCCGCAACCCCCGCAAACCCGCCCCCGATAATGGCAATATTTTTATTCTGCATTTTTCCCTCGATCAGTATACTCGATCTCCATGATTAAGGTTAGTAAAAGACCTCCTGAAATCCCGAATGTAAACCCTTTATTTGATGCGTTAGTAAAAGGGGATGAGGAAGCGATGTCAGCGCTCCGAAAACAAGACAAGAATATCCCTGTCTGGATTCCAGAATTTCTAGAAAATGCGGAGTTTTTATTGAAATGTGTATTCAAACCAGCGTTTTCTGCTGCATCCATTTATTTTTCTGCCGCCGTCTTTCGTCGCATTATTTGGGGAACCATCTGCTACAAGCCTTTGCTTCTCGAAGATAACCTTGTAGATCGGCTCAAGCCTATTTTAAACAATGCCCTGTCAGCCTCCAACAAGCACCCGCCGATTTATCTAGAGTTTTTTATGATAAAGGTTTTTTTTGAGGAATTCAGAGGGCATCGCGTAAATTATCGAAATTGCTACACCCGCATTGAAGACTATGCTGCAAAATGGATCGAGCGAGATCCCCAAGAAACGGTAGTAGATTATCTCTGTGATAACGCCAGCGAGCTTGTGGCAGCAAAATTTCCTCAAAAGCAGCCCGTGGAAGAGACTGCCTTGCCACCGATGAAGAAAAGGAAGACACAAAATCTAACACCTAATCTAGTCGCCGTCGATGAGAATCCCCAAATCAAAGAGAATTGGTTGAGATTGGCGAAAGAACTGGACGAAGGAGAACGTATCACCCTCCTCAATGGCGTTACGAAATCCCGGGGGGAAATCCTTCGCAAAGCTTCCCAGTGCGGCGCTAAGAATCCAACAACGCCTATTCAGCCATAAGCCGCTGAATTTCAAACTCATATATCTTAATATTCTATTAATATCTAAATGATAAAATAGTAACATGAATACTAACATTGGAATACTATCCGATCTATATAATAGATTATATTTAATATTCGGGTCAGCGCCTAGAGCTCTGACACAAGACCAGTTAACCCTCGTCGATCAAAAAGTTCAAGAAGTTGTGGCGGATTGCGAGCTGAAATTGACTCCTGTCTTGTATCGAGATATCAAAGTTCGCATCATTAAAGCCCATAAAACTATTACACAAAACTGGACCTTTGAACAAAAAATAGTATGGGTGGCTACCAAGATATACAACAACTTTGTCATAAATTCGATACCTTCAAGGGTCCTTCTAGCGGAAAACAAGGAAGCTGGTTTGAATTTTGTAGATAATCATAATAAGTACTCTGCAAATCCTGATTTGAAAAATTTAGCTCAGGAGATCGACCAAAGACTAACCAAAAATCTGACTATGCGGGAATTTGCAAAACTGATCGTAGAGTCTAAAGAAAAAACAAACAAAATTGTTTTAACTATTGACTCGAGCGCAGGAACAGACGAACTGACTGAGGCCTCTCTCTTCATGGTTTCAATGCAAAAAAACGATCGATTTCTTCCAGGGGTAAAACAATTGAATAACTTTGCTCAAACAAACAAGGCTTATGCCTTTCTGCATCACACCTGTTTGCACTACCTGACGACTGGTACCGCATTATCGCGTTGATTTGCGCTGCATCCAGACGAAACTTTCTGCGGCAAAATTAAAGAAAAAGATCACGGCAGGCGAAAGCAGCGCTGCAAATGGGATCATAATGAAAAACCACTGCAAGGCGACCGCCCATGTTCTCTCAGGAGCAAAATAAGTCAAACCCGTAAGGGCCGCAGAGACCGTCAGAAAAGTAATCACCAGCAGAAGAGGCAGAATTCCGACCGTTAGGAAAAACAGGTGGGAAAAAGGGCCTGATTTAAGACGGGCAAAAAACTCTTCCGCCAGCTTAGGATGCACGATCGATTTAAGAGCTACCTGCGGCGTTAAAAAAAAGAGAAAGAGCAGAGCAACCACGCTCAGACAGAACGAACCTGCGATCAGAAGAAAGGGCCCAAAAGATAAAATTCCCCCTAAAAACGTCCCGATATTGGGAATCGCCCGCAGCAGATGGAAAATCCCAAAAACTCCCCACAAAACAAGATAAGCTAGGATCAGAGGAAGCGAGAGCGCCGCGAGGCCTCGCATCAGCCGCCACGACTCTTGTATCGTCAGGCGGTGATGGAGGGGCTTTCCTTTTACTTCATCGTGATAAAGACGGATCAGAGGAACACCGGCGGCCAGTAAAATGCCTGCACAGATAAAGATTGGTAAAAAAACAAGGGTAACGCCTACCCACTTGTTCGCGCCCATGGAAAGCGTGTGGCAAAGAACAGCTAAGATCCCGCAGAGAACCAGCACAGGAAAGACAAACAGCCATTTTTTCCAGGAAAAGCAGTACTGATAGGCCCGATTAAAAATCCGTTCGAGTTCATCCCACATGACAATTATTTTACCGCTCGCCCATCCGATGTGCAACAAATAAAAATGGTGTGGGGGCTTTAGCGAGCCCGAAGGAGATTCTCTTTAAGTTATTTCTGCGAAGGCACGCGAAAGGAACCTACCCCGAAGGGGTGGGAATGAGCGCCTAAGCAGCCCGCGGCTTGCAGCCGCCCTGCAAAATGGATCCGAATAAGCCGAGGCAGTGTTCTACACGCCGAGGCGCAGAAGGAGCCATTTGGATGGCGGATCCAAGCTCAAGGAGGGCTAGCTTAGGAGCACGCACACGCAAGTGGCGTGGTCCCGACATGTCTATGGGAACCAAAACACTAGACCTAACCCTCGGGCTCGCCAGAGCCCGACTTCTTATATTAGTTAGAAATCGAATTGAAAACCGAAGGTGAGTCCCATGAAGGAAAGATCTCCCCGGTCTTGAGTAAAGAGCCCTGGGCTCGAGGAATTAGAGAAATGCAAAAGTCGGTTTTGATCAAAAAAATATTGCATTTCCCAACCTACTTTGAGACCTAGATGAAAACGATTGTTATACATCATTTTATCCCATTGTAGACCCAGGGCAAGCTCGGCTATCGGCACCACAGCACTTTCATTATCGTGCACATTCAACCTCGTGACGTCGGCAACATCTAAATGCTCTTTTTGGTGCCCGTAAAAGCGTCCGGCGACA
Organism: uncultured Verrucomicrobiae bacterium; assembly: GCA_963813135.1. Lineage (GTDB taxonomy): Bacteria > Chlamydiota > Chlamydiia > Chlamydiales > Rhabdochlamydiaceae > SZAS-15. Next base: position 75,860 of record CAWEXY010000010.1, on the reverse strand, counting down.
AGGCTTCCTGCGCCATTCGCGAAAAAACTAAATCCTCCACCGAATCCCCAAAGGGAATCGAGGGCAAAACGGGGTCCTACGCCCCAATAGAGATTTCCCATGAAAACAAGATCTTTATCTCCGGCCGGAGCCACCGTTCCGCCTGCAAACTTTAGTCGAAAATGTTGATGGACCGCCACCCCTTTCACACCCATCGATGGGCGAAGAGAAAGCCATCGGCTCACGATGCATGTGCGGCCGAGCTCAATCTCTGACGCATTGAGGATGACGACGCCATGAAAACTGGCATTGGTCGCAAAGACACTGACGGCCTGCGGCGCGATAAAAGAAGGGAACAGCGCTCCCTCAGAGGGCGCGACGACATGTTCTTCGCTCGTCCCATGAAAATAGGTATAGCTCAGCTGAAGGTCCCATTTGTCCCACGAAGGAAACTTAAATCCAATGCTGCCGCGTCCGCCCCAGTTCCAGTCAAAGTCAGGAGTTTTAGTATGCCCATGGGTAATCACCGAAGTTCCGCTTTTATTTTCAATGGCGTAATCTAGACCGTGCTCGAATGCTTTCCAGTAGAGCGCTTCCACTCCCATGGTCATATGGTCATCCCCCTGCAAAGAGAAGGGATCGTAGACCTGCTTCTGGGGTTTTTCCGGCGCTGCGACCTCCGTTGCTACAGCCAGCGGCGATAGCGCCCCCGCAACAACAGAAATTAAATTATGGAACTTCATAATTATCCCGCCACCTAGTTTCAGGATAATTATAAATTAATTACTTGTCAAATAAAAATGGTTTTAATGCAAAGACGCAAAAAAAATCTTAATTAGACTTTGGGCCTTTATAAAGATACTTAGGTCTGATAATCGGCGTGCCTTTGCCCTCGCGCGCTTCGCAACGCTCATACACAATCTGCCGTGCAATCCCCACACAGCGCGCCAGCCCAAACAACACCGTGAAATACTCAGGATGATCAAAGCCCGAAACCGCCAACATCGTTCCTGAAATCGCATCGACATTCGGATAAGGGTCCGAGATCTTGGGGTTCTCCTTCAACACTTTGGACCCTTCTGTGCGCAGGAGAAGCGCGATTTTGACGAGAGGATCGCCCGGGAAATGTTTTTGCAGATAATCATACATGACCGTCGCGCGGGGATCTTCGACCCGCAGGACAGCGTGCCCAAAGCCAAAAACTAGCTTATTTTCTTGGAGGCGTTTGCGAAGGAGCATTTCGACGTCTTTAGCTGTCGCCTTATCGCCGACTTCTCTATGGACTTCCCGCACAAATTCGAGGCAGTCTTGATTAGCCCTGCCATGGCGGGGGCCGGCCAAGGCGCAGAGAGCCGAACATAGAGATCCATACATATCCTCCAGCCCCGATGCCACCGCTTTTCCTACAAATGTCGAAAGATTCCCTCCGCCATGGTCGAAATGCAGCACATTGAAGAGTTTAAAAACAGGAAACAGCTTTTTTACATCGCCCTTAGGAACCTTGAGCATCTGCGTAAAATTTTCCATGTACCCCAGTTCCGGCTTGGATGCAGGCGTTTTTCCCCACCCCGCATGGAAATTGATGACGACAGCCGCCAAATGCGGGATTTTCGCAATAACATTCAAGGCATCTTCCCGGTAGTCCCCTTTCCCTTCCATCATCCCCAGGACCAGCATCGCCGCCGAAAATAGCTTCATCGGATGGCCAGCGCGGGGCAATCTTTCAATCGCCTCTATCGTCTCCGGCTTTAAAGCCATCCGTTTTTGCAGGCCGGCGAAAAACCGCGCCACCTCTTCTTGAGACCCCGCTTTGCCAAAATGGAGAAGATAGATGACCTCTTCGGACGTCCACTGGGCTAGTTCCGATACAGGCCTTCCGACATAAAAAAGCCCTTTCTGAGGATCGACGACCGAAGTCGTGCAATAGCCCACCGGATATCCCCGCATCCCGGTCTCGAGCTCCTTCTCGGTAATCTGGAATAAAACATCGGTCATAATAGATCTTTGATTAGTTCTTTTTCTTCTTTGAGCTCACGCTCCGTGATCGCCATTTTAGCTTTGAGATGCGCATCCCATTCAAGGCCCGGCACGATCTCCACTTTCCCTTCCCCTTGGCTCGTGCAGGGAAAGGAAAAGACAAGTCCCTTGGCTACGGGATAAGGAGATTTGTCAGAGAGCATCGCCATCGAAAACCACTCCCCTTTCGGCGTTGGAAAAATCAAAGACTGCATCGCTTGCAACGCCGCATGGGCCGCAGAGGCAGCCGATGATTTCCCTCTCGCCGCAATCACTGTGGCGCCCCGCTTTTGAATGTCCGTTACAAATGTCTCTTCGCACCATGCGCGATCGCCAATGACCTCGGCAGCAGGTTTTTTTCGGATCATCGCATGCAAGGCATCGGGCACTTGTGTCGAAGAATGATTGCCCCAAATCGTTACGCGCGAAACATCCCGCAACGGCACATTAGCTTTGCGCGCCAGCATCGATGCCGCCCGATTTTGATCTAATCTTGTCATCGCAAAAAACCGGTAAGGGTCCATCCCTTTCGCCGCCTTCTGCGCAATGAGGCAATTCGTGTTGCAAGGATTGCCGACGACAAGAACGAGCGCTTGCGGGCATACGCGGCCGATCGCCGCTCCCTGCGCAGCAAAAATTTTCCCGTTCGCTCCCAGCAAATCTTTGCGCTCCATCCCCGGGCCTCTAGGCTTGGCCCCCACTAAAAAGAGATAATCGACATCCTTGAAAACCGCCCCTGGGTCGGTCCCCATCCTCACCTCGGCAAGCAAAGGAAAGGCGCAGTCTTCCAGCTCCATAACGGTCCCTTTCAAAGCCCCTTCAGCCTCAGGCACTTCCAGTAAATGCAAGGCAACGGGCTGATCGGGCCCTAAAAGCTCCCCTCCCGCCAGCTGGAACAGCAGACTATAGGCAATTTGCCCTGCCGCCCCAGTTACTCCTATCCTCTTGATTCTTTGAGACATACGTTATTACAATCGCCCCTCGATCGCGATTCTATCCCCTGTAGCAAATTACTGCAACAACAGTCTAATCTTAATTTGGATTTAACAATCTTCCTTTATAATAGATAGGTGAAATGACACATAACATCCACCATAAACCCGATCACGTCCAACCTCAAATCCCTGAGGGCGAATCTGCACACTATCGAGATGCCCACAATTGGAGGAAGCAGGTTGCGTTCATATATCCTCAAACCGTTCAGCCAGCTGGCCCAAACATCGACTTTGCCAACATGACCGCGCTTGTAGAAGCCGAGGCCCGTTCCGCCCTGCGCTATCCTGATTTCGATAAACTTCCCCAAAAAGAGAAAAAGAAAATCTGCGCTGAAATCGCCCACAGCGCGATTAACAGGCCCGATATCCGGGAAACGGCTTGGCTCGAAACAAATTTGATCGAAGCATTTGGCATCCGAGCAAAGCTCGAATACGAACTCAGCGGACGGCTTCTCGACAATTCTTCTGTCGAAGGATTAGTAGAATTCTTCTTGAAAAACTATCATCTGCCTCCTGAGGAACTTGAAAAGGCCTTGGAAAAAGAAATCCAAGAAATTAAATGGTCTGTATCTCCGCTTAAATATCTTCTCCATTTCCAGAAAGAGCTTATCAACATTTTCACTACGGAACAAACCTATTTAAGAAACAATACAGAGTTTAAAAACAAGACATTCCTCGATGATTTTGGCCGCCCTGTCACGCTCACATTGCCCATCGCCTCTTCCAAGGACCGCAGCAGTCCCCACCTTCAAAACGCGCGTACAGTGTCATCGGGAGGAAAGGTTCTAGCGTTTACCGGCCGGCCTGATACTAAGCTAAAAGCCCTCGAACAAGCTGAGATGCTGATCCGCAATCACCAAGACAAAGACGGCCATCTCTACTATGTCGTCAATAGCTACGTGAATGTCGATTTCGAAGAAACAAAAATGCTTCGCGACGAATTAGAAGTCCTAACAAGCCTCAATAACACGCAAATAACGGTAGACGGCAAGCAATTCACTCTCCATCCCATTCTCTTTAATACGCAGCTGACCATGAAGCCCATTGAGCCGTTTGCACCCATCGATATAACGGGCAAACAGGCATCGGACAAAATCAATCACGATAATTTTATTGAATTTAAACAACTCGTAGACAGCCGCCTTCAAACTGTAGAAAACCCCTCGTTTATCGACAGTATGATGAACAAGCTAAAACCTCCGCATTCACTTCTCCCAGAACAGGAAATACTCCTGCGCGCGGCCATTTGCGAGTATCTCAACATTCCCAGCGTGCACCATTGCGCGAGCAGCAAAGACCGCACGACCATCGGCCTTGCCATCGCAGGAGCTCTCCGCAAATGGATCTCTCTCTACACACTTCTGGGCAAAAACCCCTTCCCCGGCAACGACCCCTTGTCCTTGTGGGAAAAGGATATCTTTAAACAACTCGTCGCCCAAGAACTCCCCGGCTGTCACCAGCTCACCCGCAATGGCCTCGGTACCCGGGGAACAATTTATGGCAAAGAACTCAATGACGATAGCGTAGGCTTCAAACTGGGGAACGGCATTCTGCCCCGCATTTTACCAGCGCGGTACGTCAAAGAAGCAAGCCTGCCCAAAAAAGCCCTCATGTCTATAGTTGCCGCCTTCACCTGGGTATTATGTACGCTGGTCGCCCTCTTGCGTATCATCATCTTCCCCATTGCGATCTACAACCCTAAAGCAGCAAAAGAGAGCTTCCTCAATATCTTCCGCGTCCACCGATTCGCCAGCCTCATCCCCTCTAAAGAGCTGAACCGCCAAAGCCCCTACATCAAAGGCCGCCACCTCATTGCAAAGAAAAGCGCTACGGAGCCTCACTTCCTCCTCCAGCTCGAAAAGACACCCGACCTAGATGCGCTCATCCAAGAAATGGGACAAACAAACCCCGTCATTACAAGTAAAGAGCACAGAGAAGCGCTCGTCCTCATCGCCAACCATTGGAAACGCTTAAAAAAACTTAAAACCTCTAAAAAGCTTAAAGAATTGATCGCTCTTTGCGAGAACTCCAATCTCACGCTCTTTAGGCTCCGCAAACTCCATACGCTCGAATCTGTGATACAGATCAGAAATTTGCGCAGTGAGGAATCTATCCCCGACTCTTTACAACGCCAGATGGAAAAAGCCCCCCTCGCGAACGGTGGAATCTATAAAGAACTAGGTGTCGATGTTGCTAAACGAGGACACGATAAAATTGTAACCATCAACTATCACGGCAAAAAAACAATGATAGATATGACACAGCCAGCGGTTTCCGTGATCGAACAGCTCAAGGCATTTCCTCCCCTTGCAGACGGCGAAACTATTTCACTTCCTATCCAAGCCCTTCTGTGCCAAGGTTCATTCGTTTATAAACCCCACCAAGAAGCTCTGAGCGCAATAGCTCCCGACACGTTTTTTATTAAGAACGCCGATAAAACTCTGCGGCCTCACGCATTTTGGGAAGTAACTCTGGACTTAACCGACGACAATACCGTCAAAACAAAATATAGAGGTCCCTTAGACATCCAAGTCAAGGGAGAAACCGTTTGCCTTCTATCGCTAGAATCCTCAGTCACGCTTAAAAAACAAAGCGGAAAGTGGGTACAAGATTCTTACACGCTCGATGGTATTAACAAACAGTTCGTCAATAGCGACTTTCTCTTTACCAGCGATGAAATCAAAAAACGAACCTCTTCTGAAGTGACGAAAGAATACCTTCAAGCGGGAGCTGTTGAACAAACCGCTCATCTGGCAGGAAAACTTTTCGAAGTGCTCGAAAAGAACCCCGTTGCCTATAAACCCAAAATCATTCATGAGCTGAAATATCTCAAATCGCTTTCACCTGTCGCATTTGAGAAACTCATGAAAGCCGAGCAGCGCGAAATTATAACAACTTTCGGCAGGATCACCGATGTTAAAAAAAACAGCATGTTGCAAGATTGAAGTCGTTCAAAATGACAACAACCTAATCGATCTCAGAATTTAATCTAAGGCTCGTCGTTCCCCTTTTGTCTTTTCTTCAATAGCTCCATCTGCCTCTTTTGCTCTTCAACAATTTCATGGATGAATTCTTTTAGATAAGGTGAAACAAATACTGTTTGGAGTCCCTGCAATATCCTCAAAGCAACCATTTTTTCGGGCGCAGCAACAACACCGGCGATACAGCCAACATGCTTAACAACCCAGAAATAATCCTGCTTCAATGCCAAATTACGATAACCCTGAGGAAGCTCAAGCCATACCGATTGGATCTTCTTGCTATCTCGGACAAGCCATGGCGGAGTGTCAGCGTTGAGGGGTAGGGTTTTGCTCTTTTTTGGCTTCAGAGGTTCATGGAAAATGCCTGCACGCCCGGCAATTTGTATAACTATAAAAACGAGCACACATCCACCTGTGATTGGCTGGCCCAGTATAATGAGTGCTACTGCAGATACCGTAGAGGCGGCATCTGATGTGATCTCCACTGCTTTAATAAGGGTATCTATGATGTAGATCTTCCTATTTGCAAATGGGAATTCAGGCTTCCCATGATATCCTAAGTAAACAACTGCCAGGAAAAAGCCGAAAAGGAAAACGGACTGATAAGGCAGGATCCAAGCCATCCGACCAGGACATACAAGTGCTACAGGTTTCCATGCCAGAATAGTCGCATGTTTCCATGTCGCCAGTAATGGAGATTTGACGAGAGGGCCCACCCGATGAAACAGCTCTGTCATAAGTGTGAGCTTAGGAGATGTAATGAAAAGAACACCGAAAATAGAATCAGTGATAGCTTTATGCTCAATATCATCCTTATTATCACGCGCCCAATTCGCAAAATTATCAGGCGAAAATGTCGCAAAAGGATATAGTTCATAAACAGCTCTAGAAATGGGTTGTACTAAACTCATGTTGTTCTCCAATTTTGTGGAACGATTCTACAAATTTTTAAATATAATGCAAATTTTATTCCTCCAAAAAAAGATCTTGATCATATTCAATAGTTCAGTTTAAGCTCCTTTGCTAAACACTTTAGCCCATGAGGTTTACATGGATAACGTACGCAAGGCCCTTCCCCCTTTAGCCCTAACCCTGCCCCACGTTCTGGCCGTTGTTTTGGATCCCCGCGTCTACGCGGCATTTTCGAAAGCGGCTTATAAAGGAGCAGCCGAACTCCCCTCTCTCGCTCTAAATCGCGAGGTTGTCATTCTTTGGTTTCAAGACATGGGCGCCAAAGCGGTTAATCAATTAGGCAGCGTTGCCATCCACCCTCTGGCGATTGCTATAGCGATCATGACAGTCGCTTATTGCATTGGACAGTACAGGAAAGAAATCCAAAAGGCCTGGAATAATATCAACCCCTACGCACGCATCGCAGCCTTAGAAGCCAAGCTCGCAGAAAAGGCTCCGGTTGCAGTTCCTATCGATTATCAAAGTTCAACTGCTTATTTGAGCATGCAAACCAAATTGCAAGAGCTAGAGCAGAGACTCAACGCTCCTCTACAAATAATTAATGGCAATGACCCTCAATTGACAGACAAAATTGATAATTTACAACGTCAAATAGACGAAATGAAGACAACTGCGAAAACGTCTCAAGACAAATTCTTAGAGAGCCTTAAAACACTGGAAGAATCTCTTTCCTCAATAAACCAATCTGTCTCAGGAGTCGAAGCTCTAAAATCTCAGATATCCACACTTCAAACAAGCCTCAAAACGGTTCAGGATCAAAGCAGCACTTTTGCAAGTCAACAAGACCTGCAACCCCTCAATACTCAACTTAAAAAGTTGGAAGACTCTCTTTCCTCAGTAAACCAATCTGTCTCAGGATTCGAAGCTCTAAAATCTCAGATATCCACACTTCAAGCTAGCCTCAAAACGGTTCAGGATCAAAGCAGCACTTTTGCAAGCCAACAAGACCTGCAACCCCTCAATACTCAACTTAAAAAGTTGGAAGACACCTTTTCCTCAGTAAACCAATCCATCTCAGGAGTCGAAGCTCTAAAATCTCAGATATCCACACTTCAAGCTAGCCTCAAAACGGTTCAGGATCAAAGCAGCACTTTTGCAAGCCAACAAGACCAATCTCAGCTCGCTGCTCAGCTTAAAAATCTCGAGGGGTCTCTTTCGACGGTTCAACAACAGTACGACGCTGTAAATCAATCTGTCTTGGGAATTGAAGCTCTAAAATCTCAGATATCCACACTTCAAGCTAGCCTCAAAACGGTCCAGGATCAAAGCGTCACTTTTGCAAACCAGCAAGATCTACTGCCCCTCCATACTCAGCTTAAAAACCTCCAAGAATCTCTTTCTACAGTTCAGCAAAAGTACACCGCTGTAAACCAATCGATTTCCGGGATTGAAACCTTGAAATCTAAACTGTCAACAGTCCAAGAAAGCCTTAATAAGATTCAGGAACAAAGCTCTTCTTTTGCCAGCCAACAACAACAACAAACACAGCTCGCTACTCAACTTAATAAACTCCAAGAGTCGCTTTCTGCTATGCAGCAACAATACACCGTTGTAAACCAATCCGTCTCGGGTGTTGCTGATCTAAAGTCTCAGCTTTTAACCCTCCAAGCAAGCATCAAAACAGTTCAGGATCAAAGCGGCACTTTTGCAAGCCAAGATGGTCAAAAGCAACTTGCTGCTCAGCTTAAGAAGCTAGAAGAGTCTCTTTCTTCAGTGAACCAATCCGTCTCAGGAGTCGAAGCTCTAAAATCTCAGATATCCACACTTCAAACAAGCCTCAAAACGGTTCAGGATCAAAGCGGCACTTTTGCAAGTCAACAAGACCAATCTCAGCTCGCTGCTCAGCTTAAAATACTCGAGGGATCTCTTTCCTCAATAAACCAATCCGTCTCAGGAGTCGAAGCTCTAAAATCTCAGATATCTGCACTCCAAACAAGCCTCAAAACGGTTCAGGAGCAAAGTGGCACTTTTGCAAGCCAACAAGACCAAACTCAGCTCGCTGCTCAGCTTAAAAATCTCGAAGGATCTCTTTCCTCAGTAAATCAATCTGTCTTGGGAGTCGAAGCTCTAAAGTCTCAGATATCCACACTTCAAACAAGCCTTAAAACGGTTCAGGATCAAAGCGGCACTTTTGCAAGTCAACAAGACCAATCTCAGCTCGCTGCTCAGCTTAAAAATCTCGAGGGGTCTCTTTCGACGGTTCAACAACAGTACGACGCTGTAAATCAATCTGTCTTGGGAATTGAAGCTCTAAAATCTCAGATATCCACACTTCAAGCTAGCCTCAAAACGGTCCAGGATCAAAGCGTCACTTTTGCAAGCCAACAAGACCTGCAACCCCTCAATACTCAACTTAAAAAGTTGGAAGACACTCTTTCCTCAGTAAACCAATCCATCTCAGGAGTCGAAGCTCTAAAATCTCAGATATCCACACTTCAAGCTAGCCTCAAAACGGTTCAGGATCAAAGCAGCACTTTTGCAAGCCAACAAGACCAATCTCAGCTCGCTACTCAGCTTAAAAATCTCGAGGGATCTCTTTCCTCAGTAAATCAATCTGTCTCAGGAGTCGAAGCTCTAAAATCTCAGATATCCGCACTTCAAGCTAGCCTAAAAACGGTTCAGGATCAAAGCACTTCTTTTGCCAGCCAAGAAAGTCAAAAGCAACTTGCTGCTCAGCTTAAGAAGCTAGAAGAGTCTCTTTCTTCAGTGAACCAATCCGTCTCAGGAGTCGAAGCTCTAAAATCTCAGATATCCACACTTCAAACAAGCCTCAAAACGGTTCAGGAGCAAAGCGTCACTTTTGCAAGTCAACAAGACCAAACACAGCTTGCTACTCAACTTAATAAACTCCAAGAGTCGCTTTCTGCTATGCAGCAACAATACACCGTTGTAAACCAATCCGTCTCGGGTGTTGCTGATCTAAAGTCTCAGCTTTTAACCCTCCAAGCAAGCATCAAAACAGTTCAGGATCAAAGCAGCACTTTTGCAAGCCAAGATGGTCAAAAGCAACTTGATTCTCAGCTTAAAAAGCTCCAAGAGTCTCTTTCCACTGTTCAGCAACAGTACACCGCTGTAAACCAATCGGTTTCCGAAATTGAAGCCTTGAAGTCTCAGCTGTCAACAGTCCAAGAAAGCCTCAAAAAAATTCAGGAGCAAAGCTCTTCTTTTGCTAGCCAGCAACAGCAAACACAGCTCGCTGCGCAGATTCAGAAGCTAGAAGAGTCTCTTTCTTCAGTGAACCAATCTGTCTCGGGTGTTGCTGATCTAAAATCCCAGCTAGCAACTCTGCAAGAAAGCTTCAAAAAAGTTCAGGAACAAAACGCCGATAGGATAAGGACTGCTAGGATAAGTGAAACATTACCATCTTCTACTATCTCTGAACCAGAAATAAAGCCCATTGTAGTTTCAGCTGGCACGAGTGACCATTCTAAAAGTTCAAACTCTGGCCCATCCTCAACATTGGGCAGCTCTACCCCTGCGAAGACCGGCTCAATAAACGAAAATAAGGGAAATCAAACAACAGCTGGCACACCTGCGCCAACAAATATGACTAGACCAATAATAACCCCCAAAAAAATACCTGCGTCTCCTGCCCCAATCCCCACTAAGTCTAAACGAGAAATTTTGCAAACAGAATTTAAAATTGATGATAAATAGCTTTAATAATGAGATTCCAGAACAATTAATAAGACTTAAAAGGGCTTAATATGACTGATAGTTCAAAGGTTGGGGCTACCCCGCAAATTCCCATAACTAGTGATTCGTATTTGTATCCACTAGGCAGATTGGCCGTTGGGGGCGTGGGAGCCATTTTTACTGTAGCGTTAATTTTTAAATCCAAAGTGCCTCTATTTTTATGCGCTACAACATTTATATTAACCACAGCTGGCACTGCCATAAAATTAATGGAGCGAAGTGTTAAGCAACTGAATCTCATTTCTGACGAGCTGGCGCAAAGCAAACAGTTAATTGGACAACTTAAGCAACAGATCGAACAACAGCCCAAATTGCCACGAAAAAAATTTGTAACAGAATTTAAAATCGACAGTTAAAAATAATCATTCTCAAGCACAAATAAAAAGATAAAATAAAACGGAGTTATTGTATGTCCTCGCCTGCAGTAAAAAATACTGGATCAAATTTTCGGAGTTTCCTTACATACGTTGGATTGGGATTTCCCGCTGTTGCTGGTGCTTTTGATATCGCAACAAAATTTTTCAAACATTCAAAAATCCCTCCTTTACCCGATAAGTTTTCATCATTCACACTTCTTTTTACATCCATAGCAGCTGTGGGTATGCATCGTTACCATGTAATGAGGATTCAGGAAAAAGATAGAAGAATAGCAGACATTGAACAAAAACACTTGTCTGTTCCTGCAAGCCGCCCCTCCTTTGAAAGAGAAAAAGTCATCGAAATCGTCAGGCTTTGTTATGAAGTCACACAGGCAATGAATAAAACAAAAGAAGATTATCAGACACTTATTGCCGAAAATCCAGAAAAATATTTTTCAAAACTAGCTAATAGCTTATCTAAGTTCCAACAACTTCTATCGAATTTGAAAGCAGATACGGATGAATTGAAAAAGCAAGCAGGTGATATCGCTCTTATTATTCAAACGAATTATAAAATATTAGCAACTGCCAGTGAAGATCCCAATCAAGCTATTCCCAATATTGAAGATATCCAAAACGACTTACAAACTTACTTAGACCACCAAAAGCCCTTGCTCGAGCAATATAATAAAGCTATTTCAGATCTACAGACGAACCTTAAATCTAGTTCACCCAACCAAGAAAATATCACTCGAGCGATGGCATCGCTGAAAAGTATTTCTCAAAAATCTACTCCTGTAAAGACTCCTCAGCCTTTGCAACTTTCGTCCGCGCCATCAACACCTCTAACAAAAACAGACCTGTTAAAACAGCAATGATCCACCCTAGCGCATAAAAGGCATCGCTGGTGGCGGTGACATGCGACTGCGTCAGAACATTCGCACGGAAAAGCTCGGCGGCCTGCGTGGCCGCCTCTGAGGGCAGCGATCCGCTTCCGATTACAGAAAAGTGGCCTATGGGCTTTTCTACCAGAGCGAACGGGAAGTATTTATTTGACAATCACGAGAAAAATGCGGTTACCTAGATTTGAACTGGGGACCTCGACATTATCAGTGTCGCGCTCTAACCAACTGAGCTATAACCGCGTAAACAACTTGGAGATTAGGAGACTCGAACTCCTGACCCTCTGAATGCAAATCAGATGCTCTACCAACTGAGCTAAATCCCCAGAAGCCCATAAAAATACCGCACAAAACCCTTTTCCCTCAATTCTTTTCCTTGAAATAGAGGGATAAAATTATTATTTACCAATCAGGAGCCATCACTACCGCTCTGCTTGGCTTGCTCTACAAGAAAGATTTCTGATAACATCAAGCCATGATCACAGTTAGAAAATCTGCGGAGAGGGGCCACTTCAATTTTGAATGGCTCGATACATTTCATACCTTTTCCTTTGGGGAATATTACGATCCCGCACATACCCATTTTGGAGAGCTCAGGGTCATCAATGAAGACCGGGTGATGCCGGGCAGTGGGTTTGATACGCACCCTCACTCCAATATGGAGATCGTCACGTATGTGATCGAAGGAGCGCTCGAACACCGCGACAGCGCCGGCCACTCTGGGGTAATTAAAGCGGGCGAAGTGCAGCGGATGACGGCAGGATCGGGCATTACCCATAGTGAAAAAAATGCTTCGGCCGCAGATCCGGTGCATTTGCTCCAAATTTGGATCTATCCTGACAAAAAAGGGCTGCCTCCTAGCTATGAGCAGCGCGCATTTTCATTAAAGGAAAAGTCCAACCGGCTCTGCCCGATCGTGGGCCCTAATGGCCTGAAAATCCATCAGGACGCTATCATCTATGCCTCGCATTTAGACGGCGAGATTATCCATAAGGCCAATCCGGGCAGGCGCTACTGGGTCCAAGTGGTGAAAGGATCCTTGCAAGTGAACGGCACGGCTCTTGGCGAGGGAGATGGAGCAGCTATCGAACAAGAATCCTCGCTGAAGCTCGTCGGCAAGAATGTGGAATTTTTACTTTTTGACCTTCCATGAAACTACCTTTATATGAGACGGCCGTGCAGGCGGGATTTCCGTCACCGGCTGAAGATATTGTAGAAAGAAAGCTCGACTTGAACGAGCTTCTCATTAGCCATCCCGCGGCGACATTTTTCGTGCGCGCCCAAGGCTCTTCGATGAAGGGAGCGGGTATTGCCAGCGGAGATATTCTGGTCGTCGATCGGGCAGAGCAAGCAAGAGAAGGATCGATCGTCATAGCCATCGTGCATGGCGAATTTACCGTCAAGCGCCTGCACAAGGAAAAAGGATCGTTTTTCTTAATGCCGGAAAATAAAGACTTCCCCTCCATCAAAATCACAGAAGAGATCGAGGTGTGGGGCGTTGTCACCTACGTGATTCACAAATGTACTCCCTAATCGATTGCAACAATTTTTTTGTCTCGTGCGAACTTGTCTTTAACCCTCGCTTGCGCGGCCGCCCCGTCGTCGTGCTCTCCAACAACGATGGCTGCGTCATCTCCCGCTCGAAAGAAGCGAAGGCCCTCGGCATTCCTATGGGAGCGCCGGCGTTTCAATGCCGTGAGCTATTTAACCGCCATGATGTCGCCGTGCTCTCTTCTAACTTTGAGCTCTACGGCGATCTCTCGCAGCGGGTCATGGAAACTCTTGAAACGTTCGGGTGTGCCATGGAGATCTACTCGATCGATGAAGCTTTTTTGGAAACGGACAAGGATGAAGGAGCAGCTATTCGGGAAAAGGTCAAGCGGTGGACGGGCATTCCTGTTTCCGTAGGGATCGGCGCCACGAAGACGCTTGCCAAGGCGGCGGGGGAGCTGGCGAAAAAAGAACCGAGCGGCGTGCGGCATTTAGAGCCGAAGGAACTCGAAAAATTTCCCGTAGAGGACGTGTGGGGAATTGGAAGAAAGACCGCGGAACTATTGCAAGGCTGCGGGATTCGGTTTGCGGGGCAGCTGTGCCAACAGACCGACGCATGGATTCAAAAACATCTTTCGGTAGCAGGCCTTCGACTGGTGATGGAACTGCGGGGCATATCGTGCTTGGATTTTGACGAGGCTCCCGTCCCGCGAAAGGGCATGGTCACGTCGCGTTCATTTAGCCGCGACATCACAACGCTTGACGAGCTGGAAGAAGCGGTGGCAACATTTACGGCGCGCAATGCAGAAAAACTCCGTTCGGAGGGAAGCCAAACATCGTTTGTATCGGTATTTCTTTGCCCCCGCCACTCCCCTTCTCAAGAAGCCTATATGCGCCTGCCGGTGGCCACGGGCGATACGCCGGCGCTGATGGGGGTTGCTAAGCGGCTCGTGAAAGAAATATTTCAGCCTGGGACTTCCTATAGAAAAGCGGGCGTGATGTTCCAAGGGATCTCTACAGAGGGCACGAACCAGCTCGATCTCTTTGCGAAAAAAGGAAAAAGTATTATGCCTATCATCGACGCCCTAAACCGCAGACAGGGCAAGCGGGCCGTCTTCTTCGCTGCCGAAGGTGTAAAACAGCCTTGGAAAACCGCTTGCTCAAAAAGGTCTGCGAGGTATACAACAAACTGGGAGGAGCTGTTAACAGTTACGTTATGACAATTGCTGTCACCGGTGCTTCAGGCCATATTGGAAATAACATCTGCCGCGCCTTGCTCGCCAAAGGGTACAAGGTCAAGGCGATGATCCATATCCATTCCAACGCTTTGGAAGGGCTCGATATCGAAAAGGTCCGCGGGGACATCATGGACCCCGAAAGCCTTTCCAAATTTTTTACAGATGTCGACTGCGTCGTCCATGCGGCGGGAAAAATTTCCATCGATGGCGATCCGGATGGGTCGGTGCATGAGGTCAATGTCCACGGGACCAAAAATGTCGTCGAAGCCTGCCTAGCCCGAGGCGTGCGCCGACTTCTCTACGTCAGCTCGATCCATGCTTTGAAGCAATCCCCCGAAGAAGAACTGGATGAGACCCGCGCTTTTGTAGGCAATGAGGGTTTTTTACACGATGTCTCTAAATCAGAAGCTGAAAAAGAAGTGATCAAAGGCATCGTTCAAGGACTTGATGCCGTGATTTTGATTCCGACGGCGGTGATCGGGCCTTATGACTTTCAGTCCTCTCTCATGGGGCAAGGCCTCGTTGCTTTATATAACCGCAAAGTTCCGGCCCTTATCGCCGGAGGTTTTGATTGGGTCGATGTCCGCGATGTTGCCAAAGCCGCAATTAGCGCGCTCGAAAAAGGCCGGTCGGGAGAACGGTATCTTATCTCAGGTCTTTGGAAAACGGTGCGGGAGCTGGCCCAACTGGTCCAAGAGGTGACGGGAAAGTCAGCGCCCAAGTTCACGACGCCGAACTGGCTGGCCCGTATGGGCGTGCCGCTGGCGAGAGCTTACAGCATGATCACCAACACGCCGACGCTCTACACAACTGAGACCCTCGATGTGCTGCTCCGCTGCAATCGCAACATCAATTGTTCAAAGGCCAAGCGCGAGCTTGCCTTCCATCCCCGCCCCCTCACAGAAACTCTCAAAGATACCTTCGACTGGTACAAGCAGAGCGGCATCCTCCGCTAATTAAAAAACTTTGTACCCACCCTATCCAAAACTACGCTTTTTATCTTTGTAATATTCCCTCAACAAAACGTTGTACTTATCTTCTAATAATTTATAAATGTCTAAAAGTGTATGCGTCTTGACTGCTGCAAGGAGCTCCTCTTTAATCTGCTTTACAGTTTCTGGAGGCGCTGCGTCCCACAACCATGTCTGAAAATTCAGGCGATACATAAAATCATCAATAAAACAAGGATGGCTATACTTTATTCGTAAATCCAACAAGGAGACCTTTAAACTATCTTTGAGCCGAAGCGTCAATAGGGCTTGCGGGGTATTTAAAAGATATCTGGCCCGTTGGTGATTTGCCAAGGCGGTTAAATAATCGGTTTCTTTACTAAATTGGCTTGTTTCGGGTTTTTTGAGCATTGACTGAAGTTGATCATAATCTTTATCTTTAAAGAAATCGAACATCTCTTTTTCACGCAGCTCGACATAGGCCATTTTTTTCACCATGTGCTCGCGGCCATAATCCGTCACGAGAGGAGCATCTTTCTCGATCTCTTCACAGCTGAAGAATATCACTCGCTGCCGCTGCCCTCTTTGGTGGCTAACAAAATCTTCGAAAACATTGGGAAAAGAACAGGCCATCATTGCCATGAACCCCCGTTTTGCATAAGCGTCGATGCTGCCTTTTACACTCATAGATGTGCTGCTGGAATAGTGGTAGCGCGAATTCAAAGAAAAGTTAAAAAGAACAGCATCAGGATCTTCGCTGTTATTCTCTAAACGCCTCTTTTCCCTTTCTCGGGGGGCCCATCTCTTATTGGTTTCGTCCTCGTCTAAAACCTCCCCAAGATATTCGCCCATCATCGTAAACGGAGGTATTTTCTCTCCCGCACGCAAAAAATACCCGATCTTCGGATCGTGATCGAGATAAACTTTAGGAGCAGTTCCTGGGCGGAAAGCCTGATAGCACTGCAGGGTCTTTCCAACAAATTCTGTTTGAGCATAAAAATAAACAGGCTCCTTAACATCCTTGCGCCACCGTTTTATCCATTGGGCAGGAGTGTCCACGACGTCCTCTTCGATTAAAGTTGCGTGGGTCAGCTGCGCGAACTCTTCTCCATTTTTTTCAACTATCTCGTCATTCTGTTTGATCCAAAATGTCTGTGCACGCGGATCGACGGCTCTATGGCACTGTTGTAAAAGATCTTGGGGAGTGCCTCGAGATAAATTACATAATTTATCTGAAGCCCCATGAGATTTCAAAAAGTGGATAAACGTTATGTGCCCTGCCACGGCCGCATGGTGCATCGCCGTGCACCACAAATTGTCACAAATATTGATATCCCAAATTTTTGCTCGAAAAAGAAGCAGGGCTGCCTGTTGATTATTGGTCATGGCTGCAATATGCCATGGAGATAGCCCATAGCTATCGCGCATATGATAGTCCCAATCTTTTTGGAGTTTTTCTTCGACTTCTTCTAATTTATTTTCGTAAATTAAACGGTTGAGCCGGCGAAGCCGGCTTTTATCGTCGTTGTAAGAGTTAAAAAATTGCTTTAAAAATTCATTATAGGGATTGATCATCGCCTATGATTTTAAATAAATTTTGCATTGAGGGCAATTAAAGACTTCATTCGGGCTCGTCAAAGCCCGGTACATGATTGCTCGAAGGTATGGATTAGCCGCTGGCGTGGGGAAGCTGCCAGTAGGGATGGCTCTCGTCTTTTTCGTAGATGCCTGTCGTTTCGTTGTAGACGCGCACGGGGCCAATGTTTTCTCCGTAGCGTTGCTGGAGATATTTCTTGGTCTGGTTGGGAAGATAGACCTCTATGCCGTCAAATGAGGCTTTGCGGAGCGGAAAGATGATCTCATATGCTGTTGGAACTGTAAAACGCCTCTCCCTGATTTTCCAAGACTCGACCATAAAGGAGCTCTCTTCATTGGAAAGAATCGAAGACAGAGTCCTTGTTTTAGGATCGATGGCAAAATGATAAAGATCGAGGTGGTTTCTGGTTTCGCGATTGTAGACGCGAATGTACGTCTTGGGACGAATGCGGTTCGACCAGTCTTGCACTTGATACTTCGAAGGATCAAGGCTGTTGAGGGCATGGAGTACGTTGTCGTGGTCTTTCTCTAAGATGGCGACATCGATATCCCAGTCCCACGGAATTGATCCTCCATAACGATAGGCTCCGAGGCAAGAGCCGCAATCGAGCCAAAAAGGAATGCTGTTGGCTTTGAGCGCTTGGACTATTTCACGGAGAAGGGCTTTTTCCGAAGCGAGGTTATTTTCATCGCCGGGGCGGCGTTTATGCTCGGGCGGATCTATCGGAGGAGCTTCTTCTAAAATGGGCAGCCCTACAGAGCGGTAATAATTAAGGTTGGATTTCACGATGAGGGAATTTTGGGCCTGAAGAATCTGGGAATGGTGCAAGCGGGTCTCTTCGGAAAGGTAGGAAACGCCCTTGAGGATCACACCGACGGGCAGAGTTAACGGGAGAGAGAGGGCCGATAAGGTGCTCTTGAGGGGAAGATGGGAGTGATAATCAAACTTTTGCTCGAGGGTGTAGGCATCCCCTTCTCGGATTGCCACTTTTCCGTTGAGGAGGTATTGTACAGGGGCGAGCGTGATGTTTCCTAAATATTCGAGGCCCTTGGCATCATTTGCCGCGACGTTCAGAAAAATATTACCCGTAAGGGCATGGTAGGCGGCCACGACGGGCAAGCCAAAGTAGATGAACCCATTCACAAATTTATCCAGCATACTATGGATGTATAAATTTTGTTGGCATTTTCGTGCAAGTTGAGATAAACAGGAATTATGAGCCAGTTACAAAACTCCCGACCCTCGTTAAAACCGCCCTTTTGGGGCCTGTCGCGACTAGGCCGTTACTTAGGCAGCCTCTCCTCGTCGCCTACCCTATCGGGTATGTCTTCTCGTATCAGCGGGCTTCTACCCCAAAATCGTCGATTGGCTCTTATGAGAAAAATTACAGCCTCCCTACTCCTTCTGACAGCCAGCGCCTTAAGCGCCGCTGAATCCAAGCTACAAGTCCGCCATCGGGAATCGGGCGGCATCGGTTACAATAAAGGATATTCGACGGTTGATTATACGATTTCCCATATCGGGGAGCTATCGCAGTTCATCCTGAACGCCAGGGGCCATATTTTCAATGACGCCAGGTTTGCCTCTAACTTAGGGATCGGAGCGCGCCGGTCTATTTATGGGGGGAAATATTTGCTGGGCGGCAATTTCTATTACGACTTTCGAGAAAGCAAGCACCTGCACACTAATCAAGTCGGCGGAGGATTGGAGTTTTTAAGCCAATGTGTCGACGTTCGGCTAAATGGATATGTGCCGGTGGGCAGCGAGATAGACTATAAAACGGAACATTTCCTTCGTTTTCAAGGCACTCAGATCTTGGAAAAGCAAAAATTGATCGCAGCCCTTCCTGCGATAGATTTAGAAGTGGGCGGACCTATTAAATCTTGGATTTATCTGGGAGCGGGACCGTATTATCTCTTTGGACGCGAGGTGCGCGGCCATCAACTCGGAAATGCGGTTGGCGGAAAAGCGCACTGCGATATCGATATACACCGCTATGTCTCGCTAGGCGCCTCTATCTCCTATGATAAAATTTTCGATACCAAAGTACAGGGCTATCTTGCTTTCAATATTCCCCTGGGCAGAAAAAAAGAGAAACCAGCGCAGCGAAGGCTCTACGATACCCCGATCTATCGCAATGAGATCATACCGCTGCATCAAAAAACTCGGGAAGTCGCTTGGTATAGAGAAGTAGATGGCGATTCGACACGCGTCTTCTTCGTAAACAACTTGGCATCTCCTGGCGGAAATGGCACTTTTGAATCTCCTTTTTCCTCCCTAAAAGACGCGGAAATACATTCAGCAGAAAATGATATTATTTACGTTTTCAAAGGGGATGGAACTCCGCGCAACATGGACGAAGGAATTATCTTGAAAGACGGGCAACGCTTGGCCAGTTCGGGCTCCGACCTCCAAATTGATGATTTGCTAATCCCGGCATTAACACCCGGGGAATATCCCGTCCTTACCAATATTCACCCATTTGAACCGATCATCACGAACCCCGGCGAGACGCATACTCAGGATTTTCACCTCCTAAGCCCTGATCAGTACTTCTTCTGGGGAGAGGCGTGGGGAGGCCCTTGGACAGTCCCTGCCAGCGAAAACAACAGCTTGCAGCCCCCTGTAAATAACGCGCAGCCGCCTCAAGTTAATAATGAGGCAAACATTGCACCGCCGGCGGTTGACGTGAGCAACCCCAACAATAATAATGCTGGACCGCCCTACGATTTCACTGGAGCTGTCACCATTGAAAAGGCCCCTACCCCGGATCCACTGATGCAAGATTGGACTATAGTAGAAGGAAAAACCCCGGCTGATGAGGGTTGGGAGATGGTTGAAAACGAGACGCCTCCTCCATCCGGATCAGGGAACAACAACAATAACGCGGGCGGCGGCTGGCTTGGGCGCAAGTGATATTAAGCCGCCAGCAGTAAAGAAAAGCATCCAGCGCCCAATCTGCGACATGAATAAGTAGATATCGCAACTCCCTAAGAAAATGAAGCAGAGGAAAAGCGCCATCAGCGTGGCGCCTTCAGTTTCTTTTCTTGCAGACCAGCCTTGTTTGATGACGGTTCCAATGAATGCTAAGAAAAACCCTAAGCCTAGAAAGCCATTTTCAGCTCCGATGAAAAGAAATATATTATGAACAAAATTAAACAAGTAAACGCTGTCGAACCCTAATCTTTTAACATAATAATAACCATCCATCAAATAATGATCGAACCCGATTCCCAGCAAAGGATGATCCCTCATAATCGTCCCTGCAATCCTTTGATATTCTAACCTGGCAAGGTCGGAACTGCGCGCCGTCTCAGTATAGGAAACGACTCCTCCCCTATCTGCTAGTTGAGGATAGAAAAGAATGAGGCAAAAAATCGCGCAGGCAGGCAGAAGAAACGCTAATTTTTTTTCCTTGAGCTTTAAAAAGAAAAACCAAAGCGCGGTTGCCATCACCCAGGCGTAAAGGGCGGCCCGAGAAAAAGTGAGAAAGAGGGCTAATACCTGCAGAAATATCGCAAGGCTGATCCATCGTTTGCGATCTGCTTTTAAAAATAACATATAGGAGAAGAGAAGGCCAAAGACCAAAAATCCGCCGCAGATATTGGGGTGATAAAGAGTTCCTACCGCACGGATAATCGCTTTTGGTCCTTTTGACTCCCCTAGCCAATGGTCAAAAATAGTCAGAGACCCATCGGAGACGACGATCGAGGGAGCAGCCACATGGCGGGAGGTAAGAGGGGGCTCGCCAAAATATTTTAATCCGACGGATTGCTGTGAAAAATATTGCCCGACGCAGACGAGGGATTCAAAAACGGCCATGATGACGATGACTTTAGCAGCTTGGGAAAGAAGCGCTTTGCGGTCCCCTAAAATCTTCCCCTCGCTCAAAAAATAAAAGAGCATGCAAGGAAGGAGCAGATGAATAAATCGAAAATAATGGATGAGATAAGCCGGGGTCGAAGAAAAAAGGATCGATAGGAAAACGGTCGTCAAAAACAAGCTTAAGAACCGCTGACTGGAGCCTGCGGTCCACAGCCGCCAGCTGAACCTTCCCAAAAAAATCAGTCCGAGCATTAAAAATAAAAAAGGAAAATCTGCGATGTACATGCCTTGATGCCAATCAAAGGTAGATGGAAGGCTGAGGTCCGAAGGGATGATAGATTCAAAAAAGGATCTAAATATTTTGCTGAACCGCCGGGTGAAAGGGATGCAAAGAAGTAGAATGAAAAAAAATCGCGGAACCCATCTCTCTAACATGAGAGACAGGTTAGCAATATCCTTATTTTTCCACATGCAAAAGTTGTCTCAACACGAAGGGAAGAATGCCGCCGCTTTGATAATAGGCTATTTCGATGGGTGAATCGAGGCGCAGTTTTAGTTTGGCCGTTTTATTTTGCCCTATCTGTAAAATCACTTCTTGCCTTGGAGTTATCCCTTTTTCAAGGCCTTTCAAAGAAAATATCTCGTCTCCGGTAATACCCAGAGTCTCGGCCCATTCCCCTTCTTGAAACTCAAGAGGGAGAACGCCCATGCCGACGAGGTTGCTGCGGTGGATGCGTTCGAAGCTGCTGGCTACTACAGCGCGCACGCCCAAAAGCGCCGTGCCTTTAGCTGCCCAATCTCTCGAACTTCCCATTCCATAATCCTTTCCAGCAAAAATAATGAGAGGGATATTTTTCTTTTGATAGATTTCACAGGCATCAAAGATCGGCATGATTTTTCCTTCGATTTTTGTCAGGCCGCCCTCCCTGCCCTCGGCCATTTTGTTGCGGATGCGCACATTGGCAAAGGTGCCGCGCATCATCACCTCGTGATTGCCGCGGCGGCTTCCATAGCTGTTGAAATCTTCAGGCCTGATACCGCAGGAAATGAGATATTTTCCGGCAGGGGTATCTGCTTTAAACGCTCCGGCGGGAGAAATATGGTCGGTTGTGATCGAATCGCCAAAGATCGCCAGCGCCCGCATTCCTTGCAGCGCGGGCAGCGGAGGGGCTTTGAGGTCAAAGTTAGAAAAATACGGCGGGCAGCGGATGTAGGTGCTCTTCGGGTCCCACTGATACTGCAGGCCGCCTTTTGTCTTCACCTCTTTCCAGAGAGGATTATCATCGAGGATGTGGGCGTATCTTTTTTTGAACATCTCCGGGGTAATTTTTGACATTTCTTCGGCGATTTCCTCCGACGAAGGCCAAATCTCGCCTAGGAATACGGGCTTGCCATCTTTTCCGAAACCTAGCGGTTCATCGACGAGATCGATATCGACCCTTCCGGCAATCGCAAAAGCGACGACGAGAGGCGGCGACATCAAAAAGTTCGCTCGAACGGAGCCATGGATGCGCGCCTCAAAATTGCGGTTGCCGCTAAGAACGCTCGCCGTAACGAGTTCGTAATCTTTGATCGCCTGTTCTATCTTCTCGTCGAGCGGCCCGCTATTGCCAATGCAGGTCGTACACCCATAAGCGACAAGTTCGAACCCGAGTTGGTCGAGATACTTTTGCAGGCCAGTTTTTTCTAGGTAGTCGGTGACAACGCGCGAGCCCGGCGCCAGGCTCGTCTTGACCCTGGGATTGACTTTCAGGCCTTTCTCTACGGCCCTTTTTGCAAGAAGCCCCGCCCCGATCATGACGCTGGGATTGCTCGTATTGGTGCAGCTGGTGATAGCGGCGATGACCACCGAGCCGTGTTTAAGCGCGATATCAAAATGCTTATGCTCGCTATAACCGGGATTAATGGCCGGAGCATTGAGCGGCCTGTTCGCCACCATCTCTGCTTCGTTCCGGCCCGGGACTTCTCCTTTCCCATTGAGGACTGACGTTCCGCCGCTCACATGAGGGGATTCCAAAGAGAAAATCCCATCGCTATGCACGCCGACATGGCGCCCAAGCTCTTTATCGATTTTCCCATAGCCTCCGTCCGCAACAGGCTTTTTTAAAAGCGTTTCAAACTGCTGCTTAAGGTCCGGAAGATCGATCCGGTCTTGAGGCCTTTTCGGGCCCGAGACACAGGGGACAACCGTCTGAAGGTCGAGTTCTAAGACCTTTGTAAAATCGACGTCGCCTTTGCGCGGGATCCCAAACATTTTTTGCGCCTCGAAATACTCCTTCACCTGTGCGATTTCCGGCTGCGCGCGGCCGCTTTTTTTCAGATAATCGAGGGTCTTGTCATCGACAGGGAAAAAGCCGACGGTCGCTCCATACTCGGGGGCCATATTCCCAATGGTCGCGCGGTCCGCAACGCTAAGGCTGGCTGCGCCCTCGCCAAAAAATTCGACAAACTTGCCTACGACTTTTTCTTTGCGCAGGATCTCGGTGATCCTCAAGGTTAAATCTGTCGCGGTCACTCCTTCTTGAAGCTTTCCAGACAGATGAAATCCGATGACTTCGGGCATTTGGAAAAAGTAAGGCTGGCCGAGCATCGCAGCTTCGGCCTCGATCCCCCCCACGCCCCATCCTAAAACACCCAGGCCATTGATCATCGTCGTGTGAGAATCCGTCCCCACCAGCGTGTCAGGGAAAAGCATCCCGTCTTGAAAGACAACGACCTTGGCAATTTGCTCTAAATTCACTTGGTGAACGATCCCGATGCCCGGAGGAACGACTTTGAATGTCTCAAACGCGTCCTGCCCCCATTTTAAGAAAGCATATCTCTCAAGATTGCGCTCAAACTCGAGTTTGAGATTGAACATGTAGGCGTCTTTTGTCCCCGCCCGGTCCACCTGCACCGAGTGGTCGACCACTAAATCGACAGGAACTCCCGGTTCGATGAGAGAGGATTTTTGGCCCTTCGCAGCGACAGCATCGCGCATCGCCGCCAGGTCAACGAGAAGAGGAACGCCGGTAAAGTCTTGGAGGATCACGCGCGCGACCACAAATGGAACATCGACGTCAGGATTTTTTTTAGGGCTCCACTTCGCCAGGCGCTTCACATCCTCTTCCGTTACCCGATGGCCATCGCAATTGCGCAGCAGCGATTCGAGCATGATCCGGATCGAAATGGGAAGCCGCGAGATTTTACCTATGCCCTGTTCCTCGAGGGCAGGCAGCGAATAATAAACCCGATTGCCGGGAAGAGTTTTGCGTGCATTGAAAGGATCCTTCATATTTCACACACTAAAGAAAACAAAATATTTCGGCAAAACATTAGTAGGCGCTTGATTCAAAAAATAACTACCTGTATACCCACAAAATATGATCAAATCTTTCGCCGATGCGCTGACCGAGGAAATTTTCGAAGGAATCTACACCCACGCTCAGAGGAAAAAGTTTTCCTCTTCGATCGTCAAAATTGCCGAGCGCAAGTTGGACCTGCTCAATGTGATAGATACCCTAGACAGCCTTCAAACGATCCCCTCCCATCGCGGCGGCGGCTTTAAAAAAGATGTCCATGACTCTTATAGCATTCCCATAGCAGGAAATTTTCGGCTCTGCTTTCGATGGAATGACAATAACGCCGAAGATGTTGCTATTAGAGGATAAATGCCTAAACGCCGCAGACCAAATGCTCCAGGGGAAATTCTCAAAGAAGATTTTATGGCGCCGATGGGCATGTCTGTCCAGCAAGTAGCAGAAAAACTCCATTGGGCCGAGAAAAAAGTCGAAGATCTTTTGAAAGGAAAGGAAGGGATCAATGAAGAGGACGCAGCCCTCTTAGCTTCCGCCTTTGAAACCACTCCGGAGTTCTGGCTTCGCTTAGAAAGACCTTTTCGTCAATGGGCCGTGACACGCCGGCAAAATGAAAAGGGATCTCCCAAGCCTGGGAAAGCCGCCTAAGTTTCCACTAAGTCGACATGCGGGGAGCGGAGAAATTTCTGCACTAATAACAATGCTCTTCCGGCGAACATGCCTGTGATAGCCCCCGATGTGACCATATCGAGCGTATAAACAAAAACATCCTTCTGTGTCTCAGGATATCGCGAATAGAGGTAGCCAAAGGTATATTTAGTGGCGAAAATAATAAGAATAAGGGCCAATGTAGCCCAAGTCCCGGGCAGTTCGATGAGATGCTTTTTCCGATCTGCTCGAATTTTGACATTGCGATAGAGAATCCAGCCAAATATTCCACCCGCGGCAAGAAACGGCAGCCAGATGAAAATATCGAAAAAAACGTTCAACGATGTAAAAACGCTGTAAAGAGACCACACGGTAAAAGCAATCGGCAGAATAAAAACTTTCTTGAGGGACAAAACTTGGGGCTTGCGGGCCTTGAGACCAATCCCTAGGAGCAAAAAGAATAATATGTAAACCCACCAAGGAGTGCCGCTTAAAATATCTAGCATGCCGATTATTCTAAGAGGCGGCCATTAAAATGACAAGACTCCCGAAGGCGTCCTGGGGTCAAATTAAGGATGACGAGGAGCACTCCTACGCCGGCATGAGCCAGCAGAGTAAAGAGCGGAAGCGTTGGATAAAACCAAATCAGGGCCAGCATCAGAAGGCATCCCCATGCGGCATTGGCATAACGCCACGACCGGATAGGCTCTGCCATCGCGATGACAGAGATTACAATCGTAAAGGCGCCTAAGACAGGATCTAGATCTTTGAGCGCATCCCCAAACATCAAGACCGCTCCCAAGGCGGCGCTCGCGAGAAGGCGCCAAGTCGGTGTTATGCCCGTCCAAGCTGACGTTGAGCGATTGTCTTTTTTAAGCTCGACATTGAACCCCTTCCAAAAAAGAGGCAAAAGAGCCATTTTTTGCCGCCTTGCTTTGGCAAACATTTGCAAAACAAGGGCGAGCTCCCCTACCGCCAGCGTCGCCATGAGGAGCATGCACACCGCCGTCATGAGGCACAAGGTGCACCAAGAGCCGACCGCCACAGGCTGCAAGATGATCAGGCCAATACTCACCAAGCTGACAGGAACGACGAGAATTCCGTAAATGATCACCAGCCAGGGCGTGCGGCGCCACCGCATAGGTCCGCCATAGCAGGCCAGAAGAAGCTCTATGGTGTAGCTCGCAGCTCCAAGCC
Source organism: uncultured Verrucomicrobiae bacterium (assembly GCA_963813135.1). GTDB lineage: Bacteria > Chlamydiota > Chlamydiia > Chlamydiales > Rhabdochlamydiaceae > SZAS-15. The sequence continues at coordinate 49,718 of CAWEXY010000010.1, read as the reverse complement.
CTGCGTCGGAAATGGGGAATGCCCGTGAAACATCTGATGTGATGACGTTGACCGTGCCATTTCCAAAAAAGGGGTCCCACATCGTATCGATGTACCCGAGCTGATAGACGGCAAGATAGCGCGAAATGAACCATCCCGCGCAAGCAAAAAAAGCGATCAAGATGCGCGAAGGCCATGTCGAAGGGTTATACGACCACCCGGGAGGAAGCGCGGATGCCTCCTTTTCGGCGTGGCTGGGCAGGATGATCGAACATAAAATAACGAGAAACCCGATGAGCGTGTCATTCAGATAAGCCGCAGGGGCTTTCGCCCAAAAAATGAGGGGCGCCAGCTGCAGCCACAGCCCGACAAAAGCGATGGCCCAAGCGATGCCCAGCGTTTGCCTCCGGCGTAAATAAAAGCCCCCGATAATCAGAAGAGCGCCTGTGAATAAATGGGTATGGTCGACATAGCCGAACGTATAGGGAGCGGCCCACTGCCAAAGTCCTAAGAAAATCAGAGCAAACGACGTCCACATATCATTTTAGTTGGTTATCGGCGTACCACTTCTTTGGGTCTTTCTTGAGATCGGCGATCATTTTGGGCAGCGTCTCTTCGAGCGATCGCTTAGGCTGCCATCCCAGAATTTCCTTGGCCTTGCGGATGTCGAGTTCGTAATGATCGTCGGCAAGCGCAATCATCCAAGGCTTGATAAAAGGCGGCTTGATGAAAGGCAGATGGCACTGGATCGCAGATCCGATCTTCGCTAAAGGCTTGGGGATCGAAAAAGTATGGATCTCTTTGTTGTAGAGGAGACGGCTGATTTGGCGCTGGAGCTGATCATAACTGAGCGTCTTGGGCTCGCCGATCAGGAGCGGCAGTTCGGGCGGCAATTTTTTTCTTTGGTCGACCGCCTGTTCGATCGCATCGACAAGATCGTCCATGTGGAGAAATGCAGCCCCATGCGAAATGTCCCCTGAAAAAAGCCGGCTCTCAAGCTGTTTTTCGTAAATGCGCTGGATCTGGTGGCTGATCGGTATCGAATGGCACTTATCATCATACACGCCGGCGATCCGCAAAATCACCGAGGGAATTTTTCCGCGCAGCTCATGGATCGCTTCTTCCGTGTGAACTTTAGAAAGCGGATAATCCCATTTGGGCTTGACAAGAGATTCTTCCGTGATTTTTTGGCCCGGCTTTGTCGGAGCATGGACGAGCATCGTGCTCGAGAAGAGAAATTGCTCCACCTCAAACGCCTGCAGCGCTTTAAGAAGGCGCTTCGTCCCTTCCACCGTCACTTTTTCATAAAGGGGCGAATGCTGCTGATCGAAGCTGTAATAGGCGGCCAAATGAATGACCGAGGCGATCCGGCTGCCGTAGAAGTAACGGATGTGGGTGAACGCTTGATGAACACTTTCATCCGACGCCAGGTCCACTGGAACGAGCTCCTCGTTGCTAGAGGCGTAAATCGCTTTTAAAAGCTCGAATCCCACAACGCGGTATTTTTGGCCCAGCCGCTTAACTACGGCTGAGCCAATACGTCCGCAGCTTCCTGTGACGATGATGACATCTTTTTCCATACTATGATTTAGGGAATAAACCTTTAACGTTCACATCGACTTTGGGATGGAAAAACATCTGCACCAGAATGAGCGCAAGCATGATCACAAAAAGCACGACAAAAATATAAAATAAAGTTTTCGCGATTTGCTTACCGGGTGTTTTGGGCCCCTTTTTTAAGGCAAATATCCCCAAAATCACCGCGAGAACAAAAAACAGCACACATAAAATGACCATATGATAGCCTCCTAATTTTTTCTTTCTAGCGCCTCGAGGAGCATTAGTCAAGAGGGGATTGACAAAGATCCACTTAAGTTGGTATCATTTGCTGCTATTATGAAAAAAACACTCTTCATTGGTTCTCTTTTAGTTCTAGCTTATGGCCTCTATTTCATTACGATCGGCGATCATCACCAGACAAAGCAATTGAGCTTGGACAATATGCTCCCCCACCATGCCTATAATCATAAATGGGACGTCCATCCCATCTCCAGCCAGGAAGAGTCCAACATCCATTCCATCTTAAATCGAAATTTTAAATATATCGGCTGCGGAAATCAGATCTATGTTTTTTTTAGCGAAGACAACAAATATGTCCTAAAAATTGTAAAACAGCACCGCTATACCGTACCTCGATGGATCCGCTACCTAGTTCCTCCCATGCTATCCTATCGGACAAAGAAAATTGGGCACAAAGAACACTCTTTAGACCGCGACTTTAACAGCTACAAAATCGCATTTGACCGTCTCCAAAAAGAGACAGGCCTTCATTTTGTGCACCTCAATACCAACGACGATTTTCACCACAATATCACCCTCATCGACAAATCTAATATTGAGTATAAAGTGGACCTGCATGACTTTGAGTTTGTCTTGCAAGACATGGCCGATATGGTTTTCCCAACCATTGACAACCACATGGCGCGCGGCGATATCGCCTCTGCTAAAGCGGCCATTGACTCCCTGCTCGACCTGCAATACGTTCGCTGTAAGAAGGGAATCCATGATAGCGATCCCAATTTCAATAAAAATTTTGCTTTCATCAATAATAAAGCGGTCCAAATCGATGTCGGCCGTTTCTCTTTAAGAACACCTGAACACTTCCCGAATATTAAGGAAGAGTTTAGAAACTATCTCCACAAATTCCCCGAGCTGGAAGAGTACTATGACGCACAGTACCAAGCTTATGCAGAAAAATACGCTCAATAATCTATACCTTCTTCAGCTCAACTAACGACGCCGCAACCCAGCTAGGCTTGGGGTTGCCGTCATATAGATACTCGATATCGACCAGCGTCAAATCTCGAATATATCCCTCTAAAGGCCCGAGAAGAAAACGGAGCATTTGAGCAACATCCCGTGCATCGCTTAAAGTATCCCAGCAATATTTCAGAATAGCTTTTAAATCGTCCTCAGCCAGCAGGCGCAATCCCCCTTCAATAACCTGGGCTGCCAAATCATATGCAGCAGGAGAAATAGGCATCGATTGCTCAGGAGATAAGCCGTAAGCCCTTCCGTGATGGTAAAGATCGGCCGTAGCAACCACGATCGATTCTTTAGCCCTTTGTTTAAGCTCTTCTATTCCCGGCAGGCTTGCGGGATCGCCGCAAATACAAACAGGATAACGAGAAACGACTTTAGGCATGTCCATATTCAGCCGCTGGGCCGCATGCTGCAAAAGAAAAAAATAACTCTCTAAAGAATATTCTTCTGAAATCAGCTCTTCGAAGGGCAGTCCTGGGCCAAAAATCCTTCGAAGGGGATCGCCTGATATGTCCTTCCCCTCCAGCTCTCTAGAGTAAATAGAAAAAAGAGGATTATTATAACCGTGCAGAACCCCTAGAGCTAGGACTTGATTTTTTCCGCTTCTTTGGCAAGCCAGCAAGCTTGCCAGCGCAGCGGCTGCGATCTGATCGCCGCATTTTAAAATAGAAGTATGAGGGAAAAAGAGGCTGCCGCCGCCCGATAACGTGTTCACGAGATCAGTTCCGGATAAGAGATCATGGCCTCTATCTAATATCTCATCGATTTGAGACGGTTTAAGGCAATCCCTTTCACAAGCATAGATCGAAAAAGTAGTTTCTTTCATTTTGCTAGATATCTTAGCATGTAGAATAGATGATCCGCAGAAATAACGGCAATATCGAATGGCTCGAGTTTGAGCTCTTTTCCCAAGAAGCCCATCTCACCCATGGCGTTTTTTTGCGCCATGGCGGTGTGAGCACAGGAAGCTATTCTTCGCTCAATGTCGTTACCGGCACAGGCGATAACCTTCTTAATGTCCAAGAAAATCTCCGGCGTATTCATCATAGTTTAAATGTCGAGCGCCTGATAACAGCCGATCAGGTTCATGGCCATGAGGTGCAGCATGTGCTAGAGCCCAAAGAACAATTTTCCGAATGCGACGGGCTCTTCACAAATCAAAAAAATTGGGGACTCGTGATCGCCCATGCCGATTGCCAAGCGGCCATCTTCTATGATCCCATCCACCATGCCATCGCCAATGTCCATGCAGGATGGCGGGGGCAAGTTAAAAATATTTATCAAGAAATCGTCAATAAAATGCGCCACGCCTTCCACTCTAAACCCGAAGACCTCCTCGTGGGAGTATCGCCGAGCCTGGGGCCGGAAAATTCCGAGTTCATCCACTTTCGCAAGGAGCTCCCCGAAGAATTTTGGTCTTTTCAAGTTAAAGACACGTATTTCAACCTATGGGCCATTGCCCGCCATCAGCTGCAAGCCTGCGGCATTCTGCCCCATCACATCCAAATCGCTGAAATCGATACCTTTGCCACCCCCCAAGATTTTTTCTCCTACCGCCGCGAGAAGAAAACTGGGCGCACAGAAAAAATCACAGGCTGCCATGGGACAGTTGCTGCCCTATTGTAGTTGATTTATTAGTATGCGCATATGCACAATCTTTTACTTGACTTTAGATAACGTACCAGATTGTTTGACCAGTTTTTTCTCTTCGGATTTCACACGCCGTTCAAGCTTCAAGACATCCTCTTCAGGGGGCAAATTCTCCGGCTTAATACCTCGAGCCCCTAGCATATCGCGTACACTTAGGTTATTTTGAACATGTTCCCCGGCTATTGCACCCTCTCCCTGCAGATCTTCCTGTATCACATTGTGATTGGTCATCTCTGTTGCTAAATTCTTAGCAGCGATAGTCAACGTCGGCAGAAAATCCGCCAATGGACGGCTCCCCGTGATCCCATATTTGCTTTTCATGGCCTGCGTTGAATATCCGCCAAAAAGAGCCTCATCTCCCTTAGAGCGGATACGAGCAAAGCCCGCATCATCCACGCCACGTTCATAGATATTCTGAGAAAGTGTTTTTTCTGACTCTCTTAGTTTCTCACGCACTTCCAGTCTATCCTGGAGACGCATACGCTCTTCTATCAGTTCCTGTTTGCGTGTTTGAACAGCAAAATAACTCTGTGCAAAGGCAATGGGCTCTTTGCGAGGATCGCCATTTTGAGCAATGAGATAACACGCATAACGAGTGAGCATGAAGTCTTCGACATATCGCTCGGCTCCACTGCCCAGGGATACCATTTTCGTGACGCCACGAAAATGGTCATCTGGGTCATAACCCGTTGTCTGACAGGATTCTATAGCCCGTTCGATAGCTACCATAAAATTCTCCCAGCGCAAATATCCAAGAGGTTCTTGGAGATCTCGTGCAAACCAGAATTCAATTTCTTCTCCTGGAATACTTTGCACCAAGGAATCAAAACGACTTTGTAACTTTTTTATGATTTCGCCTTGCATTTGACACCCCCTAAAATTATTTATGCAATCTTTTCATAAGCAGCAAAGAAAAGTCAATATTTTTAGGGGCATCCCATAGCTTGGGCTCCGTCACAACAAGCCCCATTTAGCAACTTCTTTCGTATAGTACGTGATGATAAAATCGGCGCCGGCCCTTCGAATGCTGCGTAAGATTTCAAAGACGGCCTTTTTTTCATCGAGCCATCCCTTATCGGCCGCTGCCTTAATCATACAAAACTCCCCACTCGGATGATAGGCGCCGAGCGGAAGATGCGGATAGGCTTGTTTCAAACGATAAATCACATCCAGATAAGTATGGGCCGGTTTGACCATCAGCATATCGGCCCCCTCGCTCACGTCCAGTTCGGCTTCACGCAGAGCTTCCCGGGCATTGGCCGTGTCCATTTGGTGGGAGCTGCGGTCTCCAAAAGTTGGGGCTCCTTCGGTCGCAGCGCGAAAGGGGCCATAGAGACAGGATTGGTATTTGACCGAATAGCTCATGATCGGAATATGGGCAAACCCCGCGCCATCGAGACCTGCGCGGATAGCCTGGACAGCCCCATCGATCATTCCGCTAGGGGCCACAACATCAGCGCCTGCCTGCGCATGAGAGACCGCCTGCCGTGCAAGAAGCTCCAGCGTCATGTCATTATCAACATCGTTATTTTTCCATATTCCACAGTGGCCATTGTCGGTATATTCACAGAAACAAACATCCGTGATGATGAGCAGCTTCGAAGTCACCCCGCGAATGGTGCGGATCGCTTCTTGGATGATCCCCGTATCAGAGTAAGAATCGGTCCCGAGCGGATCTTTATGCTCAGGCACCCCAAAAAGAATGACGGAGGAAATTCCTAAACCCAAGATCTCTTCAATTTCTTGGGGAAGGGCGCTCAAGGGGATTTGATAATGCCCGGGCATCGACACGACAGCCTTGGGATCGCCTTCTTTGCCTTTAATGAACAGCGGCAAAATGAGATCTTTCAGATGAAGATCGGTTTCCCGGATGAGCTGCCGCACCAATGGATGGTGGCGCAGCCTTCGCAAACGGATGAGAGGAAAGACGGTATTCATTTGGGTAAGTCCGCTAAAATTTTCTGATGGAGGCGGCGATTGCTGCAAGCGATGATTCCCTCAAAGCCGCGATGCCGATAGTTGATGGGGCGCCCTTGCCAGTCTGTGATACTCCCTCCCGCTTCCTTCAGAAGGATATCGACGGAAAGAAAATCTTCTAGCTCTCCTTCTTTGGAAAAGTAGACGTTATTAGATGAGCCTTCTGCAATACGGCAGATGGCCAGCGCCGCATTTTGCACGGAGGGAGCGGGCATAGGAACCTCGGCGTTCGAAGACGAAAGCCGCAGCCTTTCTTGAGGCCCATCTCCGACTTGTCTGTAAGCGCCCTGGCCTTTCACAGCCCAGTAGAGAGTATCGTACGCCGGAAAATAATTGACCCCTAGCACAGCTTGCCCCTCTTGAGACAATCCAATTTGGACGCCAAAATCATTTCCCTGCTCCTTCAGCTTGTTGATCATCCAGGCGTGACTCGGAAATTTTTCATTCAAGACCGCATACATGGTTTCCCTTGGTCTTGAATTTCTCTGAGTCCAAATCGCGCGGCCGGCTTCTTTCGCCAAAGAAATCGCTGTTTGGAGCTCTTCCATGAAAGCCGGCGGGGGCGGCGGCGCAACGCCCTTTTTTTGCTTGCAAGCGCATTCGGCATTTAACTGAGAGAAGAAACAAAACAGAAGCAGTAGCGAGGCCATCGATCGGTAAATCATAGAAGCTCCTTAGGAACCTCTGGGAAATTCATTCGTTGGATTGTTCTATCGATCAAAAAATCCCCAACAAAGAAATTTCCAAGAGGTTCCTTAAAATACTCTATGCTATAACATGAGAGATGGAAAAAAAGCAATCCGCTGACCAACTCTATCAACGTTTGCAAAGCAGCCCCCAAGGCCTTGCGCAAGACGAGGCCGAAAAGCGGCTGGAAGCCTACGGCCTCAATACCCTAAAACCCCCGAGCAAGGGCAAAGGCCTTTCCCTTTTTCTTTCCCAGTTTAAGAGCCCGCTGATCCTTCTCTTGATCGGCGCTGCGCTCCTTTCTTTCTTCTTGGGAGGAAAATCTGACGCCCTCATCATTTTCAGCATCGTTTTCTTAAGCGGGCTTCTCGGTTTTTATCAGGAACGAGGCGCTTTGAACGCCCTAGAAAAATTACTCCAAATGGTGGAAGTCAAAACAGCTGTATTGCGGGATGGGCAGGAGAGGGAAATCCCTAATGACCGTATTGTTCCAGGCGACATCATTGTCCTGCGCGCCGGCGATCTTATTCCCGCCGACGCGGTGCTCATCGAGGCCAACCACTTTTTTGTCGACGAAGCTTCTTTAACAGGAGAAAGTATCCCTGCCGAAAAAACAACGGAGGCCAATATATTTCTCGGAACGATGGTCGCCAGCGGCTTAGGGAAGGCCCTGGTCTTGGCCACAGGCCAAAATACCGAATACAGCCATATCACCGAGCACGTCCGCTTCCACCCGCCGCAAACAGCTTTTGAGCTGGGAGTGAAAAAATTTGGCTATTTACTCCTCCAAATCACGATGGTGCTCGTGATCATTATTTTTGCTGTGAACATTTACTTGAAGAAACCCATCATCGATTCGTTTCTCTTTGCCTTGGCCATCGCTGTCGGGTTAACGCCGCAGCTTTTGCCCGCGATCATCACGGTGAACTTGTCCCATGGCGCTAAGAGAATGGCCCAAAAACGCGTCATCGTCAAACGCCTCGCCTCCATTGAAAATTTTGGGCAAATGAATGTTCTTTGCACAGATAAGACCGGCACGCTGACCGAAGGAAAGGTCAAGTTGGACAGGGCCGTGGGGTTTGATGGGCAAAAGAATGAAAAATTAGCCCTCTATAGCTTTCTCAATTCCCATTTCCAGGCGGGCTATTCCAACCCCCTCGATAAAGCGGTCATCGAAAGCAGTTCCTTTGATATCGGCCAGTGGAAAAAAGTGGACGAAATCCCCTACGACTTTGTTCGCAAGCGCCTCAGCATCATCTGCGAAAACGGTGAAAAAAAACTCCTCATCTCCAAAGGGGCAGCCGCTCAAATACTATCCATATGCGACAAGGTCGAGCTGCCCGATGGTACACAGGCTCCGCTAGCTGCCTATCGAGCTCAAATAGACGCCTACTTTGAGCAGCAAACTTCGAAAGGCTCTCGCACCCTGGCCGTAGCTTATGGACTTGGGGAAGAAGAAAAAAACCTCATTTTCTTAGGATTTCTCCACTTTGTCGATCCCATCAAACCCGATATCGCAGCTGTCGTAGCCAACCTTCAAAAAAAAGGCGTCCACTTAAAAATCATCACAGGCGACAACCATTCTGTCGCCACTTTTGTCGCAGGAGCCCTGGGAGTGGCCCATGCGTCATGCATCGCAGGCAGCCAGCTGGAAAACATCAGCGATGCGGCCCTTTTGAAAATCGTCACCTCTCATAATGTCTTTGCAGAAATCCAGCCCAATCAAAAAGAGCGCATCATTCTAGCTTTGCGTAAATCAGGGCATGTGGTGGGCTATATGGGCGACGGCGTGAACGACGTTTCGGCGATCCATAGCGCCGATGTCGGCATTGCCGTCGACAGCGGGGCCGATGCTGCCAAGGAAGCCGCCGATATTGTTCTCCTGGAAAAAGATTTAAACGTGCTTCAGGCTGGCATCGAAGAAGGGCGCCGCACATTCTTGAATACCCTTAAATATGTTTATATGGCCACCAGCGCCAACTTAGGGAACATGTTCAGCATGGGAGGCGTATCCCTTTTCTTGAGCTACCTGCCCTTGCTTCCCAAGCAAGTCCTTCTGACGAACTTCTTTAGCGATTTGCCGGAGATGGCGCTCGCTACCGACAACGTCGATGCCGACCGGCTGCAACGGCCTGTTAAGTGGGACCATAAATTCATTCTCAAATTCATGTTCGTCTTCGCCCTTCTTAACTCGGCTGCAGATTATTTGACATTTGGCGTCCTTCTGTGGTGGTTCAAGGCCGACGCCGCGCTTTTTCGATCGGGGTGGTTTATTGAAAACGTCGCTTCGGCCGCGCTCATCGTCCTCGCCATCCGCACCCGGAAAGTCTTTTCTCATTCCCATCCGAGCCGTCTCCTGCTCGCAGCTGTTTTGATTGTTGCCTTCGGGGTTCCGTTCCTCGCCTATACGCCGCTGGGAACGATGTTTGAGCTTGTTCCGCTGCCCTTAGAGTTTTATGGAGTTTTAAGCGGGATCGTCGCCCTGTATTTCCTCGCTGTCGAAATCACCAAACGCTTCTTCTATCGAAGCCGCTAGTTAGTCGCCCCAGATTTAGTCATTTATGTCTGCCGCCCCACGCCTTTTGCGATCTTTTGTGTCAACCTCGTCAGCCATATGCAGCTTCGCATATGGCTTTCCTCGGCTGCCTCAAAATCTCATCAAAAGTCGAAGGCGTCATCCCATAAAGCACTAAATCAGGGACGACTAGTTAGGCTGCGGAATGACAGGGACGAATTTAGAAACGTCGGGTTTTTTAAACTTGGATGAAAATTCTTTTTCTAGGAAAGGAAGCCAGGTGCGATTGGCGCCAAACAGCCAGACCATCCCCCGAACAATGAGATTGCCATCCTCAGCCCATAGTTCGGCATCATAGATTTTGCCTTCTTTGGGGTTGCATATTTTTCCTCTGAACCGATCGTCCTTGGGGCGAAGATTCCAGATAATGTCTATTCCGCAGTAGAAAGGGTTGCCAACAATTCCTGGCGCCCGGTCCTTCGGAGCATAGATCGTTTCATCGATCACACCGCTTTTATTATAGGTGCCGATAATTCGGCCGTATTGCTTGCCTTTATACTCATAGATCGCCACAACGCTCTGCGGTTTTTTGGTATCGGGATCGATCGTTTTCCAAAAACCTGCAATGGTGCTGTCATTGAAGCTGCTGCAAAATGTCCACAGAAGGGCTAAAAGGATGGATTTTCCCATAAATCATGGCTATAGCAAAAAGTTCTCTTTATGACAAAGCGAGAATTATTTACACTCGCGGCATACATCGGAGTCGACAATGAAAAAACTGCTTTTTACTTTTGTTTCCTTCTGCACGGCCATCTTTTGCACCCCAATAGAAGAACTCAACCTCGGATGGGACTCGGCATCCGCAGCCAAAGCTTACTTTCATCACTCAGAACTTCAGCGCCAATGGGCATGGGAAGTCCTTGGCAAGATCCGGCTTTCAGGAAATGAAAAGATACTCGATTTTGGATGCGGCGACGGAAAGATTTCAGCGGAGCTGTCAAGGCTAGTCCCTAAAGGGTCGGTGACCGGCGTCGACATCTCCTTGGCGATGATAGATTTTGCCCAACTTAAATTCCCCTCTTATGCTTATCCTCGTCTCGAGTTCAAAAAAATCGACTCCCCGGTATTGGAGGACATAACGGGCGAGTACGATTTGATCTGCGCCTTTTCTGTTTTTCACCAGATAGCAGATCCTCTGACTGCTCTGAAGAACCTACGGTCTCATCTGAAACTCGATGGAAAGCTGGCCATGGTCATTCCTTCGGGAAGCAACTCGGCATTTTTCCAAGCCGCCGGTGAAATGTTCTCCCATTATCAAATCGAAGCTCCTTGGAATAGAAAACTGAACCCCGAAGCCACAAAAATGATCTCTCTCGAAGGGTGCAGCTCGCTTCTAAACGAAGCCGGGTTCGAGATCCTCTCCATGGAAATGATCGACACCGACAATCCCTTTTATGGAGAGGAGGAGCTGACAGAGTGGTTGGTCGGCACCATGTCTGCCATCTGGCATATTCCTTATTCCGTCAGCCATTCCTTTTTTAACAGCCTTGTTCACCGGATGTGCGAAATCGATCCTGACATGATCGACAGGGAAGGAAGAATTCACTTTAAGCTGTCTCGTCTGCGCGTGATTGCAGCGCCTACGCTCGAAAAAGCCCGCTCCTTTGCTTACAGCAAGCTTCCCGAGCTATGGCTGCTCTATTCGAATTAAGGTTCGGACGTCTTCCCATCTACTCTCGGGAAGTTCGGCGCCGATAACCTCGACGATAGCGCTCCCTAAGCGATGACCGATGCGTGCGCACGATGGAAGCGGTAAATGGCGAAGATATCCATAGAGAAATCCCGCCGCAAAAAGATCGCCGGCCCCCGTCGTATCGATAACCTCGGCTGGAAAGGTCGGAATAGAATGTATGACATCCTCTTGGCCGACCAGACACCCTTTAGCGCCTTGCGTCACAACCGCTATAGGGCAAATTTGAGTCAGCTTGCGGCATCCTTCCTCGCCGGAAAGCCCCACGAGCTCCCTCAACTCATCCTCATTGCAAAAAACAATATCGACGTATTCAGAGATCAGAAATAATAATGCCTCTCTATACTCTCTAACAATTTCAAAACAGGAAAGGTCCAGAGAAACTGTCGCCTTGGCATCTAACGCATGTTCAAGAGCTCTTTGCAGGCTCAGTCCATTCCTTATCTGCCTCGCCTCGAAATGAACCAAGGAGACGCCCGCAAAATGGTCCGGATTTAGCATAATATCGTGAACGGGAGGATCAAATGCCCGAAAAGTCCTTTGGCCATCCGGAGTAATGAGGCATAGAATGCGGGCCGTGGGTAAGTCGGACCTGCGGGATAGTCGATCAGCAACGCCTGATTGGCGCAAGTTTTCGCCATAATACTCCCCCAGCATATCGGTTCCGATGTGGCTGAAATAAGCGCTCGGCTCCCCTAGCTTCGCTAAAGCTCTCATCGTATTGGCCGTGCTTCCCCCGGGTACAATTTTAGGAGCTTGTCCGCTCGCTTGAACAACACGATCGATCAGTTGGAAATCGCACAGGCTAGAGCCCCCCTTTTCTCCTATCTCATGCTGAGTAAAAAAAGCATCATCGACTTGGACGAGCACATCGACGGCTGCCGCGCCAATCCCTAAAACACGATAAGACTCAGCTGAGACGAAATTCCAGAAGAGGCAGCAAAATAAACAAATCGCTCGCAATTGTCGCATAGACGCTCCTTTTTCGCACTTCTAGCATTTAAAGCAGCGTTGGACAAGCGAAAAAAGAGAATTTTAATAGCGACGGCCATCAATGTCCATTAGAACTATTGGTAACCGATATCGACATGTAAATCATCTAAGTTTGTATGTCTTGGTTTGAATTTTTTCGACATTGTAGGATCTTGAGAAGAACTATTAACAGGTGGTTTACCTGATGAATGTAGATTGGATGTTGTGTTTGGGTTGCAAATACTATCTGCATAGTTATCGAGGGGATCGCAGATTTTTTTCGTATATGCTTCTATTTCATCGGCAGGCGGGAAAGAACTTTCATACGTTGGGTGCATTGGTTTAACATGGCTGCTCCCCTGATTCGGATTCATAGGTTTAGCAGAAGAATTCATATTGCTGCTTCCTTGAGTTGGGTGCATTGGTTTAACATGACTACTTCCCTGACTCGGATTCATAGGTTTAACAGAAGAATTCTTATTGCTGCTTTGAAAATTAGGGGTCGAGGAGGAGCTAGATGAATAATTATTCCTATTCCCCTGTGTAGGATTCATGGGAGAGGCTGCTGAATACGGATTGTTAGGAAAAGAGCTTTCTTGATTGGATGGAAGAGGTCTATATCTGTCTGAATTTGAGCTAAAGCTATTACTTGCATTATCAAGGTTGGTATTAAGATCACTCAGAGCATATGCTCCGTAAGCCCCTCCCAAAACTGCATTCGCTACTGCCTGGGCACTTAGCAATGCTTTCATTGCACTCTCCAGCTCAGCAGTCGCACCGGTAAGAATTTCTTGAAATACACTTAGATCGTTATACGTTCTAGCGCTATTTACATTGCTTATTGCAATTTTTTGCGCAGTCTCTGCGGCAGCAACCCTAGCTTGGGCAGCTTGGAGATCAACCGGATTAGCCATATAGACTCCCTGGGTTTATGTTTATTTTAATTTGTTAGTTCAGCGGCTTTTGCTTTCAACAAGTCCCATTTTGCTATTTCTATTTTCAAAGCAGATTGTGCAACCATAAACTCTTCTCGTATCGCGGCATCTTTCGCTACAGCATCAGGATAAAACTTCATAAGCACTTCCAGCTTGCCCTTCATGTCACAATATTCTTTGCTTGCCTCGCCCTTCTGCAGAGCTGTCATATTTTTTGTTTTTTCAGCCCAATTTTTATCCGTTTCATTTATCTGATCCCGAAATGATTTGACCTGACCAATGATCTGCGTAATTGACCATGGTAGAGCTTTACCTATTGGATAAATAGGTTCACCTAACTTGGCATCAAATGAATTTACCTTTCGCGTGAGAAGAACTACTTTCTCCTGCTGTTGAACTAGTGCTACGTTTAGTTCGGCGCGTTGAACAGATGTTGCCATACTTCCTCCTATTATGTTAGAGAATGCATGTATCATACATAAATCTAACAATTTCTATCAACCCGAGCGTAAAAACTCTTACGTTAAAACTCTTTTAGGCTTTGAATTTTATGAGGGGCGTCGGAGTCCACTCGCGATCAGGGTGATGGAAGAGGATCACCGCAATGACCGAAAGCCCGGTCAAACCGCCGAGGAGCAAAAATGCTCCTTGGAAATTCCCTGTCAGATCGATGAGCCACCCTGTCAGCAAGGGGGCAATAATTCCTGCCAACGCTAGACAGCCGGAAGTTATTCCTTGAGAAGAACCAGCACGCTCTTTGGCGACGTCGATATTGACACTGAAAAAAGCAGGCTGCGTCATGAATCCAAATCCTAGCCCCAAACTGAGGAAAAGGATGGAATAGCCTAAGGAATGGGTAAATCCTAAGATCACAAAAAAGACAGCAGCGAGTAGCTGGCTGGTCCAAATCAAATGAGATCGGGCCAAACGGCTGCTTCCCGTCTTTTTATAGAGCCAATCCGAAATAATACCCCCGGCTTTCAAGAAAAGAGAAGCGACGAGCCAAGGAATGGTCAGATACCACCCTACACTTTTTAAGTTCAGTCCGTGCTGAGACAGAAAATATCCAGGCAGCCACAGGGTTGCAAAAAAGAGCATATACCCGAATGCGAAATAGGCAAAATTGTTGGCGAGCAGGGCTGGGTGCGTTAAAATAAATCTCCAATCGATAGGAGGACTATCTTTGGAAGATTGCTCTTGACGGGCGTTCTGAAGCATTTGCTTTTCATCCGCGCCCACAAATGCACAGTCCTCTGGCTTGTCGCGAAATAAAAAATACCAAGCAAAAGCCCAAATAATTCCTACAGCGCTAATAGCGACAAACATCATTCTCCATCCAAAATCCGCAACGAGGTAGGAAGTAATGGGAGCCCCTACAACCGAGGAAATGGGAATAGCAACGAGCCCGAGCGATAATGCTCTTGCCCGTTCCGAGGGAGGGAGCCAGTCGCTAATAGAGCGCGACATCGCAGGAAAGTGCGGGCCTTCCGTGACCCCGAGCAAAAAGCGCAGTCCAATAAAACTCCAAAAACCCACGGCAAAGCCCAGAAACCCCACGCAAATGGACCATGTGATGGCGGCCAATGGCCATATCATCCGTGAACCAAATTTATCTACTAACCAACCCCCAAAGGCGGTGAGTAAAACATATCCAAGGCCAAAAGCCGATAAAATCATCCCGAACTGTGTATCAGTGAAATGAAATTCTTGTTTTAAAGGAGAGATGACAAACGAGATCGCGGAGCGATCGATGAAGTTAACGAGAGTGATAAAGAAAATAAGACTTGCTACGACCCAACGATAATGTTTGATTCGGCCTTTTTGCATACATTCCTTTTTTGCGGTAGACAGATAGAAAAGTGAAATGACCTTTCTTGCGGCGGCAACCCAACCTGCGTCGCCCTTCTCCTTCGCCAACCCCAAGATAAGGGGTTGTCTGCATCGAAAGGCTTGCATCTTGGAGCCGGCGCTACGAAATCTTTATCTCACTTTTCTACCCGCCTACCTCTTTGCTAAAGAAGGAAGTAAGGATAGCCGAAAGCGAGAAAAAAATCTACCCTTACCAGAATTTCGGGCAGTTCCTTAAGATCGGAACCGCTTTTCTCCACGACCTTGGTAAGATTTATTTTTGGCATTCCCTTCACGGCGAGGGCCTTTAAAAAATCTCTTTTTAAAGGAAGGTTTCGGGGATCGCGGCTGTTGATTAAATTCTTTTTTTACAGATGTGGGATCGATCAACCTTGCGATCGCTCTCCACTTGCCGCCATCTTCTTGCGAAACGAAACAGACGGCATTTCCTACAGCTCCAGCACGGCCTGTTCGACCAATGCGGTGAACATAATCTTCGGGGGCTTGGGGCAGGTCATAATTGATCACGTGCATCACGTGAGGAATATCGAGGCCCCTAGCTGCAACGTCGGTAGCGACGAGGATCCGGCTCCGGCGGGTGCGGAATCCTTGAATCACGCGATCGCGCTTCCTTTGCTGCAAATCGCCGTGGATCGCATCGGAGTTGTGGCCATATGTTTGAAGATCTCGAGATAGTCTTTCGGCACCACGTCTGGTTTTTACAAAAATAATGACCGAACCCTCTCGCGCATTGAGCTGATCTTGCAGCTTGGAAAACTTCTCGGAAGATTTCATGTGCAGGATTTCTTGGTTAATTTTAGGAGCGGCCTGGGTCTCGAGACTGATCGCTACACGCTCGGGATTGTTTAAGTATTTTTTGGAGAGTTTATCAATATTCGGTGGAAGCGTCGCAGAGAACATGAGCGTCTGCCGCTCTTTAGGTAAATACTCGGCAATGCGATCGAGCTGAACACCAAAGCCCATATCGAGCATCCGGTCTGCTTCGTCGATCACCAAAAAGCGCGTGGCGCCTAAATGAAGAGTGCCCCTTTCGAGATGGTCATTGATACGCCCTGGCGTACCGACGATGAATCGCGGTTTTCTTTTCAGGTCGGAAAATTGTCTAGACATTGACGCGCCGCCAATGAGGAGCGCTGTCTTTAAGGGAGAAATTTGACGGAGCATCTGCTCGACTTGAACTGCCAGTTCACGCGTTGGTGTCAGGATCAAAGAACATCCTTGGGCGTTTTCCGCCATCTTCATAAGGAGGGGCATTAAATAGGCAACGGTCTTACCTGAGCCTGTTTGGGCGGAAGCTAAAATATCGCGTCCGCTGATCGCAACAGGTATTGTCGCGGCTTGAATCGGCGTAGGGATAGTAATTTTCAAACGCTCGAGAGACTTTACGAGCTCTTCAGATAATCCGAGATCTTTAAAATTGGTCATTTTCCGTCATTCCTAATTTAATTATTTATTGCAACTTCGCATATTTTTCGCGAGTCTATGTGTCGTCCTTCTTGTTCATAGGCATCTTTGCATATGGACTTCGATCGAAAATCTAAGCGAAATCTCAAATAAATCACTAAATCCGTGACGACTAAAAGTAGTTTACTACAAAAACTATCTTATTGCACGGTTTAAATAAGATTACTGCTATCATGACCCGATGACCCCTCTTCTTACCGCCCAAGATCTCACGAAGTCTTTTGGACCTCGCGAGCTGTTTAAAAAATTATCTTTCAGCATTTTTCCTCAAAACCGTATCGGTCTCATGGGCCCCAATGGATCAGGGAAAACTACGTTATTAAAGATTTTATTTGGTGAAGAAAACCCCGACGAAGGCATTTTATCCAAAAAAAGAGGCCTGCGCTTGGGCTACGTCCCCCAAACCTGCGAATTTCCCGATCTCAGTCCTCAAGAAATCCTCCTGCAGGCACTTAAAGACGATGAAAGACACGACTATGAAAAAGAAGCCCTCGTCCAAACTTGGCTTGATAAACTTAAATTTACTGATGCCCACCCTATAGCTTCTCGCCTTTCGGGGGGATGGAAAAAACGTTTAAGCCTGGCCGAACAGCTCATCTTACAACCCGACCTGCTCCTATTAGATGAGCCCACAAACCATCTCGACCTCGAAGGGATCTTATGGCTCGAAAAATTTCTTGACAAAGAGGCCCCCTCCTACCTCCTGGTGAGCCACGATCGATATTTCCTCCAAAATATGGTCACCCGGATCATCGAGATCAATTCGGTCTACCCCAATGGGCTTCTCTCCATCGACGGTTCTTATTCGTTCTTCCTCGAAAAAAAAGAGGCTTTTCTTCAAGGCCAGCTCGAACAGCAACGATCTCTCGCTTCCAAAGCCCGCACAGAGATCGACTGGCTCCGCAGATCTCCCAAAGCGCGAACGACTAAATCGCAAGCCCGCGTCGATAAAGCGCATGAGCTCCTGGAAAACCTTAGCCAAGTCGAAGAAAGGAATCGTCAGAAAAAGGCGCACATCGATTTTTCAGCCAGCGAGCGAGAAACCCGCAAGCTACTCACCGCCAAAAATCTTTCCAAAAGCATTGGCGGACGCCTTTTATTTGAGCATCTCGATTTTATTCTCTCTCCCGGCACACGCATCGGCCTCATGGGCCCCAATGGTTCGGGCAAAACCACCCTGCTCAAGATGCTCGCCGATGAAATTCCTCCCGACATGGGGACCATCAAAAAGGCCGACAAGCTCCAGATCGTCTATTTCGATCAGCATAGAATGCAGCTTCCGCTCCATATCACCCTTCGAGAAGCCCTTTCGCCCGAAGGCGATTTTGTCACGTTCCGGGGACAAAAAATCCATGTCAATGGGTGGTGCAAACGGTTTCTATTTTCTCCTGATATCTTGGATATGCCGCTCGCCAAACTCTCCGGCGGAGAAAGGGCCCGCATCTCGATCGCGCATCTCATGCTCCAAAGCGCTGATATCCTCCTTCTCGATGAACCAACCAACGATCTCGACATTCCAACCCTTGAGACCCTCGAAGAAAGCCTCCTTGAATTTCCTGGGGCCGTCGTCCTCATCACGCACGATCGCTGCATGATCGACCGGATCTGCAATTCCCAGATCTTGCTCGGCTCTATCGAAGCGCCTACTGCCCCATCTCCCGAAATCAAACCGGCGCCAGCTAAAACTGCGCTGACTTATGCGGAGAAAAAGGAATATGAAAAAATCGAACGAAAGATCGAAAGCCTTGAAGAAGAAATCAAAGAACTCAACCAACAACTAGAGAGCCCCGAAAACGCCCATAATCTCGTCCACCTCGAGGCCCTTTGCACGCAAATCAGCGTCGTGGAAGGGCGCATTGAACAGCTCTATTTACGCTGGCACGAGCTCGATCAAAAATCATCTCTGAGCAAAGGCAGCGCAAATGCCAAGAACGATTCCGGATCGGAAAATTGAGAGGTCAGAATAGACATGCGCTTTTCCAACAGCGCCGCATTTTTCTTAAATAGAAAACCCAAGAGCTGCTTCAATTTGTTAACTCTTGTTTTTCCGGGAATATGGTCGGGGGTTTCTGCGATGAACACGCCCAAATATCTTTCGAGATCTTCCCACTGCATATGACGTGGTTTCCCCGAAAAATGGGCTTTAATTTCATGAAAAATAAAAGGATTGATCACGCTGCCCCGCCCAATCATCAACGCATCGCATCCCGTTTCCTTTAACATTTTGAGGGCATGATCGACATTCAAGATATCCCCATTGCCTACCAAGGGAATTTTCAGAACGCTCTTTGCTTCCGCAATTAAATCCCATCTCGCCGGCGGACCGTACCCGTCGACTTTGGTGCGCGGATGGAGCGTGATGTAGCGCACGCCGCTTTCTTCCGCCGCCTGCAAATTCTCTCGAAAAAGCGAGATATCCTCATACCCCGACCGCATCTTGAGCGTCACGGGGATCTTAACCGCTTTCACCATCGCCTTGGCAACTTCATAGAGAAATCGAGGCTCTTTTAATAAACTAGATCCCGCGCCCCTTCCCGTCACCGTATTGGACGGACACCCGCAATTCAAATCGATCCTAGGAGCTCCCCTTCGTTCGATTTCTTGGGCCATTTCTCCCATGAGATCAGGCTCGGAGCCCATCAGCTGCGCTGCCATAGGAATCGGAGAAAGCTCCTGAGCGTCATAACTGGCGGCAAGACTGGGAATGTGGGGATTTTTAGGCACGCGCAAAAACTCCCGCACGGCCTCATCGAACCCTCCCACCGAGGCCATCGCTTTACGAAACGGCCTGTCCCCCACTCCCTCCATCGGGGCGAGAATGAGAAAGGGACAGCCGTCGGTATTTTTGGGAAGTAGGTTCACTAAGACTTTAGCTAGCCTGAACTTCGAGAACTTTAGGCTCGCGTGTTTTTTCCTCGATCAGAGTGATGTTAAACTTCGACTGATACGCATCTCTTGGAACAAAGATGATCGTATTCATATGCGAGTGAGGGAAAAGCACCTGGTCTTTGGCTGCCTTTGCTGAAAAGTCTTGATCGAGCGATGCGTTCGCTTCAGACGACTTGACGCCATCGACCACCGCAGGAATGAACAACGGCCACAAGAAAAGGCCCGCGACACTGTATCCAACAGCTCTGCCGACTGTAGAAGTATGCACTTTTGCCGCTACCTCTTCAGATCTTGCAGAAGGAACGCTCAATCTGCTGAGCGAGAAAACATAATTCTTATCCGAATGGTTTTCGATGTACAATTGGACCGGTTGATATCCTTCGCCGATCACATCGCGGTCGAGAAACTTTTTGCAATCGCTCTTATCGAAAGCCTTCGCAGCTACGACAACATCTCCTTCGGTTGCGGAAACTCGTTGGATGACTTCGGTTGAAAGATTGCTCAGCGGCGCGGCGTTGTAACTAGCGCAACCCGAGACCAATACCGATAGTAATGTAAGGGAACCTGCGATCTTTAAAAAATTTGTCTTTTTCATGAAACACTCCTTTTTTTGGAAGCATTATACCAAGGATCGGTATTGACACGTAATTAAAATAAACATTATAGATCGGTCATATGATGGTCGGTCTATTTTTTCTTTTCCTTTTGGCCCAAGCTTCCATTGTGTGGAAGAAAAGAAACCTCGCCATCGTTATTTCTGTCGTTACTATTTTTCTTTGCCTCGGAATGCTCCTTCACCACGCAACAGATATTTTGAACATTCGACTATGATAAAAATTAAGCTCGCCCGAACGCTCAACGCACTCTTGGCTCTAGTACTGATGGGCATCCTGTTATCCGCCTATTATCAACAATATTTTAAGCACGAAATGCCCTGCCCTCTCTGTATTCTTCAACGGCTTGGAATGATCGGCGTGGCCGTCGGCGCCCTCATGAACCTCCGTTTCGGCATCCAAACCCAGCATTACGCCGTCTCTCTCTTTAGCGCCTTTGTGGGAGGAGCTGTTTCTGTCCGCCAAATATTTCTTCATATCTGCCCGGGATTTCCCGTCTTTGGCATTCCCGTCTTTGGACTCAACCTTTACACATGGGCCTTCATAGCTTTTTGCTGCTCCGTCTTGGCCATCATCGGCCTTCTTTTCTTATACTCGCCCAAAGAGGATTCTCGTCTTCCCCCCAATTGGTTAGAAAAGCTCGCTTTCGTCGCCGTCATTCTTGTCACTCTTGCGAATTTCGTCACGACGTTCGATGAATGCGGTCTTGGATTTTGTAAGGATGTCCCATGGCCTCAAACAAAATAAAACTCTTAGTTCTTAGCTTTTGCATAGGCGATCTGACTGCCTGGGAAAGAACAGCGGCGGAAGGCTGCAAAAATGAAGATCTCGCTTCCTTTGAAGAAGAGCTGAGCCCCTGTGCTCGAGCTATATTCACACAGCTCTCCCCCGATAAGCAGGAGATGGCTATGGACTATGCCGATAAATCTTCTATGCCCCCCGACGATGCCGTCGTCCAGGTCTCTAGCGAGTGCAAAAAGATCAAATAACGCAAGTTGCTGATTATCAGTCACTATTGACAAATTAAAGGATTTATTATATAATTGTTAATATATGATAAACGCAACACAAAGCACATCGGATTTCAACTGGACCGCTTGGTTTGACGAGCAAGTCGCTGATTGGACAGCTGCGGATACGGCTATTTTTTTCAACCAGCTATCAAACCTCTTGGGCTCTCTCATCCATGATATGGAGAGCGCCGCGCATAACAACTCCCAAGAGTTGAAAAAATCCGAAATCAATTAATGAAATACTTGCCGTACTTCTCAGGACGGTCTTGCTTCCAAGGACAGTAGCTATTGCAAAAATCGATGCGCTCGCCCAGCGGCGGATGGCTGCTGCGCCAGATTTTATAGAGCAGTCCTGGCCGAGGATTGGCCAAATTGGACTTCTGCAGAACGATAAATGCTTCCGCGGCAGCTTCATTATTCTGGGTGATTTCCAACCCAAAGCGGTCCGCCTCGTGTTCCATACAGCGCGAAATGGCATTCGATAAAGGGTCGGCCGCCAGCGTAAAGATGCCGACGAGCAGCAAGAACAAGGGAACAGAAGCGATATTGGAAAGCTGCTTAAATCCCCACCGCTTGCTGTAGCGCTTCAGAAGATAGTTCGATGTCTTGTAGATCAGATAAAAGACGACTAAAGACAAGACTGAAAAATACGCGAGCGACCACCAAAGATGGTGCAGGACATAGTGGCCCATCTCATGCCCCATGACAAATAGAATTTCATCCGGCTTCATCTGCTGGATCGTCGTATCCCATAACACAATCCGGTTCGTGGAGCCAAAGCCGATGACATAAGCATTGAGGGTGTTGGTATCTTGGCTCATATCGACCTCGAATACCCGCCCATGATCAATCCCCGCCCTGGCCGCAAGGCCCAAAATCTCTTTCTCGAGGCCCTTGTCTTTCATCGGCCCAAATTTATTAAAGAGCGGATCGATCCAGATCGGCTGAATGAGCATCATGAAAAATGAAATGGCGATCGCCACAAAGGCGCCATAGAGCCACCATCGCCGCGGACTTTTTTTCAGCAGCCAGTAAAAGATCCAAACAAATGCCGCAGCGCTGAGGATCGTCACCATCACGCCTTTTCCGTAGTTGCCGAGCCACCTGCCAAAAGATTGCGCCGAGAGCCCGTAGGCATGCTCCCGGACAAAGCCAGCATAGAAATCTAAAGGGAAGTTAAGGAGGGTTGATATGAGGATGAAGAGCGCAAGATAGACGACAATCGTAAAATACCACTTTTTGCCCCATCTCGCTGCAAAGGCCGACAATTTACCTGTAAATCCCGTCGCTAAAAATAGGAGGGGAACGCCCAAACTCCAGAGCTGGCCTAAAAACCATAGTATATTGCCGCTGCGGTAATAGCGCATCGCCTGTTCGGTCGCTTCCGGCACGGCAACGTGGGAGCACTCGGGGAGAGCGGCTAATAATATCTCGAGCATTTTCCCCTTGTCTCACAGCTCCGTTTTATCTTGAAGCAAATTAAACTATTTCATCACAATCAAGCGTTCAAAAGGAGAATCACGATGAGCGTTGAAGAAGTAGATGCAAGTGCCGGCCTTTGGAATTTTCAAAAAGACGAGGATGTTACGATCGTCGACCGCACCCTGAAAACGAATTATTCAACCCGGGGCACATTTAGAGCAGAAAATAGCACACTCGAAGGCAAGATAGAAGCCCGCGATGGGATGATCCTCGCCCAAGTCATCTCCCTTCAAGAAGTAAAATGTTCGATGGGCACTATTGAAGCCGACCATTCTCAATTAGAAAAAGTTAAGGCAAGAGACGGTGTTAAACTCACTGAAACGTCTGCGAAACATGTGGAAGTTTCTATGGGAGAGCTCACTTGGAAGAATTCCCAAACAAAAGTGCCCGCAAGTTCTATCTCCGCCCGCGATGGGATGCATTTGAAAGGCATCCACTGCGAGGGCGATACGACCTGCTCGATCGGAGAAAT
The DNA here is from genome assembly GCA_963813135.1 of uncultured Verrucomicrobiae bacterium. Classification (GTDB taxonomy): domain Bacteria; phylum Chlamydiota; class Chlamydiia; order Chlamydiales; family Rhabdochlamydiaceae; genus SZAS-15. The sequence goes on along the minus strand of CAWEXY010000010.1, from coordinate 26,627 downwards.
TAAAGCTCAAAACAGCATCTTCAACAACATCTCTGCGCGCGATGGCATGAACCTCACGGAATGCCGCGCTCAAGAAGCAGAAGTCAAAATGGGGTTACTAGATGCCAAGAATTGCCATTTTAACTCTGTGAGTGCGCGGGATGGTATGACTTTAGTCAACTCCCCCGCCGAATCCTGCAATGTCTCTCAGGGTTCTTTGAAAATAACCGCGCAGGGGCCCGCTCTCTCATACGAGCAGATCAGCGCCCGAGATGGCATTTCTCTAACTAATGTTGAGGTAAAAAGATCTGTCGAAAGCCCTCTGGGTCATCTTTGCGCGAAGGATTGCCGCTTGCCTGCTATTGTAGCCCAACAGAAAATCGAGCTTATCCAGACCACAGCTGATTCAGCATGCATTCATGTTTCTGGATCTGGAACCGTCATCTTAAATGATAGTACGATTGAAGGAGATCTTGTTATAGAAGAGAGTAAAAGTCAAAGTCTCATTATCAATTCGGGGTTCTTTAGCACAGCGATTTACATCAATGGCCAGCTATATAATCCCAACCAAGCGTCACCGCAAAAAAAACTCGAGGTAGAAATTCGAGGAGGTACCATCAAAGGCAATGTGATCTTCAGCAATTGCCAAGGCAGTGTCAAACTATTGAACGGCGCTCAGGTGGCCGGACAGATTATTTAATACGCTCTCGGAGCGTGGGAATGTACTGCAAAATCGTCTTGTCCTCCATTTTGTGGAGAGCTTCGAAAAATTCGGGGTGCGATGCAGCCGTCATATTGCGTTTTTTGGAGCAGAATTGGCTGGTCCGCGTCCAATAATGATGGATCCGGGCCAGCTCGGGGGCGATCTCGATCTGCGGAACTTTTTTCAATCTTTTTGCTTCATGAATGTAGCAAAACTTGATCGCTTCAGGCCTGTGGATGCTCTTAAATTGCCCGTTCCATTCATGACTATCTAAGGATCTCCATGTGAGCCTCTCGGTCAGAAGCTCTCCTTCCGCCAATTCCGCGATATCCGAGGTTCCGAAAACTCTCCAAGAAAGCCGCAAAGATCCCATGCCTTGTTTTTCGGCATCTTTCAAAAGAGCATAAAAAGATTCGACGCCTTTCACGGGCACAATAAATTCATCAATATCGATCACAGCCACCCATTTAGCCTGTCCCAAAGCTCTCTTTTTCAAACAATCGTTATAGGCCCCTAATTGGGATGCAGACCAGGGCGCGTCCATATAGCCGCCATAGGCATGATGGCTCTCGTCCGCAGAATCCCATTCGATCAATTCAACAATGCCCTGATCGATAAAAGGCTTCAGCGCCTCTGCGTAATTGTCCGTACTGTCGTTATTGTATAGATAGAAATGGTCGACTCCCAGGACATCATGATGATAGACAATCCATTCCTTCAGCCAAGGCGCTTCATTCTTAAACATAGCGCAGATCGTTAAGTTATGACGAGGAGTTGAGCCGCAGGCCGACAAAAAACACAAAAGAATCAAAAGCCAGGATTTCATAAAAATTAAGATATCCGATTCAACTTTGAAAATCTAGATTGACTTTAAACTCTAATCTCTTAATAATTTTTACCATTCACTAATGGATATCCCATGTATAAAAGAACTGAATTAAAATATTTATTTCTTATTATTGTTATTTTTATTGCCGCCTGCATTGAGACGGACATCTATTTGCCGGCCTTCCCCGATATGATGGTCTGGTTTTCCGCCTCAGAAGGAGCGATACAAAATCTGCTGACATGGAACTTTATAGGGATTTGCATCTCAGGCCCCCTCTATGGCCCTCTCTCGGATGCTTTTGGCCGCAAAAAACCTTTGATGATTGCTCTAGGGATGTTCCTGTTCGGAAGCCTGATCACCCTTTTCGCCCAAAATCTCGATCAAATGCTCTGGGGGCGCATTTTTCAAGGATTTGGCAGCGGAGGATGCTTCACCCTGGGCACCGCCATTATTTTCGATGCCTTTCGCAAAGAACGGGCCATTAGCGCGACCAACGACTTGAACACGATCGTCCCCCTTATCATGGCAGCAGCGCCCATGCTCGGCGGGTATCTCAACCATACCTTTGGGTTCCGGTCGAACTTCTTGGCCATCGCCTTTTTTGTTTTGTTAAGCTTTATCATATGCCAATTCTTTTTGGGCGAAACTCTTCCCAAAGAAAAAAGAATTCCATTTCAACTTCGAGGCATACTAAAAGATTTTAAAAAAGCATTCAGCTGCTTAGCCTTATGGCAAGTGACGATCGTCATCAGTTTGATTTTTGCGGGGTATATCGCCTTCCTATCGGGAACGTCGGTCCTTTTTGTCGTCGAATTTGGGATGAGCAAATCGGTATTTCCGTTTATTCAAGCCGCGATTTTAGGCGGCTGGGTTGCGGGAAGCTTGTTCCTGACACGCGCTATCCGCAAATGGGGCATTCCGCAAATTAAAAAGGTCGGCATCATTCTCTCCGTAATCGGGTGCATCGAGCTCACACTGGCAGCCTTGATGGCCCCGCGCGATCCTTATTTCCACACGCTGGGAATGGTGCTGTATGCGTTCGGAGCTAACTGGATTATCGGACTTTATTTCCCAGAAGGAATGGAACTCTTGCCTGATATCAAAGGGATTGTGGCGAGCCTGCTTACGAGCGTCCGCCTTGGGGTGGCCGCGCTTGTAGTAGGGTTTGCGAGCACCTTGTACAACGCGACCATTTATCCTTTAGCAGGCGTGATTCTAGGGACGATAATCGTCATTTTGCCCACGCTTCTCTATTACGAGAAGCGCCGAGCAATTAGAATTACTTCTTAAGATGCTTGCTGAGGTGTTTGGACATTTTCAGCATATCGATTGGTTTGCTTCCAATGACTGCAGCTAATTTTTTGTCAGGGTTGATCATGCGTCTTTTTTTCGCATCTTGGCACTTGTGAGATTTAATATAAGCCCACAGTTTTTTTACAACTTGAGGACGGCTTAATTTTTTTGCTTTAACAATCTCCTGGAGGGCAGGAGAACATGTGTAGGTCATCTTCATCAGCGGGTTAGCTTTTCTTTTTTTTGCCATAATGGTCCTTTTTTTGATGTACGCTAAGACGAGTGTTCACGCCTTATTATTTGCTGATGTAAACTGTTTTGAAAATTGACACAAGAAATTTTTATTCAAGAGGCGGATTTCTAAAAGGCTTTACACATATTTCTCTATAGGCTAACTAAGAAAAAAGAACCTTATGGAGGAATGGACCATGTCGTGGAAAAGAATTATAGGAATCTTATTAGCGCTCGCAGGGATCGCGCTCGTTCTCACGTCTAACTATATTAGCGATCAAGTGGAAGCGGGAAAAGAGCAAATCAATAGCGCGCAAGAAAAAGTCGACAAAGGAAGCAGCCTCTTCTCTCTTTCCCCCTATACAAAAGACGTAGGCAAGGAAATAACCGATTCTGCGCAAAAAAAGATCGATGCAGGCAAATTAGAGGTCATCCAATACGAGACCTTGGCCGGCAAGCTCAAAATCGGAGGAATAGCTCTGATCGTCGTCGGGGGCTTATTGGTGATTTTCGGCAGAAGAAAAAAACGTTAAATCCGCCAGCTTTTCCGAAAATTCTGCAGGAACGTCCTTGAGCAGCCCAGCAGCCTCCCTGGGCTCAAACCAACCAAAGTTCACATGTTCTGAACTGAGGCGCAGCGGCTGCTCTTCTAAAATCCCGCATAAATGCGTAGAATATATCAGTCCCACATTGCCACTGGGAGTAGCAATGCGCACTCCAGATAAAATCATGAGGAAAGGACGAATGTCCAGGATATTTCGCCACCCGGTCTCTTCATGGACTTCCCGCCTCAGCGCCTCTTCGACGGATTCTCCTTTTTGGATGCGGCCGCCAGGGATGTCCCAATACGTCTTTGCCTGCAGCAAAAGCAGCTTATTTTCACCGTTAAAAATCAGGGCTTTTACGCCTAAGTGAAAAATATCTTCGTTCATTCCAAACAGAATATGAACTTCTTGCAGCTGATGTCAAGCTATGTTAAGAGGATAAATTATGTCTAAACCAGACCGATTTCGCTTTAAGTGGTGGGCATTATGGGGACTTTCTGTCCTGGCTTTTACCGCTTTCTTAGATGCAACCATCGTCAATACCGCACTCCCCTTCATCCAAACTGCACTAAAAATAGACATCTTACAGCTCCAATGGGTGGCCAATATCTTCCCCATCGTTTTGAGCATGTCGATGATCGCCGCAGGCAAGTGCGCCGACAGATGGGGGCGCAAGAGGGTGTTTTATTTTGGAATCATCCTCTTTGGCATCGCTGCCTTTGGAGCCGGGTGGAGCCAAACAGTGGAAATGCTGGTTTTCTTCCGCGGCCTGCAATCTTTGGGGGCCGCCACGTTATTTGTCGCTTCTGCAGCCCTGCTCCACGATGTGTTTCCCGAAAACGAACGGATCAAGGCCATCAGCATTTACGGCGGGGTCACAGGTTTTGGCCTGATGATCGGGCCCTTCCTTGGAGGGATCTTGATCGCGCTTCTCGACTGGAGATGGGTATTTTGGATCAACCTCCCCCTCATCGCGGCCGGCCTCTCCATCTGCGCCTTCAGTTTGAAAAGCCCGCCGCCGGTAAAACAGACCGTTAAACTCGATAGAGTAGGACTTAGTCTTCTCATTTTTGGACTAGGCGCTTTAATGTACGGCATCATCGCAGGCGCTCAGGAAGACTGGTCTACGATCACGGGATGGGCCTTTTTAGGAACGGGCGCCGCTGTGCTTGCGCTTTTGATTATTTGGGATGAAAAGCGTAGAAACCCCCTTCTCGATCTTCACATTTTTAAAAAGAACCTCATCGTTCTCGCCGCCCTCAGCTGCGCACTGGCAGGAGTCGCCTCTACCGTATTTATGTTCTTCGACCCGCTATACCTGCGCATTCTGCGTCAAATGCCCCCGTTCCTCATCGGACTCCTGATCGCTATGATTCCCGCCGCCCAATCTCTGATATCGTTTGTCTTCAACCGGTCCGTCAAACGATTTGGTGTCGCCAACCTGCTTTTTTGTTCCATATTTGCCGCCTTCATCGCGACGATTTTGCACCGCTTCATCGGACAGCAAACGCCCATTCTGTTCCTGATTCTGCCTTTTTTCCTTCTTGGTGTTAATTGGGGCCTGAGCAATGCAGCGATGATCACAGCCGTGAATCAAGTGATCGCTCCCCGCCAGATCGGAGCGGCTATCGGCACGATCACAACAATTTGGAATATTGTCGGATCCATTCTGCTGGCCACGAGCACGGCGATATTCCATGCGGTCGAAAAGCATGCAACATTTTTGCCGGCCTTTCACGCAGCCATCGATTTCAATATTGCATTTGCCGCCATTGGCTTGGGCCTAGCCTTTTGGGTCCGTATCAAACTTTCCGATAGGGCGGTTCCATGAACTCAGGGCCCACGGGATCTAGAATGGTATCACTCAAAATCTGATCGATCTCCTGAAAATCTTGCGGGCTTAATTTCCAGCCCCATACGGAATCCAGGTCGCTGAGCTGCTCTCTTTTGCGGGCTCCCCATAAGGCTGTGCTCATTCCCTTATCCAGCACCCATCGAACAGCCAATGCCAAAACAGTGCGTTTGTGTTTTTCTTTGGCCCATCTTTTCAACTTTTCTACGCAGAGCAAATATTGGGAAAAGCGCGGCTCTTGAAACTTCGCGTCCATGTTCTTGCGGATATCATCCCCATGGAACTCTCTTGACTTGCTCATTTTCCCCGAAAGCAGCCCTCTGCAAATAGGACTATAGGCCATCGTACCGATCCCCTTCTTAAGGCAGTAGGCCAACTGCTTATTTTCAATAGCGCGCTCGAAAAGATTGTAGGGCGATTGAAGGACATGAAGGGCGCCCCCTTTTTGAAATGCCTCCATCTGCTCGACAGAATAATTGCATACGCCAACGGAACGAATTTTACCCTGTTTTAATAGCCCGTGTAAGACTTCTGCCGTTTCAGCAAAGGGAGTGAGCGTATCGGGCCAATGAACCAAGTATATATCGATGTAATCCACTTGCAGCCGCTTGAGCGAGGCATCCACCTCTTTAAGAATCTTCTCTTTTCGGCTATCGCGATAGGCCCAATTTTCCTCCACCGTTAATCCAAACTTTGTCGCAACAACGATCTGATCTCTTTTTCCATATTGCTTGAGCGCTTTGCCGACAATTTCTTCAGAGCGGCCCTGTCCATAAACGGGCGCTGTATCGATGAAATTGATCCCCCGGTCCAATGCTTCATGGATCGTCGCCATCGATTCAGCCTCGTCCGATCCTCCCCACAGCCATCCGCCAATCGACCAGGTGCCCAAAGCTACTCTCGAAACTTTTTGTTTCAAGGGCTGTATTTGAATAAATTCCATAGGTAAACCACTAGCTTTAAAAGTTCGATCGTAGCATAATTTATCTTTATCAAAAAAATTCATTTTTTGCAGGGGTTTTATGGGAATAAAAAAATATCAGTTTAGCAAAGATGAATCGATACTTAGAAAGTATTGGTTATTTGCGACTTTTTTTTCTTATGTTTTGTACCCCCTATTGGCCATTACCCTACTTTTCTTCTTCAAAGAGACACTCCCTAAAGACGCTTTTTCCCAAACTAGTGCACAGCTTATCGGAGGATTATTTGCTTTTTGGATAATCTGGTATTGCGCCTACGAGAATCCAGGAACTGCTTGGCTAACATGCCTCTTAGTAATAAAGGCTTACGCTCTCTTCTCTTCAATTTCTTCAATAATAAGAGATTCTAATATTTGGAATGTTGGCCTGGAGAGTATAGAAATTGCCATAGTTGCTTGGTGGTGCCTACTCAGCCTTAAATTAAGAAAATTGAATATAAAAATTCAGATAGAGACATTTGTCTCATCAGCATTTTATCACGTCTCGGTTAATTCTATTCGCTCTGCTGTCGATCTCGACGATCTTCAATTCAAATATCACGATGCGATAAGAAAGTATCCCGAGCATTTTTCGCAGGTCCTCTTGCCGCAATATGTGGAAATGAAAAAATGGCTTTCACAAACGGATCGATTAACTTAACCTTGCTGTTGACTATCTGTCAAAAATTTGCTACCTACCCAACTTATGATGAGAGCACTCCTTTCAATCATTTTTCTACTTACGTGTTTCTTCCATCCAACTGCTTTGCAAAAAATTTCGGAGAAAGCCCTTTATTGCGGCGCCGCAGCTGCGCTTGGATCGGTGTCAATTGTGTCCCATCTCGGCTGGGAAATGAGCCTGCTTTCTCCCCTGCCTTCATCGATAGGAAATGAATGCCTATTCCTTAGCCAGTTGAGCGGATCAGCAGCCCGTCACAGTTTTGCGCACATGTTCAAAGGATCTTCTTCCTACGCTTCTGAAGAATCGTGGCTGGCCAATAAAATGCGGCTTTCACAAGTTCCCGCTGTTTCCAAAGAAGAGCACCAACTTCTCGATTTTTTGGAAAAGCGGTGGCTGGCTAAAGCGACAGGGTTCTTCTCCACCGCCGTCAAATGGATTTACCCCTGTTTTGGGATATCGATGCAAGTCCATCCCGAATCGACCAGCCACTATGCTAGAAACCCTTGGAATAAACTCTCTAAGACCTACGAAAACCGCGTGGAGGCCTGGAAGGCATCCCTTCCCCATCCTTCCCATTTTCCTTTAATATTGACCCGCTCCAGCGGCGTCCAAGACTATCTTCCCACTTATATCGACGTTCCGCCTGAAGAGAATATCCCAACAACGATCCAGCGGCTGGCATTAAAAATGCAAACAGCCCGCTCAAAGGTTGTCGTCGATTTAACGCAGATTTTTCCCACGGACATTAATCAAACAGAATGGCTCCAAATATGGAACGGTTATCAAGAGCAATTTTCTCAAGCTTGTAAAGAGCAGGGATTAAACCCCAAAAAGCTTCTTTTCATCCAAAGAATGCAACAGGAAGACCTCGGAGGCATTCGCTTGCTTCCTCTGACAGCCTCATCGGCACAAAGGGTCGAGAGGCATTATCGGTCTCTGTTAAAATGGATCTCCCACTTTGGGCTAACTGCCAATCGGATAGAGTTGGACCGATGGCCGCTCTCATCTTGCAATTCTTTCAAAAGCGGCGCGCTGGCGCCCCTCCCGCCCAAAGAAGAGTTTCTCGCCTCTCTGGCCTTTATTGAACAAAATGGGAAATCGGCCGATCCGCAAAAGGCCTTGATGTTCCAAGGGGCTCTGCAGACGTTAAAAGGGCTATTTACAAATCTTAGCGAGGACAAATGGCATGAAATCATTAACAGCCCCGCCAAGTCGCGCGTCGTAGAGTTCACCTGGGCGCAAATAAAAAAAGAGTTTCAATATGAGGATTCACTTTTTTTTGACACGGCTTCCCGCTTGGAACAGATCCACGCTCATATTTCCGCCCTTCTCGAAATTTTTTCTCCTTTCGCCCGCGATGATTTTCCCGCCATCTATCGAAATGTTCTCAATATCCCAGCACCGCTCAAACCCCTCGCCTCCTGTGCAGTGCACGCATCGGGAATGACGAGTGTCGGAGGCATCTTAAAAGCGATGGAAAGAACTCTCGGCAAAGCTCCCCGCGTACTTTATGGTGAAAACACCTACTTTGAATGCATTCTGATGGCTGAGCGATTTTCTCAGGCCTCTTCTATCCTCAATGCAACAGTTGACGACTGGCAAAGCGCCGATCTTATCTTGGCCCAATTTAACCCCGCTCTAAAACGCATCGATCTTAAACCCACCGAATACCATGTAGAACAGGTAGCTGAGACCTTGCACAAAGCTTTGCGCGCAGAGCGGGAGAAACCCCTGACGCTCGCTTTAGACTGCACCCTCGACTACATTGACTCGGCCCGCGTCGGCAAAATACTGGAAGAGTTTCAAAACGAGATCGAGGCCGGCAGGCTCAACGTCATTTGCTATCGAAGCGGCCTAAAATTCGACCTCTTCGGGATGGACAACTACTGTGGCGCTCCCTTCTATATGATCCATAATCAAGACCCTTATTGGTCTTCTTTTAGCCGCCTTTTGACCGATCCAGCTCTTCAAACCGACAACTTGAGCCTCAACTGGTTTTGCCTTGCCTATCAAAGTGCAGCGCGTGAGCTCGATCTCTATCGAAAACAGATTTTTGAGAATACCCGCGCGCTTCTAAATAAAGTGCCTGCCAGGCTTTTTAGCGAAAACAGCCCTTACCGGATTGTCCATGTCGCAAAAGATGCCGATGTTGCTTTTGTCGATATTAAAATTTCCGGTCTCTTGCATCAACTCAAAGGATCCCTGCTAGCGGGAGGGAGCCTCTTCTTAAAGTGCATGGAAGCGGGGCACCCTATTTTTTACCGCCCCAGCCTAGGGTTTTACCATCCCAACTTTACCATGCTCTTTAGCGAAGAGAATACGACGATACGTTTAACCTTAGGGATTGACCCGGACCAAGTCGACGTATTAACGCGGTGTTTTGAAATGATCGATAAACTTAATTGTGGAGCGAACCTATGATCCGAAAACTATCCGATGGCAAGTACCGTCTTTATTCCCGCTCAATAAATCCAAAGACGGGCAAAAGAAGAAATCTAGGAACTTTCACATCCCGAAAAGCCGCGATGCAGCACGAAAGAGAGATACAATTTTTCAAAAGACACTAATCTTGCTCAAAAAGCTCCACTGCGGTAGATATTTAGAAAACGCGGGGGAATTTATGAAATGGGGTGTCTTCTTATGCTGTCTCTGCACGTGTCTTGCCTGTATTGAAGCGAAAATTATCGAGGCCGATCATTTTAAAGATCTCTTGGCCTATGCCGATGCCGACACCCTCCTCATTTTAGACATCGACGATACAATCCTTGTCCCCGAACAAATGCTGGGCTGCGATGAATGGTTCCAGCATCGGATGAAATCCCATCAAAAGAGTGGCATGGACACGAAAAACGCTTTAGAAAAAGCGTTGGCAGAATGGGAAGCTATACGCCACATAACCAAAATGGAAATCGTCGAGGCGGGCACGGAAAAAATAATTCAAGATCTGCAAGCAAAACGCGCTGCGATCATCGGTTTAACCACGCAAGAAGTCGCCCTTGCAACGAGAACTGCGCAGCATCTGGCCGAAAAGCAAATCAACCTCGCATTGACAGCACCTTACAAAAATGACCACTATTTTCAACTTGCAGGAAAAAGCGTGCTTTTTAGAAATGGGATTTTGTTCACCTCAGGAAGGCATAAAGGAGAAGCTCTATTTGAATTATGCAAAGCGGCGGGCTTTCATCCTAAACGCATCGTATTCATCAACGATAAAGCAACCCATCTGGCCGAAGTCGAAGGAGCAGCGCAAAAGAAAAATATCGAGTTTATTGGGCTGCGCTACAATTATTCTGATGCACGCAAAAAAGCTTTCCGCCCCGAGATCGCCGATATTCAATTATCCCATTCCTCATTCACACGCCTGCTCTCAGACAAGGAAGCACTAGAAAAGCTAGCTCCGCCCAAAAGGTGAACACCAAAACTTTTTAAACAGCTACTGGAGAGATTTTCTTAATCAGGCTGTCTAGTATACGTATCTCGTTTTCCAATTGTTTAGCAGAAATCTCATCGCCTACTGATAGCTTTTTCGACTGACTTAGAGATTTTTCTTTTTGTATAGACTGAAGTTGTTCTAAAGCAGCTTTCAATTGTTTCTTATCGTCTGACGATAAATTTAATTTGGTTTTTTCCGATTCGTCATATTGATTCTTTATTGATTGCAGCTCTTCGTAAAGCTTCTCAGGAGATCTGGTAGCAGAGCTTTTTGCTATAGAACTTAGTAAATTTGTTATAGAGAATAGTAAACCAACTAGGTAGAACGCAATAGCAACGGCTATACCATCATTGGCCTTAAGTGAACCTTTGATATCAAAGAGAATGTCAGTCTGGCGGCAAACAAATACTCCAAAACCTATAACAGTTGTTACCAGAGCTGCTGATCCTATCAGCTGAGCAACTCTCCAAAAAAGATCTTTATTTCCCAAGTCGATTTCGCCAGCGATAAACTTTTTTCGAATCTCTTTTAATTCCTGAACTCTTCCATTTAATTTATAAGAGTCTTTGGTTTGGTTCTCCATTGCAAGAATTCCGCCCTGCAGAGATTTATTGTCAAAAATGTATTTGGATAATATGCTTTTTTCTTCACCGGAAAACCCAACAAATTCAAAATCCAAATTAACTGAATTCAATTTTTCGGAAATGCTCATTAATAACCCCCTGTTAAGTTAACAAATATTATAACTTGATTCAATTTTTATTACTAGTAATTATCGCATTAATTAGACAAAAACTCTGCACAAATAAAATGCAGCATACGATTTAAAAAATAGCAACTCCTTAAGCCACAGTCACTTGTGTCCTAATATTTTTTTGGGGGGGCACTTTAAAGGATAAGGTCGTACAAGTTGAAGTGTTTTTGTGTTGAAAAAATCATTATCTCACCTATGATGATTGGTAAAAAGTTATCAAGGAAGAACCAATTACTTAAAAAATCTTGATGCTTTAATAAATTGTTGTTAAAATGGCTCAAAAAACAAATGGATTAATTATGATCAACAAAGTCTATAATTGCGTTTATGAAAATCCCCCTCAAGAACTGGATACCGCTCTCCTCTCCGACGCTTTATATAAATTAAAATTATACCCGAATCGCCCATGCACCGTCAATTTGGATACGATCGTAGGCGACAAATATAAATTTCTATCCGTTAGTGTCAAAAAATCTGGCTCTAATCTTCATGTTAAGATTTTACAGTACCTGAATTTTGACGAGGCTCAAGCAGCCTTTAAAGGAGAACCGTCTATATTGAAAAGAATTACTGATTTCGTGAACAGAGAACTTCCAAATCTCAATAAAAAAGACCAGCCCCAAGCTATCCCCCCTTGTCCGCCAACGCTAAGGGAAAACTCTGAAGTAGTTAATGCTTTTAAATTCATTTATGAAAATCCTCCCGAAGGGCTGGATTGCTCTGCCCTCTCCAACATCTTAAATCGAGAAAAAATCGATATTAACCCCAAAGTCCTCGCCTCCTATAATAAGCATGTGATAGAACATGGTAAATATAAATTTATACGCGTTCATGTAAGAAAATCGGGTGATAATGATGTTGATGTTAACGTTAAGGTGGTTTTTTATCTGAACTTTGAAGAAGTTCAAGCAACCTTTAAAGATGACCCTTCTTTCCTGCAAGCAGCCATTAAATTTATGAACGAGAACCAACTTTCTATCCCCAATAAACAAGAGCAACCCCAAGTTATCCCTCCTTCTTCTCTACAAACACTAATTAATTGCAATGGTGTGACAGTTAAATTGAGCCGGGAGCTAATAAGCGGAATGAATGGAGAACGCGTGTCCGATCACCAAATTCCTCTTTCGACATTGAAAACATGCATTGAAAAGAAAAGTAAAAAGCTTAAAAAAGAGATCAACAACAAAAAACGCTTAGACTTCTACTTTAACGCAATTAATGACACTTCCTCACAAATCCTCAATCTGGTCCTGAGCCCCGACCCCACGCACCAAATGTGGCATGCCATCACAGCCTACTACATGCCCAGAAGTTCTGTTAAGGCGCGCTTAAATCTAACGGACACCCAATTTGAAGAGTGGAAAAAGAACCTCCCCCGGGCTTAACCAGCTTGTATTTCTCACGCGTTTATTCCAACTTTCTACGAGCACTCTTGCTTCCGCAAGAGTCTCGAATATATCCTCATTCAGACATTCATCTCTTAGCTTCCCATTGAAGCTCTCGACGTAACCCTTTTGCATCTTTCCGGGGATGAAATTGATACAATTTGCCGAGCTAGAATTGGCTAAGGATTTAGGGTCATTTCTTACATGCCCGCAACGAGTGGTTGCGGGTTGGAAGAAGCAGTTGTATTACGATTATCTGCATCCTCAAAAATCCACCCTTTAGGTGCAATTTTCTTGGAAGTATCTATAAGAAAATCTCTCCCTATTTGAAATCTACATTCTTTGCATCTGTAGGTCCCAAACATCATGAATCCTTCTTTTTCAAAATGGGGCAGCAAATAGTAACCTTCCGAATCTTGCCTCAACACAAAAGGAGTATACGGGGCAGGTTTTTCATCGAGAAGCGCAAGAAAATCAGACTTGTTTGCGTAGGCTTGGCGAAGTTTAAGGTCGAAGTTTTCAGGAATATCGTCCATACCTGGAAAGGATGGTTCAATCGGTTGGTTCAGCACAGTAATGGGGCATTTATAAACAAAATGGGGATCGCTTTTTAATTTTTGTGCCATTTGCATCATGGTCCAAACTTCTTCAAACTGCGCTAGGGCGGGAACTGTTGGCTGTGCATCGATCTTCGCAATGGTTCGATTTCGTTCTTCCTCTACTTGCTTAATTTTTTCATCGAACGGCTTTCTAACTTCATCGACTATTTGGTTATAGAAATTATGATATTTTGTGGTGGTCTGCTTGTATTCATCCTGTACTTGGTCTTTCTCTGCGGGTGTCTGAGCTTTTTGCATTTTCTCATAACGTTCCTCAAAAGCGAGGGCATAGTGATTATCGCGGTTAATTTTATAAGGAGTCAGCCTTTCTTCTTTTTTCTGATGAATTTTTGCAATGTATGCCTTTGCTTCTGCCTCAACATGGATTTTCTGGTCGTTAAAAAAATCCCTGCCGCCGCTTAAAATTCGTACTAGTGGTGTATAATTCTCGACGATACCCTTAAAATGGTCAGGAATCTTCCCCAATCCATATTTCATCATTTTTTTGGAAAGTGGATTGTCCTTCACAACTTGCTTTAGCCAAACTGTTTTACTCTCATCACTAGAAGGCTTTTCCTTGAGCTTGTTTTTGCAATATTCATCAAAATACTCCTCATATAAAAATCTCACCTCTTCTTCTAGTAGAGAACCCTGTTTGGATACTGTCTGGCCCCCTAACTTCAAATCCTTCTTAACAACATATAAAATTCCATTCTCATAAGCCTTCTTTCTGTGTTCGGCTATCCTATTTTGATAGGGGTTTTTCCAAGCCGCGATCTCCTTTTTGCTTTCAAAATCATGGTTCAATAACCAGAAAAAACCACTCACTAACCCACTAATTACAAACGCTGTTGCAATCCCGGAAGCTCCACCAGTAGCAAGTACAACCGCTCCAGTAAATGATAAAAGAGTAATCGCGCCAAAAAGAGGGGCGTTTTTGCGGCATGCTGCAGCATATTTTTGCCATGCTTTGATGCTCTCCTCGCAGAATTTGGGACTGGGAGTCCGGATCGTAAATTGATTATCGATCGTATATTCAGCAAAAGGACCGTTTCGAGAAACTTCCTTTATCCGTTCATTCTGGTCTTTGCTTGTGAATTCTCTATTTTCCTTCGGATTTATGCCTCCTTTGATATAAGTAATCACAGGCATATTTTGCTCAGATTCGAAAAAATACTTCTTTTTTGGCATCTCAGCAACCCATCCTGAGTCGCTTACTTCATCGACTTGATCTACTGGTGTCATAGCGTTTCCTCCCATCCATCGATCAAAAATATTAATCTATATAAGCAACATTTGTCATCACAAAAGAATTTAAGTGCATTGAGAGAAGGGTGTGGAGAGACTAAAACGAGGACATACCAGCGTCTATTTTGTCAGGAGCAGACGTGCAAAGCAGGCCGCCGACCATTCCGGCAGACCTCTGGGTGCTTCCTCCCCCCTAGAGGGTGTCCGGATGCTTTGCAGAACTTTTGAGTTGGGGAAAATTCACAGTTTCTCCAAGATCGGCTTTATGATCAGTCCAGGCTTCCTTTCCCTCCTTGTGCTAGCAGCGATACACCTCTTTGCCAACCGTCCCAAAATACTTGGCTGGGTATGGCGCGGCCAATTTCTTTCTTTTGCATCAGGAGTCTCTTTGTCCTATGTGTTTGTCGATTTGTTGCCAGCTTTAGAGAAAGGGGAACCTGTTTTGAAACGCACATTCGATCAGGTCATTCCCTATTTAGAGCTGCATACTTACCTAATCGCCTTGCTGGGAATTCTTTTTTATTATGGAGTTCAGTCTCGCGCATCCTCGCAGAAGCACCAGTGGCTGCCCATCAGCGGCTATCTTCTTTTTAATTTCTTTGTAGGCGCGAGCCTGTCTGATAGTTCCAACCCTGAAATTCAGCCTCTAGCGCTTTTCACCATTGCCATCGGATTGCACTATTTCATCCGGGACCACCTGGCAAAAATCTCTAAAAACAAACTGATTTTATGGGCGCTGATCTCTATTCTTTTTGCTGGATATCTCATAGGCTATCTAGCCAAAATCCCTGATACAGCGACGGCTATCGGAATTTCTTTCGTCGCTGGCGGAATCCTCTTGAACATTTTCCAATACGAGTTGCCCAAACGAGAAAAAAGCGGGTATTTCTGGTTCGTATGCGGCGCAATACTTTATACTGTCATCCTATTGAGCTTAGGCGAAGTCAAGTTCTAAACTTACAAAGACAAGTCCCCTCAAGCGTCTTCATGCTTTATTTGGCTGGTAATGCTCAAATTCTCTATTGTTGGACCAAACTCGTTAATAAATATACAGTTTAAATCTATCGAATCCTCTAAAGTTATACTGTCATCTAATCCGTAGACTCCAATTAATTTGAAATTATTCTCAACCATAAGCTGATATATTTTTTCAAACGAAGCTTGATCGTGGTACAATCCCTTCTTTCGCGGGACAGGAGTTTCGACGTAAATGATGGCTATATTTTTAAATAGTTCTCTGCTGATGCTATGCAATATTTCATATTCATTTCCTTGAGTATCGAGCTTAAGAAGATCTATTCTTTGAACACCTGCTTCTCGACATAATCCATCTAAAGTCATCGCCTTGCATGGGAGCTTGTACGTAGGACTGTGATGGCATGCTTGCTTCACCAGATCGTATATCTGAGGTAATTCATCAACGACATCAAAATTTATATGCTTTACTGAAGACAGGTCCAATAAGCTATCATTTACAAAAACATCCACCATCTCTTCTGCTTCGCAGATAACAGTCTGATATAACCCTTTATATAAAGAAGGATCGAGGAACATCTTACGTTCTTTATATTTTTCTATAAGCGGGTCGGCGCCAATCGCTAAACACCCCAATTGGGGCTTATTATTGAGTTTGTGAAATGAATCTACAAACTCACCTACCGCACAACCGATATCGACGATAACAATATGGTTGTTTTGGGCCGAAATATTGGCCAGCCGCTTGCATGCCAACATACTTTCAGAATGGCCGGCGTACAATTTCTCAATGGAAGGAAGTTCTGAAGCGATGACCTTCTGCGCACAAACAAAAACAAAAAATCTAAACAAAAGATATATCTTCAAATTATGACGCTCTCCGCGAATAATCTTCCCCTTTGGGCTTAAGGCCAATTGTTACTGAGGCCGTCTTTATTGGCAAAAAACAATCGCAACCCAAGAATTTTGACTGACAAGAGCGCTCTCGATAGAAGTTCTGCAACTCGGTGAAAACCGGAACTTCTAGTTTAGGTTGGACCTAAGACGGGGCAAAGTAAAGTCAATGGAATTAATGTACACTGCCTTCGAACTGAGCCTTTAAGGACCGCAACACCTTTCACATGTATGAATTAAAACAATCTTGAAAAGGCTTAAGATTCCCGTGCGGGTTGTGATCTTCTTTAGGATCGTCAATAATAGCAAAAATAATCTTTTTAAAAGCCCCAGAAAAGTAAGTTTCAATCACATCTTTGTAAAGAGAGGCAATTATTGTGGGAGGAATCTTAAAAGAACCACATCCGAAAGCTCCTAAAATAACGCACTCATATCCAGCTTCGCTAGCCACTGATAACTGATTTATGATTGCCTTCTTGGCTTTTTGCTTAACATCTTCCAGAATTTCATTTTTAACTCTGCGGTATTCTTCTGAATTCTTACCTTTTCCTATCAGCCTTACGTCTGTGCTAATACTTTTTAAATCGTGAGGAGCGGCTGATGACAAAATACTGATTTGAAAGGGTTTCTCCAGGAGCGCGAAGTTTTGATTAAAAGAATCACGGAATACAGTCACATCAGGTGTTAGAACGGAACCTGGTATGCCAATGTCGTTATGACGATGGAGTGGATAAAGACGTTTATGTTCTGGATCTGGACTGTCTAAAGAGTTATAGACGATTTGCAATTGATCTCTCATAAATCCAGCTAGTTCAGACCGATAGCACAGATCTTCTTCTTGCCCTCCTCGTCCTCCTTCCAAGCCTCCACCAGGATATTGAGGACTTGCTAGATTTACAACGAGCACACGTTTATATTCCTTGGTTTCCAATTGCGCCGCCCCGAGGCTGTCTAGATTTACAACTTGAATAACAGTCTTGTATTGTTGCTTTATGGGATTTATTTCCTGGAACTCAAAATATTGACTTTTGGAAGATAAGGCTTCACCATTTTTCAGTGCGAATTTGTCACCGCTAGGATTTTTATAGAATCCTTGGGCAATCAGCTTTTCGGTGCTCTCGAGAACACGTGTATGGTCCCTACCTTCGTAAGGTTTCACACCATTAACAGCTTCATGCAGCTTGCGAAATTCGTCTCGAACAGAGGGCGGCAACTGGTCATAAGCACCGTTTTGAATGCTCGAGGAAGAATATTTACTAGTGGTTTCATTATTATTGCAAACGATCAATCGATTGAATTCTTCTGTTTGAGATTCAGTGATCTCTTTGGGCACTTTTCCATCTCGAGATACAATCACCACGTGTTTAAGGCTGCCTTGTTTTCCCACAAGACCGGGCATCTCGTCGGCAAAATCTGTTCCGCATACATAGAAGATTTTTCTGCCATCCACCACGGACTGATGCAGAGAAAACAAATCGCCCTTTTCGTAATAATTAACAATAAGATCCCGCTTAACTACTTTCTCATTTTTCGCTTGCTGAATCGCTGCTTTTAGGAACTCACCCCGTTTTAATTTTGGAATATCAATCTTGAGCATGTCAGCTGCATTTTTTGTCAGATTATATTCCCCCACCTTGTTCAGAATGTATTCTTCACTCGCTAAACTAACTTTCACTTCATTTATTCGATATCCGAGTTTCTCTAGCCGATTAACAGCCAGAGCGATCATATGCATATGTCCCATGTGGGCAGGATTTCCTGAAATGGAAACATAAACATCAACTAAATTTGCTGCTGGAATGTTACAAACTTCTCTATAATACATTTTTTTAAACATGTGTGCGGCCAACCCAAGAGCAAGAAGCCCGAGTACGGCCAAAGCTACCCTGGATTCTTTTGATAACTCGGTGATTTTTGTGAATATTTGATGTGCCGATAAAGATGTAACTTTGGTAACCATGATTGACCCTTTGTGTCGAGTGATTAAACTATACCGGAGTTTGTTTAATTTAAAAACAAATAAGGCCGTAAAAAGATGTATTTGCAGCGAGCGCTTGAAGACGCAAGCCTCTCGTTACAAGTGAGTTATATATTCCTGACGATGATGGATTTTAAGACGTCCAGAAAAATGGGGGCTTGCGGATGAGATGATTGGGGGCAGTGTGCTCCCTCGCGCCGCTCTAGCGGCTACGGGAGGTTCGGCCGGTTTTGCTCCGCAAAACATCGCCCTCAACTCTCGTCACACACAGAAGCCAAACTATTGGCTTCCTCGCCCCCCCATAAAAAAACCCGCTGTTGCGGGTTTTGTTATGGGGGGCGGTGTGACTCGAACACACGAAGCCCGAAGGCGTAGGATTTACAGGCGTATGAAATTCTTTGACCAGTAAACCGGCTCACACTGCCTCTATAGAAGGATTCTATTGACCATTCCCCTTTAAGCCAGTTTTATCCAGCCATTTAATGTTTGGAATTTTTTTATAGACTTTCATTATCATAGACTACCTCCCCCATCTACGCAGAGGGTTTGCCCGGTGATGAAACCTGCATCTTCGGAAAGCAAAAACTCAATTACTGCAGCCACTTCCTTAGGTTTGCCGACTCGGCCCATCGGAATGTTTGCCAATAGCTCCCTTTCAGCTTCACTGCCGACAGGGCGTATTGTACGAAAGGTCGCAGTTTCGATGGGACCTGGAGCTACAGCATTAACTGTAATACCATGCGAGGCTAATTCAAGAGCCCAAACACGCGTGCAACCAATCAGAGCGCTCTTGGCAGCTGCATAGCTGGTACGTCCAGGAACACCAAAAACTGCTCTGGAAGAAAGATTAATAATGCGCCCCCATTTGCGCTCTTTCATTCTACTCACGAGCCCTTGAGTCATTTGAACCGCGGTGCGAACATTGATATCATAGAGAGTTCTCAGAATGGCAAGGTCGATAGATCCTAATAGTTGAGGTCCACCAGCTCCTATATTATTAACTAGGGCATCTACTTGGTAGCGATCTAAAAGTATCGCAATGATCCGCTCTGTTTCCTCTTCACTGCTCAAATCGCAAGAGAGGAATTGGCCTGGAAACATCTCTTTCGGTTCTGTGCGAGCAATTCCTATCACCTGATAACCCGCATTCGCTAGACGTTGACTTGTAGCCCATCCAATCCCTTTTGAAGATCCCGTAACGACAACCGTTTTCTTTTCCATGCAGCTTTTTATTCCTCACCATTTTCTTGATATTACAAATCTTATACTTCGTAAAATTCAAAAGCTCCAAAACTCGGATATTAAACCTAGAGCTACTACTTTTTTTTGATCTTTTTCACCTTGACCTTTGATAACTTGTTTAGCTCATGCTCGATCTCAGTCACCGTTGGCAACTTGCCACGAAGCCTTTTCGGGAGCTCTTCAACAATATCAGCCTCATAACCCATGACCCCTATCGGTTTTCTGATATCACGCAATGCATACTCAGCGATAAAGTCGTTTTTTCTCTTACAAATAAGCAATCCAATGGAAGGGTTGTCTGTTTCGTGCTTTAGCATTTCATCAACGGCAGAAAGGTAGAAATTCATTTTCCCTGCAAATTCCGGTTTGAAATCCGTTGCCTTCAATTCTATGACATAATAGCAGCGTAATTTCACGTTGTAAAAGAGCAAGTCTATGTAAAAGTCTTTGTCTCCTACTTCCAGATGAACTTGTCGCCCATAAAAAGTAAAACCTTGGCCCAATTCTCCTATAAACTTCTCAATGTGATCCAAGAGCCCATTTTCTACATCTTTTTCCACATGGGCATCAGAGAGCTCTAAGAAGTCAAAATAATAGGGATCTTTCGTTGCTTCTTGAGCTAAACGAGATTGAGGATCAGGCAACCTGGCCTTAAAATTGGTAATCGCCTTACCATAGCGCTTAAACCAATGCCTCTTGATAGAACCGATGAGCTCTTCTCTAGACCACCCCTCTTCGATTGTCATTTTGGCATACCATAAACGTTCTTTCTCAGTTTTTAGCTGCTGGAAAATCGCTATGTTATGGCCCCACGGAATAGAAAAAACAGGAAGGTCCTTTAATTGTCGCACAGCCTGTGCGACTTTTGCATAAGCCAGATAAAACGCTTTCATTCGAAATATGTTAGACCTAGAAAACCCCTCCACTCCAGGAAACTCATTCTGTAAATCTCTAGAGATTCTCTCGATGACCTTCGATCCCCATCCATCCTTCTCTTGACGGTCAATAACATCTTTCCCTATTTCCCAATAGAGCTGAATCAACTCTCGATTAACAGCCAATGAGGCCCGCAACTGGGCTGAGCGAATTCTTTCTTTTAAAGATTTAATGAACTGGGAATACCCTGCCGGAATCCCAGACAAAACAGATGTTACCTCTGCCTTCTTCTTCCATTTTTTAATCATCTAATGACCCTATCTCCTTCTCAAACAAAAGACGAATTCCCTCGCACAAAGGAGCCGATTTATCAGTTTTCCTCTTCTCTCTTAGCCTCTTAATGAAGAGCTCATTGAGTCGCATGGGCATATCTTCTCCTAAACTTAGGTCAGGCCAGTATGCCATCTGGATTCAAAAAAAATCAAACCGCTGATGCGATTTAATGGCTTGATGGTTGCCGACAATTAGAAAGAACATTTCGAAAACCTTGATTCACTGGAAAACTGTTTTTTCGCATTAAGAATGGACCGAAAATGGGGGGCTTGCCCCCGATCAGGTCGTCGAGAAAATTTAGAAAATTTCCCCGCGGCACAGAACGTTGCAGGATACGGGCCGCGCGGAAATTTTCGAAATTTGCCGACGAGATGATTGGGGGCGGTTGGACGCATTCAGAACTTTTGATTGGGAAAAATTGAATCAATTTCCTATTATCACCCGTTACTTGAAAGAGGAGGAAGGGTGCACAAAGATTACTTATGGACAAAATCTTGTGCAAGGCTTCTCTGCGTAAGGCATGATAAAAACTCTTCTTTAAACTGGATTTTCTTGCCAGGCGGTCCAGGTTTAGGCTCCGAATCCCTGTCTAAACTCACAACGATCTTGCAATCAAAAACAGCTCATTTGCCCGGCAGCTTGTGGCATCTCGATTTGCCCGGAGATGGGTCTAATACTACGATCCAAGAGTCATTCCAGCATTGGTCTTTGGCTTTAGTTGAAGCAATTACAAAATTTAAGCATGTCATTTTAGTCGCTCATTCCACAGGAGGAATGTACGCCCTATCGACACCACAGATTGAACCATTCTTGGAAGGGCTTATATTACTTGATTCAGCCCCTGATGCAGGATGGCAAGTCTCATTTGAACAAGTGGTCAAAAGCCAACCTATCTCTGAACTTGAAGAACTGCAAAGAAAATATGAAAAAGATCCAAATAACGAAACATTGAAGGCCCTAACTATAGCTTCAGCTCCGCATCTTTTTACCAGCAAGGGGTTGACAGAAGGGGTGAAAATGTTAGAAAACTTGCCTTATAACTATGAGACTTGTGAATGGTCGAAGCAGCATTTTGATCACACTTACAAAGCAAAGTGGATTCCCCAACGTATCCCCACGCTAATTGTAAGTGGAGAGAAGGACTGGATTACCCCGCTACAGCTGTTCACAGATGTAAAAGATTTTCACCGAACAAACATTATGATCAGGTCAATCAAAAATGCCGGCCATTTTCCGTGGATTGAAAATCCCGTGGAAATCGTTACCGTCTTTCAAGAATACTATCACTTCTTTGATACCATCACAACTTCAGAACATTTAAACCATTAAAATAAAGTGCACTACAAATTCTAGTCTTAAGAATGGGGGCTTGCCCCCAATCAGATCGTCGAGAAAATTTTGAAAATTTCTGCGCGGCACAGTACGTTGCAGGGTACGGGCCGCGCGGAAATTTTCGAAATTCGCCGATGAGATGATTGGGGGCGGTGTGACTCGAACACACGAAGTCATGAGATGAGGGATTTATCATCGAAAGCTTCTTCTCTGAAAAATTCGACGCCATCACTCGTTTGCTCCTTTCTGGTAGATCCATTCCTCATTCCATGAAGCGGTATAAGCTTTAGAAGAAATGACCTCACGAAGAACTGGCCATAGAGCATTCGCCTCACTCCAATGGCCTTCTAAGGCCTCGTAAGGAATTTTAATATGCAAAGGGCCATCGTCCAACCCTCCCACATGATAGGTTTGGAAAAATAGGATCAAAAACTTATCGTCGACCACAAAGTTCCGAATACTCCCATAATTAAGTGTTGTAAGGAACGCATCTTCCCCATAAAAATAAGAATTGGGCATCGATTTGAGCTCATTTTCGCAGTATTTGCGTAAAAACTCTTTTTGGCCTGCGGTGATGAATAAATCATCCAGCTTGATCTCTTGCAATGTTCCATGAATCTTACAGAGCGTTTTACCCTCATATCGCATAGAGCCGTGCGGAAAGTGATCATATATGAGAATCTCCCCCAAAAGACTTACAATATCTTTAGAAAAAAACACCGTCCGTAAGTTGTAGGATAGATGAAAAGGACTCTCCTCTATTTCTCCTTTAAAAATAGCGTTAAGAAAATCCCTCTTAATGGAATTGAGATTGTCTAGATTTTTGTCTTTTGGCTCGTTTTGACAGCCAAAAAGAAACAAAAGCGGACAAAATAAAGTTCTGATCATGCAACCTCAGTAAAAGATCGACAGCCCTGCCCTGGTCGAAGATAAGTTGTTCCATTTTTTAAATGAACAATCGTCACATGTAGTTTCCCTTCACAAGCTATCTGCAATGCTTCTTTTTTATCCATCCAAACATCTTCATTTTTTTGACGAATCGAATATTCTGTGATAACTCCGGATTTCTTACGAACGGCCGTAATGTACCACTTTTCAATGAAATCCTCTCGTCCTACTTCCCATCCCTCAATACGCTCAATAGCATTTTGCAACCGATCAAATTCGCCTGAAGTCAAGTCCCTAATACGTTTGTTCGGGTCAAGCTTAGAAATGGAAAGAAGCATATGCCGATATTTCCGGGCATTGTCCTTATCATATTTTTCGGGCAAGGCAGTGATCGTAAGGCTGCTATAATTAGCACTTTTAAGCAGATCTGTTAAAGCTCTTCGCCCTATTGCTTCTGTCGGAAATACCGCCATTCCCGCAGCTTTTCCAATGGCGCCGTGTCGAACTGCGAACCCTCGTTGGTTATATACCATATTTCCAGGGTTATTGTTTCTCCATGCTTTTGACCCACCGCTACGAATAGTCATGTTTCCTTTCTCGTCGAAATAGTGGACTGTATAAGGTCCATTCATACCCCCATAATTTGGCGGCCCTTCTTCTGCTTTTATAAAAACCATAATCATCCTTTGTTAATAAGGATGATTATTATGCAAAAGAATCTTTTTTCAATACTCAAAAATCATTTCGGCAAAACAATAATATTCTAAAATTGGGAGGCAGTCGTATATCGTTAATTAAAAAATGAATTGGGCTATCAAACAACAATTTGTTATACTAGTGCTATGCAAAAAAAGCCAAGGAATAAATGTAAGCATTGCCTCCTTGAATGCGCTAGACCGAGCCAAATCTATTGCTCAAATAAATGTCAATTCGTGTATCAAAGTCAACAAAGGTATCTGAAAGGAACTTTGTCGCATCGAGCAGCGAAGTCTTATTTACTTCGACAATCACAGAGACAATGTCAAATCTGCAAAAGCGATACGTGGATGGGAAAGCCTATTGGTCTTATCCTTGATCATATCGACGGTAATCATGCTAACAATTCCATAGAAAATCTAAGGTTAGTTTGCGGAAATTGTGATATGCAGCTGCCCACATATAAGAACAAAAATATGGGAAAAGGCAGAGCTTACCGTCGTGAAAGGTATGCAAAAGGAATGAGTTACTGACACTTCCTCCCAGCATTACGTCGTAAAAGCTGATGGGGGCGGTGTGACTCGAACACACGAAGCCCGAAGGCGGGGGATTTACAGTCCCCTGCAATTGCCACTATGCGACACCCCCATAAAAACAATGCTGGTGATAGGAATTGAACCCATAACATCTCGCTTACAAGGCGAGTGCTCTACCATTGAGCTACACCAGCAGAAGGCATTCCTTCATAGCAAAACGAAAGTTATTTCTCAAGTTAGATATTGAGATGCTTCTCGTCCGGCGGGGTCTCTTCCGAGGGTTTAGGAACAGGAGGAGGAAGAACCGTTCTATGGAAGAGAGAGGCCATCCGATCAGTACCCGAAAGCACCTCGGCCTTGCCTATCGTATGGCGCGAGGACTTGAGTTCACAACATTTTTTGAATTTCTTGCCCGAACCGCAGGGGCAAGGATCGTTTCTACCAATTTCTTTACTCATGAGCGACTAATTATAGGATGAAATCGAAATTTGCGATAGAATTTTTGTATGTTACGTAACGCGAGTTTGGGATCACCACTCTATGAAAAACTTTAAGATTTTAGATGAGTTATGTACCAAAATAAGCGAAGCTGGCGTCGAAGACGCCGCCAGCAAGCGCATTTTGGGACATAGATCGCTAAAAGATAAGGTATCGTCATGAGTGCTGATCTGAAACTTGGGTCTGCGATTGCCCAACCCCCTTGGACCGCTCTGGGGAGAAAAATTGAAAGTAAGCTGCGGAAGGCTTTGTATGAGTTTGAACTCATCAAGGAACCTAAAATCGCCGTCGCCCTCAGCGGCGGGAAAGATAGTTTGACGCTCCTGTACTTGCTCAAAGCGATTTCAGGCCGGGGATTTCCCGAATTGGAGATCATCACGGTGCACGTCAAAGGAGAGTTTTCCTGCGGCCCCGCGATTACAGAAGGTTATTTGCAGAAAATTTGCGACGCCCTGGGCGTGCCGCTGGTGATAAAAGAGTCGACCCAAAAACGAGAAAAATTAGAGTGCTACAGCTGCTCGCGGGAAAGACGGCGATTATTGTTTGAAGGGGCCAAAGAGCACGGGATCACGACGATCGCTTTTGGGCACCATCGAGATGACTCGGTGGAGACGCTGCTGATGAATTTACTTCATAAGGCCGAGTTCTGCGCTAACCTGCCTAAAGTGCCTATGCACGATTATGGAGTCACGATCATCCGGCCTCTCCTGTTTGTCACAGAAAACGAGATCCGCGAATTCGCCTCCATGTACGGGTTTGCACGTATTGTGTGCCAATGTCCCGTGGGACGAAAACTCTTTACGCAGCAGCACGAAAGATCTCATCAAAAAATTAGAAGAGGTCTATCCTAATGTGAGACAAAACTTGTTCCAAGCCGCTCTAGAACACGGCTCGGATAAATGTACGATGAGGTAATATGTCGTTTATCACTAAAATCCAACCGCTGCTCCAAAAAAACCCGATGGATGTTCGATCTGGTCATGATGCCTGCAAAGAAAATGACCTCGAAGAATTAATCCAAGCCGTGAAAAATGGGGTTTTGACACGCCAGATTTTTTCCAAAAAAACACTTCTCTTGGAGGTCTCTTTCAAAGATCGTGGGGGTTCTCCTCGGGTTCGATCGCGTCGCGCAACTCTATCACATTTTAGGTCCTTTGGTCCGCGCGCATTGGGTCTTAGGGCCTACGCGGCAGGATTGTCGCAGGCGCTGGACGAGGCGGGGGAAAAAAAGTACATTGCCTCGACACTCTCACGGAGGATATCCCATGGCGAAGTATACAGGTCCCGAAGGACGGCACGAAGATCGGCTACGCGAACGGCAAGCTGCAGGTGCCGAACAATCCCATCATCCCTTTCTTTCCCGGCGACGGCACCGGCCTGGACATCTGGAAGGCGACGAAGATCGTCCTCGACGGCGCGGTCGAGAAGGCCTACAAAGGAAAGAAGAAGATCGCCTGGATGGAGGTCTTCGCGGGCCTGACCGCGCTCAAGAACTACGACAAGGACACCGTCCTCCCGCGATGAGACCGTGGCCGCGTTCAAAGAATACCGCGTCGGCATCAAGGGCCCGCTGACCACGCCCGCCGGCTCCTTCAAGTTCGTCTGCCTGGACTGCGCGGCCGAGCTGAATGACCGCCCCGCCGCGTGCCCGAAGTGCAAGTCGGAGTGGATCACGCCGCGCTTCCGCTCGGTCAACGTCGGCCTGCGCCAGAAGCTGGACCTGTACGCCTGCGTGCGCCCGGTGCGCTGGTTCAAGGGCGTTCCGTGCCCGGTCAAGGAGCCGGAGAAGCTCGACATCGTGCTGTTCCGCGAGAACACCGAGGACATCTACGCCGGCATCGAGTTCGAGCAGGGCACCCAGGAGTGCCAGAAGGTCTACGACTTCATC
>CAWEXY010000009.1:0-150864 GCA_963813135.1 uncultured Verrucomicrobiae bacterium | reverse complement strand
AGAAGTAAAAACCTGCTTCTGTCTGGGTCATTCTTTTTAAGTAGCCTTTTTCGTTTAAAGTCTTATAGAGGCATACTATGGGTAGTATAGCGCTTCTTGTTTTAGGAATAAATATAAACTTACCCTCTTCATTTTTTACTAATCCAAGTCGTAGGAGGTAGGAGAATAGCTTTTCACCGGCATTTCTTGTCTTAAAAATTTCAAAAAAGGACAGAAGATACTTATCGCTTCCTTTTTCTGTAGAATCGAAAAGGCTATGAGCATTCTGAATTGGTAATTTTGTAAATCCGGGAATTTGTCCCGGTTCAATTGCAATGTTTCTCATAGGCGTTTTTTATAGGTTTTTTATCAGGCCTTGTAAAATGAGGTAGCAAATACAAAAAAGTAAAATAGCAAAGTAGGTGATGAAACTGCTGAAAACTTTGAATGATAGTGATTTCATAGGCTAAGAGTTTTAATTTTTAACAATGCAAAACTAGGCCTCTAATAAAGCGTAAACGTTAAGCCAATGTTATTATAAAATAAACAGGGGGTAAGTAATAAACAATGGTTGTTAATAACCCTATTACTTCTTTTCGATCTTTTCCATAGCCACCCTTAATTCATGGGGAATAGGCGCTTTTTCATTTTGAGAAATCATAAATTACTATAACGTCATGAGCCTCAGCAGAAAGATCGCCTTTGCCATTTAATATTCGGTGGTGCAACCCCAAACTAGTAGTTTTAATAAATTCTAACCCTACCTCCACAGTAATGGTATCAGGATAAAAAAGGGGTTTGCTAAACTGGCAACCGG
This sequence comes from uncultured Verrucomicrobiae bacterium, assembly GCA_963813135.1. GTDB lineage: Bacteria > Chlamydiota > Chlamydiia > Chlamydiales > Rhabdochlamydiaceae > SZAS-15. The sequence continues at coordinate 150,068 of CAWEXY010000009.1, read as the reverse complement.
TAGAGGCAAGTATGGGGCCTATTTTATCTTTATAGTAGTTGCCCTTCATGCCTACATGTTCCCAAAAATTCATTCTGGAAGCTTGTATGAACTTAAAGAACATTACATTATTAATATGTCCGAAAAATCCATTTCACTCCAATCTAATCGTAAGTGCAGTTTATAGGGAAATGATAGGGTTTCTGTTTCCATTGGGTTAGAATGAGTGGCAAAGATAGGGTATAGTTATAAGTTATGACGGAATCGGCCCGGTAGCGAAGAGCGTTGAGCGATGTCGGCGGACGGCTCCTAAGCGTCGTCAAATCCGATACGGCCTTGATCGTCTTGAGGGCTTCCTTGTCGTCCAAACCCAAAAAATACACAGAATAGGGCACTTTTGCTGCCCATACAGCTATTGGAAGGAGAGATAGAAATAGGAGTCGTTTCAACATCGGCTCACCATTGTGCAGGATAGACAAAAGAAGATCAAACTCTTATACTCAAAAAGTGCGGAAACTGAGTGACAAAATTTATGCAGATTCGTGTGCTTGCATCCCCGGCGGAGTGAATTCTCCCGTACGGTCCTTTCCCGGCCATCAAATGACCCCTATTATTGCCGACCGCGGGCTGGGCGATCTCATTTACGATGTCGATGGCAAATCTTATATCGATTTTTGCGGCAGTTGGGGCGCTCTCATTTTAGGCCATGCCCACTCCAGCATTGTCTCCGCCGCTTGCGCTCAAGTCGCGCGCGGTTCTTCTTTGGTATGGCCACCCCCTATGAACTCTCCCTCGCTCAAAAAATCATTCAGCATCTTCCTTCCATCGAGAAAATCCGATTTGTCTCTTCCGGCACCGAGGCTTGCATGAGCGCTGTCCGCCTCGCCCGCGGCTTCACTGGCAAGAAAAAGATCATAAAATTTAATGGAAATTTCCATGGCCACTCCGATGGTTTTCTCATCCGCGCAGGATCAGGCGTGCACGAACTTCCCAATGCATCCTCCAGCGGCGTGCTTCCTGAACTCGTCCAAAACACGATCTCTATTTCCTATAATGACATTGAACTGACCCGTGCAGTGCTAAATAGTTATGACGATATCGCTGCTGTTATTTTAGAGCCCATCGTCGGCAATATGGGGGTAATCATTCCCTCCAGGGACTTCATCCATATGCTCCGCGAAGAGACCGCCCAAAAAAATATTGTCCTCATTTTTGACGAAGTGATTACGGGATTTCGGATCGGTTTGCATGGGGCGCAAGGATATTTTGGCATTACTCCCGATCTGACATGTCTCGCAAAGATCATCGGCGGAGGCTTTCCCGCGGCCGCCTTCGGAGGACGCCGTGAGATCATGGACCATCTTGCCCCCTAGGGAGCGTCTATCAAAGCGGAACTCTCTCCGGCAATCCTGTCGCCATGGTGGCAGGCCTTGCCGCGCTAACCGAACTAGAAAAGCCTGGATTCTATGAAGAGCTCGAGCGCAAAACGCTCCGTTTTTTAGAGCCGCTCCGCTCCCGCTGCAATGTCCAGCAAATCGGCTCGATGTTCACGCTCTTCGTCTCCGACTACAAAACCCTGTTCCAAAAGCTCTTTGCTCAAGGAATTTATTTCCCGCCCCTGCAGCAGGAGGCCTGCTTCATCTCCAGCGCTCACACAGAGGAGCACCTTGACCATGCTCAGAAAATCATTCTTTCGATTTTATGACAATTTTGGGTGACTGTGGGCCTTGTGAAAAATCTACACAAACATTGATTTTTTTAGGATCGATAGTTTGTAACAGCCTAACTCGATCTGTAGGTATCTCGCTGATTTTGAGAGTATGAAAAAATATTCTGTTTTCGTCGTTCGTTAGATAATGATGGGTTTTTTCGGCCGAACGTTTCTCTTCGATGCGAGCTCGTAAGAATTTTTCTTTGGACGTTTCGCATATGCAAACAAAAAATTGTACGCGAAAGCATTCCCGAATCCCTTGAATATGGAGAGGGTCCGCTGGAATCCAGTCCGAGGTTGCCAAAGTTTCTAATGCGGTTGCGCTCATGGGACGCGTATTATTGAGAAAATGCGCTTTTCCGTAAATCGATTTATTGGTTTGTTAAAATGCCTTAAAGGCGTAAAATTGCCTCTATGCGAGTATTCCTTTTTTTATTACTAATATTCGGAGCGCTCCAGGCTCAGCAGCCGGTAATTTCTTTCCGTTCAGATAGCCCCAATAAAATCGGCTATCTGCATCTGACAAAAGATCATGCGATTGACACCTCCACTGTGCTTTACGTCCGTCAATCGCTCGAGCATTTTGCAAAAGGAAAAGTCGTCGCGGTCGCCCTTGAGCTCGACACGCCGGGCGGCGAAGTCTTTGCCGCGCTCAAAATCACGCAAATGCTCAAAGATTTTCAAAAACACACTCCCGTCATCGCCTACATCAACACCTGGGCAATCTCTGCAGGAGCCATGCTCGCCTATAGCTGTCAACGATTGCGATCACTCCCTACCGCCGGCATGGGGGCCGCCAGAGCCCATCATCATGGGCGGCGAAGGCGGCTCTACGACAGCCTCTGAAAAAGTCAACTCGGCCCTCCGCGCCGAATTTGCCGATCTCGCCAGCTTTTGGGGGCGCGATCCCAACCTTGCCGAGGCGATGGTCGATAAAGATATTTTGCTCGTCTGGCGCAGCGGCGACATCGTCCGCCTCGATCGCGAAGATCAGATGAAATCCAAAGACATCATCATCACCAAGCCCGGAAAGCTCCTCACCCTCAATGCCGAGCAGCTCAAACGCTGGGGCGTTGCCGATGCCGAAGCGCCCACCCTTCTCGATCTTCCTTTTTTTGCTTCCATCCCTGACAAAGAACTTGTCTCCCACGAAGATTGGAAAATCGACTTTTTTGCTTTCCTCGCGCATCCTGCCGTCGCATCGCTCCTTACGATGGGGCTGCTTCTGGGCATTTATTTGGAAATGCAGCATCCCGGGCTGATTTTCCCTATCGTAATAGCAGGGGCCTGCCTCATTCTTATTTTGCTCTCCCGCTTCGCCCTAGAGGCGATCCATTGGATCGAACCGGCGCTCGTTGTGCTAGGCGCTGGCCTTGTCCTCGTAGAGCTTTTGATGCTGCCCGGCCTCTCGATCGGCATTTTGGGAGCACTGCTTGCCGTTGGCGGCCTTGTCGCCATGATGGTCCCTCATTTGGACGGCGTCGAATTTTTCCCGACGCTGAACTTAAGCGCCCTTGCCGTCGTCGACCAGCTCGCCTGGATCGTAGGAACTTTTATCGTTTGCGCCATCCTGATTTTCTTCCTCGCCCGCCGCCTCCTCAAGCGCTTTGCAGCCCTGAAACCCTCGCCAATGAAGAAATGGTCCCCTCTTCGAAGGCACCATCGGCCTTGCCTTTACCCCCTTAAGACCCTCCGGCAAAGTTCAAGTAGCCGGCTCCATCTATGAAGCGATGAGCGAAGGGCAATATATTGAAAAGGGTACAGGCGTTACCGTCGTGCGCCGCGAAGGAAACCGTTTATATGTGAGGTCATCATGATTACCGCATTTGTGCTTGCTGCTTTTGGGCTTTTCCTCATCTATCTCGAGTTTTTCTTTCCCAGCGGCATCTCAGCCGTCATCGCTGCAGGCCTCCTAGTAACTAGCATCATTTTTTTCGGTTTCAAAGGATATTCGTGGGGATGGATCGTTCTCTATTCCATCATACTTCTGGTCCTCGTGCTTCTCGTCTGCAAGGCCGCGATCAAAAATGTCAAATCCCGGGTCTCTCACAAAGCCGACCAAGAAGGGTTCGTCGCAGCCACCGTCGATAAAAATCTCATTGGCCAAGACGCAACCACTCTTTCCGAGCTCAAACCCAGCGGACACATTCTCATGCAGGGCAGAAAGCTTTCCGCCCTCTCTGACACCGGATACATCCCGCAAGGAACTTCTGTCACCATCACAGGTGTGCGCGGCGCCAATTATATAGTTAAAACAAAGGAATAATCATGGATCTCAGCACAGGCATTTACTTTTTGATCTTCATCACCTTCATCGTAGGGGGGACCATCCTCCTTATGCTCGGCCGGTTTTTTGGCCTTTGGTTCCAAGCTCTCGTGACTGGAACGCCCATCTCTCTCTTCAATATCGTCGGGATGAGCTTGCGAAAAATCCCTTCGCGCCTCATCGTCGGCGCCTACATCAACGTCTATAAAGCCGGCATCAAGGGCATCACCGTCACCGATCTCGAGACCCACTTTCTAGCCGGGGGTAATGTCTCCAACGTCGTCCGCGCGATGATCGCCGCCGACAAAGCGAACATTCCTCTCACATGGCGCCAAGCGACCGCTATTGACCTTGCCGGCCGCGACATCCTCGATGCCGTTAAAACCTCCGTCAACCCCAAAGTCATCGATTGTCCCGATGAAAAACACGGCGCCTACATCACTGCCGTGGCGAAACACGGGATCCAAGTCAAATGTAGAGCCCGCGTCACCGTCCGCACCAGCATCCAGCAGCTCGTCGGCGGTGCAACCGAAGAGACCATCATCGCCCGCGTGGGCGAAGCGATCGTCAACTCGATCGGCGCTTCCCCAACTCATACACACGTTCTCGAAGCTCCCAATCGCATTTCCCATCTCGCTCTCGAAAAGGGCCTCGATGCCGGCACAGCTTTTGAGATCCTCTCGATCGATATCGCCGACATCTCGATCGGCGAGAACATCGGCGCAAAACTGCGCGCCGACCAGGCCGAGTCCGATAAGCGCATCGCTCAAGCCAAAGCCGAAGAGCGCCGCACCATGGCAGTCGCCCTCGAACAAGAAAACCGCGCTAAAGTCATCGCTGCCGAAGCCGAAGTTCCCCAAGCCATGGCCGATGCGTTCCGCAAAGGTCACTTAGGCCTCTTTGATTTTTACCGCATGAAAAATATCCAAGCTGACACCGATATGCGCCAATCTCTCGCGGAGGATAATGGTGAAGCTTAAAAAAAAGATTAAAAAACTCTTGCGCGGGAAAGATACCTTCCGCCAACTTGTGATCATAAAACAGATACTGAGTAAACCCCGTGCCGATGAAATTTTCTCAAAAGATCGAAGCGATCGCACACTCTTGTGAAGGAAGGCTCCAGATGACCGTGGGGGAGCTAGCCGCTTCCCTCAGCGCCCGGGGCCAGGCGTTTATCGCGCTCATTCTTTCAATTCCCTTCATTTCGCTTCTTTCTTTGCCCGGCCTCTCCATTGTGCTCGGCGCCTGCATCGCGTTCATCGGATTTCGGGTCTTTTGTAAAAAGCCCTTCTGGCTTCCTGCCAAACTTCGCGCCAAGACCTTTTCCGGCGACAAAGCAGCACACTATCTGCGCAAACTCCTTCCCCCGTTCTCCTGGATTGAAAATTACATCCGCCCCCGCGGCACCGTATTTCAGCAGCACCCCGCGCTCCAGAGCGTCAATGGCGGTTTCTTGGGCATTGCCGGTCTATGCTTGCTCATTTCACTCCATCCCGGTTCCTATTTTCTGCCGGGACTGTCGGTTGCGCTCTTATCTTTGGGAATGTTAGAGGAAGATATCCTCTTCGTGTGGCTCGGCTACGGCGTCCTGCTCTTGCACATCATTCTACGCTTTTGGGTTCGATAGATAACAAGGATAAGATACAGAGATCGCCAAGGTTTTTTCTGCTTTTTTATCTCTAAGAAATTTACCACAGAGGCCGCAGAGATCACAGAGGAAGAAGAGGAAATTGTTATTTCTCCCCTCTGTGCTCTCTGTGACCTCTGTGACCTCTGTGGTTCAACTCCGGATTCCAATGTCTTCGAGATGTCAGGGGGTATTTTATGAAGACCTTGGGTTTGCGTTGAAAATCTCTCTCAAGGAGACCCTGATTCTTTAACTTCGATGACTTCTTCGAAAGTCGTGATGGCTTTGACCTCGAGTTGAGACTCGGCCAAAACGATTTGACGTCCTCCCACCTCGATCACATAAAGAACAGTTTTAGGGCTTATCGCCTTTCTTTCTAAAAGCTCGATCGATCGGCCCGGGCCCGACGATTTTACGCGGCCCCTGGCCAATCGCTTCAATCCCCATATGGAAAAGAATATGATGACAAGGAGGGCCAGCAGAGTTAAAAACATTTTGATGAATGCCCCTTCATAGGAGGGCATCGTCACTTCAGGAGCAACAGGCGCAGCTGGCAGGGGAGGGGGAGCCGGCACATCGGGGACTGCATCCGCAAGAATGGTCCAAAGCCAAGTCATCAGCATCATTTCTTTAGTTTGGCTCAAGGTTGGGTTTCTGGCAAGGATCAGTTTATTTGGAACGAGATTCCAATTTGTCAACGGCTACCACGGTTATCGCACATATAATCAATAAGAAGCATAAACCCCAGTATTCTAAAGACCATGCAAAAGTCTTTAATAGCCAAGGATACGAATTTTTTTTCTCGAGCTTAAAAGTATAATATTCTTCTGGCATCAGATATTTGTAAGGATTACCTTCTTTAAATCCTTTCCAAATCTCTCCCGCTGTGGTGCTATTCCAGATCCAGTGAGGAAATTTTTTTAATCTACATGTTCTAAAGGCCACTTCCTGCAGTTTGGTGCAGTATTTTAATTCTTCCGGTAAAGTAATGTTGTAAAATCGCTCTAAAATAATTTTCTCGAGATTTTGAAGCTGACCCAAAGAAGAAGGCAGCTCCAACGGTTTTTGGCGGGTTTTGCCCCCCAACTCAGAAGATGAAATTCTGAGCTGCTTTAAGGCTGTGCAATTGCCGATATCAGCGGGGACCTTTCCTTCAACTAATTTTTCAATCTCAAAAGATTCCAATTTTGTGCAGTTTTTTAATTCTTCCGGCAATGAGAAATTAGAAAAATTGCGCAGAATGATTGATTCGAGATTTTGAAGTTTACCTAAAGAGGAAGGCAGCTTTAATGGGACCTGTTGGCGGTCCTTGGGGCAAGAAATATTGAGCCACTTTAATGCTTTGCAATTGCCGAGTTCATCAGGAATATCTCCTTGTAAACATATCGTTAATTTTCTTAGGTTTTGCAATCGACCAATCTCGGAAGGCAATTTCAGCACGGGGTAAATTATATCAATGGTTTGCAAATTGGTTAATAACCAGAACGCACGAGAAAAAAACCGAGGAAACTTCGATTTAGGTTCTGTTATTGGTCCGGACTCCTCATGAAAATGTGACAGATTTTTTAGACGGGCGATCTGTGGTAGAATGGGACACTTCCTTTTAGGGGAGAAAAAATCAGATGCAGATGAAACCTCGTTAATCGCGGCCCGAAGGTCATTAACCTTTGGGGAAGATGATGAGAGCTCAGGTGCTGCCAATAGGTGCGAGTGTTTATCTCTCTTCCGAAGTTCTTGGATTTGATTTGTGAATTCATCCAAGATCTCATCGGAAAACATGTCCTTTACTGTATTTTCCAGATCGCCCGCTAAACTTTTCGACGATAGGTTGATCACATGAGAATCCTTGGCACTGGGTCCAGATTTCGAATATTTCCAGTCACACACCGTTCCCAAAACTAGTTTAATTCGCTCGAGCAGGGTACTTTGCTCTCCCAATAGGAAGGTCATTTCATCGTAAATAATTTTTAGGGTGGGTCGGGAGGTAAGGGGGCTCAACCACAGCTTGGGCAAAGCCTCCTTTAACACATATTCATCGATAAAACGGCGAAAGGCTTTGCTCACCAATCTTACATGTCTCGGATTCTCATAGCAGGCATACATGAAAATTTCAAATGCAGCCCCACCCAGAACCTCATAGTTATCAAATTGAACAGATGGATATGAAACGCTTGTTACTGCCATATATTGACGAATATTGTAACATATAGTTCGATTTCATTGTGTGTATTAAATAGTTTATTATATGGAAAAACCCGTCGAACTAGCCCTCCGCTCAGGCCGCCTCCGCCAAAGTCCCAAGACAGGCTTCATCCACGAAGGGGATACCATTCCGCTTTTGGACAATTATGCCTTTGGCTTGAGCCTCCTCCGCAGCCGCCAGGTCGATTTTGTTTTAGAGGCCAAAGCCCTCCTCGAAAAGCTTCTTCCCTTCGGACTGTCCGTCCACCTTCATGAATTTCCCAATGTTACCGATAGTTATTTGGGCCGCAGGCTTTATCCCTATCTTTTCTGGACCCTGCGCGAGTTTTCTTCTGTCCTGGGCGAAGAGCTTCGATCCTCTTTACAAAACCTCTTGGCCTCTCTTCCCAAACCCGTCTTGCCTGAAAATCCTCGAACTCCTCAGCAATGGGCCGATTATCTAATCGTCTGCCAACTCGACAATCTCGACCCCACTCCAGCTCTGCGCCAGTGGGACCCCAACGCTTTTGCCTTTGCCGGGCCTCAATCACAAGAAAAATACGAGCCAGCCGTTACACTCTACGATTTGTTTATGCCACAGCTGTCGCGCCGCGCGGTGGAAGACCATCCCATCCACATCAAAGCCTCCGTCATACGGCCCTGGGAAAACCTATCGTTTCCATCCGATCACAAAACCTCTCCCTATATTTGGGGAAGCCAAAAATATACCCACTCTCTGTGGGTTCCAGAGAGCTTCATTCTGCCTGAAAAGGATGTCGAGAATGAAATCGAATTTGCCCTTTATCTCGATGCCCATCCGGACCATCAAATTACCGTGGAAAATCAAAAAGCGACGACGTTCCACCTAGGCGACAAACTCCAGGCGGCGCATTTTGAGATTAGCTTTGAGGTGGAAGGCGAAGGCTCATTTTTTGGCCATATTTTAAGAGGCAATCGTCCGGGACAGCTTTCCGCCACCAAGTTCGATGCCTATGATTGGAAGATCGCTCTGCGGACCGTCTGGAGAAAAGGTCCCGTTACGATACAGCTGCAGGTTGCGCCAATTGCAAACTTGGACTGTCCGGCGCTAGGCCCATCGCATGCATCCCATTGTCCACATATACCGTCGCACCCGTAATCGCAGACGCGAGCGGAGAGAGAAGGAACGCTGCGGCGTTGCCGACTTCTTCCGAAGATAGCTCTTTGCCTTCGAGAGGGGCATTCGCTTCCGAGTAGGAGATCATTTGATCGATAAATCCAATTGCGCGAGCGGCGCGGCTGCGGAGAGCCCCTGCCGAGATCACGTTCACACGTATTCCCCATTTGCGGCCGGCTTCCCAAGCGAGGACGCGGGTATCGCTCTCGAGGGCTGCTTTAGCCGAGCTCATACCGCCGCCATATCCCGGGATGACCCGTTCTGAGGCCATGTAGGTCAGGGAAAGGACCGAGCCTCCCTCACGGAGAATAGGCCCAAAATGCTGCACGAGGCTCACGAACGAATAGGACGAGGAGCTCAGGGCGGCAAGGTAGCCGCTGCGGGAGGTTTCGAGGAGGGGTTTTTTAACTTCAGGGCCGTTGGCCAGGCTATGGACGAGGATGTCGATTTGGCCATAGTCGTTAGCGACAGCCTGGGCCACTTCCGTGATGGTGTAGCCGGCGGCGTCTTGATACCGTTTATTTTCGCGGATGTCGGCGGGAACATCTTCCGGGCGGTCGAAGGCGGCATCGAGGGCGTAGACTTTGGCGTATTCCATGAGCTTGCCATTGGATAGTTTGCGGGACTCGTCGAATTTTCCCATGCTCCAGGATTGGGTAAAAATTTTTAGGATAGGGGTCCAGGTGCCGATCAGGATGGTGGCCCCGGCTTCCGCGAGCGCCTTGGCGATGGCCCAGCCATACCCTTGGTCGTCCCCGATACCGGCGATGAAAGCAACTTTTCCTTTGAGATCGATATTGAGCATAGGGCCTCCTAGTAAAAAAGGAAATATAGCATAGATGAGGGTGAAGCGTCAAAAGAAAGAGAATTTTAACGCAAAGACGCGAAGTCGCTAAGATTTTTGCGGCTCTAGTGTCTTTGCGTTAAAATTTCTTATTAGGATTTTCTATATTTTTTCATCATGAGACGCTTCCACCCCTCTGCTGATAATAGCTTCCCGGAGGAAGGTTTTTCCGTCTTTGGCGACGGTTTTTTGCTCTTCTCCCGGACGGTCGTGAGTCGTTTTAGCGCTCTCTTGAACATATTTTCAGCTTAGCATGCATAGAGGTGGTTGTCAATTAAAATCTTTAATTTGTTGCACGATCAGGTCTAATGGATTAAGCTAGAAGTTATGACGCAAATAGATATTCAATATTTAGGCCAGCTAAGAACGCGATGCGTTCATAAAGAAAGCGGCAGCATCCTCGAGACGGATGCTCCCAAAGACAACCAGGGAAAAGGGGAATTGTTCTCTCCCACCGACCTTGTCGCAGCGGCGCTAGGGTCCTGCGTGCTGACGCTTATGGGCATCGCCGCCAAGCGTCTCAATGCCGATCTGACTGGGCTGCGCCTGACGGTGGTCAAAGAGATGGCCTCGGCGCCTTCCCGCAAAGTGGGCAGGCTGAAAGTCGATGTCTATTGCCCGCAGGAATTTGACTCTGGCGTGAAAAAGAAGCTGGAAGAAGTTGGGATGACGTGCCCCGTCCACCATTCGCTGCATCCCGATGTGGCGCAAGAGTTTACTTTCCATTGGGGAAAGCCGTGAAGCTATCGACGGTCCCAGCCTTTGAAAAGCATTTGCAGGAGGCTTTTCCCAATCATTTGGCGCCGGTTTTTATCGTCGCGATACCATGTGATTTCGAGCGCCAGATGATGCTCCAAAAAATTGTCGAGGTGATCCACCGGAAAGATCCTTCTGCCCATGTGCTCAAATTTGACTCGGAGTCTCCCATCGAGGCCGCTTTATCGCATCTCAACTCTCCCGGCCTCTTTAGCAAGCATGCTGTGGCCATTTACGATCAGGCCGTCAAAGATGATAAGTTGGTCCACTATGTGCAGCGTCCTGCGCCCGGCGCTTTTTTGCTCTTGGGAAGCCGCGACATGAAAGCGCTTTCCGACGTGTATCAAAAAGGAAAAAAAGAGATCGTCGTTCTCGACTTGTGCGAGGAGAAGCCATGGGACCGCGAGCGCAGGCTTCAGGACTGGGTCCTCCGCCATGCCCATGCCCAGGGCCGCCGTATGGATCCCGCTGCAGGGGCGCTCCTGCTCGAGCTCGCAGGGCCGGATATGTCGAGCCTTTTCCAGGAGCTGGAAAAAATCATCTGCTACTGCGGGGATAAAACGCAGATTACGGAGGCGGATGTCGAGGCTATTTCAGAGGCCCACCACTCAGCAATCGGGTGGAAGCTGGCGGAGAGCGTCATCTGGGGCAAAGAGGGCGTTCCGCCAGAGAAAAGCAGCGATCTTTCCTTTGTTCTTCCTTTCCTCAGCCAGCTGCGCTATCAGCTGGAGATCGGCCATAAAATTGATCAACTGAAGGCAAAACGCGATGAGGTCAGCCGGCAGCTTCCGCAGCTGCGGCCCGCGACGTTGGACAAGTACCTGAGCCAATTTTCCAAAAAGCGCCCCAACTATTTTCACGATGGGCTCGTTTCCCTCTATGACCTCGAAATCGCACTGAAGAGCTCAGGGCTTGATCCCGACCTTCTCCTCGACAGATTTTTAGCCAAGCTTCGCACATGAAAACGCTCCATCTTCTTCCCAACGTTCTCCATGCGGAAGCGAAATTGGACTTTCAGCCGCCGGCTATCGGCGCTCTCATCGCCGAAAGTGAAAAAGGCGCGCATGCTTATCGCAAGAGATTCTCTCTGCCCCAGATGCCGATCCATCTTCTCAATGAACACACCGCGCATCCCGATGAATTACTGCGCATTGAGCAAGAAGAAGTGGGGCTGATCTCGGACGCGGGGATGCCATGCCTCGCAGATCCAGGAGCCCAGCTTGTCATGGCAGCGCGAAAAAAAGGGATCGCTGTGAAGGCCTATCCAGGGCCTTCGTCGATATTGCTGGCGCTCATGCTTTCGGGGCTTTCGGCGCAGCGGTTTTTCTTCCATGGCTATCTCGAGCGCGAAGAAAAAGCTCTCATGCGCCAGATCCAGGGCTTTGCCCCTCATGTGACGCATTTGTTCATTGAGGCGCCTTATCGGAATTTGAAGCTCTATGAGACGCTGCTGAAGGCCCTACGGCCCGACGATCTTCTTGCCATTGCTTGCAATCTGACAGGGCCGGATGAATGGGTCCGCACAGCAGCTGTGAAAGAGTGGAAAGAAGCTCCCGATATCCAAAAGAAACCCACGATCTTCTTAGTAGCTAGATAACCACGATTTCTTCTGCGACAGAATCATAAAAATTGAGGCCTTTTTCGGTCAGGCTTGCGCGGTTGCCATCGATGTGGACGAAGCCTCGGTCTTGCAATTTAGAATACAGTAGGGGAGAGACAGGAAAATCTCTCATATCCACGCCTTCGAGAAGACGGAAACGGACGGCCAGCAGTTCATGAAGATGGGCTTCGGGGGACAGCTTTTCCTCAAAATCGATAGGGGAGCTGCCATTCAATAGAAGGGTGTGATACTTTTTGAGGTTTTCGATGTTGCGCCACCGTTTGCCGTCGCGGTAGCTGAACGCAGCCGGACCAAATCCCAGGAACGGGCGCGCTGTCCAGTAGCCGACGTTATGGTTCGAACGGAAGCCGGGGCGCGCGAAGGCGGAGATCTCATAGCGGGCAAGTCCGATCTTTTCCAGATGAGAGACGGCTGTTTGAAGCATAGCAAAAGAGGTCTCAGGCGAAGGAAGAAGGGGCAGCAGCTTTTTTTGCTGCCGAAAATAAAGTGTTTTGGGCTCGAACGTGAGGTTGTACAGCGATAGATGAGTGACCGGGAGAGTGCCCAAAGCTGCTAGAGTCGCTTGCCAACTTTCGAGCGTTTGGCCGGGGATGTCATACATGAGATCGATGGAAATGTTGGGGATATAGGCGGCGGCTGCTTCGATAGCGGCGATGGCCTTTTCGGCGGAGTGGAGGCGGCCGAGCGTTTTGAGGAGGGTATTGTCGAGCGATTGCACACCGATGCTGAGGCGATTGATGCCAACGGATGCAAAGGATTTAATGAGCTCGGGCGTGATCTCTTGGGGATTTGCCTCAAGGGTGATTTCTGTGCCCGGGACGGGCTTGATCCAGCTGAGGATTTTGCCGATGGCATCTGGGCCGAGAAGCGAAGGCGTGCCGCCGCCAAAGTAGACAGAAGCAACATTGTCGAAGCGGTTTGCGCGGTCCCATTCCATGCGCAGGCCTTCTAAGAGAAGGGCGTGGAGCGGTGCCTCATCGGGAGCTACGTAGAAGTGGCAGTAGGGACAGCGTTTTGTGCAAAACGGAATATGAAAATAGAGGCTACCAGTAGCTGGTAGACAATGGAAAAAACGAGATGACCTTTCTTGCGGCGGCACTCCAACCTACTTCACTCTTTTGCATCGCCAACCCCATAAAGGGGTTGTCTGCTTCAAAGAGCTTGTATCCTGGATGCCGGCGCTACGAAATTTCAGTCTCATTTTTTCCTTGTCTACCAGTTGTCCGCATCAGGATCTTCCATCACGCCGCGGCGCCAACGGTTGCGGTCGCTGAAAGGATCTTCTTCTTCCTCTTCTTCTTCGGCTTTATCTTCTTCCTCTTCGGCAGCGCCGCCTTCAGTCTCCTCGGCAGAGGTCGTTTCATATTCGAAGGCTTCCGTTTCCATGTCGAGGCCGGCGTCGGTCATATTCTCTTCGCCGAGGTCGATATCGGGCATACTGGCCGTGTCAGGGAAGGCTTGGCGTGCATGCGCAGGGCGTTTGGGGGGAGTAAACTCTTCCATGGCTCCGCTTTCTTTCAGGAATCGGAGGCGCTCTTTTTCTTCAGAGATACGCTCTTTCAAAGCGCCAATCTCGACTTTGTGCTTCTCTAGATCTTTTTTTGGAACGAGCCCAAGTTTTAACCATTGCTCGAGATCTAGCAGTTCCGTTTCGAGTTTTTTAAGTCGTTCACTTTTGATGTTCATGGCCTTTCCTTAATCGAATTCCCATTTATCTGCAAGGAGTGCGGATTATCGCCTTCCTTCCGTTTTTGAGACAACAAAATAAATTTTTATGATAAGGGTAGGAAATGAGCATGATTTCCTTCGATAATCTTGACCTATTTGATGAGCAGTTTCAAAAATTTTTAACTAATCCCAATGCTGTCGAGCCGACCTGGCGCGCTTTCTTTCAGGGGTGGGAAATGGGGCAGGCTGAAGGAGGCCCCAGTCCAGAGCTGCGCGTCTACCACCTGATCGAGGCCTACCGGATGTATGGCCATTTGGCCGCCGCGCTCAATCCCATTGCCGTTGAGCCGCCGCCCGAGGTTCCCGAACTCAAAATAGAAAAATACGGTTTTTTGGGCGGGGAAGAGATCGTTCCCACCTGCGGCTTTCTCAAAGAGAAAGAAGCTCCTCTCAGCCAAGTCGTGGCCGCCCTGCAAAAAACCTATGCGGGCTCGGTCGGCATCGAATATATGGGCCTTGGCATGCCTGAGCTCGAAAAATGGCTGCAAGAGAAGATCGAACCGGGCTTTCCTCTTCCTTTTTCTGCGGAAGACAAGTTAGAGATTTTGCAGGATCTCAACAAAGCGGAACTCTTCGAGGCGTTTTTACATACTAAATTCGTCGGCCAAAAAAGGTTTTCTTTGGAAGGAGGGGAAACCCTGATTCCAATGATGGCCTTCTTGCTCGAAGCGGCAGCTGAGGGCGGAGTGTCAGAAGGCATTGTGGGCATGGCCCATCGGGGCCGCCTGAATGTTTTGGCCAACATCATGAATAAGTCCTACGCATCGATCTTCCATGAATTTGAGGATCATTATACGCCCGATTTGGAGGAGGGGACCGGCGATGTCAAGTATCACAAGGGATTTGCCGGGCAGCTCACCACCAAAAAGGGAAAAACGATCCATGTGACCCTCGCTGCCAACCCCAGCCATCTCGAGTCGGTCGATCCCGTAGTCGAGGGGCAATGCCGCGCCAAACAGGAAATACAGGGAAGAGAGGCGATCATCCCGATCTTGATCCACGGCGACGCCTCGCTGTCAGGCCAGGGTGTTATTTATGAGACGATGCAGCTGGGCAAGCTCACGGGATATCAAACGGGCGGTACGATCCATATCGTCATCAACAATCAAATTGGCTTTACGACGCTGCCCAAAGATGCCCGGTCAACTCGGTATTGCACTGATATCGCCCATGCCTTTGGCGCGCCGGTCTTCCACGTGAATTGCGAGAAGCCCGAAGAATGCGTCTATGCCGCGATGCTGGCGCTCGAAATCCGTCAAAAGTTTAACTGCGACGTCTTCCTCGATCTGATTTGCTACCGCAAATACGGCCACAATGAGGGCGATGAGCCGGCGTTCACACAACCGAC
The DNA here is from genome assembly GCA_963813135.1 of uncultured Verrucomicrobiae bacterium. Classification (GTDB taxonomy): domain Bacteria; phylum Chlamydiota; class Chlamydiia; order Chlamydiales; family Rhabdochlamydiaceae; genus SZAS-15. The sequence continues at coordinate 134,851 of CAWEXY010000009.1, read as the reverse complement.
CGAATATCAGCTCATCCGAAAAAAGCAGTCCATCCGCGAGTTATACCGCGCGGAGCTCCTCAAAGAAGGCGTTCTTCAGCCCGCTGCGGCAGATCAGATGGAATCTCAGTTTAAAGCGTTTTTAGGTGAAGCCCTCGAGAAAGTGACGCCTGCCGGAGCGCAACCTGAGCCAGCTCCCAAAGACGAGCCGTTCAAAAAGTACGGCACCGCTGTCGCAGAAGATCGTTTAATTGCTCTTGCGGAGGAATTTTGCAAAGTGCCCGAAGGTTTTGCGATCAATCCCAAAATCGAGCGCCTTCTCAAAGAGCGCCTCGAAATGGTCCACGGCAAGCCTGTCGATTGGGGCATGGGCGAGCATCTGGCTTTCGCAACGCTTCTTTCCGATGGCGTCCATGTGCGCCTCTCGGGCCAAGATTCGCGCAGAGGAACGTTTTCGCACCGGCATGCGATGTGGGTTGATCAAGCGGCAGAAAAAAAAGAAATATTTTGCCCTATCTCATCTCAAAGACCAAAAGGCCAAGTTCGATGTTTTTAATTCGTCTCTCTCTGAGTTTGCCGTGCTCGGCTTTGAGTTTGGCTATAGCCTCTCTTCCCCCAATGCTCTGACGATCTGGGAGGCCCAATATGGCGATTTTGCCAATGGCGGGCAGATCATCATCGACCAATATGTCGCAGCTGCCGAGCAAAAATGGGGCGTGCGATCGGCGCTCACGCTGATGCTCCCGCACGGCTACGAAGGGCAAGGGCCTGAGCACTCTTCGGCGCGCATCGAGCGGTATCTGCAGCTCGCCGGCCATGAGAATTTCCAAGTTGTGCAGCCGTCGACGCCGGCGCAGCTCTTCCATGTCCTGCGCCGGCAAATGGTGCGAAAGCCCCAAAAACCCCTCATTCTTTTTACGCCCAAAGCCCTCCTGCGCCACCCTCAATGCGTCAGCAACCTCTCTGATTTTTCTAAAGGCGGTTTTAGCGCCGTGATCGATGATGCAGCAACGCATCCGAAACGCCTTATTTTCTGCTCAGGAAAAGTCTATTACGACCTCCTCGCCGCACGAAAAAATCCTGACATCGCCCTCATCCGCATCGAAGAGCTCTATCCCTTCCCTCGCCAAGAAATCGCAGCCCTGCTTCAAAAATATGCGAGCGCAAAAGAGGTTTTTTGGGTACAAGAAGAACATGCTAACATGGGAGCTTGGGAGTTTGTGCAATTGCAATTAAAAGAGGTCCCCCTTCGCTACGTCGGAAGAGATCGGAGCGCGTCGCCCGCTGCGGGTTCCTTTGCTCTCCATAAGCAGCAACATGAGCAAATTCTTCGGGAGGCCCTCGGATGAAAGTTGAGATCAAAATTCCATCGCTGGGGGAGTCCGTTTCCGAAGCGACGATTTCGCAAATTTTAAAGCCGAGCGGATCTATCGTCCCTCAAGACGCTGAAATCCTCGAACTCGAGACAGACAAAGTCAACCAAGTCCTCTACGCTCCCAAAGCCGGCCAGCTCCAGCTCAATGTGAAGGTGGGCGACAAAGTTAAAATCGGGCAGGTGATTGGCACGGTCGAGACCGATGTCGCCGTGCCGAAAGAAGCTCCAGCTCCAACGGCGGCGCCTGCGGCCCCTGCTAGCGGACCCTCCGCCCGCAAAATGGCCGGCGATTTTCTCTCCGAATTAAAAACCCCTGCAGCGCCTAAAGCTGCCCCTCCTCCTCCTGCCAAAGAAGGCCGGCGCCGCATGAGCGCTCTGCGCCGAACAATCGCCCAAAAACTCGTCGAAGTCAAAAACCAAACCGCCATGCTCACGACGTTCAACGAAGTCGACATGACTGCCGTCATGGAGATACGCGCGCGGGAAAAAGACCGGTTCCAACAGAAATATGGCGTCAAGCTCGGGTTCATGTCGTTCTTCGTCCAAGCCTCCGTGGCCGCTCTCAAAGAATTTCCCGACGTCCACTCCTACATCGAGGGCGACGAGTTCGTCCTCTTCCCCAACTTTGACATCGGCGTTGCCGTTTCTACAGATAAAGGCCTTATGGTCCCGGTCCTTCGCAAGTGCGACAACCTCTCCCACAGCGAAATCGAAAAGCAGCTCGAAGTCCTAGCCAAGAAAGCGCGCGAAGGAACGATCGCTGTCGATGATCTGCGCGGCGGATCGTTCACGATCACCAACGGAGGCGTCTTTGGATCGCTCCTCTCCACCCCCATCCTCAACCCTCCCCAGAGCGCCATCCTCGGCATGCATTCCATCGTGAAGCGCCCCGTTGTCGTGAATGATCAGATTGTGATCCGCCCCATGATGTATCTAGCCCTCTCCTACGATCATCGCATCATCGACGGAAAAGAGGCCGTCCTCTTCCTCATTCGTATTAAACAAGCCCTGGAAGCGCCTGCCTATGCCGACGTTTGATATCATCGTCATCGGTTCGGGCCCCGGCGGATATGTCGCTGCCATCCGCGCTGCCCAGCTCGGCCTCAAAGTCGCTTGCGCCGACGCACGCAAGGTCCCCGGCGGCACATGCCTCAATGTCGGCTGCATTCCCTCGAAAACACTTCTCCACGCTTCCGAACTTTACTGGAAGGCAGCCCACGATTCCCTTTTCAACGGAAAGCTCGGTATCGATTTTAAAAAAATGATGGACCGCAAAGACACCGTCGTGAAGGGCTTTCAGCAGGGAGTCTCCCAGCTTTTCCAAAAAAACAAAGTCACGTTCATCCCCGGACAGGCCAAAATCCTCTCCCCGACCCAGGTCCAAATTGCCGGAGAATCCCACCAAGCCGCTAAAGGCATCATCCTCGCAACGGGCTCTGAGCCAATTCCTCTGCCCTTCCTGCCCTTTGATGAACGGCGCATTGTCTCTTCCACCGGCGCACTCTCGCTCGATCGCATTCCTCAAAGACTCCTCGTCATTGGGGCCGGCATCATCGGCGTTGAGATCGGATCGGTCTATAGCCGCCTCGGATCTCAAGTCACATTTGTGGAGTTCATGGACCGCATTTGCCCCACTCTCGACAAAGGCCTTTCCCAAGAGCTCGAGGCCGCGCTCAAAAAACAGGGGATGACGTTTAACCTCTCCACGAAAGTCACCGGCGCTCAAATTTCTGCTCAAGAAATCACCCTGCGCACCGGCGATAACGAACTGCGCGGCGATGCCGTCCTCGTCTCCATCGGCCGCCGGCCCTATACGCAAAACCTCGGCCTTGAATCTGTCGGCATCGCCTCTCCGATCAAAGTGGACGGCCAGTTCCGCACATCGGTCCCCACGATCTATGCCATCGGCGACCTCATCGATGGGCCCATGCTGGCCCATAAAGCTTCCGAAGAGGGGATCGCCGTCGCGGAAATCATCGCCGGTCAAACTCCCACCGTCGACTACATGTCGATCCCCAGCGTCGTCTACACGTATCCTGAAGTGGCTTCCGTGGGATTTACTGAAGAAGAATTAAAAGATATTCCCTATGCCAAGGGGCAATTTCCGATGAAGATCAATTCCCGCGCCCAGTGCACAGGGGAGACGGAAGGATTTATCAAGATTTTAGCCGACCCCGCCACAGACCGCCTCCTCGGCGTGCATATCATCGGCGCGCATGCCTCAGAGCTTATCGCCGTTGCCGCGGTCGCCTTGCGCAACCGCCTCACCGCGATGGACCTGGCCCACACGCCTTTTGCCCATCCCACTCTATCCGAGGCGATCAAAGAAGCGGCCCTAAGCCTTCATCGCCGCGCCATTCATCGATGATATCTTGAGTCAATATTCTTCTATCCTGTAGAGTGTTCTTTCTATGATCGAAGCCAGCGACTCGACAAGCGCAGATGCTTTAACTTCTCCAGAGAATGAGCCTCCCAGCGCTGCTGGGTGGAACGGGCGCTCGCTTGTAAATATCGGAGATGAGCAAACACAACCTGGAAATGCTCTTGAAGAAATACGGCGCCAAGTGGCGGCCCAGGGTCTGGAACAATTAGCGCTTTTTGACAATTGCCTCATCACGTACATCGCATTTTATTCCGAGCCTAACGCGCCACTCGCAACCAGGGTCGCGGATCTGAAAAAATTGATGCTCGCGCGTCAAATCGACCCCCAAATAGTCGACCTTCTCAAAGTTTAGTAACTCTGGGATTTGCCGCAGCCGCAGGAACTCTTGACATTGGGGTTCGTGATTTTAAATCCAGCGCCGTGGAGTCCATCGGTATAATCGATCACGGAGCCCATCAGACGGCCCACGACTTTATTATTTACGTGGATTTCAACGCCTTCAGACGTAAAGACCGTATCATCGGCCTTCGCTTTTTCTGAATAGTCGAGAACGTATTCAAACCCGCTGCATCCCGCTGCGCGATCGGCGAATCGGAGGCCCCAATTCGCTTTTCCTTCTTCGGCGAGAATTTCGCGAAATTTCTCCGCAGCGCGCTTTGTCATCGAAATCGTGGAGAGGTCGCTTTCTTCGGACAAGATAGCATTCAGAGTTTCTATGAGTTTTTCAAGATCTTTATCGGTAAATCCATGGCTGAGCACGCCGGCTTCGAGCGTTTCCCATGTCGCAGCGCCGCAACCGACACAATTAAGGCCCGCGCTCGTTAATGCTTGCGCTAACCGCTGGCTCTTCTGTGGAAACTTTGTGAAGATCTCTTCGATGGTCATCTCTTTGCTAATCATAAACTATCCTTAGAATTTAATTTTTATGCAGCCGCCCTGAAGCTTGCATTGGCAGGCGAGGCGTTCTTTGCCGGGTTGTCCCAGGAAATCGAACTCTTCTTGCGTAGGTTTATTGAGGTTTTCTTCGCCCTCTAAGACTTCGATAATGCAGGTTCCGCAGATGCCTTCGGTGCAGGCAAAAGGAACCCCTGCTTCTTCACAGGCATCATGGATCGGCCCGCCATCGGCGATCTCGACTTCTTCCCCGCTGTGCTCGAATATTAACTTACCCATATAAGAGTCATTAATTTATCTGAAAATGGGCAATAAAACAAGAGGGCGGACCCTGGAAGGTCCGCCCTCTACTTAAAGATCTAAAAAAGAGATGGTTAGGCAAATTCTGTAAGATCGGGCATGTTATCATCGCCCTCGGCAAGCATTTGCTCGATCGTAATCTTCAGAGTCTGAATGCCATGGGGAAATCCGCAGCGCAAGAGGAGATCGTTGATGTAGCTCAACTCGGTCTCGAGATGGTCTACATGTGATTCTAATACAGATACTTTGGTTTGCAATTCTTGTGTATTATTCATAATGTTCTCCTGCATCTGCTATAATTATACTATTCTAATTTTTAATTATCAACGCATATAATACATTCGTTTAATTAACATAACTATCTGGGAATTAAAGTCTTGTTTGAATCTTTAAAATTTAAACTATTGAATTTATATGTAACTAAACAATATAATTATTATAACTAATTTAAAAAAGGCAATCATTTATGGAATCATCAGTCAAGCCGAGCACAGCACAGAGTTCTCAGGTTGCACTACAAGCGCCGGCGAATACAGAACGGAAGTTTCACCAGGCGGAAGTTTCATGGGCTACAGAAAAATTGTACGAAGAAATCTGGCTGCCTTTTCACTGGTCGGGCACTCTTGCTAAGAAGGTTGTCAGCCAAGACTTTTATAAACGTCATTTTACGACCTACGGCCGTTATCAAGACGAGGTGATTAAGGCTGTTAGACAAAAAAATTTGGCGCCTGTTGATGATAAAAAATCGGCAGAGGCTCTTAATAAGTCGCTCGACCATTTAGTTGAATTCATCGTGAAAAGATCATGTGGCCGAACGACAGTTGATTGGGCCGATAATCGCGCTCTTCTTTTCTATACCGCAAAAAAAGAAATTCTAGATCGGGCTAGCTCCGACATCGCAAATTGTACTGCTTTTGAAGAAGCGTTTTATAAAAAGGTTATTCACGCTCAAGCCAGACTATCGGGTCATGCAGCAAATGGTGTTGATGTCCTTAGAGATTTTGACGCGGTCGTGCAAGGCATTAGCGCGATTGGTTTCCAAAAAACTCGTAAGCAGATAGAAAAAGAGGTCTCTTTAGATTTTGGATTTCAATGGGATCCTGATCTGTTGCTCAAAATCCCGTCCCAGCTATCAAAAACCCCAAATATGGGTAGCCCACGCAGCAAAGAAGATATACAAGCAAATATCTGCAAGAAAGCTGAGATCTTAGTCAACTACTCAGAGTCGAAGATAACCATCACAGCTGTGCGCGAAACGCTCGGCGATGATTTCTTCTATATAAAAAACCCCAAGCAATTTGTAAGAACACTGAATATTATGCAAGCAGCCAAAGCGAGAGAGGCTAAGCTTGTTCAAAACGTTGAAGATGCTGCTAAGGCATCCAAAGAAGCTGAATTGCCTTGGAAGAAAAAGGCTAAAGAAATCGAAGCGTTTGAAAGCAAGAACATAGTTAAGATTCATAATAGCGGTCTTATGGATCTAATCATCGGTAAAGAGCTTGAAAAAATCGATGCTGAAATTATTAAGCTGATGGGCGGCGATCAAAAAATTACCGAGGACGCGGTTAAAGATGCGCTAAAAAATCGCCCGGGACTGATCGATAACATCGAAGATTTTACAAAAGACCTCAATGAATTAATCCAACTCAAGCAAGAGGCGGGTAAAGAACTGTCCGACATCGAAAAGGCTCAGGTAAAGCTGTGTATTCGTCAGCACTTCACATTGGACAACCCTGTAGAAGGAAGCATAGGCGAGTTTCTTTTTGATAAGCGTACCCCGTCTACACTTAACCCGAAATCGGCAGAGATCAAGAGGTATCTTGTTTGGCATGCCAAGAAGGAAGGCCAAGAGATATTACTGAAGATTATCAAGGAAGAAAAAGAGAGTTTGCTCGCACAGCTAGAACAGAAAAAAAAACAACTAGCCAAGGATACTCAGCAAACGAAAGATGCACGTCAACTACAGTTGGATAATGTTAAACAACAGATGACTCAGTTAAGAAATGACCATCGAGTTAATACGGAACTTCAAAAAGCTTTAAACGATTTTAAGGGTTTATTGAATTTTCCTGAGACGCTAGCAGAAGCAGATAAACTAAAACAAGAAGCCAAAGCTTTATTGCAGTCAGCATCTTCTGAGACTTTTGATGCAAATTCGCAGGATAAATCTCTTAGGGCTGTGGGTCTAGCTGAGGACAAAAGATTGATACTTCAATTGATTGAAGAGGTTCCAAATGCTATTAGCGCCTGGATTGAGGTCGAGGAGAAATATAGAGCAGGCTTGGATTTGGCTGAAAAAACATGTGAAGAGAAGTTGCGAGAGGTTGAGCGGGAACACAGAATTTCGTTGGCCAAAATCGCCAAAGAACATGCGGATGATCTCGAAATTTACCAAAAGCGTATTGAAGCATGTGATGCTCGCATTAGGAAATTACAAGGCAAGATTGACCGTTCTGACAAGTTTAGAAGCAATCCCCATAATATGCATCGACTGACTCCTGACTTTATCTGCGATTTAGCGTTGAAGTTGAATATTCCCAAAGAAGAATTTAAAACGGTTGGCGACAATGAATTGAAAAATATTGAGGCTAACTTAACTGAGAGATTAAAGCCTTTCTACTACCACAAAGACAATGGCATAGAGCAGAGCGGATATGGCTTTGAGCGGGCTAACATCCCTGGTTATCTAAATGCCGTAGGCGAGGTTGATAGAGGCTATCAAGTTATGCGGGCTGGGAAATTGCGCCTTTTCGAGGCTTGGGGGGATTTGACCCAGTTTCGCAAGAACAAATTTTCGAATGTCAATTTTACAATGCAGGATTATTTGAATGATGTAAAAAAAGGTACAAGAACGACTTTTAATAGTTTTGTCAATAACTCATTAATAACCAACCTCGATGAGCAGTTGTCGGCGGGTCAGCGAAAGAAGAACCATGACGTCGCTGGTCGTGTTAACCAGATTTTCGAACTTGTCATAGAAAAAACATGGGACGAGATGACGAAGGCTTTAAGGGTCGAGCAAATTTGGAAAAACTCGACGGCAAGTCGTCTTCTGCCTTTGATTGCAAAAGTTAGCGGCAAGGACAAACTCAATGAGGCTGATATTCACCTTCTGAAACGTGCTTGTAGCTTTATTCCCCAAGTAGATTTGACGGATGGTCAGAAAACAGCCATTGGTAAGGCTGATTTCGCACAGAGTCAGGTGTGGGATAAAGCGACTATCGATGCCTTCGCCATTTTACTTAGAAAATGCCATGGCTTGATCCTAGAGAACAAACTAAAGCTAGAACCTTTGGCCGGCCAGTCAATAGAGGAGCAGATAGTGCCATTACTGCCTAAAAAGAAAAAGAATGATGATGATGATGATGAGATACCTCTATTACCATCTTCCAAGACTGCAGACAAGAACGAGCTGTCGTCATCTGAAGATACTACCATTGAAGAGTTCTAATTATGGAACTAGCAGTCAAACAACACGTTATTAGCCCCGTAACTATGGCGCAGGCTCAGAATCTCCTTACAGGGGACTCTTCCAAGTGCGGCCAGGTGTGGTGCCGTTATCATTGGGTTAATACGGTCATAGCTAAAATCATGGATGCTTACCGCGACTGGTCCTTTAACTGGAAATGCAATGCTGTCATCAGCAGCATCGAACAAAAGCATTTTGGCCATACAGATAAAGCCCTGACGGACCTGATCGATTTTGTCACCACAAAGGTGGGAGATCCTGATGACATTAGACGTCGGGATTTAAGAGCCCCGCTTCTTAAAATTACGCATGACACAATCAGCGCAGAAATGCAAAAAAGATGTCCAACATTGCTTCCAGAATTCAATCAGCGCTATTACGGGCATATTTTACAAAAACCTCATCTGTTAAGCCTTACCGCGACCAGCAGAGAACCGGCCATCCATGAAATAGATTTGATTTCTAAAAGAAATCAAGCAATTTTTGGTCGACGACCAGGTATCGATTATGACCGCGATATGCTTGCCGCTTTCGGGTCGCATTTGAAGCCTGCACAGCTCAGCAACCCTGCTCAAGTGCAAGACAAAAGATTTCAAAATGAAACACTAAAAAGGCTCGGAAGTAAGATTCAAATGGCATTACAGAGCAAAGAGCCTATTGATTTAGACAAGTTGCGGGAGGTTCTTGGCACCGACATGGAATGTTTGAGTCCTGGGTATAGATTATTCCTTATCGATGCTCTGCAGCGCATCCAGGAGTATCCGGCAAAGAAGGAGCAAGAGCTCATCGCCGAAGAGGCTTATAGAATAGCTATTCAAGAGAGCAAGAAACCTGCTGCTGATTTTGATTTGATCAATCAAAAATATGCGGTGAAAGCGCCGCTTCATAAACTTGCCGAGCTGATGGATTCTTTGGTGGTATTTCCTTTGGCCGAAATAATCTTCAATGGAAATGAAGTTGAAGAGAAGTATTTAAGGTTTATTGATGATCCCGATTGTTTGAGGAATGAAGTGGAGCAAGCGTATACGGAAGAGGAAATTGTGCGCTCTATTAGGCGCCATCTGTGTCCTCCGCGCTTTGAAAAAATAAATGTTCGCTTGCTCAAAGATATAGAATCCCACGTCAATTCTTGTATCCAAAAGCAGTTTGCCTCGCAGCATGACTTGATGGAGGCTCTGTTTGCCAATAAAAACTTACTGAATATGATCGATCGCCCCTTGCTCTTTACGGAAGCAATTTTTGCTTTGGGTAAAGCTAAAAAAGCAGATGTGCCAAACCTAGTTAGAGGATGCATTCACAAATATGCTAAACATTCTGAAAATGTCGATACAGGCATTTTCAAAAAGCTCAAAGAATTTTACGATTTAGAAACCGATATTCAATCTCTGGAAGATGAAATTAGCTCATGGGAGAAAAAGAAGAAAGAATTCAATGATAGCCGTTTCGATGAAGAATGGAAGCTTCTTAACTTTAAGCTGATAGACGCTTGCACAAATTTCCCTGTTCCTGAAAACTTGATAGAAGCAGAACAACTGCGCAACGATCTTATTGAGAAAAACGGCTTATTAAAACGTGAGCTAGGCCGGCTAGAAATGGCGGAGCGAACAGGGGCGTCGGAAAAATCCGAGGTGGCTTCTAAAGTGCAAGAAATTCAAGATGAATTGGACGATCTTTCGACGTTGGGCGACGTATTAAAAAAATGGATAGATTTGCAAGGCCGGTTCGAAAAAGTAAGAGATAAACACTTTGTAGATATAGATAAAATAATAGCTTCTAAGCAAGAAAAAATGCGATTTATTCAGCAAAAATGTGATTTGATGTTCGATGAATTATATGATTGGGCAATTGTTCTGGGGCAAGATCCTCAAAATATCGGTTCCTTTTTGGGACAGAATTGGAATCAAGAGGTAATCGATGAATATAAAATGACGCAAAAAACCTATGCAGAATGCCAGAAAAACCTTTTGGCAGCACAGGAAAAGTTTTTCGAGGCAACTGCGTTTAGTTTCAACGATCCTTTGCCAGGGATGGTATTAAGCTTAAACGATTACCTGCGCCAGCCTTCAAGTGGATTAGAAACGCTTCTTTGGTCCTCGCTAAACCCAGATCTTCAAAAGATACAAGCCAAACGCCGGGAAGAACAAGCCAAAAAAATTACTCCGATCATATTGCAAAAACTTGTCGACGATACAGCTGCAGGAGCACGTCTTGATTTAGACTGGTGCAACACTGCTTGTGAGGAGTTATTTGAACTCGTACGCAAGATATCAGGTAGAGAAGCCCTTGACCGGAATGAAAAAGCTTTGCTTGCTCAGATGATGGTCCACATCCATAAACCAATATTTGATTTGCTGGATGAAGAGAAAGTCCTTATTCAAGAATTTATAACTTCTGATTCGCGAAAGTGGAATAGCGCTACGATCGCGGCCTGGGTTAAATTCCTCAGTCAATATGAAGCAAGGATGCTCGCCCTTCGTCAGACATAAGCTTCTTCGCTATGGCAAAGCAGCTCCGAATGGCGCACGAGAACATCCCTTAACACTTCTAATGGCCGCTGGTCGGCATTAAACCTAGAAATACGCTCTTTGGGATATTGCTCTAGAAGATGAACTGTCTCTTCGGCATAAACCTTCATCCGTGTGCGCAGAACGCTTTCATCCATATCATCTGTCCGCTTCTCAATGACAGCGCGTCTTTGCATGCGTTTGATGAGCTCTTCGGTATTTTCCATCTCGAGGACGAGGATGTGCATGAGTTTGATGTGTTGGTTGAGCAGCTCGGCCTGTTTGGGCGTCCGGGGGATGCCGTCGAGGAGAAGAAGCTGCTGGTGGGGGAAATACCGGTTGGTGGCGATGAGCCCTTCCATGTAGTGGTGCCAGATGCCGACGGTGATCTCATCAGGCAGAAGGTGGCCTTTATGGGCATAGGAGTGGAAAAGGCGGCCGGCAGGGGATTCAGGGGAGAGGCCTCTAAAGATATCCCCGGAGGAGAGGTGGAAGTGGTTTCCAGCGCTGCTGAGGAACTTTCCGAGGGTGCCTTTGCCCGAACCGGGGGGGCCAAATATCAAAATAGAGCGGTAGGGACGACTTTTGCCGGATATAAGTGACTGAATATCAGATTCTTTCTTCATAGCATCCCATTATATTTCATAAGTCATTATAACGCAATGGGCTAGGTTTAAAGCCTCTATAATAAATAATAGATTTAAATTCAAATATTTGATATAATAATAATTAAAGAGAGTAGGTAAATATGGATAATGTTCTAACATTAAAGCGAGAAATAATCGGCGATTCCAGTTATGTCCCGCAACTGAAACTTTATGATGCTCAAGGGTGTGCGGTCAATATCGACGTGGCAGCAATCGACCAGAAGATCATGGAGGCGATCCAAAACGTCGCTCATCGTATTTTCCAAGGATATCAAGCCCAAGCAGAAGGAAAAACTGCACAAACTCTTGCTGAGAGAGGGCTTACGGTGGAAGGAGACAAGGAGCCGATTTCGTTGGAAACGGCAGGGGTAGATGAAGATTGGGATTTGCTCGTGAATCTTCTCATTGCCGCCGGAGCATCTGCTGCAGTTAAACCTCCTCTAAAGCGCGTGATGGATAAAACAACGCCAGAACAAGTCATAGAACTGCAACAAATTAAGCAAAAATCGCAGGCGAAGCAAAAATTAAATCCAACGGAAGATCGTGCTTTGCAAAAATTTAATCGAAAATTGAATGCAGCCCTGCCCCATTTCGCAGGAGAAACGCCAGTTTATAGAATCGAAACATTTATTCGAGCATGGCTCGTTTACAATGAACCAATGTGGGAAAGCATTAAGCATAAAAAGGGACAAGATCTCAATGAGCAGGAAACAGAGTTCTTTAAATATTGTCAAATACTCGCCTTACACCGTCAAGGCTCAGGCAATTCGAAGAATGAGATGGAGCTTGTAGAGAACCTTTATAAATAGTGTAGAAAAAAACAAATGACAACACTAACTAAAAGCATTAAGCCCGCGGCCGAGTCGTCACCGCTGATGAAGGCAGAGGTGCGCGAAGCTGCACGCCCAGATGTTGCAAAAACTCACTTTGTTGTTCTAGGCTTGTTAAAAGATCGGAGCTTCATTAGGGCCATCGGTTTTTTAAAAGAGCCTAGATCCCTGATGGCCGCTGACGGCCTTTTACAACCGATCGTCGACTTGTCATCCATCGGCCGCAATGGCGCAGCCGCTGTAGGCGGCGTAGAATGGATTTCTTATGACCCTAGTATAGACCTTTCTCAGCCCCTCATGGGACTGACGCTGGCGACGTTTTTGGTGAGCGCCACTGCCCAGACAGTCGAGGCGATTAAGAAATATAACTACGCAGACAAAATAGGGGACGCCGAGGGAAAACGTCTGGCCCTCGCTTCGATGGGGATTACAATACCCCTGGCGGGATCGGGCGGAGCAGCTCTGCTGCAAAACTCTCTTCGGGTCTATGACCTTGCCCAGACCCTTCAGAATGTCAACTATCAGCCTGTGGCCGAGGTATCCCAAAGTATTAGCATTCTCGGAACTGTTACGCTGGCCCTATTCGGCCTTTATAACGCGGTCATGACGGCCATCGCTGCCTTTAACCTCTATCAAAAATACCAGATCAAGAAAGAAATCGGAAACGTCGCCTCTGTTCGAGATTGGCTGGATGCAAAACTTAAAAGTAATATCGCTGAAGAAGTGAAAAAACATAGTGAAAACGAATTCGTCGAACTGGCTTTGGAAGAGGGTGAAAAATGGCTCGCAAAGCTGGAAAAGGATTGGGCCAAGCTCGCCAAAGACTGGCAAAAATTATCAGAGGAAGAAAAAAACAATAACCCGCTCGAGATCGTGCCTATCAATGTCAGAGATAAAGCAAAGAGAAAAGAGCTTATCGAAAAATTGTTCCAAAATGATGACATGGCCGCGTTCACCGGAATTCCTGATAAAAAAGGGCAAGATTTAATAATCGCCTTCGGCCAAAAGCTGATGACGGACAGATTAAGAACCCGCGAAGAGCAGAAACTCAGCCGCACCATTGGTCAAGCGATTATCGATAAATATAACACGACGACAGGAGAGATCACGAGCAAGGAACTGATGAGCGAGATCGACAAGGGGATGAATCAGAACCGCTGGTTGATTTTCTTAGGCGCGCTCGGGCTCATCATCTGTGTGAGCGCGTTGGTTTTTACGGGAGGCATAGGAGCTCTATGCGTGTCCTTGATGTTCGTTCTTTCCGCTGTGCTTTGGATTTATGGATGGGATGGCAATCGGCTGATCAATCAATGGAACGGAGAGCAAACGGGTAAATTCGATAAAGTGATGCTCGTCTTTAGTTCGCTCCTCAACATTGTAGCGGTCGCCGGAACGATCGCATCGATGATCGTCTTTACCGGAGGAGTTGCCCTCGTGCCGCTCACGCTGCTGGTGCTGGTGGGCCTCTTCTGGGCAGTGGTCAACGTTCGGGGTATCTATACCTATGCGCGGCATAGCAGCCGTCCTTGGGAATATGAGAAAATCGTCTCTCTTGGCTCCTTCCATAAGCTTGTGCAGACAAAAGCTAAAGCTGATGAAATAGATAAATATTTCAAAAAAATGAGCGACGCTGACCAAGACTTCTTACGCCGAATAGAGGCGACATTCAGTGGTCAAAAAGAATGGAAAGATGTCGTGCAGCACTGTATCGATATCCACAATTCCAATAGAATTGCTCAGTTGAAAAATCTCAATAGCTACGCTAGAGCTTCTAGTGCCTGACCATATAGTTCTTTAATAAGATTTTGAATAGTTATATGTCGCTTCTTCAATCAAATGAAGGAGGATATGATGACAAAACACATCGTTCATCTTAGCAAGGAAGAAGAAAGCCGAATAAGAAACATATTGAGGAGCGGAAAGCGCCGCGAACCACGTTAAAGAAATCTCCCTTTGTATCCAGACGTTGATAATAAGGTTGGAATTGAATATCCCAATTGCCCGTATCATCTACATGCCAATTCATAGGCATTCCTATTTCAAAGCCCTATCGTCCTGATTTAATGCTTAGCAGTCATTCTATCCCAGCAATCTTCTACGGTATGCCCTAAAATCAGATCCACCCTTCTCTTAACAGCTTTATTTTGCTCTGCTAGATGCTTGGGCAATTCATCAAAGAAAGTAACACTATCGATCAGCTTTTCTAAAGATTTTTTAGGATCAGTTATATAATCTTGGATTGTAATGGCAGGAATAATAGATTGAGTTTTAACAGAGTTCTCATTTGTTCTGCTCATTTCTTCTTGAAAGGCCATGTTGTTTGCATTCTTAACTTCATGTGGCTGATTCAACCTCTTTTTGCCTTCAGTTCTTCGCATAATTTCTAAGGCCTCCACAAAACTTGCCATCCGGGTCATTTCGATATATAGGATATCGGCACTCAAGATTTGCAAGAGAGAGTCTTCATTAATCGGAGTTAAAGAATACTCAATCAATGTGCATGCTTTATTGATAATATGTTTTTTTATCTCTTCTATTGTACGTTGATGACCCGCTTTTAAATTACCAGATAGTTTTCTTAATGTATCAGGATGCCATTGATAACCAAAATTCGAACATGCAGTTCTTGTAAGTTTGTCTATTTCCATTTCAGGAAAAATCAATCGAATACCTTCTAAAACAGTGTCAAATTCTCTAATGAAGTCAAGGCCATTTTGTGGGTTTTTGTCAAGCCTATCTATCTTCACTCGATGAGCAATAACACGATCACAATACGACTGTTCAAACGTTGTTTTTTCCAAAACAATTTCCTCCGCACGGAGATTTTTGATAACCTCTTGTTTTGCTGTAAAAAACAGAAGAGCTTGGGTATCCAATTTATCAAAGAGGCTAGGACCCGAGGCTAGTCCTGAAAGAAATTCCAAAAGTTCGTCTATTGACTTGTTAAGAGCTTCAACCGTAATAGGAGTTGAACTTTTTGTGTTTTGGCCAATGTTTTTAACCACTTCGCCGCATAAATTACCAAAGCGTGTGAAAGTGTGTTTGTAATATT
Organism: uncultured Verrucomicrobiae bacterium; assembly: GCA_963813135.1. Lineage (GTDB taxonomy): Bacteria > Chlamydiota > Chlamydiia > Chlamydiales > Rhabdochlamydiaceae > SZAS-15. The sequence continues at coordinate 119,418 of CAWEXY010000009.1, read as the reverse complement.
CGTCATTTTTGGCGTTTTCAAATAGCCGACTTGTTACCTTAGATAAAACCCCAGTGGTAGAAGGAATTTTATAAAGCTCTTTCTGAGCCCGGGTAACCTCGGCTTGATGGAATTCTCTATAGGAATCCAGAGAAAACACATCTTCTAATGCTAGTTCCTTCCGCTTTTCTTTTACTTCGGTTTTGGAAAAAGAAGATGATGATGGTTTTTGCTCGGCTTTTGAGACAGAAACGAGTTTTTGTTCTGCTACTACTGATCGCACATGCTGATCAGGAGAAAACGAAGTTAGATGCTTTAATAGTTCTGAAAAGCCCATCTTCCGTGCGTAATCTATAAGACTAGAATCCATGCTGTCTTTGATCGTGGGATCCGCTCCAGCTTGGGTGAGCAGGTTGATTAACGACGGATCGTTCGATTGTGTCGCAGCATACCATAAGGGCGTCCTACCGATTTTGTCTTGTATATCAATCGTTGCTCTTTTTCTAAGAAGCGTCATGGTAGCTTCTACTTGCCCTGTTTGCGCGGCTAAATGAAGAGGTGTTAGTCCCTGTGAATTTTGCTGATCAATATCTTGGGTATGCGACATAAGCAAAACAGCCAACGAATTTCGGCACCTTACTGCTAGATGGAGAGGAGATTCATCTCTCGAATAAGTGTTGCTCGTAAAACTCTGAAAATCTTTAAAGGCTTTTTTTGTGTTTTGATCCTTTACATCGACAAAATCGATAGGAAATCTGTCACTATTGGTCTTGGCTGCAGTATCGGCTCCACAGGCTAACAACAGGCTGACAACTGGTGCATGAGCTTCTTTGGCAGCAAGATGGAGAGCTGTATACCCGCCGGCATCAGCGATATTGACGGAGGCCCCCTGCCTGAGGAGAAGTACGACGTTTTTAAGCTTTCCAGCTCTCGCTGCAATATGCAATAGCGTTTTTCCTCGTCCATTGACCTGATCTACATCGGACTCTGTATACTCTAAGAGAAGACTAAGCTGCTCTGCTGAATCATTGGCAGCAGATAGCTCTAAGGGTGTATCTCCCGATGGGCATGGGTGCCGGTATTCCGCGCCCTGCGTTAGTAACCATTGAGTGCATTGCAGAGCATCGGATCTGCATGCTAGTTGTATTCCTGTGTAGCCGTTTTCCAACACTGCATTAATAGGAGCTCCTCGTCTATAAAGCTCAACTAGAACATCAAGATTATCTTGAATGATGGCTTGCATTACCGCCCGGGAAAGAAGATCGGGATTTTGGGATATCTTATAAGGGTCAAATAGCGACAGTAGGGATTTCGAAGGACTCATTGCGGCAAACGATAAAACATCAAAACCAGACTCTGTTTTGGCTTCGGGATTGGCATGCTGTTTCAAAAGATATTCGGCTGTTTCCATTTGACCATTCCGCACTGCTAAATGGAGGGTTGTCGCGCCGCTCATACTTCTTTTAGACGCCTTTGGATTATCACTATCCTCCTCAGTATTTAAGGGAGATTCAATAGCCCATTCATCTAACGATGAAATCGCCGCAACTGCTTCGGTTTGGCCATGTATGGCAGCATGATGAATTGGCCTCAATCCATTTCGATCTGTGATATCCAAAGAAAGGCCTTTTGCATCCAATAGCCGCAACAAAGGAATGTTGCCCGCTTGCGCAGCATAATGAATAGCCTGCTCATCCGTAGTTCCACTAATAATACCGCAATTAGCCCCATGAAACAATAAGCACCGAGTGATTTCATCTTTTTTTGTTATTATTGATTTATCTAATAGCGTTATTTGCTCAACTTGTATGAGTTGATTTGGATCTGCACCTTTTTGAAGTAGTAGCTTGATCAATGTTAAGTTGTTTTTTTGAAAAGCTGCTGCAAGGGGAGTGTAAAGATCATGCATATAGTGCCTCAGATCAGCTCCTTTTTCAATGAGGAGCCGGACATTTTCTTCATTATTTTGTCCGATGGCGAAAAAAATAGGTGTGACCCCTTGATTGTCCACCTCATTTACGTTTAAAGGTTTCATAACATTCAAAAGCGCTTGCAATGTCTTAGAACTCGCATACTGCGCAGCAATATGCAAAAAACCTTGCCCTTGATAGTTTTTTGCTGACAAATCAATATGGCGCAGTTCTTGAGGGAAAACATCCATGGTTAACAGAAGATGGGCAAGCGTATTGCCTTCACTATCCCGTATATTGAGATCTAAATCCGGCTTAAGCAGCATACTTTGGATAAACGAGTTCATGCTTTTCCCAAGCCCTAGAAGGATAAGAAGCTGTAAAGGCGTACCAGAGATTGTGCGAAGCCCATCTTCGATTGCAATAATTGTATTTATAGGCAATTCAGAGATGGCTGTTTCAACCTTCTTAACTTTACCGTTTTTAATCAGAGAAACTAAATCAAAAGAAGGCTTTTCATTTTTGAGAGCTGCTTGCACATTTGGCCTATTTTCAGATAGGTCCCAAGCAGTCAATCCCTTGTGGTTTTTTTCATCGACATAACCAGCTTGAATAAGCAGCCTCACACATTCGGAATGGCCTTGCATGCTTCCTAAATGAAGAGCATTATTACCATCAATCGTCCTCATATCTAAGGGTCGATTTTTTAAAATTTCTCTCAAAATTTCAAAGGAGCCTATGGCGCTTGCTTTTAGTAGAGGAGTCCAGCCTTGCTTAGAAACGGCATCTAACGAGGCATGATATTTTCTAAGCTGTGCAAAGGCCTTAGCGTTATGGGCATCGATCGCCATCAATAAGGCGTCATCCAGAACCTCTTGTGAAGCCCGTTGACTTAGCTTTTTTAGCAATTTTTCATTCCGACCAGCCGCTAAGCATAGACTTCTTGCTGTAACAGAAACTTTATGCGTTTCTTCAAGTAGAAAAGACACAATGTTCATTGCGCCCGCTCTAGCAGCGTAATCCAGCGGTGTGTAGCCTTGCTTGTCTTGAACATTTAAGTCAGCGCCTTTTTGGGAAAGCAATTTTAGTACAGATTCAAGACCTCTCTTGGCGGCTAAATGAACACCGCGCGTACCCTGTTCGTCGAGGGGAGCATTGGCTAACTGGCTTTCATGGAAGATTTCTAATGCATTTTGGCAAATTTTTTCATCGCCGGATTCAATAATGGCATAAAAAAGATGTCGATCATGGAAATGTTTCTCCAGGGGAATCTTTCTTTGTTTCATCTGCTCGAAAAGATAATTAAGAACCCGCGAGCTTCGATGTTCTGCAGCGATGTAAGCAAGCGTCTTATTTCCTTCCTTTGGCAGGGGCTGCAACAGATCCTTTTCTTGAAACATCAGGCGAGTAAATTGATATAGACCATCAAATTTTGCGAGATAATGGAGCAGCCTCCAACCATTAGAATCCTTCAGTTTTCGTAAATTAGCTCCACGAGGTTCAAGAATAAAAGTAATCGCTTGATAGTTACCCACTTGCGCAGCTGTTAAAAGGTACTGTTGTAATTCTTGAGTAGAAAGTTGTTTTTGGCTGAAGAACTTTTCTAATAGAGGTTGATATTCTAGCCTCAACAAACGATGAAAATCAATAGCAACCCTTTTTTCGTATAGTGCCGCAATAAGCCCCCAAGATCCTAAATCAGCAGCAAGACTAAAGGGCGTTTCTTCTCCAAGGTTAACCGCACTCAAGTATTTGACATCTATACAATTTTCAATTATGACTAGAGCAGCTTGGATATTTCCGTGACGTATGGCAGTATGAAGACCAGTGTCTTTATAAGAATTTTCATAAGAATAAAACCATGGCGCACGGGTCATCAATTGTACTACTTCAACAGATCCTTCCTTGGAAGCTAGTTCAAAAGCACGTTTTGTTGGGACGCCCAGCTTAAGTAATCGTTCTACAACAGGTTTGCAACCACGATGGACAGCGATTTCTAAGGCACTCATTCCATCTTTTCTTTTGACTTTAGGATCAGCCCCAAGCGTTATAAGCCGTTCAACTAATTCGGCAGAATCCAGTTCGCAAGCCAGCATCAAAGGTGTGCCGCCGACTTCAGCAAATTCGTTTATGCATTTTGATACGAGAGCAGAAGCAGATAACACTGCATCAATAACTTCTAAATTGCCTTGATGAAGGGCGCAATGAAGAGGATTATAACCTCCAGTATTAGCATCATAGACCCTCGTTTTTGACAGTAAAAATTGCACAGCTTGTAATTGATCATGCTGTATAGCAACAAGTAAAGGAGTCGCCCCATTGCGGCAACGCGCATTGAAGGCTTTATAATCTTTTATCGCGAGAAGTTTCAAGTGCGGCATATTTCCTTGCACCGCTGCATAATGAATGGGAAGATAACCGTGGACATCCGCATCCTTTGAGGGTAAGCCTTTTTTCAGAAGATAATCGAGATAAAAAAGATCGGACAATAGAGCGGCATGATGTAAAAAACTTCTCTGATATCTGTCCTTCATTCGTGATAAATGAGGAGTTTGATCCACTAGCTTGATGAATTCTTCTTTGTCCCCCGCCTCCATGACCTCCTGGATTTTTAAGCGCTTCTCAATGCTCTCCCCATCTTCTTCTTTTGGAACAAGAAGAAGAGACTCCATCCATGCATAATCGTCGCTGATCCAAGACGGAACCTCTTCTAACTGAAGGCGAAAAATTGCGTTCTTATGAGTATCGGCCTCACCATTGCTCAGCATTTCCCAAGATTCAGGTTTAAGATCTAATATCTTTGCATGGTGATTACGCAAAATCTCAGCCGCTTTATGTGAAGATTCTACTGTTTGCTCCCGTAGTTGCATGCCGCATCCGCCTACTACCCTTATGTTCTCCTCCAATTGATTCGCAGACATTTCCGATTTGATACGAGTTGTGGAATACTCTTCGGGGAATACAAAAATATTTTCCGCTTCATCCAATTTAGGATCTGCAAGATATGCATCGATGGTTCGTTGCAGTATATTAGACTTATGTTTGCCAATTTTTTTCACGGACAAACTGGCGCGGCTTCCTTGTCTCTGCGTTTTAACCTGCTGTACTGCTTCCTCTAAAGTTTTTAGAATGTCCTGAAAAAAGCCTGCGGCTGCCTTTTGTATATGGGGGGATACCTTCTCATAGTTTAATTCGAGATATCGTTTAAAAAGATGGCTACAATGTTGTAACACATCATCTTTAAATGCAGCTTCAAATAGGCTCTCAAGCTGTTTCTTTTTGTCAAGATTGAACTCGATTAATGAAGTGTTACCTTTTGAACTTGTTAAGTAATCAAAACCTTCGGACAAATAATTTTTTAGACTGTTTCCCTGATCTTTTAATATGCGTTTTAGAATTTTATGTTTATTGGCTTGTAAATGCTCAGTTTTAGCGGTGTTTAAAGGCAAATGTGGAAACAAGGCTGGGCTGCCTTTGACGCTATTTATTTCTAAAGCAGGCAATACGGGTATTTTACGATGTGCTTTGAGAGTTGAGAAATAACCTGAAAAGAAATTGATAATTGCTAGCATGGAGAAATAATCGCGGCATAAAGGCATTTTCACCATATGATCATGGATCTCTTTGGCCATTGTCTCATAAGCCTGTATCATATTTTCATAAGAAGGGGGAAGATGGCCATGTTTTCGTAGAAAGAGGTTGAGCGAATCTTCATATTCAGGTGAAGGATTAATTGTATAAAGCACATCAAAATCCGAATCTAAAACAAAAACGTTGCCTTCTTTTTGAATAGTATTCTGCTTTGCGATAATACGAAATGAATTTGTAAATCCAGAAAAGCGTGACAAAGCCTCCGGTTCCCTCTCTGCTTCGTCTGGAACCTCGATTCCTATTGCTTTCGCTGCCGCTAATGCCTTCTTTAAGAGCCCATCCTTTTGTTGCAGCACTCCTTTCGATTGCATCAGACCCCTTAGCGATTGATAATGCTTGTCCGCTCCCTTAAGCTTGACCGAGCAATATTCTTCAAAATTAATGAGTTTTTGGAAAGAAGAAGGCCCTTTTTTGTTCCAGTTCGGATCTTTTTGCCATTCGTCGATAAAATCCTCTTCAAAAATGCCTCCATTTAGATACCCTTTCATGATGTAGTCGAGCATGCTTATCACTCGACCTACTAAGGTATTCTGATATACAGGGTGAATCACCGGAAAAAGATCAGCATTTTGATTGAAATGCAAGCTAAAGAAAGGCACAGTGCTGTGGGTATAAATGCCGATGGCCAACTCGCGTAAAATTTGACGCAGCTCAGTATCTGTAAAAGGTAGCTTGTCGCCTTCAAGTTTAGGCAAACAAAAATAATGCTCTTCTTCAAAAAGAGTCTCAGGAGAATCAAAAAGGCCTTTGATATAGGTCGTACTACAAGCTACGCCGCCAATTTGACCGCCTGTTCCGCCTTTTGGAGGAACGGGATTACGAGAATGGCTGCTATTGTAAGAATCGGTGAGTTTGGTTTGTTGAAGCCGCTGCTGAAAATCCTTGGGACCAGGACCTTTTCCGGGTGGATTGCCAGGCCCTGGTTTATTGGGACCGGAAGGTGGATTTTCAGGACGTTTTTGTCCATAAACAAGACGCCATTTAGTGTGTACGTTTTTATGCCGGGTTTCATCTGCTTTGACCTGTTTCTTAAAATTGTGCAGATCTGTCTCTGCCTGTCTTCTTTCTTCCTTGCTTGTGCTGTTTAGAATCCTTTTATTAAAATTATCTAGTTGTGCCTTTTTAAATGCATCTCGCTGGTTTTTTATCTCAAGACGTTTAGTAGGAGTAAATTTCAAGTCGATATGAAGAGGTTCATTGAGATTATTCCCCTCTCCTGGACGATCAAAATGAACCGCGATTCCCACGTCTTTCGCAGGATTTCCTTTCATTCGACTTTCGTTAACCCAAACGTTTGGATCCGTCTCTGTTGGTACAAAACCTCTTGCTTTCAGCTTTTGAATAAGTTCTTCTTGGGATAGATAACGAATAGGACTTCCCCGAAAGCGAATATCCCTTGTCTCTCCGCCAGCGGCAATCAGATGCGGCCACAGGGTAAGCGTTACTGCCCGAACATCATAAATGATTTTCCATCCTCTTAGATCAAAGTTATCAAGACGCGAAAGCAAATGTTCTGGATTTTCGTTTGGATTCAGGGGATTTCGGATGTTTCGCCCTGGAATGATTTTTAAAGCACCACCTTGATCTAACACGGAACCGATTAAACCATAACCAGGAACTTTCCAAAGTTGAACTTGTCGAGACTCCTTATCCAAAAAAGGAAGTGTTAGCGGTTTAAGCTGATTATATATAGCAATGACTCTATCAACATTAATAGTTTGTCCGGTCGAGCTAGAAAAGAAAAACAAGTTCCTTTTTTCAATAGAAGAACCCTCTAAATCTGATCTGGAATTTTCCTGCGTAAGAATGGCCTTAGCTGGTAGCATAGTTTTGTTTCTCTAGTTAATCTTATTCTTTGGTATGTATATCTTCTGCTTTTTGTTGCTGACGCCATCGCGTATAAGCAACAGCAATGTTATTATTTATTAGATATTGAGCACCCTCATCGCTTATATATCTACAAAGCCGAACATTCACATATTCAAGAGCCGGAATTTTAGCTAAATAACGAAGGCCTCTATCTGTAACATTTTCACATTTATATAAATCTATCTTTTTCAATTTCTCAAGGTTACTAATGGATGAAAGGCCTTTATCTGTAATTAATAAACAGTTTTCTAAGTTGAGAATCTCAAGATTTTTTAAATGCTCTAAGAATTCGAGACCCCCATCTGAAATATTTTTACATCCTTGAAGATCTATGTATTTCAGCGATTGTATATTTACTAAAGATCTTAATCCATCACCTGTAATATTTTCACATCCTGATAAAATTAATTTTTCTAATTTTTTTAAGGATGATAGTTGTGAAAGAGTGCTATCAGTGATGTTATAACAATTTCCAAGATCTAAGAACTCAAGACTTAACAAATTAGCAAGATTATTCAATCCAATATCTGTAATAAAAGAGCAGCCATTCAAGTTGAGTGATTTTAAACGATGAAAGCTCAGCAAGTAGTTAAGGCATTCATCGTCAATGAAAGTCAAACGACTAATATCGAGGTGTTGAATGTTGATAAAATTCTTCAACCCGGCCACCCCTTCACTAGTAATCCAACCACTATCTGTTAAAGAAAAGCTTTCTAAATTATTTAACTTATTAATGTGCTGCATAGCAGCATCTGTTAGCTCATAACAACCCTCAATATGAAGATGCTTTAGATTTACTAGTTTTTCTAGATAGGCTATACCATTATCATTAATTTTTTCATAATATCCCGATAGTTTAAAATTTTTAAGCCCGTTCAATTTAGTAATACTCTGCAGGCCGACATTAGAAAATTCTCCGCCGCCAAGAATTAACTCCTCCAAATTTGTTAACTTAGTTAAATACTTCAACCCCACATCGCTTATTCCACAATAAGCTAATTCTAAACATGTTAGCCCCTGCATGGAAACTAAATGCTTTAAACCTTCATCACTAATATCAGCCAAATGAAGTCTAAGGCAGGTTAGGTTTTTTAACTTTGTAATAAATTCTAAATCATCATCATAAACATACTCGCAATCAGAAATGCTTAGAGAATTTAAATTGGAAAGCTGAGGCAACGTGTGAAAAAATCCTCTGTCTAAAAAAATGCCTTCTGACATTTCCAAGACATGCAGCTGTCGCAATTTATGAAGACTATCGATCCCCGCTTTTCCCATTCCTGTTTGGAGCGATAAATGTGAAAGATTGGGCAAAGCTTCCAGGTACGGAATTAACCATCCTGCTCCAATATTAAGTTGAACCTTGGTTAATTGAGGATTATTTTCAATAAAATATCGAACTTCTATTTCATCCTGAAAAGTATTCATCGAAAATTGAATAAAAGTTGGCTTCCCGAGAGCTAACTCTTGGATATTTTCTCTAGGAACAAGATGCACCGATCCATAACCATAAGATTCAAAAGGCGTTTGACTCATAAAAGTTTACCCTTTTTAATTCTATGAGCTGCATAAATCGACTCACGCCCAATGAGCTTTCCCCACTTGGCTTCTTCTAACAACTCATCAAAATTTCGCATTTGCGACTCCATTCTCATTTATTTGACCACTAAATAACCAAAAATCCCTTCTCTCGTACAATGACACCAGCCCTTAAGCTTGTAGGAAAAATATACTAAACGAAAAGCTCCCTTGCATTCAAATTCGCTGCAACTTATTAATAACACTCTTATTTTTCCTCAATATTTGTAAGTTTTGCACCAGTAATTGTACGCAAATATTCAATAATTCCATTACCAGAAGGATCGAGATACTTTTCCCAACAAGCTCGTTTTTCTAAGTACAAACCAGTGATACTTTCTTTTAGACATCTCATTTCAATATCTGTCAGATTATTAATATCATCTTCTAAATTTTGAAATAAAACTCTGCCAAGAGTTGTTTGACCTATCCCGGGCAAAGCTTGTTCCAATCGACGTTCTAAATATTCTTTCGCCTGAGCACATGCCTGGAGATTGGACTTTTTTATCATAGCTTCGACCTGTTGATAAAAACTTAACGTCCAGTCCTTAATCGCTTGATCCTTAATCCTATTCCCTGCCAATTTTACGAGCGTCTTCCAAGTAAGTTTATCCATTCCTTGTGTCGCCAAAAGCCTCAATGCGTCTTCTGCAATTTGATGATCTTTTATGTGCAGACCTTCAGCAGGTTCTCTTATTTGGAGCAATTTTCGCGTACTAAGGGATGTCGCTAGACGCGTTAAAAAACTTTCATTATCCAGTTGTTGGGTAAAGTCGGTTAACTTTTTAAAGAATGCAGAAACATAAGAAGTATAATAAAAACGTTCAACCCTCGCTCTAGAAGTATGCACACTTTTCATCATGCCAGCATGAGCCTTTCTTTCCTTGGCTAGCTTATTCAACATCTGTATGCTTGTTTCGGGACGCATGTCAGGATCGGTGTTAGCGAATCCCAAGCGAGTGGCTGAAAGAATCATTTCTGATGATCCCGCCTGCCCTTGTCGGCCCGCCCTGCCTTTAGCCTGAAACTCAACACGCACAGAATCAGGATAAAACGTTATTATGACGCCCAACCCCCCATTGGCATGACTAGCGCCTTTTAGCAAAATATCCACACCTCTAGTTGCTGTATTGGTGGCTATGAGCACAGATCCTGGCATCCCCGCATGTTCAATAACTTCCTCCTCGCTCTTCTCTTGCATTTCATTGAGCACCTCTAGGGGGATATCTTGATCTTTTGCAAGCTGTTGAAGTAATTTGGAATCATTGATAGTCTGGCAAAGAACCAACACCGGCCGGCCTTGTTGTTTAAGCATTTTAATACGGTTGATAATCGTCTTGAGGTAAAGATCTTCGGTCGGCAAGATAACCGTAGCCAAATCTTGTCTGCGCGGAGGATTATGCGTTGGCACATCAAAAGAAGCGATGCCATAAATATCCTTGATTTCCTCGCGTTCGATTTCAGATCCTAAAGTTCCTGTTAACCCATATATAAGGTCGTACATAGGATAAAAAACTGCATGTGAGAAAGACAGCGGCGTTATGCTTTCTCGCTCAATTTCCAGATTATGCTTGGCCTCAACGAACTCATGAAGCCCTCCACTCCAACGAGAACCATGCATAATCCTTCCGGTATTCTCGGCATCAACAATCAAAATGCCCTTCGTAAAATTTCCGTCCGACATTTGTTTTTTTCCGATTACGTAATGTATCCCTTCTTGAAGACTAAAAAGAGCCCGATGAGCATATTCCAACCAATCTTTGAACTTATTGTTATCCGATAATTTCTCTAATTGTACGCTGAAAATTCCGTTTAAATATTGAAGCAAAAAGGTTCTGAGACGATCAAAAGTTTCTTGGTCGGACATCTTTTCTTTATCGTTTGCTGCAAAATTCTTTTTGACAAATTCTAAAATAGGAACATATACCCAATCATATTCAGCTTCTGTCGGATAACCCATTCGAGCGCCGTTTTGAGCTGTATCAATTGTCAAATTATCGACCTCATCAATGATAACACAATCAAATCGATAATTCTTCGCAGCGTCATTTGCTACGGGAAATAACTTCTCGGAAAAGAGCAGCTCCCTCATGATAGCGAACTCAAAATCTGTAGCTGTTCCATAGAGAATTTGTCCCTGAAACTGTTTTGCATGTGGTTGGTTTTCACAGATATGGGAAGAGTTAATTCCAAAAACTTTGAAAAATTGCGCGTATTTTTTTTGATCTCGGATGGCAAGATTGTGCGAGGAGGAAATAATATGAACCCCCTTTCTTTGCATTGTCAAAACAAAGGCTAGCAAAGCGACGATCATGGACTTTCCTTCGCCAGTTTTTACCTGGGCTAGGCATCCCTTCTCATGAGCAAGCTGTCCTAAAATTGTAAGAATTTGTGTGTTATGCAGATAAATCTGAAATTTAATGCGAAGAGCTAAACGACCTATGGCGATTAACTTTAGTATATCTTCTTGTGTGAGCGAAGTTTTTAGTGTTTTTTCACGGATCTCTAATGCCTTGTTGACTAATTGGTTAATGGGAAGTTTTTTCCATTCTTCGCAATATTCTTTAACGGTCATATACTGCTTTTCCAATAAATCAAGACGCTTTCGAAACTGCGTGTTGAACTCTAACTCTTCAAACCTCCGAATTAGATCTCTGAGGTCCCCTTCTTTTGTCTGAGCATCTATACCCAGTTCCGCTGCTTTATTTTCGAGCCTCTCTAATAATTGAAGTAAATTAATTTTCTCTTTTGAAAAAAGCACTGTGTTCTCATGGAGAAACCCTAGAATTTCCGAATTGTGAGAAAGGAGACCAATAAGACTTAGTGCTTGAGTGAACTCTTCTAAGGGAACTTTTTTAACAAATTCGGGCGCTGTGCAAAAAGAAATAAGAAATTCATCACCAAAACGTTTATGAATAAGAGCCGCTTCTTCGAGCAATTGCTGCAAATCTGCATTAGAATATGCTGCGCTGATAGGCTTATCTGCATTAGTTGTTGCTCTTAAAACAAGCTTCACCAAAACTGCCTGCTCAGCAAGGGTTAGCCCATCTTTAAAGTCCTTTTGCAGCTTGACAAAAAGCTTGAGATAAACATTCATAGGAAGACGATTTTTTTCTGGCAAAGAAACCAGAAAGCGAAGAGCTAATGCCTTCATTTCTTTAAAAGCTAAATTAGCGCGAGAAAAAATCTCAACTGTTGAGGATTGAAGCGATGCTGTCTGGACAGACTTCCTTTGCGTCTTTGCTACGGATACCGCCGCAGTAGTTGTTGAGGTAAGACTTAATAAAAACGACTCTCCTCCTTCATCATAGGGTGGACAATCTGCTATGATGGAAAATGCTTGATTACTTAATGACGATAAGCTTTGATGAAATCCGTCAATGATTTTGAGAAGCGACGCTGCAGAATAATATTGGTTTTTCTTAGTAGAAGCGTATTGAAAAAAACAATCGCCCCCAACCTTACGGCATATTTTCAGCGTCTTTTTCAGATAAACATCACTATTATTATCTTTTAACAGTGTTGTTAAAAAACTTTCCGCTACGTCCTGCAATGTTTTATTTTTAAAAGACTTCAGGATATCAAATATATCATAAGTTTTATCAAGATCCTGGGAGCTTTCAGAATTTAAAAGAGCTTCGTCAAGATAAGTTTGGAAGCGAGATGACAGATTTTGATAAACAGTTTGTTGTTCTCGCGTTAGAAATGAACTAATATTATGAGAGATATAGTTTGGCCAAATTGACATTATTCTTTAGTAAGTAAATTTATAGTAAATATCAAACTTCTTTCTTTTGGCCTGCATATCTGCTTGGTCCCGCATTACATGTTCGCTAAAACACTCATAGAGCTGCGGATATCGTCGTATGAAATAGATTCTTTGATTTAAATGATATTCCAGAGCAATCTTATGCTTTTCAAGAGACTCCCATTTCTTAAAAATATTATCTTGTTCGTTTACATTCAGTTTTAAAGGTGGGAAAGGAAAAGAAAATCGATGCTTTGATAAGCATTCCAAGCATAGCTGCAAGAGCTCAGGTCGAGATCGAACAAATCGATCTAGCATTTTGATTTTGAAACGAAGCTCTACTATCTCAGGAATAACCTTAAGAATTTCTCGTTCAGTTGATTTTACAGGTGAAAGCCTTTCGCCTAACAGTAAGGCGCAATGGAAAAGCAAACTTGTCCCAGCATTTAAAGCCATCAACCAAAAGACAACGGGAAATGGCGCTTTCGGGGCTGACGAAAACTTGGCAGCATAAAAAAGAGATGCATTGATTCCGCAAAGAACCATGGGAACTGCGAGAGCTAAAAGGCGTTTTTCGGCGGAGAATTCATTTCTGCAGACATCAATATGCGATTTAAGGTGACGCAAAAGAGGCCTTCCCACAAAAACTAGAGTTAAAACCCCAAGAGGATAGCCGAAATAAACAGGCAACAGAGGGGTAACCGACGTTGTTTGCAACGTAGCAAGTGTAGCCAGCCAAAATACCATAATCTTGGTTTGGGTTTGAAATTCATTCGTCATCAGATGCTTCATGGGCGGGTCAAAAAAAACACTCGTACCTTGAATGAACCGCTCGGCATGCCAATCTGCTTTTTTATCCCACGATCTCCAATGCGAACTAGCAAAAGACTGCAAACGACTAATCATTTTATGCGCCCTTCCGTTTAATTTTTTTTACCAATAAAATCTCGTACGACTATACCATCGGACTTCAATAATTCATTTTCAAAAATTGCCTCAAATAATTTGTTCACTTGATTAAGTTGATTTAGCAAAACCCCATCATGTTCCCCAGTGGTTTTTATAATTTTTATTTCAGAAACCAACTTTTTGCATGTTTTTCCAATAGTATCCCTAATTCGCCCGAGTCGTTTTTCTTCTTCAGAATTAACTAGCTGCAACCACTGATATCTATATGTGCTTCCGTGACGTAGAATCTCTGTATTCGTGCTATTATAGTTCTTTAAAAATTTTGCGGCCACTAAGCAACCAAGCAAGCAACTACCTATTAATGCGTTATTCCTTGTGATGGGTAATGCTCTTAGACTCTGAAGGCGCCATGCGGCCCCCAGTAAGAAAGTGCCGCCCCATTTTAATCCAGAAATCACAGCGTTTATTAGGGGTCTATGCGCAAGTTTTTTTGATAAAATATCTATATTTTGTTTATCTTTGGAACAAGCTTCTTTTAGCATTTTCTTATAGTTATTAATTGAAAAAATAAACTCGCGATTAAATAATTCAATAACTGGGCAAATAATATCGGCCGGTTTTATACACGCCATTTCTGACGGAGACTTTAAAGCCCCTTGCATCACCCGAACAACGCGAGAAAATTCCATAGAATTTAATTTATCTCAGTAATCAAAACAGGATAATCATCCCAGTTAACCTCACCTTGAGATTTGATAAGGTCTAAGCTTTGTTTCTGATATGTTCCCGTAATTCCATATATAGTTGTTGACATTGGTTTCTTTAAATCAAGGTTTTTAATTAAACTGAATAAAATCATTAAAATTTCATTTTTTTTGATTTTATGAACATAATTATGCATCTGAGCATCCAATTAAGTCAACTCAAAAGCAAAAAATGTAATGACAATGACAAAGTTACCCACCTAGACACAGCGTTCCATACCAAGCAGGGGGCTTAAAATATTTTGAAAGGAACACAAGTATGGAAAAATTAAGATTCGTACAATAGCAAACCTTCAAATGTTTTGTTTGTTTCCGCGCATTAATAAAATGCTTTACTAGATAATAAAAACTAAGTATTGTACATTTTTTTTCATTAAAAAACTCTAAACGAAATTATACCATTTTCACCCTCAACTGCCAAATCACATTCCAACTCACAGGATAAAAATTGAGGAGTTTAAGGCTTACGATGTTAACGAGCAGAAGGCGCCATGGAATGTGACAATGATAAAGGGCAACAATATCGATTAATTTCGAAATATGAGCAGCATTATGGGATTTTCTTGTTTGGGTAGGGTCTTTCTTGGGATAATGTTGTCATTGACGGTTCTCAGTTTAGCCTTCAAAACAGGAAGGGAGTTGGTTAAAGATTTACTTTTTAATTCGATTAAGAATACCAACATCATTACTTGACTCCACGGTAATACTTCTTCTATCGTGAAAGGATGGAAGACTTCCTTCTTTATTTAGGTTCAGAAAAGGGCTTAAGCCCCCATACTCTCGCGGCCTATGGCCGTGATCTCAAGGCTTTTCAGAGGTTTTTAGAAGGGAAATCATGGGAGGTTGTCACGCAAGAGGATGTCCTCTCTTATCTCGCATACGTTAAAGAAAAATACGCGACGGCATCTGTTTGCCGCATGCTGGTGGCCATTAAGGTCTTCTTTCGATTTATGAAGAGCGATGGGCATATAGCTTCTGATCCCACGCGCTATCTCGATAGTCCTAAGCTCTGGCAGCTGATCCCTGAGGTGCTTTCCCTGGATGAGGTAACTCGTCTGCTGGCGGCCCCAGGCAGCGAGGATGCCATCGGCGCCAGGGATAGGGCGATGCTGCATGTACTATATGCCTCGGGACTTAGGGTGTCTGAGCTGTGCGGCCTTAACTTGACGGATGTCGACGATACGCGGGTGCGGGTGAAGGGCAAGGGGAATAAGGAACGGATCGTGCCCATTGCTAAAAGCGCTGTTGAAGCTGTCGACCTGTATTTGACAAAATGGCGGCAAAATGCCGAAGGGCCTCTCTTTGTTACGGCGCAGGGGAAGAGGGTCGATCGCGTCACCGTATGGCAAAGGGTTAAGTTCTACGCTCAAAAGGCGGGGATTGAAAAGCCGATCTCGCCGCACACGCTGCGGCATTCGTTTGCGACGCATCTTCTGGAGAATGGGGCGGATTTGCGGGTGATCCAAGAGATGCTAGGGCATGTGAGCATCCATACGACAGACCGGTATACGCATGTGAGCCAGAAGCATCTCAATGAGGCCTTCGACCGGTTCCACCCCCGGCCATAGAAGGACGGTTATCTCTAATTCCATAGTTATGGGTAGACAATTATGATTTAATTGTTTATCTTATCATCTCATCAATGTCTAGGCAGTATAAAACTAAACAATGGGATAAGAAATGAGTTTGACAACTAATTCTTTAACAAATGCTAGCGGCTCTTCGGTAATGACTGTCTATTCTGATAATAGCGGCGACAAAACAGTTTTTTGTATCGAGGGAGAATGGAAGCTTCAAGAAAAGACCCCCGCTTACATTTTCGGCGAACGTATTGTGCAGCCCTTATTGAAGCCCTTGCTGCATGGCATATCAAATGTTTATACAAAGGTTGTTGAGAATATTAAGACATCTTTGACTTTAGTTGATAGCGCTTTTCAAAGAATTGTCGCCTTGCCAGGCGCTGAAGCAAAAAAATTACCTGCGAATGGTTTGGACAAAATTAAAGAAACCTTTGACCCTTCGCAGCTCACTAGGGACATGCTCGAGCGGATTATCCAAGAAGAGTCAGCTAATGAACCCGATAGCTTGTCATCTGAGGAGGACCCCTATTTTATTGACAAACTTCAGGACTGTTTAGATAGCGTCGTTCGTATTGCTGGGATTCTGGTCGATCAGTCAGATTTTGCTAATTATATGAATGGTAAATTCGAAGGGCTGATAATGGCCAAAATAGAAAGATTGGGGAGAATAAAAGAACACTACGATGCACAAAGGTCTGAAAAATTTAAACATGAAGAAGACTGCGAAAAGGAATCTCATGGGGATGATAATTTGACAAAGGTCGAGTCAAAATTAGAAGAGGTAATGTCAAATATAGAGGCGGTGCTATCAAAGCTCGAATTATACAGCATGAAGATCGAAATGAAGGAGGTCCTATTTGGCCAAACTGTAAAAATAGAGCAAGAAATCACTCTAATACAAAAAGACATGGCCGTAAAACACGCGACTGCGCAAGAAATCGAAAGGGAATTTAACGGCTATGCGGGGAAAAACAACACATTTGTTTATTCACGCCTCGAAGTCAAGGTTGAAGTCGAAGAGAAACTTAAAAAAAGTTTAGAGGAAGGCGTTGGCAGAGCTGAGTGGGCGATGGACCGTTACGGGCTGCTGTTTCTCGATGGATTAACTGAAGAAAATATTGCCAAGCTTTCAGCCAATGATCGGCATGCCCTTGATCGTTTTACACGTCGTTTCCTCGAACAAAGGGATATGCTGCAAAAAATTGATCGTGAGCTCTTTGTCGATAAAAGAGCGTTAGAGGATTTAAGCTCAAATCGACAGCAGATGGGTTTTACGCCTCAACAGTTAACGCAGTATTTTGACAATGTCGTAGAAGGGTATAAGTCGCTTCTAAAGAGAATGAATTTTTTAAAAGAAGAATTGGTTGAATTATTTAAATATACTGCTTCTGTGGTCAAAGAAACACAAGAGCTTCGCCAAGAATTGCTAAAATTTCAAAAAAAAGAAAAAAACGAGCTGTAGTCAAGCGAACTCCCGCACGCGTTTAGATCCATTTATACTTTTTTCCGTCCGTACCACTTCGCATCCCACCATTCACGCAGCTGCTCAAGATAGAGATAGGTGACGGGCGTGAGGTAGAGGGTGAGGATTTGTGAGACGAGGAGGCCGCCGATGATAACGAGGCCCAGCGAGCGGCGGGTCTGGGCGGTCATGCCGCCCAGGCCGAGCGCGATGGGGATGGCTCCCATGAGGGCCGAGAGGGTGGTCATCAGGATGGGGCGGAAACGGGTCTTACAGGCGTCATTGATCGCTTCGAGGGGTGTCTTGCCGGCGGCGACGCCTTCGATGGCAAAGTCGATGAGGATGATGCCGTTTTTAAGGACGATGCCAAGAAGGAGGATAAATCCCACAAAGGCGTAGAGCGAGAACGCTTCGCGGCAGAGGTAGAGGATGGCGAGGCCTCCTAAAGCAGCGGGAGGAAGCGTCGACATGACGGTGAGGGGATGGAAGAAGTTTTCATAGAGGATGCCAAGGATGATATAGATGAGGAAGAATGTGATGAGGAGCAGGACGTTCAAATTGGCGAATGACTCTTGAAAGACGCTGGCCGTTCCTTGGACTTGTCCCATAACGTTGGAGGGAAGCGTCTCCTTGGAGGCCTCATTGATGCGCTTAATGGCGGTTCCGAGAGGTACGTTGTCGAGGTCGAAGTAGATGTTGACGGCGGGCAGGCCATTGATGCGGTTGATTTTAAACGGGCCGACGGACTGATCGATGGTGGTGATCGAGTCGAGGGGGACGAGGCCGCCCGTCGTGGAACGGAGATAGAGCTGGCTGAGCCAGGTGGGGTCGCGGTAGTACTTAGGCTCGACTTCTAAGATGGCATAGTATTGGTTCGCGGGGGCGTTGATAGGGGAGAGATAGATGCCGCCGTAAGCTAGGGAGAGGGCATTTTCTATGTCTTCGGCGGTGAGGTTGAGGACGGAGGCCCGGTCGCGGTCGATTTTGAGGTAGACGTGAGGTTGGTCGATCTCGAGGTCGCTGCCGATTTGTTTGAGGCCAGGGGTGGCCTTCATTTTCGTCAGAAGTGCTGCAGAGGCCTTATAGAGGTCATCGGTATTGAGGCCGCGAAGGGTGTATTGGTAGGGCGTGTAGATGTCGGTTGTCGAGACCTGAAGATCGATGAGGGGGAGCGTTTTGAGGAAAACCTGAACGCCGGGGATGTCTTGCAGCTCATCGGCCAGTTCGTTCATGACTTTTTGGATAGGCGGGCGCTGTTTAAAAGGCGTGAGGCGCATGTAGATGATCCCTTTATTACTGTCGGGAGTCGCTCCAAACGAGACCATCGAATCGAGATAGGGACTTTTTTGCGCAATCTTTGAGAGGCGCTCTTGGTATTTGTTCATGAGGAATGGGGATGTCCCTTCAGCGGTTTGCGCATGGATAACGACAAACCCAATATCGTCAGGAGGAAGAAAATCTGTGGGGAGGCATTTAAACAGGATCAGCGACAAGATCATGCAGCCCAGGCCGCAGAGTGAGACGGTCAATTTATGGCGCAATACAATTTGAAGGGTGCGGTCATAAAAGTTGACGAGAGTGGTATTGAGGGCTTTGGAGACGCGTTCGACGGGTGTGTGCTCACCGGGTTTTGTGGGCCTCAAAAAGCGGCTGCAGAGCATCGGAGTGAGGGACAAAGAAACTAAACCCGATAAAAGCATGGCGCAAACGATGACGACGGCAAACTCGTGGAAAAGCCTCCCAACGACTCCTACCATAAAGAGAAGCGGGATAAAGATGGCGCTGAGAGAAAGGGTCATGGAAACGATAGTGAAGCCGATTTGCCGAGAGCCGTCGAGGGCCGCCTGAAGGGGGTTTTTTCCCATTTCGGTATGG
The DNA here is from genome assembly GCA_963813135.1 of uncultured Verrucomicrobiae bacterium. Classification (GTDB taxonomy): domain Bacteria; phylum Chlamydiota; class Chlamydiia; order Chlamydiales; family Rhabdochlamydiaceae; genus SZAS-15. The sequence continues at coordinate 100,093 of CAWEXY010000009.1, read as the reverse complement.
CGGAAGATGTTTTCGAGGACGACGATCGCATCGTCGACCAAGAAACCGATCGATAAAGTGATAGCCAGCAGAGAGAGGATGTCGACGGAGTATCCAAAAATCGACATGAGGGCAAACGTTCCCATGATCGTCACAGGAAGGGTGAGGACGGGGATAATCGTATCGATGATTTTACCGAGGTAGAGGAAGATAACGATGACGACGAGCGCTAGGGCGATGAGAAGCGTGATTTGAACATCATCGACGGACTCTTGAATAAAATCCGACTTATCAAAAATCCGTTGCAATTGTACGGAGCCGGGCAGGTTTACCTCCAGCTGGGGAAGTATCTCTTTAACCCCCTTGATAACACTTAACGCATTAGAACCGGGCTGGGTCTGGACGCCAAAGATGACAGCGACTGTGTCAGTATCGTGCGTCTGGTAGTGGTCGTAGTTTTTGTCGTACTGAAGGCTGTCGATGGCGTTTCCGACGTCTCGGATGCGGACGATGGCCCCTTTATCATTGCGGATGATCATTTGATTGTAGGCTTCCGCATAGGTTAGCTGGCCATCGACGTTGATGAAATATTCTCGAAAATCTCCGTAGAGATTTCCGGTGGGCAGGTAGACGTTTTGATTTTGAATGACGTTGGCAACTTCATTGATGCCGATTTGTTTGGCAGCGAGCTTTTGGGGGTTGACCTGCACGCGTACGGCAAACGGATTGCCATAGACGACGACTTGGGCGACGCCCGGAACGGTGCTGAGCCGCTCCCCAATAAACGTATAGGCATAATCGTAGAGTTTATACATCGGCATCGTCTGCGATGTAACCGCGTAGTAAAGCACCGGCGTCGCTGAAGGATTCACTTTAGAGTACGTGGGGCCGTAGGGGAGGTTTTTAGGAAGGAGCGGAGTGGCGACGTTGATAGCGGCTTGGACGTCGAGCGCCGCTTCATCGAGGGATTTGTTGAGGTTGAACTGGAGCACGATCGTCGCATCGCCTGTGGAACTTGTGGACGCCATGTTCTCCAAGCCTTGGATCGTCAAAAATTGCTTTTCCAAGGGGCTGGCGACGTTGTTCGCGATCGTCTCAGGATCGGCGCCCGGATAGCTGACCGATACGGTGATCGCGGGTAAATCGATATTGGGCAGATCGCTGACAGGCAAGCGTTTATAAGCTGTGATGCCGAAGAACAAAATCGCCACCATGAGCAAGGTAGTCGCGATGGGGCGGCGAATAAAGATTTCCGAGATGTTCATTAGAACATCTCTATACACTAGAAGGTGATTTTTAAAGCTAGGAAGTCGTCCCTGATTTAGTGCTTTGTGAATGACGTTTTATGACTTTTGATGAGATTTTGACACGACAGAGGAAGGCCATATGCGAAGCTGCATATGGCCGACGAGGTCTGGATCAAAATATCGCACAAGGCAAAAACGGCAGCCCAAATGACTAAATCAGGGGCGACTAGGAAGTCGATTTTAACCACAGAGGACAGAGGAACTGCAAGAATATTATTTTCCCTTCTTCCTCTGTGCACTCTGTGTCCTCTGTGGTAAAATTTCTTAATTGCAATAGAAAAATAGTAGTATAGTAGCATGGAGGTCTGATATGTCTAAGCATAAGCACATAGGTTCGAATTTTGATGATTTTCTTAGAGAAGAGGGGACTTTGCAGGAAGTTCAGGCTGGAGCTGAAAGGCGAAGCAAGCGAAAAAATATGAAAATTGCCTTCTTTGATGCCAAGCCGTTTGATAAAGAGTTTTTCGATGCAGCCAATACCTCTTTTGGCTTCGAAATCAAGTATTTTGATCCTCATTTGAATGCGGATACGACAGTGTTGGCACGCGGGTTCGAAGTTGTGTGTCCTTTTGTGAACGATAAAATCACATCGGACGTCGTCGATAAGCTTGCTGGCCAAGGCGTAGGCCTCATCGCTCTAAGATCGGCTGGCTACAATAACGTCGATCTGAAGGCAGCTCATAACAAAATTAAAGTCGTTCGCGTTCCCAGCTATTCTCCCTATGCTGTTGCAGAACATGCTGTGGGAATGATGCTGTGCTTAAATCGCAAGCTGCATAGAGCCTATGGGAGAATTAGGGAAAATAATTTTAGCATTGTGGGCCTCATGGGTTTCGACATGCATGGTAAGACAGCCGGTGTGATCGGATGCGGACAGATTGGGTCGGTGATCGTTGGCATTTTGAAAGGCTTTGGAATGAAAGTCCTCGGCTATGATGTCGAAAAAAAGCTCGTTGAAAAATCAGGGGCGGTATTTGCCGATTTGCCGACTTTGTACAAAGAAAGCGATATTATCACTCTGCACTGTCCGCTGACCCCTGATAATCTGCATATGATTAATCGGGATTCCATAGCACGGATGAAAGATGGTGTGATGCTTATCAACACGGGGCGGGGCGGGCTGATCGACTCCGCGGCGCTCCTCGATGCCCTTAAGTCCAAGAAAATCAGCGCAGCCGGCCTAGATGTCTATGAAGAAGAAAATAAGTATTTTTACGAAGACCTTTCTGCAACGTTCATTCCTGACGATGTCCTAGCGCGTTTACAGACATTTCCCAATGTCCTCATCACTTCCCACCAAGCCTTTTTTACGAAAGAAGCGATGCAGAACATCGCCCGTACCACTCTTGAGAATATCAAAGCTTTTCAGGATGGGAAGGCTTTGATTAATGAAGTCGCTTTTTGAACTGTTGCAAAATTTGCAACAGTTCGAATTTTTCATTGCTTAATCGCGACCTGGACGCCGGGGTTGAGATTGATCTGGCCTTCTAAGACGACGGTCTCGCCAGGCGCCACTCCGCTTTCTATGATGGTGAGATCTCCTTCACGCTGGGCGATCGTCACTTGGCGCAGCTGCACATAATGGTCGTTATTCACTACATAGACATAAGGGCCGTCTTGTCCCATGGAGATCGCTTGCGTTGGGACCACGGTGGCGTCTTTGCGCGTCTCTAAAATCGTGCGTACGTTGACGTACTGCCCGGGCCACAAGGCGCGGTCGTTATTCGGAAAGAGCCCCTCAATGAGAATCGTGCCGGTGTTCTCATCGACCTGATTGTTGATCAAATAGAGCTGCCCTTCGGCAAATGTCGTATCTTGCACATAGGCGAGGATTTTGACCGGCGATTTTTCATGCACCATCATCAGCCGGGGAAGATCTTGCTCCGGGATGAAAAAATTTACGCGGATGGGTTGGATTTGATTGATGGTGAGAAGGGGCGATCCGCCGACGGGAACGTAGTTGCCGACGTAGATCAGAAGCTGGGTTGTAGCCCCGCTGATCGGCGCTGTGATGGTGCAGTAGCCAAGATTGATTTTGGCAGTATCGACATCGGCTTTGGCTTCGGTAACAGAGGCTTCTCCGGCGTAAACGTTCGTCACAAACTGGTCGTAGTCGAGTTGAGAGATGTACTGCTGCTGCACCAAGATCGCATTGCGCTCGGCGACTTCCTTAGCTTGGCGCAGGTTCGCTGCCGCTTGTCCTAAAGCGCCTTCGGCGTGCAGAAGAGCTGCTTGGAATGGGCGGTCGTCGATCGTGACGAGAAGGTCGCCGGCCTTGACTTCGGCCCCGTCTTGAAAATACTGACCCGTAATCAGGCCTGTCACCTGGGCTTTGATCTCGACGGTTTGGTAGGCCTCGACGTGGCCGACATATTCGCGGTAGATGGGCATGTCGCGCTTTTCTGCGCAGGCCACGGTAACGGCGGGCGGCGGCAAGGGAGGCGGAGGGGTTTTGGCGCAGGCAGCGAGAATGAGGAGAGTCGCTATCGTTCTCATTGGCTTTCCTTCATGTAGGGCGGGTCGAGCGTGCCTGCGGCGAAGCTTAAAGTGACAAGCGATGTAAGCCAATCTCGGATGCCTTGTACTTGGCGGGACCTTGCATCGGCCAGGTTGCTTTGCGCTGACATCAGCTCGAGGATGTTGCCTACGCCCGCTTTATAGCGAGCGAGCGCAACATTGTATTCCTGGCGCGAGACAGCCAAAAGTTCGTCGGTCACTTTTAAATTATCGAACGTCGTGCGCACGCTGGAATGGGCGGTCGTGATGTCTTGGATAACCGTGAGCTGCACTTGCCGGTATTGCGCTTCCGCTTGGGAGTGCTGGGCTTTGGCGGCCTTCAAATTGTTGACCATAGAAAAGCCTGAAAAAATAGGAAAGCTGACTGTGAATGTGCTTTGCCAGTCGTAATGGTCGCTGCCGATCTTACTAAAGCTGGTCTGGCCAAAGTTGAGGTTGTAGCCCAGCGTGGGGAAAAATTGGCTGCGGGCTAAATTGACGTTGGCTTCTTGCGATTTGACCGCCGCGCTAGCCGCGAGAAGGTCTTGCCGTTTTTCCATAGCAATGGCGAGCAGCGAGTCCGCGCTATCGGTCATCTTGTCGAGGGAAGGGATCGCGGGGATCTCTTCTACTTGGATGACTTGGTGCGAGGAGAGTCCCATATCGGTGAGGAGCTGGGCTTGCGCAACGACGATATTTTGCCGCTGCGAGGTGAGCTGGATTTGGATTTGCAGGAGCTGGGTTTTAGCTTGCAAGAGATCCGACAAATCTTTGACACCGGCATCAAGTCCTAGCTGAGCGGCGTCGAAGGACGTTTGAGCGGTCTCGAGATCGGCAAGGAGCGCTTTGAGCTGCTCTTTTTGAAATAGCAGGTTGTAGTAATCATCGCTTACGGTCTGAATCACCGTTTGGATTTCGCGATTGTGCGTGAAGTCTGCCTCATAGAGGGCTTGCTTGGCCGCTTCGATCGAATTGCGCGTCTGTCCAAAATCGAGCAAAGTATAAGAGAGCTGGAGCTGCGGTCCCCAGGTGCTTTGATAAAATTTCTGCATCGTACCAATGGCTGAACCGCTAGTTACAGAAGTCGATGTCGTTCCAGAGCCTGTCGTCGTCGATGTTGAGCTGGGAGAGCTAGTCGAACGGCTCCGCGCATACGTATAAGTACTCCCGACGTTCGGAAAGTCAGAAGCTTGGGATATTCCATATTGGGCTGCCGCAAAACGGGCCTGCGCCCAGGTGAGCTTCGTGTTGGGATTCATGCGCAGGGCGACATCGACGATTTCAGCGAGCGAGAGGGGGATATCCTCATTAATGACAGGCGCGACCTCTTCGCTTTTATGCGGCTTTTTCCAAACGGCATGCTGGGTAGCTGGGGCGTAGCTATCCGGATCGACGACAGCCCGATCGGGCATGCAGCCGGAGCACAATAGCAAAATACCGAAGCATTTTATCTTCACTCTTCATGCTATAATGTAATAAACATTTTTTTAGCTAGGATGCATTTTTAGCCGATGATCTTTTCTTGCTCTACAGGATTAAAGTCATTCCGGACTGGCAAGATTGAACGATTGCCATGCCGCAATCCCATCCCTTTAGGGGTGGGTTAGGCAGGCCTGTAGTTGGTCTATTCCTTAAATCCTCGAAGAATCCCTTCCATTTATGGGAGGGTTCTTCAATAAAGTAGGCTCTGCTTTACCGTCGTTAACAACACATTCTAATGGTCAAGCACTTAAAAAAGCAGCATAGTTCTTTTCTAACTACCAAGAAATCATCCAATTCCAAATCTTGATATTAGGAGGTGGATTTCGTTCAGTCAACGGGTCAATAATGCAGCACTTTTCTTTCAATTTGTTTTGGATAATTCCGTTTGTAAACTCCGTTAGCTCGTTGCAGTGAAGAATTTGCTTTTCAATAGCCTTTAGCACTAGCTTAGTAGCCTTGTTACAGAAATCGACAAAATCTTGAGGAAAAAAATTAGCCGTCATCGAATAGCCGCATCTGCCGGCGGTAATTTCGATTTGATTCTCATTCAGCAAAGTATCTATTGCTGTTTCGATAAGCTTTTGATCGTTCTTGCTTATTGTTATGCCCATAACCATCCCCTTTTGACTGATACCCAATAACTTTGGTATGATAGTCTGCGCGCTAATAAAGCTGCAATTGAATATGTTCAAAATAAATCTTACAAACCTGTTAACGTATTTTTGCGCTCCACAAATACCTTTGCAACAAAAGGACGATGATTATGGAATTCAAGAAGCTCAAAATTGGATCATGCAAAACCCCGTCATAACGAATTATAGCAAAAGACTTGAGCTGGCTTCCACTTTCGGCTTATTCCAACAAATTTCTCAGTGCATCTATCCCATTGCAGACCAGCAACTTAGGCATAAGCAAGAAAAATATCTTCGCAACCATCTGCTGGAGAGAATGTTGCTAATCGCCTTTAAATCATTCTAAATTAGTGTGTTGAGTCGTAAATATAAATGTATACTAAATTATTTAGTATATAGTATAATATTCTTATGAGTATGATAAATACATTACAAATATGGGATCAGAACTTCCGCGCTTTGAAGGAAGTGGACGAGCTATTAGCCGATTCTCCCAAGAAAAAGAGCCAAGCTTGCTTCGAAAGGGCCCTGCACTTGTTGGGGACGATCGCAAACACCTCTAGATTTTCGGATCTTGCCGAAATCGACATTGTACTTTTACAGCAGCACGGAAGAAGGTTTTCTCCTTGTGGTTTAAATTATTATTACAGAGAGATGATTGATCAAAATGAGCTCAAAGTTCTTTTACAAAATCTTGATCTTACATGTCTTAAAGACACTTGTCGTGCGCTTCGCAAACAAATCATATTATCTGCTTTAAACCAATTTTCACTTCTTTCGCCTCAACAGATCAATTCAATTTATAGAATCATCAATGAGCATACTGCGGATTTCGATTTGGCAGATTTTTTCGAAATAAAAGAAAAGAACAACCGGGTTGAATCTCATTCAACATTAACTAAGCTTATTGATGCTAAAATTAAGGAGAGGATCTTATCTATTGATTGGGAACAACAGTTTGAGAATTATTTAATCCAGCAAAATAAGCGCTCAAGTGATTTTGATTTTTCAAAAGGCATAACTTCGGATTTTAACTCTGCAGTTCATGATTTCTTCCAACCCTACGGTTTTGAGGCGGACGAGTTCGCACAAATCTATGTAAAATTGCTTTCTTCTCCAAATTTTTCTGAGACATCACCGTTGTTCTTAGGGTTAGAGTATATTTTAGGTGATCGATACGGTAACAATCACGAAACAATTTTCGCCAACCAATACGATCCCCAAACAGTCTCTAACGTCTATAGGAGAATGTATCAGTATAATATGGTACACATCTGGGAGCGCGTATTGGAAAATTGGCCATCGAATATAGGCGACATGATTAGGGAATTGACAAGGAAAATTCCATTCAATAGGGATCCCGACTCAACGATGGAAGCTTGGCATCAGGTAATTAATGAGACATTGCCATTTCTCAAAACAAAAAAAGGTTGTTCTGTAAATTGCTTGAAAGAGATGATTCAGAAAACTCTAAAAAAATGGGACAACATTCAATTCAAATTGGACCGATTGGCCTGGCTTATGAACGCGATGGCGACTAAATCTATCAGATCTGCCATGTTTGTAGAAAAAGATCTAGTCCCTGTTTTTGAGGAAATGTTTAAATTGCATAACTCCGAAATTGAAAAGGCGGTTACTGAACCTTTCCTAGCTCTTTATAATGACTCTAGCGCCCGCGCATCGTGGATGGAGACAATACAATTGAATCAAACCGAAAAACTGCCCCAGAGAGTTCTGATCTCAGCGCTTCTCTTGTTCTTACTAAATTCAGATTGTAAAAGCACCCGGGCGATTTTAAAGCAACTGTCCGGACATCGATTCCGAGACCGAAAAGAGTTAGCAGCAATCAATGAATTTATACATCTACTAACGACAACCACTGCTAGTTTATCAGATGATAAAAAGCTGCATTTATTAAATCTTATTATAGAAGAGCCAACAGCACAACGGGCGAACGAGCGAAGCCGAGACTATCAACAGCGGATCGCAGCTCATAGAAAAGCACAAGACAAGGCCCGAGAGAATATTTCCATTCTTTTAGCTTGGGAATATGTCAATTGCATAAATTTGGAAAATATAACAACTATTGAACAAGCAAACGAATTTATTCCTGGATTAATTGTAGATTTGTTCAAAATTGATAAAAGCGAGCTTCAACTGTTTGATAAACATTTTACTGATTCAAAGCGGTTTGCAAACGGGTTACTCATCTATGCAAGCAGATTACAAAGTTTGACAGGCGAGACGGGGAAACTTAACGCATCGTTGCAGATCTTCGTCCGCTCTATCCTAGATAACAAATTTGCAACAACGCGCTACAATCTTGAAAATAACCCGCACTTAAAAATGATTTCTGAGAAAGACCCGGCTCGTTTAGAGGCATGGAAGTCGCCCATCCAAATTCAGGTGGGGAAAATAGACGACTCCTGCTCGGAGGGAGGGTTGCAGCAGCAGATCAAAAAAGACCTCCTGATGGCAATCGAGAACAAACATCTCGGCCCCGATTCTATTCTTTCCGCACAGCTGCTCAAATCAAAAGACCCGATTGATCCCGAGAAATATCCGGTGGAAAGTCTATGTCTTGAGCTTCTATCGAAAGAGATGGACATCGATGAAATGAAGGAAAAACTCAAAGAACTCCAAAAGAAAGTTCCTAAAGAGATGCCCCAGTTCCAAAATGACGTTGCAGATTTGCTAAAAAAAATCGCTTCTAAAAGGGCCGCTTCAACAAAAGAACTGGTGGTCAAAGATACGGATGAATGGGAAGATTTATTTTTACTTGGAACAGAAGTTCTTAGTAGCTGCCAGCATATTGCGCTAGCTCAGCCGCTGCTCAATAAATGCTTGCTCGCTTATGTTCTCGATGGAAAAAATCGGGCGATCGTTGTGAAAAACAGTGATGGCAAAATCGTAGCAAGGTCCGTGCTGCGCCTTCTCTGGGATACTAAGGCCCAAAAACCCGTTTTATTGATGGAACCTACTTATACAGATATAAGCTCTTCTACAGAGGCCATCCAGATGGTGAAGGAAGGGTGCCTGCAAAAGGCGAAGGCTATGAAGCTGCCGCTCGTTGTTGTTGGGGCGAAAGCGCCCTTGTACCCAAACACTGTTGAAGCCTTAGGGGGTCCTGTCCCTTATGAATATTGTGATAGTGTGAAGAATATTTGCCCGGATGGAAAGTTCCAAATTCCCAGCTGCGAGGTTCTCTACGATCCCGAAGCAAAATCCTAAATTAAATCGTTCAAGCCGCTCAATATTAGTTACTTAAAAATGTGCTTCATGATTGATTATATATACAAATAATTTTAAATTATGGTATAATGTATAGCGTGAGTAAATTATGAGTACTTCAAATAATCTGATTCAAAGCTGGGATCGCGGATTTCGCCTAATCGCCGATCTAGAAAAAGTCGTCATCAGCCCTAAAGGAGGGAATGATCCAGAGCGCCTTGCCAAATGCCAACAATTGGTCGCCGAGTTATGGCAGGTTAATGCATTTCAAGGCTGGGGGTTGAACTCGCGCGAAGAGGCTTTTGAAAAAGTTCAACGATGGAACCCTGATAGATTTGAGCAAATGCGGTATGGGTTTCAGTTGTCGACCTCTATTAAGGATTACAATCCTTTTTTGGCTGTTTCTAATACATTATGCAATGATGCGCGCAGATATTTATTAGCTAGTTTCGATTTTAGCGATCCTAATAAGTTTGAGCAAAATGACTTGTTGATGGATTTAGTTAAATGTTGCGATTTATCTATCACCGATTGTCTTAAATTGAGTAGGAAAATACATAACAGGCGGCGTCCTATTTCTCAAGATCTTATTAATCAAGTGGAGCAATATATTGCCGAACAAGAACGCAAATTAATTCAAGATAAAGGGTTGCACGTTGTTTTCGAAGAGTTTTTTAAACATCACCGTGAAGGCGAAAATTTAATATACCTTCTTAATAACAATTACATCGAATGGGCCAAGATTACCATTCGGAAGACCTCTCGAAAAGAGTTGTGCGATTTTTTACTCAGATTTTTGTCGCATTATACGGTTCCATACGAGACCTTTGCCAAACTCATCTGCGATTTAGACAGCCGCAATCCAACATTGCTGGGGCTCGTTCTCCAATATGTGATTTCTGAATTTGATGAATCCACTCAGAAACTTAGCGAAATGGCAAAACAATCTGAGCCGGAAATCGCAAATAAAGCATTCCTCAAAATTGCCGAAAATCTATTCCAAAACATAAAAGATCTTTATTTCAGACACATGCCCAAACAGCCGCCTTCGATGGGAATCGCTCTTACAAGCTTTCTGCAATCAGTCCCTGGAGAATTGCTAGATCAATATAAAAGTGAATGGAATAGTCTGATAAACCAATCGCTTCCGTTTCCTGACACTGAGGTTTACCGTAAGCTAAATGCCCACCTCAACAAAATTTTAAGAAAGCTGATAAATCCCCACTTCAAAATGGAGTTGATGGCGCGGTTAGTCAAATTCTTGGAAGAGATTTGGCGAGAGGCTGGCCCGCAGTTTGAAAGAATTACCGAAAAGAAAGAACTTGTAAGCTTGTTTGTTGAAGTTTTCAAGCTCCCGTCGGGTCTTGTGAAGGATGGACTTTTTTTCCTTTTGCTTCCTTATTTTACGGATCGAGAAAAGGGCAAGAAATGGATAGAGATGACACAAGGGATGCCGAAAAGAGTTCTTGCGTCAGGGCTTTTATTATACTATCTATTGAACGATTCGAATAAAGTACGAGCACTATTACAAAGTCTATCATCCGCTAGATATAAAGGAGATAGAGTTTTAGCCACCGTGAATGATGCGCTCAGTTCATTAAACTTCCCCAGCCAGGGTGATGAAATGAAACGTCTGCTAGAAATTGTACTGGGGGCAGCGGGGAAGGAAACAGTTCCCGTCAACCGTATTTCTTTGATTTTTGCAGGATTTGATGACTTTAAAAAGTGCAAGGATGTTACAGCGGTCAATAGAGCCTTGCATGAGTATGAAAAGTCGATATTTAATCTAAAAACTGATGCCGACGAAAAGCGATTTAATCAAAATTTTTGCGAGTCGAAGCGCTATCCCAATGCGCTCCTCATCTATGCCGCCCGTTTGCAAAGCTTACCGGAAAAACAAGAACTGAATGCCGCCCTCCAAAGGTTTGTAAGGGCCGTGCTAGATGACAAATTCTCTGAAACCCGTTATGCGCTGGACAATAATCCGCACCTCTATGCGATTTCTCGTGATTATCCTCAGCTTTTCGAGCAATGGAAGACATCCCTTCCTATTCAATCCAACAAGAGCGCCTCTGTATCTCAAATAACGCCTCAAGAACGGGTGCGCAAGGCCCTCCTGCAAGCCGCGGGGGATAAGCATATGGGCGAGGGATCGCTTCTTTACCATAAGGATGTGAAGGCGGGGAAAATAGATCCCCAGCAATACCCGATGGAGAGTCTTTTCTTAGAACTCGTCACGCAAGATTTGCCAGTCGATGAGATCGAGGAAAAATTGAAGCAGTTAAAAACATTAGTCCCCGGGCAAATGCAGTTCTCTCGCGACATTGAGGACATATTGAAAGCGCTGGCCTCTAAAGGGGCTGCGACGAGTGATTTTGTTGTCCTAGATACCGATGAATGGGAAGATCTGTTATTGCTAGGAACCGAGGTGCTCCAGAGCTGCCAGCATATTATGGCTGATGTCGAAAATAATAAATGTTTGCTCGCCTATGCTCTCGATGGAAAAAATCGAGCCATTGCCGTCAAGGATAAAACGGGCAAAATCATTGCCCGCAGCGTGCTTCGGTTGATGTTAGATGAGGAGGCAGGAAAGCCCGTATTGTTGATGGAGCGGATCTACAGCGATGCTCAAGGGAATTCCCTCGCGCAAGAGATGGTCAAAGAGGGGTGCCTGCAAAAAGCTAAAGCGCTGGGCCTGCCGCTGGTGATAGGAAGCTATGTAAAAGGCGCCGAGCAGTATAAGGGCAAGCTTACAGCTTTAGGAGGGCCTGCTCCTTTTGAGTATTCCGATGCCGGCCATGGCATTCAGCCCAATGGCCAATTCAAAGTTTCCTGCTGCCAGATTCTCTACGATCCCGAAGCAAAATCGTAGTATGCAATGCACCTTTTTTAGCAAAAGGGTTTATCAGATGTGTGCTGCCGGAGATAAGAGATGATCTTTTCTTGTTCTTCAGGACCAAAGTCGTCCTGGTAGAATCTCAAGAAGAATTCTACACGAAGGTCTTGATCGGAGATGTTGGGGTTTTCTCTGCGGATAGCTTCGATGACGAGCCTTCTCGACGTGAGATACATCGACCATCCCATTTTGTAACGCTCGGCAGGGGTTTTTGCGCGTATCATTTCACGGACTTTTTCTTCAATTTCAGGCGATGTGTCTTTCACTAGGCTACATCTTTTCAATCTTTTTCAGAAGGAGGTCGTTGACGACGGCGGGCGAGGCTTTGCCGCGGCAGAGCTTCATCACTTCGCCCACGAGGAACGCGAACGATTTTTTCTTGCCTTCTTTGAAGGCGGCGATCGCGTCGGGATTTGCGGCGAGGACTTGGTCGACGAGGGGCTCGATCGTCGATGTGTCGCTTAAGGGTTGGTAGTCAGGATTGGCCTTGACTATCGCTTCGGGAGACTTGTCGGGGGAGGCGAGCATGTCGTCGGCGACGCTTTTGGCGATCTTACCGGTGATGACGCCCGAGTCGATGAGGCGCACGAGCTCGGCAATGTGGCGGGCGGGGATGATGTCCCAGAGGTTCTTTCCAGTATCTTTGAGGCGGCCGGCAAACTCCGAAGAGATCCAATTGGAAAGGCTCTTGGCGTTGGGATGGAGCTTTAGGGCCTCTTCAAAATAGTCGGAGAGCTTTTTGGTGCTGATGAGCACGGCAGCATTTTGAACGGGGAGCTCAAGGGTAGTGAGGTAGCGTTTGTAGCGATCATGGGGGAGCTCGGGGAGGGTTTTGCGGATCTCGTCGATCTCGGCATCGGTGAGAAGGACGGGGGGAAGATCGGGCTCGGGGAAGTAGCGGTAATCTTCGGCGCCTTCTTTGGCACGCATGAGGACGGTGGCGCCGGTCTCGGTGTCGAACCGGTAGGTGCCTTGGGTGACGAGTTCGTGGGGATGGGCGATGTAGAACTGGATCTGGCGGCGGATCTCGGCTTCGATGGCCATCTCCATATTGCTGAACGAGTTCATGTTCTTGACTTCGATCTTGGGACGGAGCTGGGTCTCATCTTTGCGGCGGACAGAGACGTTGGCATCGATGCGCAGCGACCCTTCTTCCATATTGCAATCGGAGGCGTCGATGTATTCCATGATGGCTTTGATGGCCATGGCATAGGCAGCGGCGTCTTTAGGGGAGTGCATGCAGGGTTCCGAAACAATCTCGAGGAGGCCGACGCCCGCGCGGTTATAGTCGACGCCGGAAAAGGTGGAGAAGTGCTTGAGCATGCCGGCGTCTTCTTCGAGGTGGGCATGGTGGATTTTAAAGTGTTTGACTTCGCCGCTGACTTCAGCGGGGACGATGCCTCCGACGACGATGGGGTGGTCGAACTGTGTGATTTGGTAGTTTTTAGGGTTATCGGGATAGAAGTAGGACTTGCGGTCGAAGCGGCAGAAGCGGGAGATGTTGGCATGGACGGCGCAGCCAAAGAGGATGGCCTTATGGAGGGCCTGGCGGTTGAGGGTGGGAAGGGCGCCGGGCTGGCCGGTGCAGACGACGCCGATGTCGGTATTGGGCTCGCTTCCAAAGCGGTAAGGCTCGGAGCCGAAGATTTTTGAGCGGGTGTTCAGCTGAACGTGGATCTCCAGGCCGATGATGGGGACCCAGTCATCAAAACCGGTCATGGGGCCTCCTTATCGAAGAGGGGAGGGATCTTGGCAAACGGAGTGGCCAGCTCAAAGTGATGGGCAAAGCGGAAGACATCGGCATCGTGGAGTTGCGGTCCGGTGAGGTGCAGGCCGATCGGTTTATTGTCCTTTGTGAAGCCGCAGGGGATGGAGATCGCAGGGACGCCGGCGAGGTTGGCGGAGACGGTGTAGATGTCGGCGAGGTACATTTGCAGGGGATCTTGGATGGCGCCGATCTCAAAGGCGGGGAAAGGGGAGGTGGGGGTGGCGATGATGTCGCACTCTCCAAAAGCTTTTTTAAATTGCTGGATCACGAGGGTGCGGACTTTTTGCGCATGTTTATAGTAGGCATCTTGGTAGCCGGAGGAGAGAACGTAGGTGCCGAGCATGATGCGGCGTTTGACTTCGGGGCCAAACCCTTCTTTGCGGGAAAGGTCGAAGACTTCGTCCATGGTCTTGGCGTCCTTGGAGCGGTGGCCGTAGCGGACGCCGTCAAAACGGGCGAGGTTGGTCGAGGCTTCGGCTGTGGCGAGGATGTAATAGACGGCGATGCCATAGCGCAGAATGTCGAGGTCGATATCGACGATGGTGCAACCAAGTTTTTGGTAGACGGATAGAGCTTGCTCGAAATGGGCTTTGGCCTCAGCGTTTAAGTCTTTGAGGAAACTGCGGGGGACGCCGATGCGCGCGCCGCGTATCGGTGCCGTGAGTTTTTGGGTGTAGGCATCGGGAGGGAGGGGCAGGCTTGTCGCATCAAATTTGCAAGGATGTCCCATCACTTCCATCAGAAGCGCGGCATCTGAGACGGTCGTGGCAAAGGGGCCGATTTGATCGAAAGATGAGCCGAAGGCGACGAGGCCATAGCGAGAGACCCTGCCGTAGGTGGGTTTGAACCCGACGATGCCTGAAAAGGAGGCGGGTTGGCGGATCGATCCGCCAGTATCCGATCCAAGCGACAGGGGGCAAAACCGTGCAGCAACGGCAGCGGCAGAGCCTCCTGAAGAACCGCCCGGACTGCAAGCGAGGTTCCAGGGGTTTTTTGTGGGCTGAAAGGCCGAGTTTTCGGTGGAGGATCCCATGGCGAATTCGTCCATGTTCGTTTTGCCGATCAGCAGTCCATCTTCGGCTTCGATGAGGCGGACAGCTGTCGCATCAAAGACGGCGCGGTAATTCTGAAGGATTTTGGAGGCGCAGGTCGTGAGCTCGCCGAGGATATGGATATTGTCTTTGACGGCGATGGGGACGCCAGCGAGCTTGCCGAGGGGTTTACCGCTTTTGCGTTTTTGATCGAGGGCTGCCGCTTTTTCGAGAGCCCGATTTTTCATTGTGCGGAGGAATGAGCCCACTTGAGGGTCAAAGGCTTCGATGCGCTGCAGAGTTTTTTTTACAATTTCTTCTGCAGAAATGGACCCTTCGATAAAAAGTTTATGGAGAGCCGTCGCAGCATGTTTATACATCAAAACGGTTCCTCGCCAGGATTTTTAATGACCGGAGGGACGCGGATCATGCCGCCTACATGAGAGGGGGCGTTGGCCAAAAAGGCCTCGCGGGAAAGAGGTGGTTCGGGGATGTCTTCCCGAAAGACATTGCTTAAGGTCTCTAAGACTGTGTTGCAAGGGGGAACTCCTCCTACGTCGACTTCCTTGAGCTGATCGACATAAATGAGCACTTGCCGGATACTGCCAAGAAAATTATCTTTTTCTTCTTCAGTGCAGGAAATACGGCAGAGCTGTGTTAACTTGCGAAATTCTTCTTCGTTCATAAAGCTTAACATTCTATTCTATGAGCTTGGAGGCATAAGGTGCAACAAATTCTTGTCTATGTCGATCAAGGCGTCGATGGAATGGCGCTCAAACAGGTCATCAAAAGCTTTTCTCGAGAGTTCGATGCCGCCATTCGCAGGGTCGACGCTCAAGAAATTATTCATGGGGACTGGGAGGACAAAGCTAAACTTCTTGTTGTTCCCGGAGGCCGAGATATTTTTTACCACCGGCTTCTCGATGGCCCAGGGACGGCCCGGATCCGCGCTTTCGTAGAGGGCGGGGGGAATTATCTGGGGATCTGTGCGGGGGCCTATTTTGGCAGCAGCGCCATCGAATTCGAAAAGGGAGGGGCCTATGAGGTTTTAGGCCCGAGGTCGCTCTCTTTTTTTCCCTGGCATGGCCGAGGGGCCGGCTTATGGAAGAGGCAAATACCGTCCTGATATCCCTTCGGGGGTACAAGCTGCCTATGTCCAGTGGAAAGAAGAAGAGCCCTTTCACGTCTATTTTAATGGGGGATGCCGGTTTATCGGCGCCGGCAAGCTGCCGGGCATAAAGGTCTTGGGCAAGTACATGGATTTAGAAGGGGAGTCGGCGGCGATCGTCCAGTGCTTTCATGGCAAAGGGCAAGCGATTTTGAGCGGGGTCCACCTCGAGTATTCTACGGATTTTTTGCCCAGCAGACCCTATTTGGCTCAAATCCACCCTCTTTTGAAAAACGGCGAGGAGAATCGTCGTAAAGTCCTTAGAGAAATCTGTGGGCTCTTGCGTTAAGTTGGAATTTCCGCTAGGATGAGGATTGTAAGAAAAAATACACTAACCTGAGTTGCTAGTGGAATCTCGTGAGAGATTGGCCTAGGAAAAGTGAGATCTAAGAAGGCCGCTGCAGACAACCCCTTTAGGGGGTTGGCGAAAAAGGCCGCCGCCAGAGGTCGCTTTTCCTATCGCCGATATCTCCGAGAAGCAACTGGCGATTCAGGTTAAAATAGGAGGATTTTCCATGAAGTGTCTCAATTATTTAGCATTCATTCTCATCATCGTTGGCGCTCTCAACTGGGGCCTTTGGGGTTTTTTCCAATTTGACTTCGTTGCTTGGATTGCTAGCGGCAATACGACCTGGCTCGCACGCTTAATCTACGCTATTATAGGTTTGGCAGGCGTTTGGAGCCTCGGTTTCCTCAGCAAATGCAAATGCATGTGCTGTGGTTCCTGCGGATGCGGTTCCGGAAAAGGATCTTCCGGCGGCAGCTGCAAAATGTAACTCATTCGCCATAAGATGAAGCGAGACCCGTAGGGGTCTCGCTTTTATATTTGAAGAACCCCTTCATAAATGAAGGAGATTCTTCGAGGATTTAAGGAATTGACCAACTAGAAGCCCGCCTAACCCGCCCCTAAAGGGATGGGATTGCGGCGTGGCAGATCGTTCATGAAAAAACCCATTATTGTCTGGTTCCAAAACGATCTTCGGCTCACCGACCATCCTTCACTTGATGCAGCAGTTAAGACTGGTCGCCCCATTTTGCCTGTCTATATTTGGTCGCCGGACGACGATCATCCTTGGGAACTGGGAGCCGCCAGCCGCTGGTGGCTGCACCATTCGTTGCTTGCCTTCACGAAAAATGTTCCCTTGGTCATCCGTAAAGGGCCCATAATAAGCACGTTAAAGAAGCTTGTGCATGAGGTCGATGCGGAAGCTG
This sequence comes from uncultured Verrucomicrobiae bacterium, assembly GCA_963813135.1. GTDB lineage: Bacteria > Chlamydiota > Chlamydiia > Chlamydiales > Rhabdochlamydiaceae > SZAS-15. The sequence continues at coordinate 82,891 of CAWEXY010000009.1, read as the reverse complement.
TTTATTTTCATTACAGCTATAGCCGGCGCGATGCACAGATTTTAGCAGGGCTTCCAGCCGAAGCCTTCCATGGCATACTTCTATGTCCTCCAGGGAACTTTCGTACCTATCAAGTCTTTACACCCTTTTTTAATGCCCTGCAGAAAGAGGCCATTGCAAAGCCTTTGCCCAGGCCTGCCCGACCCAAATGGTTCAAACATCGTCCATCTCTTTCCGTTGATGACCTAAAACTGCTGCCTCGGGTTCCATGGTACCAAGAGTTTCCCTGGAAGCCTGGGGAAGAGGGGGCCCACCGAGCGCTCAAGCGATTCCTAAAATGCAGCGCTAAAAATTACGCTAAAGATCGCGATTATCCCAGCATTACTGGCACCTCGCGGCTCTCTCCGCATTTCCATTTGGGAGAAATTTCCCCACGTCAAGTATGGCATGCTGCTAAAAAATACCCCGCCTTTTTGCGGCAAATTGCTTGGCGCGAATTTGCTTATCATTTGCTGGCTGCTTTTCCTAAAACACCCTCGAGCCCTTTTCGGGAGAATTTTCGAACTTTTCCTTGGAAAAAAAATAAAGCGGCCTTGCGCTTATGGCAAAAAGGGATGACGGGCTTTCCCATCGTCGATGCCGGCATGCGCCAGCTCTGGCATACAGGCTGGATGCATAATCGTGTGCGGATGATCGCGGCTTCTTTTCTTGTCAAAGACCTTCTTATCCCTTGGCAAGGAGGGGCTCAATGGTTTTGGGACACACTGGTCGATGCCGACTTAGCGAATAACACGCTCGGTTGGCAATGGATCGCCGGCTGCGGGGCCGATGCGGCGCCTTATTTCCGAATTTTCAATCCCATTCTTCAAGGCAAAAAGTTTGATCCGAGCGGCAACTATATTCGTCGCTTTGTGCCCGAGTTGCAAAACCTTCCTGATAAATTTATACATGCCCCTTGGACAGCTCCTTCTGAAATTTTACAAAAGGCAGGAGTTAAACTTGGGGTAAATTATCCTCGGCCGATCGTCGACCATGCAAAGGCGCGCAGCCGAGCTTTGGAGGCGTTTCATCGATGGCAAAAAAAATACTGATTTCGGGTGCTTCGGGATTTATTGGCAGAGCCCTCCTATCTCATCTGAAGGAACATGATTTATGGCGCCTTGTTCGGAGCCCGCAGCCAGGAAATGCCATTCTTTGGAATCCTACAAGAGAAGAAATCCCTCTCTCGCAATTGGAAGGGTTCGATGCCGTTTTTCATTTAGCCGGCCGCAATATCGCAGGAGGCCGGTGGACAAAACGGCGCAAAGAAGAGATTTTTTTAAGCCGCAGCCGCGATACTTGGCTGCTGTCCCGCGCTATGTCGCGTTTGAAAAAACCCCCGAAGTTTTTCTTCTCGACTTCCGCGGTGGGTTTTTACGGCAATCGCGGCGACGAAATCCTCACGGAAGAGAGTTGCATCGGCAAAGGATTTTTGCCCTCTGTCTGTTTGAAATGGGAAGAAGGGACCCAAGCTTTGGAACAAGAAGGCGTCCGCGTCGTGCACGGACGATTAGGGACTGTACTCTCGGGCCAAGGCGGCATGCTCGCAAAGATTCTGCCCCTTTTTCGGCATGGTTTGGGGGGAAGATTGGGTAATGGCCAGCAATGGATGAGCTGGATCGCCCTTGCCGATGTTGTGCGGGCCCTTGAATTTTTCCTGTTAAGCCCTAAGCTGAAAGGAACCTTCAACCTTGTCTCTCCCCATCCTATACGGAATGAAGAGTTTACGCAAATCGTCGCCCGCTCGGTAGGAAAAAAGGCGTTTTGGCCGATCCCGGCGTTTATTTTGAAGGCAGCCTTGGGCGACATGGCGCGCGAACTGCTGCTTGCCAGCGCACGCGTGATGCCTCACAGACTGATGCAAAGTGGATTTAATTTCGAATACCCCGATCTGGCCGCTGCGTTAGATGCGAAGCTCTGATTCCAGCTGCTGCGTTGTCTGGTAGCATTTAGAGATCTTTTCCTCATCGAGCCACTCCACATTGCAATGGAGCACAGAATCGATGCTCTCGAGAAAGGCATCGACAACTTGGGGGAGCTTTCCGCCCAAATGATGCGCAATCTTATGCATTTCTGGGCCGAATTTGAGGAATTCACTCTTAGCTTTGCCTTGGGCAAGGGCGATTTGTGTAGGATCGCCTTCCTCAGTGAGAACGAGAAAGCTGCCGACCTGCATGCTGATGCGGCGCTCGAGATCGCCTAGAACCTGTTTGTTGAGTTCGAGTTCGTGTTCAGGGGATGACTTGATGGGAGCCGGCTTTTTGGTCTTTTTCTTAGAAATGCCCATATGGATTCTCCTTCTTGCGTAAACCCTATCCTAATATGAAAAAAAATATTTGTCAATCCGTGCCATGTACAGAATTCAACGGATTTGCTACGGTAAACAAATGACTAACCTACGCAAGGAGATGTATGCTGAAAATTATTGCTTTTGTTAGCGTCGGAGCGCTCGTCAGTCTCAATGCCGAAGAAAATGAAATTGCCGCTAAAACAAAGACAACGCCGACCACTCTTCAAGCTCCCGCTGAAACAACCCCGCCCCCGCCTCCTATTATCCATGATGACGAAGAATATCAAGATGATGATGTCATCATGATGCAACCCGATGATGATGAAGAGCCCAGCACCGACGATCAAGAATAATTATTCTTTTTTCTAACTTATTCAAATTAAAAGCGCAGAAGCATAATTCTTCTGCGTTTTTTTATTATTTCAATTGACAAGTTAATTTTTAAATACTAATCTACAAATACGCAGGGAGGAAAAAATGGCAGGCAAATTATCACTTCGTCCGTGGCTCTCAATGTGGGTAAGGCCTCGTGATACGATTCGAGATATCGTCCAGACTAATCCCAAATCCCAATTTTATCTTTTGTCGGCCGTATACGGCTTTCCGATGATCCTCCAGATCGCCCAAAACTTATCGCTGGGGCAATCGATGTCGACGCCGCTCATTTTGCTCGTCGCCCTCCTCTTATCGGCCCCGCTGGGAATGCTGCTGATCAGCATTATTTCAGGACTTCTCTATTGGACAGGGGGATGGATCGGCGGCAAAGCTCCTTTTAATCATGTTCGCGCGGCAGTGGCCTGGTCCAATGTTCCGAACGCCGTCAACTTGCTCGTCTGGCTGGTCCTGACCGCGAAGTTTGGCTCAAGCCTTTATCTACGTTCCTTCGCGGAGATGACCTTTGTAGGCCCTGAACTGGCGCTGGTCTTCTTCGGCTTTTTGATCCAGGTCGTCGTCTCTGTATGGGGATTTATCATGATCCTAAAGACACTGGGCGAAGTTCAAGGATTTTCTGCTTGGAAAGCGCTGCTCAATGTGCTCATTCCGCTATTCATGGTGTGGATTGCATTTATGGTAATTATGTGGCTCGGATTCATGTTTGTTCCAGCAAAACAATAAGTTAAGGAAGAGGGGGAAGGTATGGGAAAGAAACTTTATCAATGGCTTGCGGGGTTGCTTTGCGTGACCGGTCCGCTGGTCAATCCAACAGCGGCTGCTCCAGCCACAACTGTAGCGCCAACTATACAGTGGAAAGAGTTCCACTCAGTCGCAGGAAAATGCACGATGGTTTTTCCTGATGTTCCAGAGCATGTTTCGGAGAAAATGGCCATGCCGGACCAAGGATATGAGCTAAAATACGATGCTTATATTTCTGCGCTGAACCAAGAAACAGTCTTCATGCTGCTTGTTGCACAATATCCAGAGTTTGTCGATGAGTCGTATGCGCAAATGAGCTTAGAAGGGTTTTTAAATGGGATTTTAACTCATAATCCTAACAATCAACTCATCTTCGCTGACCTGATCCTGGTCAATGGACGGGAGGTGCTCGATTTCCATATCCGCACAGGTAATGTCTATTTCAAAGGCCGTGCGATGATGGTGAAAAACAGCCTATATTTGATGGCGATGGAGTGCAACATCCCCAATTACGATGATGCCCACTATAAAAACTTCGTCAACTCGTTCAAACTTTTAGAAGACGGCAGCGTTAAAACGTCGACTAAAAAGTAAAAGCAAGGGTCGCTTGAACGTAGGGCGCAGAGTTGTAATTATAGTACTTGCCGTTCCTATTGTCGCTATTCTTGATGAGGACCCATCCGCCGAAGTTCCATCCACCCCCGATGGCAAAGCGGAATAAATGGTCGTAGTCATACTTGAGGTTCAGATCAAGGCCGCTGGAATAGATTGAGAATATGGGGTCGTGAAAGCCGTGCCGGCCATCATGGGCGCGGCGCGGGTACCTATAGATGCCAAATCCCGAATAAGCGGCTTCCATCGACCAGTAGTCATTGAACAGGTAGGCAAGAGACAGGTTGACAGGGAAAATGGTCGCCAGCCGCCAATGGGCGCCAAACTTCCAATCGAAGCCGAGGATCGGCAGGGCATATCCATTTTTTATCCCGTAAAAGCCAAGAGCTCCTACGTGCACACCGCAGCTTTCTCCATAGTGATAGCGGCCCCACAGCATCGCGTGATAAACGCCGCTTTTCCCAAAATCAAAGTGGTTCGCGTCGACTGAAAAGCCCCCGTTGACAATCCATCTCCATCTTTCGAGCGTCATCGATACCAGACCGATCGAGCCTGTCGCATAATTGAAGACGTCTTCGCGGAAACGGGGATTTTTATCCCAGTCCATCTTGAGATAATCATATCCAGCGCCAAATGTCAGCGAATTGTCTTCATCGAGAAAGTGGGTATAGAAGGCGGCGGCATAGCCATCGGCGTACTTGAGATCGCCATGCTTATGTTTCTCAAACTCTGCTTTGCCAATTTGGCGGTAGCGTCCAGCGATGTGGATCGGATGATCGCAATCGACGAAGTAGTATTCGAGAAAGCCGTATTCGTGGGCGCCGAGCGTGGCAGCCATTAAAAGAGAGAGAGCCAAAGTTTTGCGCATAGAAAATTCCTTTTAAAGACGGATTATCTTTAAGAAAGGATTTCTTGGGTAGTCTTAAAATGCAGCTTCGCGACTTTCCCTAAGATTTCTTTCCCTTTTTCTTGGACAAGTTGCCGCGCTGTTTCTTTGACGCCGTGGTTCGCGCCCTTCGGCAGCGTCACACCGATTTCTCGCGACAATGCATCGATCCCATCGACAAAGGCCGCCCTTGCCAAAATCGATGCTGCCGCAACGACAACATCTTCTTCACCGCGATGCCGCTGCTTCAAGTCGACCGTGACATTTTTTCGTTTCAGCGCATTTTCGACCAAATGCTCACTGGCGAACTGGTCGATGATCACATTGGCGCACTTAGTTTTTTCATGCAGCTCGCCGATCGCCGTCGCATGTCCCCAAGCCAGCAACCTGTTGAGGTTGTGGAAATTTTCATACAGCTCATTATATTTTGCCGGAGGAAGCCGCACGATACTATGAGGAAGGTCTGCCCGTATTTTTTTAGCGAGCGTCAAAATCATCTTATCGCCCATTTTTTTGCTGTCTTTCACGCCCCATTCGAGCAGCTTTTTGATCATTGGTTCATCAGCAAAGACGCCCGCGATGCAGAGCGGTCCAAAATAATCGCCCTTGCCCGCCTCGTCCACCCCGATGCGCGCGTTCATGTCGACGCCCAGTTCCGGGTACGAAAATGATAGCGTCTGTAAAATCTCCGGCTCCAGGTAGAAAGCGATAAAGTCGTCCTTGTCTTTTCCCTGCACCGTCAATTTCCCTGATGTATATAGGGTGCAGGAGACGCCCTTTTTCTGGGCTGAGAAGAGGGTATAGGGGGGCTGAGTTAAAGAAAAACCTTGACTCCCAAGGTCGGCCTTCATCTTATCGGCGAGGGCAACATCAATAGTGGCAACAAACGTGTTCATTTTAAAGGAGCTTCGTTGAAAGACGTTTTTTCTGCAACTCATAGATGTTCAGATTGACAAGTAAAACTTTTATAATGGCTCAGGTTTTGTTGCTATTTAGTTAGAAATAAATTATAATTTTTTTATAAAACATTAGAGGAATATTAATCATGGTGCCTTCAGTCGGTCCTAGTTCGGCCATCAACTTTCAACCCCATCAAAATAGATCTCTTAACGTGGCAATTGCACAGGGGGCAAGTGTAAAAGAGATCGAAGAGATGCTGGCCAACCCGGATGTAGCCTCCCCATTAAACGTCACGCGCGCTCTTCATCTCGCTATCCAAAACTGCAGGGCAGACCTCACAGACCTATTTTTAAAACATCATGCAGACCCTAACCAATCGTTTGGAGGTGAGAACAGCGCTTTAATGTTAGCTGTCAATCTGGGTCGTCCCGAGGACGTTGACTCCTCAAATGATGAACAGGAGTCCGATGATGAACAGGAGCTCGTCAACAAACAAAAACAGTTGGAAATCATCCGGATTCTTGTTCAACATGGAGCCCTCGTTAATCATGCGCCTGATGTGAACGAGGGTCGTACTCCTCTTCATCTGGCCTGCGACATTGGTGACGAGGCGGCTATTTCGCTGCTGATTGAATTCAAAGCCGATGTTAATGCCCCAGCAAAAGACGGAATCAGACCTTTGCATGAAGCTGCTACCATCCAGTCCAAAGTTGCTTGTATTGATCTTCTTTTCAAAGCTGGAGCTATAATCGATGCGCCCAATCTTGAAGGAGAAACTCCTTTGTTTTATGCTTGTCACCTAGAAAGCCAAAGCTTCGAAAACGCTGTTAAATTGATCGACGGTGGCGCTAATCCTAATTGGAAAGATAAATCTGGTAATTATCCTCTTTTAATTGCGTTTAAAAATACTGCAAGTGAGGAAATATTTGATCTGCTTTTACCTTTGACAGAAAGTGAAGGTTTAAAAAAAACAGTCACAACATCGTTTGAATTCATCAAACAAGAATGCACTTGGTCCGATGGCCGCGATCAGTTTCTCTCACAGGCAGATTCACGACTGGCCCGCATTTTTGTAAGGCAAGCGCCCGAGGACGATTCTGAGATGATAAGCTTTTTTTGTAAACATTCTATGCTCCGGAGCCTGAAATACTTTGAGGCACACATTCTTAAGAGGCTTACTTTCGATCCGATAAAATTTTCCATCGATGAAATGAATTTTTGGGAGATTCTAAACAAAGTCGGCGAGATTCAGAACTTTATTAAAGTTTTCCCTCAAAAGTCCCAAGACTCTTGGCTGCCTACAGTGCTTTATAGCTTTCATAGTTTATTGTTCAAAGCAGACTCTGTTTTGCGCTTAAGCTCTATTTTTAGTGATTATGCAAAAAGTTTAGAAGTTAAGCCTCTCGCGGAAGGAAAAGACGATCGCCAAGAAAAAATCGCCCAAATTCAACGTATCGTAAGTGGGTCTGAATTGATGATTCCTCTTATTTATCATGGTGCATTCTACGAATCTGCCAAACGCGAACGATTTTTTCTGGGAAAAGTCTTTTCTGATCTTTCAAAAAAAATCCGATCCGAAGAGAAAAAGCAACTTTCTTTTGAAGAGCTTAAAAATCAATTCGATGATACTGAAGTGTTTCAATGTGTTAGCACGGCCCAACTGGGCATCCCCATAAATACGAGAGAGGTGAAAGTTACAGCGTTAAACACCTTTGCCAATTTCTTAGGTCATAATTTTCAATTAACAGACTTTTATGAGTACAGAATTTTGGAAGGCAGGGACCTTAAAAATCGGATTTGACACTGATCTTGCCCTCTTGTGCGAGCTGCCTAATAATCCACATGTTCAGGAACTAATAACGAACACAGTTGGTGCTAAACAGATATTTCTTAAGACACTTTTTGCAACTCTTGACGGCCCTATAGACTTTCAGTACGAGGTTACAAGCCTTCTTGCTCATCTTGACGTCGCGGATCAATCCGAAGTCATCTCGTTTGAACGGAAATTAAATTTGCTCCTTCTTCGTCTTTTCACCCGCCAATCTCCAAAGATTTTTGGTTCAAAATTGGGAGTTACAAGCCTTTCCCAACTGAGTAAAATCAATTCTATCAAACTTTATGAGATTGGCCTGCCCTCCGCTGGCTACGTCCCTGTGAATGAAGCTAAACGGCAAAAGATCTAATAGGATTTACCGCCCACTTGCTCTCTTACGTTAAATGTTAGGGATCTGTATTCTAAACACAAAGTCCGCGTTCATGGAGGGAGAGGAACAGCCTGGGGAATGCGGGATGGTTAAAGCTTGCTTTGCGAGCGGTCCCAAGACGCCCGATGCAGGCAACCCCTTTATGGGGTTGCCGAAGCAGGGCAACGAAGGGAGTGGCCGTCCTCCATCCCCAGGGGGTTCCTTACCTTCATGAATGCGGAGCTTAAAAAAGGCGGTTTTTATGAGCGAAGAACTTAAGCGGCTCGGTGATGCTCTGCGCACAAAGCGCAAAGAAATGAATCTCTCCCTCAAGGAGATCGAAAATGCGACATCCATTCGCAGCAACTATTTGCAGGCGATCGAAGAGGGGACCGTAGCGGAATACCTTTCCGGCATCTACGCCCAAGGCTTCATCAAACAATACGCGACATTCTTAGGGCTCGATGTAGATCAGCTCGTGCGTGAAAATCCCGGCGCCTTTCGCATGGCGGGGGAAAAGCACGAATTTGCCTACGGCATTGGAACGCTTGAAGTGCGCGGAAGCCTGGGAGGCGGCGTTAAGTGGCTGCCGAACCTCTTATGGGCAGGACTTGCCGCGGCGATTTTAGTCGCAGCTTGGCTCTTTGCAAAGTTTGTAGGTCTATTCTGAATCGACTCGGTAAGGAAAAATCGCCTTATCTCTTACAACATGCTAACAACCCGGTCGATTGGTATCCCTGGGGCGAAGAGGCTTTTGCTGCCGCGCGGGACCAAAATAAACCGATTTTTCTTTCGATCGGCTATGCGACATGCCATTGGTGCCATGTCATGGAAAAAGAGTCTTTTAGTAATCCGGAGATTGCCCAGCTTCTCAATAGCGCCTTCATCTGCATCAAGGTCGATCGGGAAGAGCGCCCCGATATCGACAGCATCTATATGGAGTTTGGCCAGGCCCTCATGGGCGGGAGCGCAGGCTGGCCGCTCAATGTGGTGCTGACGCCTGAGCTCCGGCCTTTTTTTGCTATAACGTATTTGCCGCCCCATAGCGCAAAGGGGATGATGGGGTTTGTCGAATTATTGCAGCACCTGCAGGCTCTGTGGCAAAGCGAAGAGAAAGCCCTCATCATCGATCAGGCCAACAAGCTCACAGAAATGTTCGCCCACACGAGCAATGCCACAGGGCATGAACTTCCGACATTACAGGATGCGACGCAAGGAGCAGACCGCTTGCTCGAGATGGCCGATCCGGTCAATGGCGGGCTGCAAGGCGCTCCGAAGTTCCCCTTAGGATATCAAGCCGAGTTCCTCATGAACTACGCCAAGGTGCAAGGGGACAGCCGCTCCCTTTTTTATGTGGAGCTCACGCTCGACAAGATGAGCCGCGGCGGCATTTATGATCAGATCGGAGGGGGATTTTCGCGCTACGCGGTGGATGAGAATTGGACCATTCCCCATTTCGAGAAGATGCTCTATGATAATGCGCTTTTAAGCTTCACCTATCTGCAAGCCTGGAAAATGACCAAAAAAGAGCGTTATGCCGAAGTTTGCGGGAAATTCTTCACTATATCATCCGCGACATGACCCACGCGCAGGGGGGATTTTATTCAGGGGAAGACGCCGATAGCGGAGGTCATGAGGGACTTTATTATACATGGGTGCCCGAAGAATTTGAGGAAGCGATTCCGGGAGAGGAAGGGGAAGTGGCGATGGCATTTTACGATGTCACGCATGCTGGGAATTTTGAAGGGAGGAATGTCCTGCATATGGAAGCGGCGCCTGAAGAATTTGCCGCATCATTCAATCTGCCGCCCGAGACTTTTACTAAGGCCTTAAAAAGCTGGAAAGAAGCCCTTTTGCGCCGCAGGCAAGCCCGCCCGCGGCCCTTTCGCGATGAGAAAATACTGGCCTGCCACAACGGCCTCATGATCCATGCAATGATCCGCGCAGGAAAGGCTTTGAGCGAGCCTCGATTTATCAGCGCGGCTGTGCAAGCGGCTGATTTTATCCGCACAAATTTATGGGTGGAGGGCAAGCTCTTGCACCGATGGTGCGCCGGAGAATCCAAATATAATGCCACGCTGGAAGATTATGCAGGGCTCATCAAAGGGGCCCTCTCGCTTTTTGAAGAAGGGTGTGGAAATGACTATCTTGATTGGGCCGTTTCTCTGTCGCACATTGTGGAGCGTGATTTTAAAGAGATCGAGGGGGCTTTTTATCAGACAGACGGTAAAGAGGAGCTGATCTTGCGCAAATGCGACTTTTATGATGGCGCCGAACCTTCGGGCAACGCCGTGCACACAGAAAATCTCCTGCGGCTATTTCAAATCACGCAAGACGAGGGTTACTCAAGGCAAGCAGAGGAAGTCCTTAAAGCGGCTAAACCGTATCTAGAAACGATGCCCGGAGGAGCCTGCTATCATCTGTCCAACGTTTTGCATTATTATGACAAACAGGCCCCTACAGTTGTGGTTGTTCTAAATCAGCAAGACATGTACAAAAAAGAACTTGAAGAGGCTCTTTCGCGCCATTTTTCGCCGCATATGGCGGTGGTATGGAAAAACGAGGGGGACAAGCGTCTTGAGCCGGATAAATCGACGCTGGCCGGCCAGACGGCGGTGTATATTTGCCGAAGCAACCATTGCGAGGCGCCCTTGACCAAATTAGATGAGATGTTAAAAGCTATAGAAAAACTATGAAGAGATTTAACCGCGGAGAGCGCAGAGCAGAGAATTAAATTTTTTCTCTTTCTTCCTCTGTGATCTCTGTGCCCTCTGTGGTAAATTTCTCCTTCTTAAGGAATGAATATGAAGAATTTGGGTGATTATGCAGTTGTAGAGTCTTTAGGAACGGGGGCGCTCGGGGAAGTTGTCCTTGCCCAGCATCGCTTTTTAAAGCGGCCCTACGCTCTAAAAATCCTCTCTCCCGAACTTACTGAGGCTCCCGGCTTTGTCGAGCGTTTTGAGCGGGAGATCACCGCCCTATCCAATCTTGAGCACCCCAACATCGTCAAGATGCACAACGTGTCGGAAGATCAAGGCCGCTATTTTCTTGTCGCCGATTGCATCATAAATGACGGCCAGCCCCTTTCGTTGTGGAAATATTTTCAAGCCAAGGGCTCGCGCCTTCAAGAGGAAGAAATTTTAGAAATACTCAAACAGATCGCATCCGCCCTCGATTTTGCCCATGGGAAAAACCAGGCCCATTTGGGCCTCAAACCCAGCAATATTTTGATGCAGGGGCAAAAAGTATTCCTCTCTGATTTTGGGCTCGCCCGAATTGTGGGACAGGCGGAATTTCTGCACCGTACCTATCAAACGCTCCCGCAGACTATCGGCGTGGACAAGGAGAAAATGCCGGCGCTCCATCTTTCCTTTCTTCAAAGCTACCTCTTTTTAGCTCCAGAGCAGAAAACCTCTCCCGAAAAAGTTGGACCTAAAGCCGACGTTTATGCATTTGGCGTGCTCGCTTATTATCTCCTCACCGGAAAATTCCCTGAGGGGCTCTTCGAGATGCCTTCGGCCCCTTACAAATTAGCTTGGGAAAAGCTCGTGCGCGCCTGCTTGCAGACAGATCCAGCTAAACGCCCCTCTTCTCTTGTGGAAACGCTAGGCGCTACTGTCTCTGCACCCGCTTCTGAAACTAAAGCTTCTCCTACAGAGGAGCTCAAACCTGTCTTTAAGCCTCAAGAACTGAAACGCCCTGAATTTGATGCCGACCCCGGCGCGATTTTCCAAACGGAAGCAGTCGTGGCCAGATACCAGCCTGAGACCAAGGAAGTTTCTGCGGTCGAGCCTCTCTCGAGTGAAATGATCATCGTCAAAGGCGGAAATTTTCAACGCGGCAGCAACTATGGCGGCCGCGATGAAGTCCCGCGCCACACCGTGGTTTTACCCTCGTTTGCAATCGATGTACATCCCGTGACAAACGAGCAATTTGTCCGCTTCTTAGAAGCGCTAGGGGGAGAGAAAGATCATAACAATAGCGATATCATTCGCTTAAGAGAGTCGCGCATCAAACGCTTTGGCGGCAAGCTCCAAATCGAATCGGGCTACGCGAAGCATCCCGTCGTGGGCGTCACGTGGTATGGGGCCGAGGCCTATGCGAAATGGGTCGGCAAGCGGCTCCCCACCGAAGCTGAATGGGAAGTCTCTGCCTGCGCTAACCTCGAAGAGAATGTCTACCCCACAGGAAAAAATATCGAGCGGACACAAGCCAATTTTTTCAGCTCCGACACGACGCCGGTCATGAGCTATGCGCCCAATAATTTCGGGCTGTATGACATGGCGGGCAACGTCTATGAGTGGTGCTCCGATTGGTACGAGTATCACTACTATAACGTCTCTGTCCAAGAGCCCCTTAATCCCAAAGGACCCCAGCAGGGGGTCTACCGCGTTCTCCGCGGCGGATGTTGGAAAAGCCTCAAAGAAGATCTGCGGTGCGCCCACCGCCATCGCAATAACCCCGGCACCATGAACGGAACCTATGGCTTCCGATGCGCGGCCGATGTCAAAGGCGGCCATGGATAAAGAGACGATCGCCCAGATTGATAAAGGCTCGCTCAAACGCGTCCTCGGAGTGACCGATCTTTTTGCAATCGGGTATGGGGATTTAGGTTCATCCATTTTTTATGCGCTGGGCATCACCGCTCTCTTTGCCTTGAGCGCGACGCCCCTGGCCCTTTTGCTGGCCGGCATCGTCTTCGTCTGCACGGCTCTTTCCTACGCTGAAATGTCCTCAACCTTTCATGAGTCAGGCGGCTCCGCGAGCTACGCGCGCCATGCTTTTAACGATCTGATCTCTTTTGTCGCGGGGTGGGCGCTCCTGCTCGATTACATCGTCACGATCGCCATCTCTGCTTTTACTGTGGGGCCTTATCTTTCGGGCTTTTTCCCCGTTCTTCGCGAGCCGATGTGGCTGATCTTTTTTGGCATGGGAGTGATCGCCGTTCTCTTCGTCATCAACTTTTTTGGGGTCAAGCAATCGACCCGGGCCAGTTTTTTCCTCATGCTTTTCACGTTGCTCACACAGGTTGTGATTGTCTTGATCGGCTTTTACTTCACGGAAAATATTTGGCACGTTTTTAGTAATCTTTCCATTGGCAAAGGGCTAGGAACCCCCAGCTGGCACGACTTTTTCCGCGGTACGGCCATGGCCATGGTCGCCTATACCGGCATCGAGTCGATCGCTCAGCTCGGCGCTGAGACAAAGCATCCGGCGCGCACCGTTCCCAAGGCCATCGTCATCACCATGTTCATCCTAGTAGCGGTCTATTTCGGCCTTTCTACCGTCGCCCTCGGCGTGCTGACTCCCCAAGAACTCGGAACAGATTATGTCCAAAACCCCATCACGGGCATCGTAGCTCATCTTCCTTTTGGCGCTGATGTCCTCGTTCCTTGGGTGGGTATTTTAGCCGTTATCGTTCTCTTCGTCGCCGCGAACGCCGGCCTCATTGGCGCTTCGCGTCTGTCCTACAACATGGGTGAGTACTATCAGCTGCCCCGATTTTTTTATGCCATCCATCCCCGGTATCGCACGCCTTATGCCTCGCTAGCTTTCTTTGCCGTTATCGCGGCCATCGTCATTGCGATGAGCCATGCGAGCATGCAATTTCTCGCCGACCTCTATAACTTCGGCGCGCAGATCGCATTCTTTTCGACGCATCTCTCCCTCATCGTCCTGCGCATTAAAAAGCCCCACCTTCGCCGTCCGTTCAAGGCGCCTTTGAACATTCCCTTCGGCCGCTTTCAGCTTCCTCTCCCGGCCATCATCGGCGCGCTAGCGACGCTGGGCGTCTGGCTTCTTGTCGTTATCACGAAGCCTGAAGGCCGGTATCTTGGATTTGCTTGGTTAACGTTCGGTCTGATCATGTACTTTTACTACCGCCGCAAAGCCCGTATCCCGCTCGCGGCCCAGCTCACCATCGAGAAAATAAAAGTCCCCGACTATCAGCCTGTCAAAATCAAAAACATCCTCCTCCCTGTTCGGACAGGGCTTCCCATGGAAGCGATCCAGATGACTGTCGAACTCGCCAAAGTCCATGGGGCGCAGCTCATGGCCGTCTACGTCCTTGAAGTTCCATTTTCGCTTCCTCTGGAAACCGCCCTTCCCGATCGCCTTGGTCCCGCCATGGCCCTTCTGAAAATGGTCGAGGCCATCGCGCGCGACAAAGGCATCGACGTTGAAATTGAAGTGGTGCGCGCCCGCAGCACAGCCGATGCCATCCTCGATATCCTGCAACGGGGCGGCTATGATCTTGTCGTCCTTGGAGATTTGAAGGTCGAGCATCCCGGCACGCAAAAGGGGCTCGGCCTTATCTCGGAGGAAATCTTGCGCGAAGCTCATTGCCGCGTTTGGGTTATAGGATCGGAAGCGCCTGTTGCATTAAAATCGAACTAAATGGTATTATGGGTCTACTCTAGCGAGGAGCTTATATGAACAAAACAATTTTATCTTCCGTTGTTCTCTCTATTCTCTCGCATCATCATCATATCTAAAAAAATTAGTTAACGTCTTTATCAGCCGTTAAGCCGCATTCATTTAAATTTAAACATTTTAGGAGTTTTGTATGAAAAAAGTTTTATATGCATTATTTATGGCGCTCGTGGCGGCCTTTTGTCAGGCCATGGCCGACACCCAAGAACTTGTCGTAGGAACGACGAGCGGGTACGCCCCTTTCGTGAGCTTAGACGCGCAAGGAAATTACGAAGGTTTTGATATCGATCTAGCCAAAGAGCTGGCCCAAAAGCTCAATAAGAAGCTGGTTATCAAGGACTTCGGCAGTATGCCGAGCCTAATGCTCGCCCTCAAGCAGGGGAAGGCCGATGTTCTCATTTGGGCCATTTCTATTACCGATGAACGGCAGCAGAAGATGGAGATGGTCTACTACCAGGGTGAAAAAGTAGTTGAAATGCCCGTGCTTTTTTGGAAAGAAATTCCTAAAGGCGTCTCCACATTCCAAGATTTGGCTAAAGATCCTAAAAGGGCTATTTGCGTCGAGGCGGGTTCTTTCCAAGAAGGCGTTTTGAAAAAAGAACCTAATGTCAACATGAAGTATACCGACAAAATCATGGATGCCATTTTAGAAATTAAATATGGCAAATCGTTTGCTGCGCTTATTGATCCTTCCTTAGTTTCAAGATTTCAGGCACAATATCCCGAAATCAAAGTTTTGAAACTGCCGCTGGCCGCTCAAGACCAATCGTTGGGCAATGGCATCTGCGTCGATAAGAAAAACCAGGAGCTTGCAGCCCAGGTCCGAAAAGCCATCGATGAGCTCCGGATGGACGGCAAAATCGCTGAGCTCGAAAAGAAGTGGAAACTAGAGTGAATAATTCTTTTGAACTAATATCCAGGTCCGTTCCCTTGCTGGTCAAGGGACTCGGAATGACCTTGCAGGTGTTGGCTGGTTCGGCCGCGCTCAGCTTTGGCGTCGGGCTTGTCTTTGGCGTCCTCACCTGCAACCGTCTGAAAATGCCCTGGATATCGCCTCTCATCGAGGGGATTACTTTTGTTTTCAGGGCCGTTCCATTTTATATCTGGCTTCTCATCGTCTATTTTGTGCTTCCTGATCTATTGGGATTTACCTTAGATCCTTTTCCCGCTTCCGTCTGGGCGCTAGGCATGTGTTCTTCGGGCTATGTGGCACAGATCGTCCGCGCCGGGATCAATTCGATCCCTGCCGCCCAATGGGAGGCTGCGTTTACACTCCGCTATACCACCCTGCAGAGTCTGCGCTACATCATTTTGCCGCAGATGTTTCGGAATGTCCTGCCAGCGTTCACCAATGAACTCGACTCTCTTTTGAAAAGCACCGATCGTCTCTTCTATTGGGATGCTCGAGCTTACGCGCATGGGAATGAACATCGTCTCGCGTGAGATGGAACCGGTTCCTATCTATCTGACGGTCGCGTTCTTTTACCTCTGTATGTCAGCTATCCTCAACCTCGTATCCCGAAGGAGTACGAACATGTTTTTGAGCCAGCAGCAGGAGTTCCACGAGTTGTTAAAACCGCCCTTTTGAAGCAGGGCGCGGCGAATGCGCCGCTTAGCAACCTCTTCTCGTCGTCTACCCTACCCGGGTATGCCTCCTCGTCTCGGCCAGCTTCCTCTTCAAAATCATCGGTTTTTCCAGCTCCTGGAATTCCTGCTGCTGGCTCTTACGTTAAAAACCTAGTCCTCATCAAAAAAAGAAAGCCCATTTTGAAAGGAGTATCGCTGGATTTCCCGAAGGGTTAAGATATCACTGCTACTGGGCAAAAGCGGATCCGGAAAGACCTCGATCCTCCGCTGCGTAGCTCAGCTGGAAAGAGACTACGAGGGGGAATTATCACCCCCAATCAGGCGGGCTTTGTTCCTCAATCCTTTGCCCTCTTTCCGCACATGACCGTTTTTGAGAATATCGCCCAGCCGCTGCGGCTCGCCAACCCTAAGGCGGCCATCGCCGGGGAAGTGGAAAAAGTTCTCCGTGCGCTCGATATCTCTCAGCTAGCAGATTCCCGCCCGCATGAACTGTCGGGAGGACAGCAGCAACGCGCGGCGATTGCCCGGGCTCTCATTCTCAACCCTGACTTTCTGATTTTTGATGAACCGACGTCGGCGCTCGATCCCGAGAACACAGATCGTTTTATCCAAATTATTCGAGATCTCAAGATGCAGGGCAGGGGAGTGATCATATCCAGCCAGGACATCTGGCCTTTGCCGCCAAAATCCTAGATAATGTCTTTTTTCTCGAAGAAGGGGACATCTCCAGAGATATGATGCTCTGCAGCACACAGAGCTTTCCCAAGTTAGGGCAATTTCTCTTATAGTCTATAGATGGTTAATCCTTTTCGCCCATCAATTCAAGCAATTGTTGAATGTTAACTTTTTTCCTCCGCATCCAATTGCTTGTGTATTTCTTCTAGTTTATCAATGTCTTTAATTTTTGTTTGAATTTGTTTAACCTCGTCGAGGAAACTTATTTCAGTTTGCGTTTTTGGAGCAATTCATTAGCCATGCTGATGCAAAATCAGCTCTTAAGTAACGCAGGCCTCTTGGGATTCATAAAGACTTATAAGCGCTCATTTTCTGCGGCGCTACTCCAGCAAACCGGTATCCACTGATCTTGTCTAATTGCTCAATCCTTTTTCTTTAATGCCGACGAAATTACTTTTTTATACTTTGCGTCTTGAGCGAGCTCTTTAAAGCATCTGGACTATGTATTCGAGCTTTTCCAAAAACGGTCTGCCTTTTTGGCGAGGGCATTCCAGAGTTGGATGGGGTGCGTGAAAAATTCCTTTTGTCGAATCTTCACGCTTCCCGCAGGATTATCCTTTGATCTCTGGGGTTTGATCGGAACCTTCCAACCCCGGTCTTTTTATTCATGTCTCCCCGCTGCAGGATTTTTCATAATTTCCCATAAAAATCATGACGAGGCATGAGCGTACTTTCCTCCCTGCTCGCGGCATTTATCAATTTGAGGGGCGATAATTTTATCAAACAAATCTTGTGTAGTGACTTGAGTTGAACGCCAGCGCAATTCATAAATATCTACATACCAATCTTTCAGATGATCTATTTTAACATTTTTTATGAGAGTTTTAAGAGCCTCCCAGCCATCGTTAATATTTAGTTCCTTAGTAGCAGAAGCCAGGGCGAAGAATGAATCGATGTATTTTTCCACATACCATCAGCAGGCGTTAAACATTTTGCGGCCTCTTTGGCTACGCTATATTCAAATTTGACATCCAAAGCTTCAATTTTCGGAAGAGCTTTTATTGATTGGCCTGCAGTTTTAAGGATGCTGTCTTTTGTTTCTTTCCAAACTTGCCTATTTGCCTGCTTCCAGCATCGATACCATGTCAGTTCGATAAATATGCGATAGGTTTTACTCAAAGCTCTATGGACATTCACTCTTTGCTGAATTCGAGGCAAGGCAGCAACTTCTTCAAGGGTTATCATTACGGGCGAATAAATATCGCCTTTTGATTGTTGATGTCGAATTTCTTTGATGACTAATTGCCTTCCATCCTCATAGAGCTCTTCAAGTTTTTCGATCGAACTTCCTTCATCGTATTTGTCTGAATCTAGGATGTCTTTGATGGCAATGGCTTTTTGGGTTAATGCGGATACTGTCAATACTGACATTTTGGTTTTCCTTTTGTATTGATTTGCATGATGATAAAATTTTAATAGATATGGAAATTTGAAGATAGAAAAATGCCAGGGCATCTTTGGCGGTCGGAATAGCTCTATGAGATAGATCTCTCACGTTCAGCTTTAATGAGCCGACATCGGCCTGGATCTCGAGACACCGATCGTCTTTTTTCTCGAAGAAGGGGACATCTCAGAGAGATATGATGCTTTGCAGCATACAGAGCTTTCCCCCAAGTTGGGGCAATTTCTCAGTAACTAACAAAGTCGATCATTTTGCCGGCGCCGGTAAAATGGTTTCGCTGTCAAAAAATCGGGTCGAAAAAAAATAAGGCGGAATAAGGCGGAATAGGCGTTACGCCTTATTTGATTTCGGGGCGCGTAAGACCATGCGCTTCTTTCCCATCAAGAACTAGCTTTGCTTTGGTCGTTTTTAGCCGATTTTTTACATTCGCGATGGGCTCGGCTGGTGGGATATTTTCTGGCATGGTCCCTCCGATTTTAGCAATGGTAGCCCGCACTTCTTTTCCCACTTGTTCATGCGTTTCCATCGCGTCTCGTTGATTGCGGATATTTTCACGCTTAAGCTTTTCCCGTGTCTGGGACATGCGGAATTGGTTGGCGATAAGCTCTGTCGTTCCCATGCGGTCCATCAGCTGTTCTTTGGGCGGAATTCCCTTGCGCGCCTTAATCGCATCGGCCCCAAGCCCGCCATAGAGACCCTGATAGCCCGCATCATGGAAGACGCCGAACATTTTATTCTGAACGCCGGCATCGCGTGCTGCCCCTGATAGGGCTCTAAATTCTTCAGAGGCCTGCTTGCGAGATTCTAAGCGTTCTAGATCTGCTGCCATTTCATCCGACAGTTCTTGTCTTCTCGTTTGGATGGCAAAATATTTCTGTGCATGAGCGATTTCAGGTTTTCTAGGATCGCCGTTCTGTGCAATGAGATAGCAAGCAAAACGGGAGAGGTGGAAATCCTCGACTGGTCGTTCCGTCCTGCTGCCAATCTCGACCATTTTACCGGCGCCGGTAAAATGGTTTTTCGGATCATTTCCTGATTTTTTGCATGATTCTATAGCTCTCTTCAAGGTATTTTCAAAGCGTTGCCATTTGCTATATCCCAGGAGCGGCTGAAGATCGCGCGCACTCCAGTATTCCACTCCATGCTGATTGATTTTTTTGAGTTCTTCAAACGAGGGAGATTTCTTCGTTAATCCTTTCTCCATGGCGCCCTCCTGATTTTTGACAGGATAGTAAACAAAATTCTAATTGATATCAAATGAAAACGATTAGCTTCTTCTGAGGCGGTTCCTAGTTTAACTTTACAGGAATAGAAGGTCTGGCAACATCAGAAATCTTTTCCGGAAAAGTTACCATGCCATTTACAATTCTTCCAGCTGTTCCGAATTGGTCCTTAAAGGTTATCTTGGATAGGTCTGTATTGCCAACGGGGGGTAATTCCATGCCCCTCGCCAGGACTAAAGTCATGGTTCGCGTGTGCAGCAGCTCCCAAAAGCCATCTTCAACCTCCAGATCTTTATTAGAGGAAAGGTCCAGCAATTCCAACTTGGAAGGCAGCTTTTTCAACTCAAGCCGCTTTAAGGAAAGCGGCCACGCATTTAGAGTTAGTTTTATTAGTGATTCGGGAAGATTTGTTGGAGCTGCTGTACAGCCAAGCTGTGCTTCTTCTAATGAAGCAAAAGGACTCAAATCAACCTGCGGCAAACGAGCATTGCTCAGATCTAAATATTTAACTTTCGAACATGCTTTAATTTCAGGTGGCTCTTTTCCAATGTAAGTTAATATCGAAATGTGCTCAAAATACGAGATGCGGTTGGGAATCTGATTTATACAGTCCTTCATCTGCTGGAAGTTCGCAAATCCACCACGAGCCTTTTCCATAAAGGTGTCTAGCTTGGGCGTATTTTTAAAGATTACCGATATGTCTTTGTAGAGGCGATTTCCTAAACGAAGGTCAACGATAAAGGAGATATCTGTAATTTCAATGACAGTTAGCTCGATGCCATCTTGCCGCGCTCGTAATTTTGTGCTCCAAGACATTGCCTCATGGCAAACACCGCTAATTATCTCTGCAATAGCCTGCATATCGAGATTAAAAGAGGTAATTTCAGGATTGCGAGAGGAAATATCATTTCTCTTTCTTTGAAAAGTTAAATCTAGGGAACCATGATTGGAATATCCATCAATAAGTGTCGATGCTTGTAGCACAGTTAGCGTTGGGAATTTGATAGTCGGCGGGGAAGTTCGCTCCATAAAATTTCCTTGCTTGTGTTAATTTTGGGGGAAATCATAATGATGCGCTTCTTTCTTGCAAGACTATTTTTAATAAAGATGGCAAGCGACTTGATGGCCGGGCTGGATGACCTTGAGCTCGGGACGGTTTTCAAAGCAGACCGGCATGGCTTTCGGGCAGCGGGTGCAGAAGAGGCAGCCCTTCGGAGGATTGAGAGGGCTAGGAGCGTCGCCGGAGAGGAAGACGCGCGTGCGCTTGCGCTCGAGGAGGGGATCGGGGATCGGGATGGCCGAAAGGAGCGCCTGCGTATAGGGATGCAGAGGATGGGCATAGAGCTCTTCGGAAGTCGTGATCTCGACGATATGGCCAAGGTACATCACGGCGACGCGGTCGGAGATGTACTTCACCATGCGAAGATCGTGGGAGATGAACAGATAGGAGAGGGAAAGCTCGCGCTGCAGGTCGCGGAGGAGGTTGACGATCTGGGCCTGGATCGAGACGTCGAGGGCGGAGAGAGGTTCGTCGCAGACGATGAAGCGGGGCGAGAGGGCCAGTGCGCGGGCAATGCCGATGCGCTGGCGCTGTCCGCCGCTAAATTCATGCGGAAACCTGCGGAGTAGATTGGGGCTTAGCGCGACTTGAGTAAAGAGGCGGTGGATCATCTCTTGGGTGACGGGGATGCCGTGGATGTCGAAGGGCTCGCGCAGGATGTCTTCAGCGGTCATACGGGGATTGAGGGAGGCATAGGGGTCTTGGAAGATGACCTGGGCTTCTTTACGCCATGATTTGAGGGGACGCGGCGGTAATTGAAGAACATCTTGCCCGTTAAATAAGATTTCACCGGATGTCGGCTCGGTCAGGCGCAGGAGCGAGCGGCCTAGCGTCGATTTGCCGCAGCCGCTTTCCCCGACGAGGCCCAGGGTCTCTTTGGGATAGATCTCGAAGGAGACGCCATCGACAGCCTTGACAACGCTTTTCTTAACGTTGAAGTGGGTTTTTAGATGGCGGACTTGTAATAGGGGATTCATCTATTATTCCTCGGATCATGGAGCCAGCAGCGCGAGGTGTGGGCATTTCCGACAGAGAAAGCAGGCGGGCATTGCGATCGGCAAATATGCATTCCCTTGCTGCAGCGGGGGTAAAAGCTGCAGCCGGAAGGCAAGTTCGAAAGATCGGGAGGCTGTCCCGAAATCGGCGTGAGCGCAGCGTCGTGGGGGAGATCGAGGCGCGCTGTTGCGGCAAGGAGCCTTTGCGTATAGGGATGTTGAGGGTTGGCAAAAAGCTCGACGACGGGGGCGTCTTCAACGATTTCGCCGGCGTACATCACGAGTATCCTGTCGCAAAAGCCGGCGGCCAGACTGAGGTCATGGGTGATGAGGATGGTGGTCTTGCCTTTTTGTATCTCTTGGATGAGCGCTAGGATCTGCGCTTGGACGGTCACATCCAGCGCCGTCGTGGGCTCATCGGCGATGAGGAGCGAGGGATTGGCGGCGAGGGCAATGGCGATCATGACGCGCTGGCGCATGCCTCCGCTCATCGTATGGGGATATTCTTCCATGCGACGCTCAGGGTCGGCGATCCCGACTCTTTGCAGGAGCCGAAGGACTACAGGGCGGGGATCTTCTTTGGGATAATGGCACAAAAAAGCCTCGGCAATTTGTTGGCCTACTTTCATCGTGGGCGTCAGGGATGTCATAGGATCTTGAAAGATCATTCCGATTTCTTTGCCGCGGATTTTTTGAAGCTCATGGGAAGAAAAACCGAGAAGATTGCTGCCTTTAAACCATATCTCGCCTGCATCGATTGTCGCAGAACTTGTAGGTAAAAGGCGGGGGAGGGATCTTACGAGCGCCGACTTGCCGGATCCCGATTCTCCGACGATGCCGATGGTTTCCCCCTCGAATACTTTTAGAGAGGCTCCTCGGACGGCGCGGACAGTTTGGCCTGATCTGTGAAAGGAGACGTGCAGATTATGGACGTCGAGCAAGAGTGTCATGCCGCTATCCTCGGGTCAAAGGCATCGCGCAGGCCATCTCCAATGACGTTAAAGCAGAGCATGGTGAGGCAGATAAAACTGGCGGGGAAAAATAGGCGCCATGGGTAGTAGGAAAGGGCGGAAAGGCCGTCGCTGGCCATCGTTCCCCAACTAGCGATCGGGGCCTGGACTCCCAATCCCAAGAAACTTAAAAAAGCTTCCGCAAAAATAGCGGTGGGAATGGTGAGCGTCATCGTCGTGATGATAGGCCCCATCGCGTTAGGGATCAGATGCCGGAGCAGAATGCGCGGTGTTGAAGCGCCAAGGGCCCGCGCCGCGAGGACAAATTCGGCGGATTTGAGCTGTAAGATTTGTCCACGAACAATGCGCGCCATCGGGATCCAACCGGTCATCGTGAGAGCGATGAGAATGGTTCCGAGGCCCGATCCAATCATGACCGTGAGCAGAATCACGACAAGGAGGTACGGAATCGAATACAAAACATCGGCCAAGCGCATGATGAGGTCATCGACTTTTCCACCCTTCCAAGCTGCGAAAGCGCCGAAAAACACCCCTATCGCCAGATCGATCAGGGCTGCTGATATCCCCACAAATAACGAAATGCGCGCTCCCCACCAAATGCGTGTGAACAGGTCGCGCCCCAGCTCATCCGTCCCAAACCAGAATTTAGAAGAAGGTGCAAGGTTTTTGAGAGGAAGGTGGGTCTCAAAATAGGTATAGGAAGTAAATAGGGGAGCTAGGACGGCAAAGGCGATTAGAACGCCCAGAATGCATAGCGCGGCCAGCGCAGAACGATGCGCTTTAAAACGGTCCCATGATTCTCTCCAGTAAGAGATGCTCTCTACTGAAGATTCTTCCTGCGCCATTGGCGGCGCCATAACAACTTCGAATTCGTCCACATAATCCTTGGGTCTAGGAGACAATATACGATATCGACGATAAAAACGCAGGCCATCAGAATCGCGCTATAGAAAATGGTGAGAGCCATGATGAGTGTATAATCGCGGTTAGAGACGCTCTGGACAAACCATTGTCCTAGGCCTGGAATGCCAAAAATTTTTTCGACCACAAAGCTCCCCGTGAGAACAGCGGCCGTCAGCGGGCCGAGATAAGTCACTACCGGGAGAATCGAGCTGCGCAGGACATGCCGAAAGAAAATTTTCTTCCCTGACAAACCTTTGCTTTTGGCTGTCAGGACAAACTCTTGCGCCAGAACTTCGATCATCGTGCTGCGCGTGAGCCGCGCGATGAAAGCCGTAGGGAGCGCTGCTAGTGATAATGCGGGTAAAATAGTGTGCAGCGGTGTTCCCCACCTGGCCACGGGAAAAATATCAAACTTGATCGCCAGCAGGTATTGTAAAAATGTCGCCATGAGAAAGCTAGGAAGAGAAATGCCTAGGGCCGCCATGAGCATCGTCAATCGATCTTGCCATTTGCCTCTATACAAAGCTGCAAGCGATCCACACGCGATTCCCAATGCCGCCGCAAGAAAAATGGCCTCCATGCCGAGTAAAAATGAGACCGGAAAAGCGTCTTTAATCACGTCGACGGCCATTCTGCCTTGGTATTTCAAGGAGGGCCCCAGGTCTCCCTTGGCCAGACCTTTTAAGTAGTAGCCGTATTGGACCAAGATCGGCTTGTCGAGGTGGTAATGTTTATGCAGGGCATCTAAGACCTCCTGAGGCAGCGCCTGTTCTTCTGCGAAGGGATCGCCCGGGGCCGCGTGCATCAAAAAAAACGTCAACGTTACGACAAGAAAAAGGGAGACGACCAAAAGACAAAATTTTTTCGATAGGTATAAAAACATTGAACCCATTATATTCACTTAAGAATTTTATGTCCGCGATAAACAATGCGAGCCACCCTCTTTCGGACCTGGCCTCTGCCTTTGCAGTAGCTGCAGGCGTTCATTCGATTGCCTATGAACTGACCCAAAGGTTTTTTCAGCTATGTGGTCTTTCTGAGAAGGAAGCCCGCCCTATTGCTATTGTGGCGATTACGATTGGCTTGCTCATCGGAATGCATCCAAAGGCGCATATGGATAAAATGTTAGCTTTGGCGTGTCTTGTAGGGATAGCAGCCTCTGCGATTTTTGCTATATGGTCGTATCAGCGCTCGCAAGCTTCTGAATAACTTTTTTTTGATGCAAAGAAGTCCTAAAAGGATTTATAACTTTGCTAACAAAATCGAAAATATATGGACAATACGATTACCGCTCTTAGTTTTTCTTCTATTGCCCGAGCAAATACTTATTTTTTAGTGGGAGCTGGGCTGACAATTTGCGCTTACAAAATCAGCCGATATGTCTTTTCGGGCTATAATGAATCAAAAGTAAAACCCTTGGTTGCGGCCGCGGGTTTTGTATGGTCTGCCTTCATAATAAAAGTAATAATTTATGCCGATTCAATTCAAAAACAAACGATCCCTATTTTTAGCTATTTAGGCGGAACGCTTACAGTAGCATTTGTGCTTGCTGTATGGTTGTTTAAAGACAACAAAAGTTATCAAAATATAATTCATGCACAGAAAGATTATCAATCTTTGCGTGCGGAGGATTATCAATCATTCTGGTCGCAACTGCATGATAAAAATTTAATTTTTCTTTTAGGTCCGGCGGGGGTTGAAAAAGCTGATTTTATAAAATTATTCATGAGCAGAGAACGGCGTTCTTTGCACATGCTTCCTCCCCAATTCAATAATGCACAGAGCTTCTTTGCTAATTGGGAAGAAATCAAGTCGTTTTGTATCAATTCTAAATCGATGCTAATGATGCATCAAGCAGACTGGCTATTAGAACCTTCGAATTTATTTTATTTTTTCAATTTGGTGGCAGGGCAGAGCCACCTTAAAATTATCGTAACAATGGAGGATGTAGATATAGAAGCGCTTCTTCCTAATTTGAAAAGCAACATGGCTGCAATTTCGATTCCTCCGCCCTCTAAGGAAGTTGCTCTCACATTGCTTACGAGGAAATACAAAGATATTTCCCCTGAAGATACCGCATTATTGATCGACAGCTCTGATTTTTTGCCTCAAGCTCTTCCTGGATCAGCCCTACAGCTGTATGATCAGTATTTAAAAAATAAACAATCACGAACTCTTAAAGAGTACATTTTAGAAAGGCTGGATATAGAACCATTTTGGCTCGAGAGTGAAAACCGCGCAGTTCTAGCTAGTTCTATGAATAAGGCTGGAGAACAAATTTTGGAGAAGCTTATCGGACTTGATGATCTTATTGCACAGATCAACGCTCTCCTCTTTGAAGGAATGCAGGCTAAACATACCCCCTCAGAAAATCTTCCTCTTGCCAGTGTCCTTATTGCAGGCGCTACTGGTGCAGGGAAAACAGCGCTTGCCAAAGCTATGGCTAAGTATTTGTTTCGTGATCGCTTGATTACTATTAAGATATCCGATTTTATCGGGGAGGATCCTGCAGTTCTTCGTAAAAAATTCGCTAGTTTAAAAGCCGTTCCTCATTCCGTTGTCTTGATAGAAGGGGTTGATATGCTCTATCAACCACCCGATAATCCGTTTAACACAGTTAACCCGGCTATTACGCAATTTCTCATCGACGTCTTGAAAGGTGATTTTAAAGACTTTAAGCTTGGGAAAGCCTTTTTCATTCTTACCGCTGAAAATGAGAATAAAATAAATGAGGCTTTAAAGCTGAATACTACAATCATCCCCATCGCCCACACTCAGGGTTCTTTTGATAAGCTTTTTACTCTTCTTTACAACCAAGCTAAATGTAACGGATGTACCAATGGAGAGTTTCCTAGCGAGGTCCAATTGAAAGGGCTTTGCCCTCCTTTTGATGGTTCAGTGCTTAAGGTTCAAAGATTTTTACAGCAGCAAATCGTCCGTCTTTCTGTTCAAGAACGCGATTCATCCTGTCTAATAAAGATAGACCAGCATCATAAACAAGAAAGAGCTTTAAGCAACAGCGCCGACGGGTTTGTCATAGTTCTCTCTCCTGCGCCCTCAGTGCAGAACCATGCTGTGCTAAGGGATTTGCAATGCCAGCAACTCGCAAAGGCTGTGCAGGATCAAAGGGGAGCGATCTTAGTAGGTCCCAGCGGGTCGGGTAAAACGGACCTTATTCAAAAAATGACCCAGTCCCGATTACAACAACGAGAGATTATTCTACTTAACACGATAAGCCTTGCAGCAAACACACAATGGATGGGGACATTTGAGGCCCATGTGAGAGAATTGAAAGAGCGCATAACGAGAAATAACTCATTGCTGGTGGTCGAAGGATCCCATCTATTGCTGACACAAAGACTTGAATTCGATCACTTTAATTTTGCAAAGCATCTAGAAACGATGATTGAAGGGGGAGGATTCAGTACCATCGTAACTTTGACACCCGATGAGTTTCAGCAGCTTAAACTTTTGCGGCCCAAACTCATATCGCTCCTGACTCAAATAAACTTAGAGCCTTTAACTACTGTGGAAAGTTTAGACGTTCTAAAAAAAACAAAGCCTATATTGCAAACGGAGTTGAAGTGTACGTTTGAGGACAAGGCTTTCGAGACAACTCTTCAGTACACCCCTTATTTGAAGGGAAGTCTGCCGGGTTCTGCCATCCTGTTCCTACGGAGCATGCCCGTGCAAGAAAATGAGCATATCGATGAAACAAAGGTCCTGAATAAGCTCTCTCAACAGCTCAATATCGGTCTTGAATGGCTTCAATTTGGACACCCCGAGCTTGGAAGAAAAATTGATAATGCAAAGCTAGCTTTGAAAACGAGCATCCATGGGCAAGATATAGCTATCGATCAAATTTGCGATCTCATCCAGGTGCGGCAGAAAAAATTAAGCTCGAGTCCAACTGCTACTTTGGGTAATTTTCTTATCATGGGCGATCCTGGGGTAGGGAAAACCTATTTTGCTCAGCTGCTGTCGCAGCAGCTTTTCAAGTCCAATTTTATTCGTATCGATATGCAGCATCTCATAGATCCGAATGAATTGATAAAACTCACCGATCACAGGGGCTCGCTTTCTAAATTGAACGACCATCCCTTTTCTGTCGTCCTTCTCGATGAAATAGAAAAAGCCCCGAGAGAGGCCCAAGATGCGCTGCTCGGTATATTGCAGGCCGGTAGGTTCGTTGATAAAAAAGGATATGAAGTCCGATTTGATCATGCTGTGATTATTATGACCACGAATGCTTCTGAACAAAGTTTAAAGCGCTATTTTACTACCGCTTTTCTAAGCCGCACTACTTCTATCTCATTTAATCCGCTTAGCAAACTAGCCTTAACCTCTATTATCAAAGATAAATTGGAAGTTATTAAAAAATCTTGTGAAAAATATCATACGAGCATTGAGTTTGGCGAGACTGAAATCGAACATTTAGTTAAGCAATTTATAACTTCGCAAAAAAACGCCCGCGATGCTGATCGTTTTTTAGAAGAGAAAGTTAGTTTAGCCTTAGCCAAGGTCCTAAAGTTAAATCAAAAATTAACTGCAAAGATCGACGTTGACAACATAATATTTGAAGAGGCGCGTTAAAACATCCCCATGAGTATAATGTTTAGATTATGAAAATTCATTTTACTAGCCTTGGCTGCGCAAGGAACCTCGTCGACTCCGAAGTTATGCTCGGGATCCTCCTCCGCGCCGGATACGAGATCACCGAAGAACTGAAACAGGCCGATTTCCTCGTCGTCAATACCTGCGGGTTCCTTGAAGCGGCGCGGCAGGAGTCGATCGATACCATTGAACTTCTGGTGAAAGAGAAAAAGAAAGGCGCCAAAGTGGTCGTCGCGGGGTGCATGGTCCAAAAATATGGCCCCGGCATCGAAGAAAAATTCCCCGGCGTTCACTATTTTCTCGGCTCAGGCGACATGGAAAAAATCCTCGACGCCGTCACTGTGCCAGAAGCGGGGAGTTCCATCACCTCCGCGCGCAGCTACCTGCAGCAGGGAGAAGTTCCTCGCCAGCTGTCGACCCCGCGCCACTTTGCTTACTTGAAGATCGCCGAAGGATGCATGAAGCGGTGCGCCTTCTGCATCATCCCGAACATTAAAGGGCCCCTCAAAAGCAAAGCTCAAGGACAAGTCATCAAAGAGTTCCGCGCCCTCCTAAGCCAAGGCGTCAAAGAAGTCATCCTCATCGCTCAAGATTTGGGGGATTTTGGCAAGGAGCGCCGGGAAAAAGACGGCCTCGAGTCCCTCCTCAAGCAAATGCTTCAAGAAGAAGGCGATTATTGGATCCGCTTGCTCTATCTCTACCCCGATGAGATTACCGATGAGCTCATAGATCTTATTTCCAGCGATAAGCGCATTTGCCCCTACCTTGACATGCCCATCCAGCATGTGAATGATACCATCCTCAAAGCGATGCGCCGCAAAACCTCGCGCGCGGACATCGTCTCCATCATCACTAAGCTGCGCGAGCGCATCCCCGGCATCGTCATCCGCACCAGCCTGATGGTCGGGTTCCCTGGAGAAACGGATGAGCAATTTGCCGAGCTCCTTCAATTTGTCGAAGAACATCCCCTCGATAACGTCGGCATTTTCAAATACTCCCGCGAAGAAGAGTCGCATTCTGCCAAGCTCCCGGACCACGTAGCCGAAGACGTCAAGCAAGCCCGTTTTGAGGCCCTCACCGCGAAGCAGCATGAGATGGCGCGCCGGCAAAACGAACGGTTCGTCGGCCAAAAGCTCCAAGTCATCGTCGAAGGGACCCATCCCGATTCGCCGCTCCTCATGCGCGGCAGGTTCTATGGCCAGTGTCCTGACATCGACGGCCAAGTGATCATCACCGATGGGCGCAAGGTCACCGCCTTTGGCGAGCGCTACAATGTTGAGATCACAGGAACGGCAGACTATGATCTTATCGGACGCGTCGTCAGCCCCGTGCGCAAGTTATGTCTCGTGTAGTTCTTAAACCTGGCCGCGAAGCCTCCGTCCTCCGCCGCCATCCCTGGATCTTTTCAGGGGCGATCGCCGCAATTTCCTCCGTGCGAGCCTGGTGAGATTTTTCCGGTGTATTCTTCCAGCGGCAAACTCCTCGCCTCGGCCTATTTCCACCCGAAAAACTCGATCGCCGGCCGAATCTTAAGCCTCGGTGAGGAAAATGCTCTATCAGCTCTTTCTCGCAATCTTAACGAAGCGTGCAACCTCCGAAAAGAAGCCGCCTGCCGCCTCATCAATGCCGAGGGCGATTTTCTCCCGGGCCTCATCGTCGACAAATATAACGATGTCCTCGTCCTCCAAATCTCCACCTACGGCATGGAGCGCCTTAAAGATCAGATCGTCTCTTTTCTCCTCCAGCGCTTTAAACCCCGCATGATCTATGAAAAATCTCTCTCGGCCGCGCGCCGCGAAGAGGGGCTCAAAGATTTTGAGGGGGTAATCTACGGCGAGACAGTCCCCGAAGTGACGATTGAAGAAAATGGCGTGCGCCACATCGTTCCCATTATCGAGGGGCAAAAAACAGGCTTTTTCCTTGACCAGCGCGAAATGCGCCATCAAATCCAAAACCTCTCCGCGGGCAAACGCATCCTCAACTGCTTTGCCTACACCGGCGGTTTTGGCCGGGCTGCCCTCCACGGAGGAGCCTCTCTTGTCGACAACGTCGAAATCTCCAAAGATATCTGCACGCTGGCTGTCAGGAACAATCCCGACCCTTCTAAGTTCCATTACCACTGCGCCGATGTCTTCGAGTTTCTTAAAAAAAGCCCCCTCAACTACGATCTCGTCATCCTGGATCCGCCCGCATTTGTGAAGAAAAAGTCTGACCTCCACGCCGCCTGCGGGGCTTATAAAGAACTCAATCGCCTCGTCATGGAAAAAGTCCCTGCAGGGACGCTTCTCCTGACCTCGTCTTGCTCTTCCTACATGGAAGCCAACCTCTTTCAAAATCTCATTGCCCAAGCCGGCGCCGAAAGCCATCGCAACATCCGCATCTTGGGAAAGCACAACCAAGCTACAGATCATCCGATTTCCCTCTACCATCCGGAGGGAGATTATTTAAAAAGTTTATTTTTACATCTAGATTAAGGAGGCCCCTATGAGTTCAGATTTAAGTCAAATGCTTGCAGGTACGGTATGCGGGGCTTATGTGATATCGCAAAATTTTCCTGATTTGCCATTTTTGAGAAAGCTCGGTGCGGGGACAGTGTTATTTATTGAAACGCTGCTGATTAGCGAGCAGATTGTCGACCGGTTTCCAAAACTTCCCATGGGCGTCCGATATGCCGAAGCCGGCCTTATATCAGCTACGGTGATGTTCTCGGTGATCGACATCCTCCAGGGGAAAGTACCCGTCGATAAAATCATAGTCACTGCACTTAAAACTTTGACTTTAGGACAAGCAATTCCCGGCGCTGTGTGGGGCGCGGATCTCGGAATTAAAAAGCTTCAAAACTATTTTAGACAGGCCTCCTCCTTATGACACAGCCCCTGAGCTATCACGATGTAATGCCTCGTCCCTCTGAGAATTGTGGGATTTGTTACGAAGAATTGAAGGAGGATGTCGTCGATCACGATGGCGATTATCATCCATTCCATCAAACATGTATCAAAGCATGGCTCGTTGCTTCGTCCAAATGCCCTGCATATTGGCAAGATGTCAATCCTTCCTCTCTTGGCAACTGATTGGATAAATCCATTAATTGGCTGAAGGAGAATTGTAAGTCCCACTTAGCTCTCCCGCCTTTTATCTTGGGTACATCGGCATGGTCATTTACAGGATTTCTAAAAGATGCGGTGGTGGCGCAGCTTCAATATCAATGTCCAAGCCACTTCCACCCTGTTTCAGATATACTTGTATCTTGTGTCGCTGCTAACGTGGTAGCGCTCACAGCATTTAAGATGAATCGGGAACAGAGGCAAGAAATGGCCGCGTTTTTTTCGAGCGCCCTGAGTAACTTACGTTCTTTTTTAGAATTCTTGCAGCGAAAATTAGTTTGCTCTTATATTCTTGTCTTATGCAAAAAAAACAGTCGCTGATTTTTTCTGTCATCACCGCGTCGTTCAGCGGCTTCCAGTTCGGTTATAATACGGCCATCATCTCGGGCGCTCTCCTCTATGTGACGACGGAATTTTCCATGGGCCTTAAGGCTCAAGGCTGGTTTGTGAGCATCTTGCTTCTAGGCGCGCTTCTCGGAGCGATGCTCGCAGGTCAAACAGCTTCTCGTTTAGGCCGCAAAAATTCGATGCTTCTCGCAGCTGGGCTGTTTCTGGTCAGCGCGCTTCTCACGGCGCTGAGCACGACGCTCAACATCGCCAGCCTTGGACGATTTTTGCAAGGCGCGGCCATTGGCCTCATCTCTGTCGTCTCTCCGATGTACCTCGCTGAAATCTCGCCTCCTACCAAACGGGGGTTCTATGTCAGCTGCAACCAATTTGCAATCACGATCGGGATCGTCTTTGCCTATGCGATCGCCTATTTTTTGCGGGCAGCGGCAACTGGCGGGCGATGTTTGGATTTGGAATAGTGCCGGCCCTCATTCAAGGCATCGGCCTCCTCTTTGTCTCGGATAGTCCGATCCAAACAGTTGAAAAAGGTTCTTGGAAAACCCTTTTTTCACCCCAGCTCGCTTGGCCTCTCACGATCGGTCTTTTTGTCTCTATCTTCCAACAGATCACCGGCATCAACGCCGTGATCTACTTCGCCCCCCGGATTTTTGAAGAAGCCGGCTTTGGCACCACTTCAGGTGCGATGCTCGCCTCTTTTGGCATAGGGATAATCAACGTCATTGCGACAGCTATTTCCCTTGTTTTGCTCGACAAGTGGGGGAGACGGCCTCTTCTCCTCGGCAGCCTCGTCGGCATGGCCCTCTCTCTTTTTGTCATGTCCTTTGCCCTCATGAACCAATCAGTCTTCGTGGATCGGATTTCGATCGTGTGCCTCATGGTCTACGTCGCCGCTTTTGCGATAGGAACAGGCCCTGTTCCTTGGCTGATCCTCTCCGAGATTTATATTCCGAGCATCCGCGGGCATGCGATGAGCCTGGCTATCTTCGTGAACTGGCTGGCTAACTTTTTCGTGGCATTTACGTTCCTCGATTTTGCTGCAGGACTTACGGTTGCTGGGACGTTTATCGTCTATGCCGCGCTGTGCGTGTTTGGTTTTTTTATCGCTTGGCGCATCGTTCCAGAGACCAAGGGTCGAACGCTTCAAGAAATCGAAAAATCATTGCGTTAAACTGCTAAGTGGAGAAAATGAGGGTATATGTCGACAAAGCATTTTGAGAAACTTCTAGGCGCCAAAGCCAAAGATCTACTGACCCACGTCTGCAAGACCATCCCCAAAAAACGGCTCCATATCCCAGGTCCCGATTGGGTCGACCGCATTTTTGCAGAGACCGATCGTAATAACAGGGTCCTCCGCAGCCTGCAAACCATTTTTAACCACGGCAACCTCTCCGGCACAGGGTATTTGAGCATCTTGCCCGTCGATCAAGGCATCGAACATACTGCCGGCGCTTCCTTTGCCGCGAACCCCGATTATTTTGATCCTGAAAACATTGTGAAGCTCGCCATCGAAGGCGGATGCAATGCCGTCGCTTCGACGCTGGGCGTCCTCGGCGCGGTATCGAGAAAATATGCGCACAAAATTCCGTTTATCCTCAAGTTCAACCACAACGAACTCCTCACCTACCCCAATAAGCATGACCAAATCATCTTTGGATCGGTCAAACAAGCCTGGAACATGGGATGCGTCGCGGTAGGCGCCACGATTTACTTTGGATCCCACGAGAGCGACCGCCAAATCATCGAGGTCAGCAAATGCTTCGAGATGGCGCATGAACTGGGCATGGCGACGATCCTGTGGTGCTACTTGCGCAATCCGGCGTTTAAAGTCGGCGATAAAGATTATCACGATGCGGCGGATCTCACCGGCCAAGCCAATCATCTCGGCGTCACCATCCAAGCCGATATCGTGAAGCAAAAGCTTCCGACCTGCAATGGGGGATTTAAAGCTCTCAAGTTCGGCAAGCAGACGGAGAAGATGTACACATCTCTTTGCTCGGACCATCCGATCGATCTCGTCCGCTACCAAGTCGCCAATGATTTTATGGGCCGCATTGGGCTCATCAACTCGGGCGGGCCGTCTGGCAAGAACGATCTGGCCGACGCCGTCGAGACGGCGATCCTCAACAAGCGCGGCGGGGGAATGGGACTGATCTCCGGGCGTAAAGCGTTCCAAAAGCCGATGAAAGACGGCATTGAGCTTCTCAACGCCATTCAAGACGTTTACTTAAGCAAAGACGTCACGGTTGCTTGATCTTAAAAATTTTAACGGATCATTTTGATGATCTGCTTCAGCGGCTTGTCATCGGCCCGAAAATGCTTTTTCTTTTTCTGAGGGACAGGAGGTTCATCCACTTGGGAGGTCGACGAGTCCCAAGGGAATGGCTTTTTGGCGGGAGGAGTTTTCGCATCGCCGTCGGGCAGAGGGCCTAGCTTGTTGACGAGTTCGCCCAGGAGCGCGCCTGCGGGGCCGCGGAGCGAGCCGCCGGCAGCGGCTTTTTTCTGCCAAAGCATCAGGGCGGCTACTTTTGCCGTGGCAGCGCCCGTATTGATCTTAACATTGGAAAGCGTTCCCGTGATCGGGATGTGGAGGACATATTTTTGGGGAAGATCTTTAATGCCAAACGCTCTGCGGAGGGCATCGGAGGTCAGCCCCAAGATCATCTGGACATCATTTTTAGGAAGATCGACCGTGCCCCATAAACAAACATCAAAGGTGTCGGTGATGAGGATTTCTGTACGCTCCCAATCGATGACGCCATTTTTAACGTGGAGATCGATGGGGGCAAACCAAAGATGGAGGGAGTTATTGCTCGATTTTTGAGAAGATTTGAGGATGCCGAGGGTCACGTTGAGGTTGCCTTCGTTGCGGCATGTAATCTTACCCAGTTCGATGCGGGCGGAGGGGATTTGTATTTGTTCGACGTTCATGGGAAAAAGGGGCAAGGCAAAGCCTTGGGGCGGAACTTCGATGGTGATAGGGGCCTCTGCACTTTCTACGGCGAGGTCGAAGAGCTCTCGGCTCAGCTCGGGGGTCATCTGGAGCTGGGCGTACAGTGGCTGGCTCAGCGTGAGAACGCCGTTTGTGACGAGCCCTTGGAGGGATGCTTTCGCTGTGTCGCTGGTGAGGTTGACGTTGAGGGGGCCGCTGCCGTTTTTCACGTCGGCCGTGATGGTGGCGTCAATGGTGGGGCCCAGAGCGGTCGAAAGAGGCAGGCTGGCTTTGCCAATGGCCCTGGAAAGAAGATCTAAAGCAGGGGTGGGAAACCGCTGCACTTTCATAGAGAGGTGGGTCGTTTGCTGAGCAGGGTCGAAGCTCCCTTCGGCTTGCACAAGCCCTTTTGGGGGCATGGTGCTGCTGAGTTTAAAATCGAGAGGCGCGCCGGGTTTTGCCTGAGAGATCTGCCATTGGATATTTTTCAGGGAGGTGACGGTCCCGGTGGCTTTTTCGGTAAAAGAAATTTCATCGATCGAGAGCTCGCCTTGCACTTGAATGTCTGCAAAGGAAGGCCCTGCCTTGAGCGGGAAAGAGAGCGCTGTCAAACGGAGCTGGATTTGGGCATCGTTCGTGAGAGTGAAGGGCCCCGGCCTTTGATTGAGGCGGATGTCGATTTTATCGTAGCCATCCGGAGTCAGGGTCCACGTGAAAGAAGCGGGTTTCACCAAGCGGAGAGTGTCGTCTTTATTTTCGAGCGTGGCGGAAAAAGAAAGGGCCTCGCTTTTCCCTTGGACGGAGACTTGCTGTGCCTCGGGAGAAGCTGTGCCTTGAAAGGCAACAGTTAGGGGCATATCGAGAAGAGGGGTGGTCCAATTGCCAAGGGTCCCATTAAACTCTGCCGATTTTTGAGCGGGGTTCAAGCGGCTTGTGAGCTGGACAGCGGCTCCGTTGTAGCTCGTTTCCAATTGAACGTCGATAGCCGGGCCTTGTTTTTGAAAGTCGAGCGTTAGATTTTCAAGGGTGATGTTAGCAAGCGCGAGAAGGGGGGTCGTAATCTTTCCCTGATCGAGGGAGGTGAGTTTCAGGTTCATTTGAAGGGGCTGCAGAAGCTGCGCAGACTTGGCGAGAACGGTGAAATCCCCCTGAGAGAAGTTTTGGGTAGCTATATCAGCAAACCACGGCTGAATTTGCAATTCAGGAAGATTTATGCCCGAGCATTGCACAAGAGCGCGGACCGCAAATGCCTCTTGGTTCTCCAGCGCCAATTGAAATTCCGGGATGGTGATGTTGAGTTCAACCGGGTTTGTGGATTTAAGAACGCTAGGAGGAAGTTTTACGTCGATGCTCGCCGGAGCTACCAGGGTGACGGTGGAGGAGTCGGTTTGCGTAGCTATCTTGGCAGAAAATTGCGGAGAATTAGCATCGAGATTGACTTTGAAGAGGTCGGACCGCACATGGAGATCAAGGTTGATATCGATCATATTGCCGACGATCTCCGTGGCAAGGCCTCGATAGGCTGCAGGAGCAAACTGGTCGAACACTTGGACAGGGAACTTATGAACTGCGGCTGTCACATCGATTTGCGAACGGGGGATCAATGTTCCTTGGAGCTCTAATGTTCCTTGGGCCGAAGCTGCCGTCGCAGCTGTTTCTATTTTACCGCTGACATCGCGGCTAACTTTCAGCTCGACATCGGTGAGAGATACAGTCGGCAACTGAGGAGCCTGAAAATCAAACATTCCTTTGTGGAGCTCAAGATCGCCTGTAAAATCTAGATCGATGTTAGGGACCATTGCTAACTTAGGAACAAACCCTGCCGGCGCCAGCGAAATAGCGGTGGGAGATGTCTTAGATGCATAAAATGTCGCTTTAGGCTGCACCACGACGAGATGGCCGATCTCATGGCGGGTGAGGATTTTCCAAAGAGAGGCGTCCGTCGTTATCGATGAGCAAGAAAATAGCTGGTTGTTTTTGCTGTCTTGGACCTGGAGGTTCGTGATCGTTTGCCCATTTCTCCAGCTGAGGTTGAGTTCGTCTACCTGCACATCGATGTGGTAGAACCGATGCGCCAGCTGGATGGCCATATGCTTTCCCCAAGAAGTGGAAAGGATCAAAGGAGTACAGGCGATCAAAATTACAATCAAGATAACGAGATTGATTAAAAATTTAGCTATAAATTTCACGCAAAATACCTCAAAATTGCAGCGATAGTTTTGGCATCGCAGATGGTTCCGTCTTCGATCATTTTTTTTGCCTCAGCAGGCTTTGTAATGCGAAGATCGATCAGATCTGTGTCATCGGCCACGAGGCGGCTTTCCTCAAGTTCTGTTGCCACAAAAAGATGGACGTATTCCGAAGAAAGCCCCGGAGCGACAAAAACCCCTCCCATCGGAGTTAACTTTTTGGCGCGGTAGCCGATTTCTTCTTGGAGCTCCCGCTGCGCGCAAGCAGCGGCATCTTCTCCAGGATCAAAAAGGCCCGCAGGGATCTCTATGAGAATGCGATTGACCGAACGGCGCCATTGCTCAATGAGAATGATGTTTCCGTCTTTGTCGATGGGAAGAACAGCCACTGCGCCGGGGTGGATAATCATCTCCCACGTTTTTGGACTGCGGCCTTCGGCCCAAACGACATCGCGGCGCAGCTGGACGTAAGGGCCTTGATAAATCCATTCTTGCTGAATCTTGGCTTCCTGTTCGCGGCGTCTTTGCGCCTCGGCGTTTTTACCCATAGGTCTTATTGTAACCTGAGCTTTATCCCTATGCAACTTATAAGAGTGGAAATTTTATTATGTTTTTGACAAGAATTTATTTAATACAGACGAATTCCATACCGGGAACGTTTGATTGTAGAAGGGTTTGGATGGTCTGCTCGGAAAGTCCTGTCCCCCACAGATCGACTTGGCGAGTCTTGCCATCAGCCCGAGGACCCAAATTTGTAATCCAGGTGGGCAGAGATGTTAACCCGGTGCAGCCGTAAAGGCTAAGATCGCCGCCAACGCGTAAGTATTGAGGCAGAGATGTTAACTCACTCGTTCATAAAGTTAAGATTGCCGCTGACGTGTAAGTCTTGCGGCAGAGATGTTAGGCCGAAACAGAAGGTAAGGTCAAGATCGCCGTTAACGTGTAAGCCTTGAGGCAGAGATGTTAATCCGGGGCGGCCATTAAGATTAAGATTGCCCTCGATGTTTAAAGACGGCCAAGGAAAGTTGGCGATACTGCCATTTTTAGCTTGATAATTGTCCATCTGCCTAAGCAATTCTTCGGCGGAAATAGAAGGGAGGGTGCCGAGAGAAAATAAAGGAGCAATGCCTGTTAAATTACTAATTCTATCCATACAAACCTCTGTATTTTGCAATAAAACATAAAAGACGTTGCATTTAAATCCTATTAAAATAATTAATCTATGCTTTGAACCCGCTTAAGCTGCGTAATGTCAATAACCTCTCGCGTCATTGGGTCTGTGCCCTTTTGAACGAACCATCTAGCGAACGCTTCGAACTCATAGACATTTCCCTTATATAAAACGGGGGCTTTTGGAGGATCTTGAGTGATCAGGCAGGCAGCCTCTTTTTCCAGTAGATAATTAGCCTCAGGAAGAGTTTCATACGTGGGAACCGACAGGCGTCTTTGGTGCACGATCCAGGGGCTCCATGTTTTTAAGAATTTATCCAATTCTTCACCGGAATAGGCTTTTTCTATGTCGTCCCCGATTTCGGCAATATCGCCATCGGATATTTGGGCGCATCGTCTGAAGATCATATGTCGCGTGGAAATAGGAAGATCAAACCGCTGGGCAAGACCGATTTGGAAGGCTAAATAAACCTCGATCTCATCTACATAGGGGAGAGTTTTTATATGTGCTTTTGCTTTCTTATTGACCATGTCGAGAAGCAAGAAGCTTTTCCCGGCTTTTTTAAGGGCCTCCTCTGATCCGCCGTTTTTCTCTAGCTCGTAAATACGGATCATCAGTTCGATTTCACCTAATGCTGAAATAATCCTGTCACCGCAAGAATCTAACCCTACGTGAATAATATAAATAGCGCGTGTTTGGATTCCATCATCCTCTTGCATGCATTGAAAAGCTGAGATGACGCGTTTAGCAAGAAGCGGCCGCGACGCAAGATTTTTGTATTCCTCTGTTTCTGTAATAAGCCGCGAGAGGAAGGTAATAACATCTTTTTTTACATGTTCGGTAAAGTTGAGGCAAGGTCTTTTAAGAGAACTATCTTTCGAGGTGTCAATCCAAAAATCTAGAGCCTTATCCAAATGATCGAATGTCTTGGTAGGAATACTTGCAGCCTGCGAAGTGTGGAATTGCATGCCGGGAGCGTTTGTTTGTTGAAGGATTTGGATGATCTGCTCGGAAAGACTTGTCCCTGTCAGATCGACTTCGCGAGTTTGGCCATCAGCTCGTGGACCCAAAGTTGTAATCCACGTGGGCAGAGATGTTAATTGGGTGCAGCCGCTAAGGTCAAGATTGCCGCCAACGTGTAAGCCTTGAGGCAGAGATCTTAACGCCGCACAGCTGTGAAGGTTAAGATTACCGCCAACGTGCAAGTTTTGAGACAGAGATGCTAATCGAGTGCAGCAGCTAAGATTAAGCTTGCCGCCAACGTATAAGTCTTGTGGCAGAGATGTTAACCGCATATGGCCGCTAAGATTAAGCTCGCCGCCAACGTATAAGCCTTGAGGCAGAGATGTTAGCCCATCGCAGTCAAGGCAAAGATTGCCGCCAACGTATAAGCCTTGAGGCAGAGATGTTAGCCCATCGCAATCAAGGTAAAGATTGCCGCCAACGTGTAAGCCTTGAGGCAGTGATGTTAACCCATCGCAGCCGCGAAGGTTAAGAGAGTCGCCAATGTGTAAGCCTTGAGGCAAGGATGTTAACCCCTTGCAGAAGCTAAGGTCAAGATTGCCGTCAACGTGTAAGCCTTGAGGCAGTGCTGTTAACCCATCGCAGCCGTGAAGGTTAAGATTGCCGCTAACGCGCAAGCCTTGAGACAGAGATGTTAACTCCTTGCGGCCGCTAAGATCAAGATCGCCGCCAACGTATAAGTCTTGAGGCAGAGATGTTAACTCCTCGAGGTCGCTAAGGTTAAGATTGCCGCCAACGCGTAAGCCATGAGGCAGAGACGTTAACCCCGTGCAGCCTCTAAGATCAAGGTAGCCGCCATATGAGTCTTGAGGCAGAGAGGTTAATCCGGTGCAGTTGCTAAGGTCAAGACCGCCGCTAACGCGTAAGCCTTGAGGCAGAGATGTTAACCCGGTGCAGCCGTGAAGGTTAAGAGAGCCGCCGCCAACGTATAAGTCTTGAGGCAGAGATTTTAACCCCGTGCAGCCATAAAAGTTAAGAGAGCCGCCAACGTGTAAGTCTTGAGGCAAAGCTGTTAATTCTGTGTAGTCGCTAAGGTCAAGATCGCCGCTAACGTGTAAAGCTTGAGGCAGAGATGTTAACCCGTTGAAGCGACGGCTGTAAAGCCCGTCGGCAATGTAAGAGCCTTTAAAGTTAAGATCGCCTTCAATGTTTAAAGACGGCCAAGGAAAGTTGACGATACTACCATTTTTAGCTTGATAATTGTCCATTTGCTTAAGCAATTCTTTAGCAGTAATAGAAGAGGGGGCTAAAGAAAGTTTAACTACCTGGTCTGTTTTACTTGCATTGCTTGGAGGCTGAGCTGTGATCAATTTTAATTTAGCTAATATTTTTCCAAAATACTCGCGACTTAAATAGAGACCGATTAGCAAGATGCCAGCTGTACCAATAGTCGCAACTTTATGTTCACACAGAAATCGTACGCCGAACGAAAATAAAGGCGAGTGAAAAGCACTTGTTGAATTGCTAATTTTATCCATACAAACCTAAGTGTTTTAGAAAAATTATAACAGATTTTACTTTTAAATGCGGCTCAAATAAAAAATTGATTTTTTGTTTTAAAGTAATTACTCTATGTGTTTGATCCGCCTAAGCTGCTTAATGTCAATGGTCTCTCGTGTCATTGGGTCTGTGCCCTTTTGGACGAACCATCTAGCGAACGCTTCGAACTCATAGACATTTCCCTTATATAAAACGGGGGCTTTTGGAGGATCTTGAGTGATCAGGCAGATATCCTCTTTTCCCAGTAGATAATTAGCTTCTGGAAGATTTACATACGTGGGAACCGATCGGCGCCTTTGGTGCACGATCCAGGGGCCCCATGTTTTTAAGAATTTATCCAATTCTTTATCGGAATAGGCTTTTTCTATGTCGTCCACGATTTTGGCAATATCGCCATCGGATATTTTAGCGCGCCTAAAGATCATATTTTGCGTGGAAATAGGAAGATCAAACCGATCAGCAAGGCGGGTTTGGAGGGCTAAATAAACCGCGAGCTCATCTGCATCGGGGTTGTTTCTTATATGTGCTTTTGCTTTCTCATTGACCTTGTCGAGAAGCAAGAAGCTTTTTGCAGCATTTTTAAGGGCCTCTGCTGATCCGCCGCTTTTCTCTAGCTCGTAAATACGGATCATTACTTCGATTTCAGCTGCTGCTGAAATATTCCTCTCACCGCAAGATGTTGACCCCTCGCGCATAAAATCGATGACGCGTTTTTTAATTTCATCATCCTCTTGCATGTAATGAAAAGCTGCGATGACTCGTCTAGCTAGAAGCGGCCGCGACGAAAGGTTATTGTATTCCTCAGTTTGTGTAAGCTGCTCGAGGTAGACAATAACATCGTAAACATCTTCGTTAAGGGTGGGGCTTGGTTTTTTAAGAGAACTATCCTTCGAAGTTTCAAGCCAAAAATCAAAAGCCTTGTCCAAATTTTCGAATGTCACGATATGTTTAATTACAGTTTGCCCAAATACGAATTGGATGCCGGGGGCGTTTGCTTGTTGAAGCATTTGGATGATCTGCTCGGAAAGACCGGTTCCTGTCAGATCGACTCGGCGAGTTGGGCCATAAACTGTGAGACCCAAAGTTGTAATCCACGCGGGGAGAGACGTTATCCCCCTACAGCGCAGAAGGTTAAGATGGCCGCCAAAATGTAAGTCTTGCGGTAGAGAGGTTAACCCGGTGCATCGCGAAGGAAAAGATCGCCGCGAACGTGTAAGCCTTGAGGTAGAGATGTTAGCCCGATGCAGTAGTCAAGGCTAAGATTGCCGCCAACATGTAAGCCTTGAGGCAGAGATCTTAACCCAGTGCAGCCATCAAGAACAAGAGAATCGCCAATGCGCAAGTCTTGAGATAGAGATGTTAACCCTGTGCAACCGCTAAGGTGAAGAAAGCGGCCGACGTGTAAGCCTTGAGGCAGAGATGTTAACCCGGTGCAGCTTTCAAGGTAAAGGTAGCCGCCAATGTGTAAACCTTGCGGTAGAGATGTTAACCCTGGATAGTCCATAATTTCAAGGTTGCCGTTAATGCGCAAGCCTTGAGGCAGAGATGTTAACCCGGGGCGCC
Source organism: uncultured Verrucomicrobiae bacterium (assembly GCA_963813135.1). GTDB lineage: Bacteria > Chlamydiota > Chlamydiia > Chlamydiales > Rhabdochlamydiaceae > SZAS-15. Next base: position 41,116 of record CAWEXY010000009.1, on the reverse strand, counting down.
TGCTAAGGTTAAGATCGCCCTCGATATTTAAAGACGGCCAAGGAAAGTTGGCGAGACTACCATTTTTAGCTAGATAATCGTCCATGTGTCTAAACAATTCTTCAGCGGAAATAGAAGGGAGCGTGCCGAGAGAAAATGAAGGCGGCTGAAAAGAAACTGTTGAATTACTAATTCTATCCATACAAATCCAAGTATTTTTAAAATTACTCCTTGTGTTTGATCCGCTTGAGCTGCTTAATGTCAATGGTCTCTCGTGTCATTGGGTCTGTGCCCTTTTGGACAAACCATCTAGCGAACGCTTCGTACTCATAGACATTTCCCTTATATAAAACGGGGGCTTTTGGAGGATCTTGAGTGATCAGGCAGATATCCTCTTTTCCCAGTAGATAATTAGCTTCTGGAAGATTTTCATACGTGGGAACCGATAGGCGCCTTTGGTGCACGATCCAGGGGCCCCATGTTTTTAAGAATTTATCCAATTCTTTATCGGAATAAGCTTTCACGATGTCATCTCCGATTTTGACAATCTCGTCATCTTCTATTTGGGCGCATCCTCTAAAGATCATATTTCTCGTGGAAATAGGAAGATCAAACCGCTTGGCAAGACCGATTTGGAAGGCTAAATAGACCTCGATCTCGTCTACATAGGGGAGAGTTTCTATATGTGCTTTTGCTTTCTCATTTACCTTATCGAGAAGCAAGAAACTTTTCCCAGCTTTTTTAAGGGCCTCCTCTGATCCGCCGCTTTTCTCTAGCTCGTAGATACGGATCATCACTTCAATTTCAGCTACTGCTGAAATACGCCTGTCATCGCAAGATGTTGATCCTTCGCATATAAAATCGATGATGCGTTTTTTAATTTCCTCATCCTCCTGCATGTAATGAAAAGCTGTGATGACGCGTGTAGCAAGAAGCGGCCGCGCTACACGGTTTTGGTATTCCGCAGTTACTGTAAGCCGTTCAAGGAAGGAAATAACATGTTGTGCATGTTCGCTAATGATAAGGCGAGGCATTTTAAGAGAACTATCTTCCGAAGTTTCAAGCCAAAATTCGAGAGCCTGATCTAAATTTTGGAATGCCACGGTAGGGATCCTTGCAGCCTGCGCCGTGTAAAATTGCATGCCGGGAGCATTTGCTTGTTGAAGAATTTGGATGATCCGTTGTGAGAGATATGTATTACATAGATTGACTGACCGAGTTTTGCCATCGGCTCGAAGACCCAAATTTATAATCCTTGTGGGCAAAGATGTTAATCTTGTACAGCCATCAAGGAAAAGATCGCCGCCAACATCGAAGTCTTGGGACAGCGCTGTTAACCCCGTACAGCGGCTAAGATAAAGATTGCCGCCAATATGTAAGCCTTGTGGCAAAGATGCCAATGCAGTGCAATCGCGAAGGTTCATAGAACGGCCAACGCGCAAGCCTTGGGGCAAAGATGTTAACCCCGTACAGCTGCTAAGATTAAGATTGCCGCTAACGTGTAAGCCTTGAGGCAGCGATGTTAACTCGGTGCGGCCGCTCAGGTCAAGATCGCCCTGGATGTTTAAAGACGGCCAAGGAAAGTTGGCGAGACTGCCATTGCTAGCATGATAATTGTCCATTGGCCCAAGCAATTCTTCAGCCGCAATGCAAGGGGTAGCGCAGAGTGAAAATAAAACAGAATGAAAAGCGCCTGTTAACCTGCAAATTTTGTCCATAAAAACCTAAATCTTTAATAAAGATCATAACAGATTGAACTTTTCAATGCTGTTTAAAGCGCAAAATGGTAAGAAAAATTTCTTAGGAAATAAGAGTGTAAGCAATTATTTCGCCGGTACGGCCCGGAAGGGCGAGAGGTCCCACTTTTTGCGCGGGAAACTCTCCTTTTAAGCCCTGGTACGTTGACTCGCTAATAAGAATGGGCGTATGCAGCTCTTTCGTTGCGGCCTGGAGGCGAGACGCAATATTGACCGTATCGCCAATGGCGGTATATTCCATGCGCTGCTCTGAGCCGATATTGCCTACAACGGCGGCTCCGGTATGGATCCCAATGCCGACTTCCAAGGCTGGTTTGCCCTCTTTGCGCCATTTTTCGCCGAGCAGCTTGACCGATTTTTGCATGGCGAGGGCGGTGAGGACGGCATTTTTTTCTTGAATGGGATCATCGAGCGGGGCCCCGAATTCAGCCATGAGCCCGTCGCCGATAAATTTATCGAGGGTTCCTCCGTGGGAGAATATCGCTTCTAGCATCTGCTCGAAATACTCATTCAGGAGCGCGACGACTTGTTCGGGGGAGAGCTGCTCTGCGAGATGGGTAAAATGCCGAATGTCGGCAAAAAGGACGGTGATCTTGCGGCGTTCTCCTTCGAGCTTCGTCGGGGTGTCGGACTTCATGATCTTCTCAAACACTTGTTGAGAGACATAGCGGGCAAAGCTAATTTTTAGCCGTTCGCGCTCTTTGAGGCCTTTTTCCATGGCGTTGATAGATTCGGCCACTTCGCTGAATTCATCATGGGTTTTGAGATGCAGTTGTTTGTCAAAATTTCCTTTTTCGATTTCATGGACGGTGTCGGTAATTCTACATAGGGCATTAGATGCTTGCTTCGACAGGATCGAGGCCAAGATAAAGGCGATGAGGAACGATGCTAATAATCCGGGTATTTCATACAAGAGGATCATGTGGCTTTTTGCTAAAACGTCGCTGGCCCGCATATCGGCCCCTACGGTGGTCACATATTTTCCGTCTTTGTCAAAAACGGGCGCATATCCGCTGAGCCATACACCCCATCGGTCATAATCAAATTCATCGAGCGCTTTGGGCTGGTTGATGTGTTTGGCAACAGGAATGAGCGCGGGATCTAAATCGGGATCGCCGGCATTCGAAATATCGGCAGGGTTTTCTTCCGCATCGACGCCATAGATGAACGAATTGGGGTCGGAGGGATTAAGGGTTTCCGTATAGAGATAGCGGATATAGACATCATCCCTGCGGTTGGCATCGCGGGTTTTTCGAAGCTGCTGCACGAGGGTTTTATAAGCTTCGCTATTTTCATCTGAGCGGGATTTGATCTGTTTGAGGAGTTCAGGATCTATAGTGGAGGCTGTCGTAGCAGCGATACTGAGCACTTTGCTTTGCATTTCGTGGAAGATAAAGTCTTGCATCTCTTCATAGACGATACTTAAGGCAAGTAGGGTGCTAATGCCAGCAACGGATAGAAAAGCGAGATAAAGCTTTGTACGGTACTTCACATCCGCACATTAGCTGATTCCGTTATTTTTTGGCTGCTGGTTGGTTTGTTGTCCGACTTTTTGAGTTGGAACTGGAGGCGATGCATTGTTATTGTTGCCAGCAGGGGGAGGGGCTTGAATTGCCGGTTGAGCTGGAGGCGCTGCTGGTTTTTTGGGAGGAGTGATTGCAGAAGGCGGATTGAGAATAGCGTATTCATCTGCTTGGTTTTGCCTTCTAATAGCTAGAGCAAGCTGAGCAACTTCTTTAGCTGCGTCATTATTAGCTGGGGTCTTGTCTCGTGCTTCAATGAAGCTTTTTTTATGTCTCGGCTATTTTTGAAAAAGCACAGTTCGCATTTTAGTTGGCCACTGGCAAACAATTGAAGGTGTGTGGGCTTTTCCATGATGCGCCGAGGATCGAAGAAATAATGGGATTTTTGTCCTTCTTGGAGATATTCCGTTACGCCAAAGGCTTCTTCAATGGTAATCGTAAATTCCTGCAGATCTGTGAATTCGGCTTCGCGGCCTTGCAACATATGTTGTATCCGACGAATAAGGGCTGGCTTGAGGGAAATATCTATAAATTTATCAGCGCCAAAATCCTTGAACCTAACCCCCGTAATGGTGAATTTGCGATTGCCGATCTGCAGGGTCGCGGCATCGGCTTTCTGCTGGAAGACGAAGCCAGTTTGCGCTACAGCAGGCTGCTGATTGTTGTTATTAACATTAATGGGTTGGCTCATAAATATGTTTTCCTTTATCTATTATTATATATTTTTTTAATTTATGGGTCAATTAAAATATAACGTCGGAAGCTATTTAAAATGAAAGGGTTAGCGAGGGTTTGCGTCTAGGCCTTTATGTTAGAAGCTTATTATTAGCAGGTTATGACTATTCAACGGTGACGGATTTGGCGAGGTTTCTGGGCTGGTCGATATCAGTGCCCCGGATGCGGGCGATGTAATAAGCCAAAAGCTGGCAGGCTACGGAATAGGGGATCGTCGCAAGCTCATTGCAGATGGATGGGATATAGAGCACATCATCGGCGATAAGCTCGACCTCCTGAGAGCCTTCGAAGGCGATCGCGAGAAGGGGCCCTCCGCGGGCTTTGATTTCGGCGAGATTGCTGAGGGTCTTTTCGTAGGTCAGGCCGCTTCCGCAGAGTCCGATGACGGCGAGGTCGGGGTTAATGAGGGCGATAGGGCCGTGCTTCATCTCGCCTGCAGGGTAAGCGGTCGCATTGAGGTAGGAGATTTCTTTGAGTTTGAGGGCGGCTTCGAGGGCTGTGATATGCATGTAATGCCGGCCGAGGAAGAAAAAGTGCTCGAAGCGGGCATATTTTTCGGCGAGCTTGGCGATTTGGGCGCTTTGTTTTAAGACTTCTTCGACGACGCTGGGGAGGCGGCGGATTTCGGAGAGGAAGGCTTGCCCTTCTTCGCAGCTGATATGGCGCAATCTTCCCATGAGGAGGCCAAAAGAGAGAGGACTGTGATCTGGCTGGTGAATGCTTTCGTGGAACAGACGCTGATCTCGGGCCCGGCGCGAAGGAAAATGACGCCATCGGCTTCACGGGTGAGGGTGGAATTGCGGACGTTGCAAATGGCGAGGACTTTGGCGCCTTTGCGTTTCACTTCGCGAACGGCAGCGATCGTATCGAGCGTCTCGCCCGATTGGCTGATCGCGATGACGAGCGTGTCTTCGGAAATGATCGGGTTGCGATAACGGAACTCGGAAGCTATTTCGGCATGGGTGGGGATGCGGGCTTTGTCTTCTAAGAGGAGCGCGGCTAAGGATCCTGCATGCCAAGAGGTGCCGCAAGCTAAAATGAGGATGCGTTTGACGGACTGGAGTTCTTGGGGAGAGAAAGCGAAGTTCTCAAATTCGACGGAACCAAACTCTTCGATAAAACGGCTATGAACGGCCTTGGTGATGGTTTCTCCCTGCTCGAAGATCTCTTTGAGCATGAAGTGCTCAAAATCACCCTTGGAGTGGGTCAGATTTTCGAGAGTGAGGCGCTCGACGGCTTTTTCAATGCGGGTATGGCTATCGTCGAAGACTTCGATTTGATTGCTGCGCACGACGGCGACTTCATCGCTCTTGAGAAAAAGGACATCGAGGTCCGAATGCTGAAATGCATTGGGATCGGAAGAAATGAAGGTCTCGCCGGTAAGGGGATTATGTCCTACGGCCAGAGAGTTTTCCTTGGCGGAGGCTACAATGTAATCGGAATGATTTTTGTGGATCGCGGCCAGAGCCCAAAACCCTTGTAGGAGCCCGACGGCTTTTTGGAAGGCGAGGACGAAATCGCCTTCATAGAAGTGGGCGATGAGCTGAGCGATCACTTCGGTGTCCGTGTCGGACCGGAATACAGTCCCGCTAGCGCGGAGCATCTCGCGGAGTTGGTGGTGGTTTTCGATGATGCCATTGTGAACGACAGCGATGTGGAAATGCTCATCGAACTGGGGATGGGCGTTATCTTTGGAAGGGACTCCATGGGTGGCCCAGCGGGTATGGGCGATAGCCAGGTCGAGCTTTTTCGGAACCCAGGCCTGTTCGAGGTTGCGGAGTTTGCCCACTTCCTTGCAATAGAGAAGCTCTCCGTTCACTACGCCGGCAAGCCCTGCCGAGTCGTAGCCGCGGTATTCCAGTTTTTTTAAACCGGTAAGACAAATTTCGGCCGCATCATCGGGGCCTATATACCCAAAAATTCCACACATGTTATAGCTCCATTTTAATGGTAACAGAAAGAGGAAGCCTTGAAAATGGAAAATAATTTATCGCCAAAAACAGTCGCGGCGTCCGCCGTTGAAAACCATACGTATAAAATTTTTCCTAATGATCTAAACTCGTACGGGACGGCGTTTGGAGGGATGATTATGGCGGTTTGCGACCGGGTGGCGCTCGTCGTGGCAGAACGGCATAGCAAAAAAACGTGTGTCACGGCCTCCATCGATTCGGTCCATTTTCTGCAGCCGGCGGGGCAGGGTGATATTCTTCTTTTTAAGGCGGCCATTAATCACGCGTGGCGAACCTCGATGGAGATCGGGGTCCGCGTCGATGCCGAGCACTACGTGACGGGGGAGAAACGGCATATTCTATCGGCTTATTTTACCTTTGTTGCTTTGGATGAAAACAAGAAACCGACGCCGGTGGCCAAGGTCCTTGCTGAAACTCCGTTAGAGAAGAGGCGTTTTCAAGAAGCGATCGATCGGCGGGACCAGCGCATCAAAGAGGCTAAAGAGCGGAAGAAGAAGCGCGATATTCCGCTTTGATGGCCAAAAATAAAGGAAATTCTTCCCTGGCCCTGTTTTCCATCCGGGCGGCTCCGCCGGTGCTTTTCTTGTCAGATACCCACTCTTCCATCTCCTGAATGGCAAAACCGGCCTCGTGGAGCCAGCGGCTGTACGTCGAAAGGGGCTGATGGTAGGTCGTGGTCTCGACGGTGCCTTTTTGGCCGGGATGCGTCTGGATGGGGATCGACATCGGGGTCAGATAGCGGTCGATGCGGCGGTATTGGAGCTTTTTAGCCTCATCGATGCCCCAGCTCGATTGGCGGGGGATCCGGAAACAGGGGTGGCTCAAGACGAGGACGAGGCGGCCCCCTTTTTTTAGAAGCGGAGAAATATTTTGGAGGGCAAGGTCGCCTCTCTCCATATTCTGGAGGGCCAGAATGATCGTGGCGGCGGTAAAACTTTCTTTTTCTAAAGGGAAGGGTTTTGTGGCGTCGGCGACAAGAAATTGATGCTTGGATTTTTGCTTTGCGGCCGAGATGAGAGAAGGGGAGGCGTCAGCGCCGACGTAGTCGACTCCCTTGGGAAGGCTGCGCGCTAAAATGCCCTGGCCGCACGCGACGTCCAAAAGACGATCGCCGGGCGACAGTTTTAGAAGCCGCAGCACTCCTGGAAGGATGACGCTTTGGTGATAATAATGCCCCTTTTCGCCGACAACCCGGTCGTACCAAGCGTGAGAAGACTCCCAGCTACTCGTCACCTTTGCCTTCGTGTTCGAGTTTGCGGTTCCACTCGGGCTTTTTAAACCAGAGGATAATGGAAGGTCCGACGCAGACAAGGATCATGCCGATCACCAAGAAGCTGACAAAGAATGTCGTATTACCTGCAGCGATCAGCGCAGGGGGGGAAGAATCCGATGAAGAGCGCGAAAAGCGAGCTTAAGATGCCAAGCCCGGATACGATCCAAACACCTATTTTTCCGCCAGGAATCTTATAGGCCCTGGGGACATGGGGCCGTTTGTAGCGGAGTTTGATGGCCGCTGCAAACATGAGCAGATACATCACGAGATAGACTTGGACGACGAGGACCGTTAAGATCCAATACGCGCCGCTCGTGGTGGGCATATAGACAAAAAGAAGGCTCAAGGCCGTAACGACGATCGCTTGCAAAAAGAGGAGATAGGAAGGCATGCCGTGTTTATTGAGCTTGCGGCAGCGGGGGGGAAGATCGCCCGATTCTGCGGCGGCGAGCACGCCTCTTGTGGGACCCACGATCCAGGTGCTGAGGGAAGCGATCGCGCCGATAACGATGAGGCCGCCCATGATGCCGAGCATGCTACGGAGATTGTAAGCATCGACAAAAGCGGAGATAGCTTGCATGGTCCCCGCTGTCAAGCTGATATCGTTTTGCGGGATCACCATCGCAATGGCGAGCACGCCCAAAACCGATAAGCCCAGCACTATGAGAACCGTCAGCAAAATCGCGCGGGGGTAATTCTTTTTAGGATTTTCCACGTCGCGCGCATGGATAGCCGACATTTCTAAGCCGCAAAAAGAGAGGATGATCCCTGCGAAAAAGACGAGCTGCGTCGGGCTCGACATGTCAGGGAAAAAACCATCCCAAGAAAAGTTAACATGAATGGGCGATCCGCCAAAATACCAAGCAAGGCCCACGACGATGATGAAGATTCCGGGAATAAATGTTCCGAGTACAACGCCAACGCTGCTAATCCAGGCAGACGTCCGAATCCCTAACATGTTGACGAGTGTGGCGATCCAAAAAATAGCGACGCCAAAAAAGAAGATAAACAATTTACTCTCGGCAAGGGCAGGGTTGAAAATGTAGGTTACCGACGCGGCTATGAAGCCCAGCATGGTGGGATACCAGATCACATTTTCGATCCACATGCACCAAATGGACAGGAAGCCCAAGCGATGACCAAACGCCTCTTTGACCCAGGCAAAGACGCCGCCGCTTTTAGGCCAGCCCGTGGCGAGCTCGGCTGAAACTAGGGCAGTTGGAAGAAAAAATATCAATGTGGCCAGGAGCATATAGAAGACGGAAGCGAATCCGTATTCTGCCATGGTAGGCCAGTTCTTTACGCTGCCGATAGCGGCAACGTTGATCATCGCGAGCATGAAAACAGAGAGGCTTTTTTTATTCATAGCAAAGAATCCTACCAGTTTTTTTGAATTTTACACTACAATAAAGGTATGGAGCAATATTCTATTCTTTCGCCGATCGATGAAATTTGCGCTTATGAGGCTTTGTGGGATCGTCCTCATGCATCTTTTCGAAGCCTTTCCCATGACCTTCAAGATTATCCTCAACATCTAGCTTCCGCGCTCGTCGAGCCTCAGCTCGTTAACGAATATAAGAAACAATTATTTCCTGTACTCAAAAATCTTCCTTACTTTGGTGTAAGGATAGACGGCGATGGAATGTTTCCGGAGCGGCTCAAAGACGCACGTTATGCCCCTAAAATTCTTTATTATCAGGGGAATTGGGAGCTTTCCTATTTACGCAGCGTCGCAGTTGTCGGGACAAGGCACCCCACAAAAGAAGGCATTGAGAGGACCCAATTTCTTGTAAAAAAATTGGTGCAAGATGGTTTTACTATCGTTTCGGGTTTAGCAAGGGGAGTTGACACAGCGGCTCATCTTGCAGCCATTGAAGCAAAGGGAACTACTGTTGCTGTTATAGGGACACCGCTTAACCAATGCTATCCGCCCGAAAATCGTGATCTTCAAGACCAAATTGCACGCGACTTTCTCTTAATTAGTCAAGTCCCCTTCACCAAATACACAAAACAAACATATAGAGAAAATCGCTTCTTTTTTCCCGAAAGAAACGTCACGATGTCAGCGTTAACAGAGGCTACTATTATTGTTGAAGCCGGCGAGACTTCTGGAACACTCGTCCAAGCAAAAGCGGCTTTGCAACAAGGAAGGAAATTGATCATTTTAGAAAACAACTTTCTCAATCCCTCTCTTACTTGGCCTCGAAAATTCGAAGAAAAGGGAGCTATACGCGTAAAAGATTATGGCGAAATTCGAAAGCTCCTCACCTCTGCTTCTCAAGCGCATTGATGAGTTAACTCTTCTTTCTCATTTTCATCTCAAAAGTGAGGACGAAATTTACTATCTTGGAGAATACACATCAGGAGAACGCGCCGCTTTTAGCGAAGTAAACAGGCTCATCCTTAACTACAAAAAACCAATGAATCGCATGGGCATGCCGGATTGGGATTATAAGGAACGCGCGATACAAGATGCGGCTGATCGATTTCGCCTATCCATTGCGCAAACCAAAGAGATTTCTGTAAGAGCTCAAAACGCAATACTCGTACCTATTCCTCCCTCTGCAGCAAAAGATAGTGCCGCATATGATGATAGAAACCTTAAGCTTTTAAGGTGGTTTATGCCCTTGGGGAACATTTGCGAACTGCTCGCGCAAAAACAATCCCGAGCTCCCTTGCATTCTTCAAAAAATCGAGCCCCACAACAGCTTTTCCGAAATATGGCTTTTTGACGACGTTCTAACTCAAGGGACCCATTTTCGAGCTGCTCATGATTTTCTCAAAATCTCCTATCCAGAAATTAAAATTGTTGGTTTTTTTATAGCGCGCTCTGTCTATCCCTCAATTTGACGGCCTATCTTTGCAAATCCCAAACTGCTAAAGTGATCGGGATCTATGCCTAAGATTTTCATTACCCGCAAGCTGCCCGGCAATCCCCGCCAGTTTTTGGAGGACCGATTCCACGTCGAGGAAAATGGAGAAGACGCAACCCTTTCTCGAGAGAAGTTGCTCGAGATTGTCCCGCAATTTGACGGGATCTTGTCGACGATACCCGACCGGTTAGACGCTGAGGTCCTTGACCGGGCTAAAAATTTAAAAGTTATTTCGAACTGGGCCGCCGGACTCGACAATATTGATTTGGCAGCGGCTGAAAAGAAAGGCATCCGGGTCTATAACCTTCCCGACACGGTCACAGAAAGCACCGCCGATCTTACCATGGCCCTATTCTTGAGCTTGGTGCGGCGCATCCCTGAGGGCAAAGAGTATGTCCTTTCGGGCCAGTGGCGGGGATTTGAGCCGTCTTTGCTCCTGGGCGAAGAACTTAAAGGAAAATTTTTTGGCATCATCGGCTTTGGCCGCATCGGCCAAGCTGTCGCTAAACGGGCTGCCGCTTTTGGCATGCAGATCATCGCTTACCATCCAAAGGGTCAAATTTCCCTCGAAGAGCTTTATGAAGCATCCGATTACATCTCCTTGCATGTTCCCTTAAAACCTGAGACCAAAGGCATGATCAACTGGGCTGCCATGCAAAAGATGAAGAAACGCCCTATCATCATTAATATGGCCAGGGGGAGCATCGTCAATACCGATGATCTCACCCGTGCGCTGCAAGAAGGAATATTGCGCGGCGCAGCTCTCGACGTCACAGATCCCGAGCCCCTTCCTGCTTCCCATCCTCTTTGCCATATGCCCCGCTGCCTTATCGTACCTCACATCGGTTCGGCCACCATCGAATGCCGCACTCTCATGTCCAAAATCGCCGCCCAAAACATACGAGATTACTTCCATGCTGAATGAAAAATCGATCCGTGCCGTTGATGCTTCGCATTTTCGAAGTTCTTTGAGAGCTCCTCTTTACTCGACATATTGCTTCTCACAAATCCCGGCGACGATCTTTCGGCTCTTAGGAGAAGGGGAGGGAGGCCTTCCTCCCGATTGCACCGGGCCCGGCTCTTATGACCACGTCATTCTTGTGGTGATTGACGCTTTTGGTTGGCGCTTTTTTGAGAAATACAAAGACAAATATCCCTTTTTGCAACGTTTTCTGCAGAGCGGCATCACCTCTAAAATCACCTCGCAGTTCCCTTCGACCACGGCCGCCCACATCACGACCTTGGCGACGGGCTTAGAGGTGGGGCAAAGCGGCGTCTTTGAATGGTTTTATTACGAGCCCGTATTAGATACGGTGATCGCTCCTCTTCTCTTTTCGAAAGCCGGCGACAAAAACCCCAACACCCTTACTAAAATTAACGTGGCCCCTGAGCAAATATTTCCGCCTCCATCTGTGCTACAAAATGTCGAAGTTCCTTCTTTCATCTTTCATCCTCAATCGATCGCCGCATCATCTTATTCGCATGCAATGTTTCAAGGAGGGCTTTCTTGCCCCTATCCCGAGTTCGGGGCAGGACTCGCAAAATTGTCAGATCTTGTTCAAAGGCAGGATCGCGGATATTTTTATGTCTATTTTCCCGATATCGACTCGGAAGCCCATCGGCACGGCATCGAGAGCGAACCTGTCGAAAAAGCTATCGATCATTGTTTTACCGCTCTTGAAAACTTTTATCAAAATCTTCCCCATAAGCGTATTGCCCTTCTCATCACGGCCGACCATGGGATGACGTCCATCGACCCAAAAACAACCTACTTTCTCAATAAGGAAATCCCGGGCATCGAGGCCTTTTTCAAATGCACAAAAGCAGGGCAGCCCATCGTCCCGGCAGGTTCTTCCCGCGATTTTTTCCTCTATGTCAAAGAAGATAAGATGAAAGAATTGCAAGACATCCTAACCAAGCGCTTAGGACATCTTGCCGACGTAATACCCACGCAAGATTTGATCAAGGCGGGGCTCTTCGGCAGCCGGCAAGTTTCCCCAGAGTTCTTATCCCGCGTCGGCAATCTCGTTATTTTGCCCCATGCCAATCAATCTGTCTGGTGGTACCAAAAAGGAAAATTTGAGCAGAAGTTCTACGCGATGCATGGCGGGCTGAGCCCTGATGAAATGGAATCGATTTTTCTTTTTATAAAAAAAGAAGGTTGATCCTTGACCAACCTTCTCTATAAGAATTAATGCCCTTTGGCCTTTTTCTTTTCTTCTTTTGCCTTGCGCTTTTCTTTCAGCGTCATGAGAGGCTTTTTCTTTTCTTCTTTCGTGTGCGATGTTTTTTCTTTAACCATAAAGATTCCTCCGTATCTGACGTATTTTACGCTCCAACATATTTGTTGACTAGTGCCTATCCAGTTTCATACTTTGAATTTTATGAGGATTGGAATTCTGTCGCGCTATGGCGAGAAGATTAAATGGGGAGGGGACACCAAGGTCCTCGTCTCCTTGCGCGATGGGCTGCGCAAACTCGGCTGCACCGCAGATTTTGTCGAGGATCCCCTGGACCTTGCAGCCTATGACATGGCCCTGCTTTCGAATACATGCCTTGACCTCCGGCCCGTCTACCATTCGCTTCGTCTTGCCAACATTCCCTATGCCCTCATGGGCTTCCATGAAGACATGACGTTGTACGCTAGCTCTATGTGGGGTTTTTTTCGCTACGTGCGCGGCATGCTCGATAACGAGTCCGACCACGGATATCCTCTCTCGCTGGAGCGTCTGATCGAAAACCCCCGCCTTGTGCATTACTACTCGGCCCCGCCGCTGAAGACCATCATGGGCAATTACGATGTCATCAAAGACGCAGAAGTTTGTATCGCCAACACGTCGAAAGAAGCAGCCACCTATTTGAGAGACTGCCCCTCCTCTAAAGTTGCGACGGTTATGCTGCCCCCTGGTTTTGCGGAAGGCAAGTGCAGCCCCACAGCAGAATTTCTCCAAGCCACAGGCCTGGCCTCCGGCGAGTACATCCTTCAGATCGGCCGCATGGAACTGCGCAAAAATCAGCTCGCCACGATCCTTGCGACAAAAGATTTACCGATGCCCCTCGTCTTTATCTCTACGCTTACGGCAAATTTTGAGTACGAAAAAAGCTGCTTGGAGGCCATCTACAAATACCGCAAGGCCCCCACCTTTGTCATCAGCCAAACTCTGCCCACCATGAAAAGCGGCAGCCTCCATATTTTACAAATGCCCGGCAAAAAAAAGCTCACAAGGTCCATGCTTCTCAGCGCGATGGCCCATGCAGGGCTCCATCTCCATCCCGCTTTTTACGAGCTCCCGGGCCTGACATATCTCGAAGCGGCCAAACTGGGAACGCCCTCGATTGCGTCTTCATGGACAACGATCGATGATTATTTCCGGGAAGCCCCCCTCGATGACCGGATTGCTTATACCAATCCCTATGATCTGGCCGCGATCACATCTTTGGCCCAAGAAATGTTTGGCCGGCGCTATCCGCGTATTTCGCATCCCGCTTTTTCTCGCACTAGCTTTGATTATGCCAAAAATGTTTTAATGAGCCTTCATGGACCTTAAACTTAAAAATAAGCGCGTTCTCATCCAAGGCTCTTCCAGCGGACTGGGGCTGGCCTGCGCGGCCTCCTTCGCTGCAGAAGGCGCCCTCGTGGCCCTCTGCGGACGCGACGAGAAGCATCTCAAAGAAGCTCAAAAGCAAGCGCCGGGCTCCATTTTTTTCGTGTGTGATTTGGATCAAGCCGGCTCCGGCGCGCAACTTGTCAAAGATGCGGTAAAGAAGTTAGGCGGCATCGACATCCTCATGACCAACACCGGAGGCCCTCCCCAAGGCGATTTCCTAAAAGTAAGCAGAGAAGATTGGGTCAAAGGATTTGAAAGGCTTTGGCTCAGCGCCGTTGAAAGCATCCATGAAGCTCTTCCCTTCATGCAATCCCAGAAGTGGGGCCGCATTCTTCTCAGCACATCAACCGCCGCTAAAGAGCCTATCTCTGGACTGACGGTTTCCAGCAGTCTGCGCGCAGGCCTTCTCGGCCTCATGAAAACGCTCAGTCAAGAAGTAGCGAAGGATGGCGTTACGGTCAATGCACTCCTTCCAGGATATACCCAGACAGAGCGCTTGAAAGAACTAGGCGTGAGCGAAGAAGAATTGGTCCGTCATATCCCCGCAAGACGTTTGGCCCGTCCTGAAGAATACGCCAGTTTGGCAACTTTCCTAGGGTCAGAAAAGGCCGGCTATATCACCGGCCAAGCGATCGCCTGCGACGGCGGCCTTATCCGAGGCTTATAGTTTTTTCGCAAGTTTTAAGCCTGATCTCGCAAACTCAAAAACTTTAACAGTTTTAGGTGCCTGTCTCGGAGCTACGGGCGCTATCGGCTTGATTACCGGGCGGTTCAATACCGGAGCTTTATTAACCTGCGGCATGCGCGGTAATTTAGGATACTTGATCTCCGTAAATCGGGGAGCTGGCAGCTGTTTTGGCTGTACGTCGACAACTTTTTCAGATAGACGGTAGTCCCCGTCGATGTCGTCATAGGCCCCGCTGGTGGCGCCCATCGCTTGGGCAACCGGTGCAGCGCTCTTCTTGGTCAAATCGTTGGATACATTTCTGATAGCCAAGAATGGATTATTTACACCGGACACGTTTGTCGTTCGGACGTTTGCGCGCGGCTGAGTTTTCGATTTTGGTTTCTTTGCTGTCGTTGCGGACCCTTTTCCAGTAGCAGGTGCGAAGTCCACCGTCTCTGACTGCGAAGTTACGTCAACGTTGGTCTCGTTAAGCGGAAATTCTGCATTTGTTTTAACTGTACTGATATGGAGTCTACTTTTGCCCATTTCGTTATGGACCATGGCTGGCTCTAACTCAATCAGTTTTTTTCCAAAATAGTTAACGGCACAATCAAACATATATTTAATTAAATTAACTATTCCTGCCAATGCCGCTTTAAGCAATTTCATCGCACCATTTTTTAAAGCAACTAGTACAGTCAACAAAGAGGCCATCTTTTCCTTGATGGCTTTCATTGGGTCTATTTTAGCGAGAGTAAAAATAATTCTTGTTGCCATCCCTACGCGAATAGAAATACCAAAAGGGTCTAACGGGAGGCAAATAAAGGCAGCAATGGGTACAGCGTACTCTAAAGTATTAAGCGTACCGCCCATTACAAAATTTCTCAGCATGGAATCATTTTTTGTAGAAGCGCGGAGGTATTCAAAATATTGGTGATTTAAATCCGTCAAAAAATAACCAAAAGCGCCAGCGCCGATTAAAGGAAGCACAGGTTTGCTAGCGATTGCAGCCGCATTAAATGTTATATTTAGTAATGATTGCATATTAACCTCACGTTTAATTTATATTAATATTATATTAATAATATAGTTAATTGTAAACAAAATACTGAAGATTAATAGCTTGTATATAAAGATTATTTTAAGAAGGACTTATCTCTGGATGCCCCAGGCCTTTAGGTAAAAGGCGAGTTCTTTTTGAAGGGCGTCCCGGATATTTTCCGCACGGCGGAAGCCATGCTGTTCTCCTTCATACAGAACGAGTTCGGTCAGGATTCCACGGGCCTTGAGGGCCTCGTACATCATTTCAGCTTGATTGACGGGCACGACGAGGTCTTCGGTCCCTTGGAAGAAGATGACCGGGCAATGGAGCTTATCGACGCTATAAAGGGGCGAACGCGCCTTATATATGTCTTTACGGGCGGGGTAGGGGGCGACGAGGCTTTCGAGGTAGTGGGATTCAAACTTGTGGGTTTGTTCAGCCAGAGCTGAGAGATCGCTGACGCCATAATAGCTTGCGCCCACCGTGAAAAGCTTGCCAAAGGTGAGGGCCGCCAGCGTAGTATAGCCTCCTGCGCTGCCGCCTTGGATCGCAATTTTTTGGGGATCGACCCTCTTTTTTTCGATCAGGTACTTGGCGCCATTTTGACAGTCTTCGACATCGACGATGCCCCAGTTGCCTTTGAGCGCATCGCGATAGGCTCGGCCATAACCTGTGCTGCCGCCATAATCGACATCGAGAACAGCGAAGCCGCGCGACGTCCAGTATTGCACTCGTAAATCGAGGGAGCTCGAAGTCGATGCAGTGGGGCCCCCATGTGTGAAAATAAGCAGGGGAGGAAGCTCTCCCTGCGGGGCTGTGTGTTCTTTATTCGAGGGGGGATAAAAATAACCATAGGCCGTGCGGCCATTGCTGCTGGGATAAGCGAGCGGTTCTGGTTTGGAAAAATAAGCGGGATCGATGTGGGGAGCTAAGTTGTGAGCGAGGGTCTCGAGCTTTTGCGTCGCTAAGTCTAATCGGACGACCATTTTACTTTCCGTGGCGGACCCGCAAATAAAAACGGCAAAACCTTTTCCTGTGCGGACTTGGGTATAGAAAGTTTTGCCCAGATCCATGGGACGCAGGGGAGGAAGAAGGGCTAAAGAGGTCTGTCCGAGCTTCTGGTAGGAGGAAAGAACTTCATTCCCAACAAAACCATATGTCGACATGCCAAAGACCCACTGGGGCAGACCAAAATCGGCCTCCATGGGGCAAATAGGCTGATTATTTTTGTAGATGTTCCACCAGCCGGTCTTATCCGAAACAAAATATAGTTCTCCTGCAGGAGACCACTGCGGCTGAAAGATCGACTCGGTCTTTCCGCCGGCCACATGTTGGATATTGGAGATTTTCCCTGCATCGTAGTCGCCCACCCAAAGATCGGTGCCGTCCCAAGGCATATTGGGATGGTCCCAAGTGAGGAAGGCGAGTTTTTTGCCATCATGGGAAAGAGCGGGCGAGGCATAAAAGTCATGGCCGCCGGCGATTTTTTCGACAGCTCCTGTAGCCAGGTCGATTGCCGCAAGAAAGTTCTCCGTTCCATGTTCGCCGATCGCCAGAAGATGGGACCCTGCCACATGAAGATCGGCAAATCGCGTGCCCGCAGCGGTCAAGGGCTTGTCTTGGAAGTAAACCCGCTGATCGCGATCGTTGACGAAATAGACGTTGCCCGCCATGACGGTGAAAGCGCCGCCGCCGTATTCATGGACTCTGGTCCGAACGCTGAAAGAGGGGAGGACCGCTTCTTCTAGCGTCCCATCTTTTTTCCGGCGCATGAGGGCTGTGCGGCCGTTCTCGGAAGGGCGCATCTCGTCCCAATAGATATCATCGCCATCGATGACAATATTGGTAAACCTCTTTTGCGCAGCGGTAACCCAATCAGCCGAAATCGGCGAGGGCCATGTTCCATAAGATGAAATAGCCATTCTAGAGATGATCCATAAAGAATTGAATTGCCGCAAGGGCAATTTCTTCATGGATGCTTCTACGGTCGACGCCGGTGGGATCATTAGCGAGGTGTTTATCGAGCATCATTTTCCCGCCCTTGGTCACTTCATTGAGGAAAACATAGTGGTTGGCCGAGCCGGGAATGAGGGTGAGCGCGCCTTTTTTCATTTTTGCCGCTAAAATTTTAGCGCTCGTTTCAGGAGGGACAAGATCGTCTCCTTCAGAAGCGACAATATGAACAGGCACCTGGATTTTTTGTAAGCTAGTTGGATCGAAGAGATTGCCCAGAGCTGGGGCCATGAGAAAAAAGGCTCCAATGCGGCTATCGCGGTAAGAGTCTTTCACAGGTGAAAAATCTGTCGCAGCGATCATTTCGGCCGTGACAAAAGGCGGTATTTGCCCCTTAGGGATGACAGAGACATCGAGCTTTTCAAACCCGAACATTTGGCCCCCGGCAAGCCAGACGCCTGTGACGCCGCCCAGTGAATATCCAATGAATCCGATCTTCTGCGGATCGATCGATTCTTTGAAAGGAAATTGCTCCAAAATAGCGCCGATCATAAAAGAGATGTCTTTCGGGCGTTCCCATATTTTGATGAAGCAATCGGGGATTTTGTTATTCCATGTATTCCCATAGTGATCGCAAGCTGCGACTATATAGCCATTGGCTGCTAGAACTTCGGCAAGCCAGGCATTATTTGTTTTATCGCCGCCATTGCCGTGCGACATCAAGATGAGCGGATATTTTGAAGATGCATTAGAAATGGGCGCATTGCGCGCCTCGGGGCAGCGGACCCACATCCCTGCGATAGGCTTAGCGGCCGCGCTGGGGTCGACAGGATACCAAACTTCGGTGATGAGAGGTCGATTTCTTTGCTCATCCGTGAGGCGCAATGTGACCACGCCTGTTTTTTGAGGATGGAGGACAACGGGCGTACGCGATTTAAATACGCAGCTAGAAAATAGGACGAGGACAAAGAACAACAGCTTAGAACCCATTGCAAAACTCCCGAACCCCGTTAAAACCGCCCTTCTCTTCTCGTTGCCGACCCTGCCCGGGTAGCTCTTCTCGCGCCGGCTGGCTAGTTTCGCAATTGGTTCTTTCTTCATAATTTCATTATCTAACAAAACCAAGAAATTTTTTCAAGACTACTCTTAGAAAGTTTTGTGATATGCTTGTCAAGATTGGGAGCAAACGCTATATGAATGGGAGGAGGCTAGAGTGAAACTCCTGCTTATGCTGCTTTTTCCGTTTGCTTCTCTATTGGGGCAAGACACCCCCGCTAAAAAGAAAATCCTCGTTCTTTCGAGCAATGGAGGATATGGTCATAACGCGGCCGCCAATACCCTAAAATCCCTTCTCGGAAATAAGTACGATTTTACCGTTGTTTATCCCATCGATGAACTTCGCATCTGGGGCGTTCGCTCCGGAGAGGAAATTTACAACACGATGCTCCGCTGGGGATGGATCGGCCCCATGAACCTCATATCCAAGCATGTCGCCCCTAAAATTTTTCGCGCGCGCAAAAGACAGGTTGAAGAAATAATTGCCCGCGAGATCGTGAAAACAAAACCTGATCTGGTCATTTCGCTCATTCCTTATATCAATCTTCCCGCGACCGAGGCCGCGCGCAAAAGAGATATCCCTTTTCTCCTCATCACGACCGACAACGATCTTCGCCATTGGGTCCACGGCCTCCATGCCGTCACGCATCCTCATTTCAAGGTGACGATCGGGGACGATCTTCCCACCACCCGCGAAGTTCTTCGCCAGCGGCATATACCCGACTCGGCCATCGAGACCATCGGCCTTCCCTTGCGGCCCGATTTCTTTACCCCTAAGAAAAACCCCCAGCTCTGCAAACAATACGATATTCCTGAAGGGAAACCCGTCATATTGATCATGATGGGAGGATCCGGCGGGGAAGCTTCCATCGAATACACGCAGGAAATTGGACAAATGGACCTGGGCGCGCACATCATCGTCTGCTGTGGAAAAAATAAACGGCTTGTCCGCAAAATCAAGAGAATTCCCATCAAAGAATCCAACACCCTGACCGCGATGGGGTTCACGGAAAAAATTGCCGATCTTATGTCCATGGCCGATCTGATCATTACTAAGCCCGGCCCCGGAACGATTCAAGAGGCTATGGCGATGCACCTTCCCGTCCTTGTCGACGGCACACGCCGGCCGCTAAGATGGGAAAAAGTCAACCTCGATCTCGTCGAGCGTTATGGCATTGGCGAAAGAATCGACGACCTTGAAGACATGGAACTGCTTCTCAAGCGCTATCTCCATGATCCCAAATTCCAAGCCCAAGTGCGCCAAGCATTCCAGCGCCTCCCGGGCAATCATTTTCATGAGCGCATCCCTGCGGTTATCGAAAGCATGCTTAACGAAGAACCCAAAAAAGAACCTCGCTTTTCCCGGCCCTCCGTTGTGAAAAATGTCTAAAGCTTAGTTATTTAAGCTTTGCAAACCCAACTATTGTTTATAGTTTTTATATAACACTAAATTAAGTATAATTAATGAACTTAATAAAGGAATTAATTATGTTTAGAATAAACTTCACTCTTCCGTCTCTTGCAGCTCTTACCTGTTTATTAGATGATAAATATAAGCCCGATGCCTTAAAAACTATTGTAAAAGGACTTCAGCCGGTTAAGGAATTATCCCCCGACGGCGCCTGGCGCGCCCGCGGCGAGGACCTGGAAAAATATAAAATGAAATTCCATGAAAACGCTCTTGCCGAGAAGCAAAAAAATGTCGAAGAGCTCACCTGCGTCAGCGAGCGGGTCTTGCTAGCCCTTGGCGCCCATCAAGCCGCCAAGCAATTGAAAAAACTGCCTATTTTGACTTCACGGCCGCTCCTCGCTGATTGCTTTTGCCTCGGCCTGCAAAGCGTTCTTTCCGCACCTTCAGCACTATTTTCACTGGCCCACAAGTCGTTCCTGCATCCGATCGCTCCTAATGCCCCCAAGAATATCCCGCAATTCTATGTGCGGGAATACTATGATTTTAAGAACGCTGAGGCTGTCCGCTCCACTCGTGTCGGGGGAGAAAAGAAGTCTTTTTGGTATAGGCCTGAGCACAACATGCATCAATACTTTTCCCCCAAGATGAAATGCCGCCCCGTCTTATTTTTAGCGTCATTGGCCTCCTCTCTATTTTTCTTAAGCTCCACGGCAAGAAACAACCTCCAGCGGGATAACGAAGATCTCGGCTATTTGGAAGGTAAAAATGGTCTTTTTCATCAAATCGCCAGCAAGCTGCGCAACTAAAGTAAAAATTTGACAAAAAATCAAGACAGCAATGCATAATGTTAGTTAAAAAATATCTCTCCCTCTGACATAATGGCGCCAATTTCCCCAATCATCCTATGCCTGCCAAAAAGCTATTTTGCGTCCTTTTGTTTCTGACTGGCTGCTCTTCTTCTTATCATTCCACAGCAACCCCATCAGAAATTCCCTCATTCCAAGCAAAAAAACCGGCCCATACGGTTTTAGTTCTAGGTGGAGGGGGCTCGAAAGGCTTTGCGCATTTAGGCGCCATCCGAGAGCTCGAAGCTGCCGGCATCCGGCCTGATTTAATTATCGGGTGCAGCGCCGGCGCCATTGTGGGGGCTTTGTATGCCGATGAGCCTGAAGTAGCAGAGATTGACAAGATCCTTCTCAGCATGAAACGGTCTGATATTTTAGATACGAGCTATTTCAATTGCAGGTTTGGCATTGTGAAAGGTCATGCGCTAGAAGCTTTCATGGAAAAAACCCTCCGGTCAAAAACATTCGAGGAATTAAAAATCCCTCTCATCGTCATTGCGACAGACCTGTATACCGGCGATCTCATTGAGCTCTCGTCTAAACAGATTCCCATTGCTGTTAGGGCTTCTTGTTCCTTTCCAGGGGTTTTTGAGCCAGTTCTCTATGAGGGCCGTTACCTCGTCGATGGAGGCGTCACCAGCCCGCTCCCGGTAGAAATCGCTAAAAAGTATGGAGCGAAGGTCATCATTGCGATCGATCTGAGTGAAAAGCTGAATGACGCAAAACCTTCTCATTTCTTTGGCGTAGCTAAAAGAGCGATGGAAATTGCCTATAGAAAATTAATAGCGCAAGCCATTGCCATGGCCGATATCGTCATTCGGATGGAATTTCGGGACATGGGGACATTTAGCGACGATATGAATGAGTACATGTATGAACATGGCCGCGCCAAAGCCAGGGCCGCCATCCCTGAAATTAAGAAAAAACTAGCAGAGGTTAATTGAAAAAAGGACAAATCAAATGCAAGATCAAAATCCATCAATACTAATTATCGGAGCAGGACTCGGCGGGTTAGCTTTAGCCCAAGGTCTTCTCAATGCTGGGTTTAATGTTACTGTCTTTGAAAGAGACCAGAGTCCTTCAAGTCGGGCCCAAGGATATCGGATTTCAATTCGCTCGCTGGGTATGGCTGCATTAACTGCGTTGCTGACGCCTGACAAAATGGGCCGCCTAGCCAAGGCTAAGATTGCCGATGTGGGCGACGGATTTACCTGTGCGAATGAAAAAATGGAGCCTCTTCTCAGAATTCCGCTGGGGCAAGATGCTGCTGTTCAGCTCTTGCGCTCAGAGTTAAGAAGCCTTTTGCAGGAAGGCATCAACATTCAGTGGAACAAGCGCCTCGCAAGGTTCGAAGACAAGGGCAATCAAGTGATTGCTCATTTTGAAGATGGCTCGTATGCCGCTGGAGACCTGCTTGTTGGATGCGATGGGGGAGCATCCACTGTAAGAGAACTTTTGCCATCCATGTATGGAAATGACCTTGGGTCAGTCCCAAAAATAGTCGACATCCATCGTGCCATCTTAGGAGGACAGATTGACCGCACACCCGAGTGGGATAAGCTTCTTCCTCTCAACAAAACAGGACTGGTTCGTTATGTGGGACCCCATTCACATTCCCTCGGCGTATGCTTTTCAGAACGAGTCGACAGAAGTCCTACAGTTTTTTGGGCGCTTTCAGAAGAAATAGAAAATGCGAAGGCTCCTTGGTATCAGCTTGATCAAGGATTGGAGTATCGTAAGCGAATATTAGACCATTGCAAACAGGTGATGGGAAGCGAACCTTGGCATGAGAATTTGAAAAAGCTGGTATACGATACCCCGGCAGAAGCTATGATGGCGCCTTGGCTCTTGCGTACGACCCAATTCCCTGACTCCAATCAATTCCCTATGGTTCCTTCCGGTAGAGTTACCCTTCTTGGCGATGCAGCTCATGCGATGCCTCCCGACCGAGGGCTAGGCGGGAATAATGTGCTCGAAGATGCCCGATTATTATCGACCTTATTAGCTTCCTCGCCCAAGCCTATCAACTGGGCAAGATTAACAGCGGAATTTGAAAGGCAAATGTTTACTAGAGCTAAAATAGCAGTTCAAGAATCTAATAGCGCCGCTGACGCTTTTCGCAATATTCGCTCAGGATCCCCTTCTGAGGGTCGTTAATAGGGGAATGTCATTCAACAGCATGCAAAGGAGGTAATGAATGATAAAACGCTTAATCAAACATGGAAATAGTCACGCAATTCTTGTAGATAAAGCTTTACTCGATGCTGCTGGAATTACCGAAGATGCTCTTTTTCAAGTTTCCATTAATCCGAGTGGAGGTCTCATTATTCAGTCTATCCAAAATAACAAAAAAGATGTTGTAAAGGATAGCTTTGAGAAACTCAATAAAAAATATAGCAGCCTAATGCGACGTTTAGCTGACTTATAATATCCTAATTTTTAGGAAGACAAGACTAGGAATGTTCGAAAGGACTACGAAATAGTCGCAACCATTTTGTTGATGTCAACAAAATGATCATGACGTAAGAAAGCTCCTAACCGCCAAGATTATTAGTAGCTAAAGGAAATTTCTGCAAACTAGGATAAGTGCAGAATTGCACAAAAAACGACGCAATCAATAGCAAGAACATAAGAAATCTTGACTTTCGCGTATTTCTATGTTAATTTCCATGTTAAATCTCAATAGAGAGGCCATTATGCTAGAGGAACTTCTTTCAAAAAGCGAAGGAAAAACGCTCGAGTTCAAAGAAAACACCCAATCATTGCAAAAAATCGTGCAAACAGTAATTGCCTTTGCTAATACAGCTGGAGGAGTGTTGCTTCTTGGTATTAAGAACGAAACAAAAGAAGTTGTGGGCTTATCAAACGTTCTGCAAGAAGAAGAAAAAGTAGCTAACGCCATTGCCGATTCAGTTACACCTTTGCTTGTTCCAAATTTGCAATTTTGCTCATGGAGAGGGCGCGATCTTTTAATTATTACCGTTCCTTATAGCCCGAGTCTTTATCACTTAAAATCTAAAGGAGAAATCGAGGGAACTTTTATAAGGCTGGGATCGACTAATCGTTTAGCTGATGCGCATATTATTGCCGAGATACGCCGTTTAAAAGAACATACATCCTTTGATCAGCTTCCTGATTGTAAGTTTTCTTTCGATGATTTAGATTTTGAATTGGCGAAAAAGTTATTCTCAGCAGCAGGGAAAACGTTTACTCAAGCAAAGGCTAAAACTTTGGAATTATTTATTGACCATCAATCTGAAACATATCCGACGAAAGGCGGACTTTTGCTCTTTGGAAAAAACCGAGACAAACTTTTTGCCGATCCACTTATAAGAATGGCGCGCTTTGAAGGTATTTCAAAAAATGCAACTATTGATGACCAAGACGTTAAAAGCCCCCTTCCACAGGCATTAGATGAAATTCTTAGTTTTGTCCGCCGTCATACTTCCATCAGTTCTTTTATAAAGGGAATTAGACGTGAAGAAATCCCGCAATATTCACCTTTGCTCCTTCGTGAAGCGGTCATGAATGCATTGGTTCATGCTGATTACGCAAACCATCGAGCTCCCATTCAAATTGCCATTTTTGACAATCGATTGGAGATCACTAACCCTGGATCTTTACCATTTGGTTTAAGTCTGGATAGCGCTCTTTCTGGAGTTTCACAGCTCCGTAATAAAGTATTGGGAAGAACATTCCGAGAACTGAAATTAACTGAACACTGGGGATCAGGTCTTAAACGAATGTTAGATACTTGCCGGCATCAACGTATTCCCGTGCCGAAATTCGAAGAATTGGATCATTTTTTCCGCGTTACTCTCTATCCAAAATCAACCAAAAACGTTCCTTCAGCTTTATGGCAAGAACCCATTTTCCAGTATCTTCAGAAGCATGACAAAATTAACGCCAAAACTGCTCAAGAAATTTGGAAAGTAACACGCCGTACTACTACAACTCGTCTCAAAGAAATGTGCCAGGAAGGGTTGCTCGCCGAAATATCAACAAGCTCCAAAGATCCTCAAAAAGTTTTTGTCTTGCCTAAACATAGAAAATAACATAGAAAGATCGGAAAACAAAAAGCTTCCATGTTCTAGCAAGTTGCTTACAATCAAACGATTAGGATCGTTACTAAATGAAAGAAAAGGCCTTAAATTTTTCAGAAAGAGAAGGATTAAAACCGCTGCGAGGCACTTACCAATTAGGTGAGATATCTTACGAAGTTCGCAACGAACTCAAATATATATTCGAAGAAATGTTGAATAAACGGTTCGGGGAGGAGACTATTCCTGATTGGCATAAGATCCTCAAAGACTTTCATATTCGCTTTCTTGACCTTCCAGTTGAAGCTTTTCATCCAGAAAATACCAGAAGTCAACTGTTCGGATTAATTTCGGTGGGTTCATATAACGAAATACTCGATACTCTAGAATTTTTTGTTAATCATCCCGCTTTCACTATTCATTCTCTTAGCAATGAACTTTCAGATCTCTTTGAGCGCAGACGAGTGGCTTACATATTAGTTGAGCGTGATAAAAATAGTAGATTTTTTGTGCCAAGAACTTCGAAAGAAGAAGGAGTTACCTACTTACGAGCTTTAGAGTCACTAGCATCTGATCAATTTAGTGGATCTCGTAAGAATTTGATAGAAGCCGGATACTACCTTGCTAAGAAGGAATATAGCAAAAGCATTCGAGAAAGTATCCATTCAATAGAATCCATGATTAGGATTTTAACAGGAAATAAGAACATCAAATTTTCTGATGGAATGAGAGAGCTTAACAAGAAATTCTCATTACATCCTGCTTTTGGAGAAGGACTCATAAAACTTTACGGGTTCTCCAGCGATGAAGATGGAGTCAGACACAGCTCAGTTCAAGGGACTGAAAGCATAGATGAAGAAACTGCTTTTTATTTCCTGGGTTCATGTGCCAGTTTCATAACTCTTTTAATCCATAAGGCACGTAAGCATAAGCTGAAAGAAGAACAAAACCATGCCTAGAAAACAGAGGGAAAACAGGGAAAATTTCAGCAAGGACGGTCTGGTAATCCTTTTGGAAGTCTGAAAGAAACTTGAGCGGAGGCAGGGCCGACCTGTCCTTCGGGCCGGCTATAGCCCTATTTTGCTACGCAAAATATCGGTGCTCACTTCGAGCCTTGAGCGGAAGCCAAATTGTTGGCTTCCTTCCTGCGCAAAAAAAATGGAGGCTTATGCCTCCATTTTTGTTGCCCAGGATAGGACTCCTCTTAGGCGAGCTGCGCTCGTCCTGCGAGCCGGTTCGCGACCAATAGGTCGCTTCACTTCGAGTCCTAACAGAGGCCAAACTATTGGCCTCTTTCCTGGGCAAAAAAAATGGAGGCTTATGCCTCCATTTTTGTTGCCCAGGATAGGACTCGAACCTACACACCTTGTGGGTAACAGAACCTAAATCTGTTGTGTCTACCAATTCCACCACCTGGGCGAACGCGCTTCGGCTACAATAGCCGCCCTTCCTTGCATATCGACAATTTTTATCTTGGGGGCAGCAGATGCAGCGCGCTCGCATTTTAAACGATACTTCTTTAGAGGATCAATCAGTTTCTCACGCAGGCCTTGATCTAGTAGTACTTTAAAATAGTCTCTTGCTACTTTCTCGAGGGCTTGAAGGTTGGCAGGATCAGCATTGTCCAGGGGTTCGAGGGAAGGGGAGGGGAGTTTGGGCTGAAGGCGCATAAAGTGGATATTGGCCCGTTTTCCCAGCGTTTGGATGTTATGCTCGACGTTCTTTTCCATTTGTTCAATGAGGACATCGAAGAGATGCGGAAGCCAACTGACGATGCCCCAGCCGGCGGAGTCTTTGGCGGAGATGGGCTGTTTGGCAGGGGAGCCAGTTCCTAAGGATAGGATGAACACGTGGTCATCGTCCTCGCCCCGCACAAAGCGGCTGGCCATCTGGTAGGCGACTAAGGCGGGATTGTTGGCCCACAGGCCGCCATCGACGACATTAAATGTATCGACGGGATGGCTTGGAAAATAAGTCGGGGCTGCCGAAGTGGCGAGCGCTACGTCTAAGAGAAGGGGATTGTTTTGCGTTTCTACGTTGTGGAAGTGAAAGAAGACGAGCCCTGCGTGCCTTCCGATATCAACGCCCGTGACTAGAACATCTGTTTTAGAGTCGCCGATTTTTGCCTCGCCAAATTCCTTCTTGACCGTGGCAGTCAACACCTCATCGCTATATTTGGGCCCGGCGAGGCCTTCAAGCGTTTGCGTGCGCCACGTGATGCCTCTTTCAAAGATGCGAGGGGCGGTGTCTTTCAGAAATTGAAGGCAATAGGCCGCGCTTCGTTCTTGGGCCAGCGCAAGGGCCAAAATACCTCCGATCGAAGTTCCGGCGAGGCAATCGAAAAGCTCGCCGGGTTTTGCTCCGGCCTCTTCTTCGATGAGCGCTAAAATAGTCGCGGGAATAATCCCGCGCACGCCGCCGCCGTCGATGCTTAAAATGAGGTAGGGAGGCTTCGAGGGAAGGGCAGCCCGGTAAACGAGATAAGCACCCCCAATCACAGCTACGGCACAGGCCAAGAGGAGTTTAACTGTGATTGCGGCTACGGCTACAGTTAGACCGGCTGTCCAAAGCGCTTGGGTTATTAGATTACGCTGACGAATCCCTTCGATCTTATCATAAAAATCGTCCAAGCCTGAAGGGAGCTTGGCCTCTTCGACATCAGCAGGACCGAAATCAGCGTAGATTGCGCTCATCCGCCAAAATACCGGTCGCCGAAGTCGCCGAGGCCTGGCACGATGAATTTTTTCGGATCGAGACTCGGGTCTTCTGCCACGACGAAGATTTTCAAATGGGGATATTTGATTTTGATGCGTTGAATGCCTTCGACGGAGGCGATGATGCCCACGAGGCGAATGCGCGTTTCTGGGATGCCGAGCGCCGCCAATCTATCGAGCGCCCACAAGGCGCTCCCGCCGGTGGCGATCATCGGATCGAGGAGGAGGATATCATCGCTGGGGCCGATAGGGGGGAGGTTTTCATAGTAGGGCTTAGGCGCCGCGGTCTTTTCATCGCGGCGAATACCGAAAAACCCGACCTTGGCTTCGGGGAAGAGATGGAGGAAGGGGGGCAGAAAGACGGTGCCTGCGCGCAGGATCGGAAGGAGGTAGACGGGGTGAGCGGGGCGCTTGCCGGAGCCTTTGCCGAGAGGGGTTTCAACGGTGAGGGGCTCTTCTTCTAATGAAGCTGCAACCTCGCTCGCGAGCATCGTCGCTAAATTATTGGCGGCCTGCCGAAAGC
This sequence comes from uncultured Verrucomicrobiae bacterium, assembly GCA_963813135.1. GTDB lineage: Bacteria > Chlamydiota > Chlamydiia > Chlamydiales > Rhabdochlamydiaceae > SZAS-15. The sequence goes on along the minus strand of CAWEXY010000009.1, from coordinate 13,147 downwards.
CTGCGCAATTCGTTTTTTTATCCCGAAGAATGGTTAGAAGAGAATTTTTCATCGCAAGCCCTTTTGGATGAGCATTATAGAAAGAGGGGATTTCCTATGCAAAAGAATTTTTCTATATGCTATAATTTCACGAAATTAATAGGTGATTAATGAATAGATTAAGTAATTTTTTTACACATAAAAATATACCTTTTTTTATGAAGAAAACTCCGTGCCGGATGGCCCCGATTTTTCAACGAAATGTTCCGCCGATTAAGATGACTCCATCGTTTTTCAATAGAGCAAAGCCGATTATTCCTCAGACTCCGGATCGAACAAAAAAGGTATCTTCTTCTTTCTCTATTCCTCTTGTGCTAGCTTTAATCGCGTCCGGAATTGCCGCTTTCGCATTTGGATTCCAAAAGCTAGAAGACGATAATCTCGTTCACTTATCTCCTCGACCTGATTGGGTAGCCCATCCTCCGTCTTTTGCGGGCGATATAAATTCCGTTCCTGTGGATAGCCACGGTTGCCGGTGTTTATCTTTTAGCCGTCAATATTATTATACGCCTTCCCAAACTGACTACTTACAGGAAGTCTTTCAAGTCGCCAACGAGCAAGGAGCTGAATATCTTGCAAATTACCCAATAGAGTTTGACCCCAAGGGAGAAGTGATTGCCATTCATGAAGTTCAGGTTTTGAGAGGGGGGAAAGTCGTCGATATTCATCCGACTAAACAGATACAAAAATCAGATGCTGTTGAAGAAGCCCAGAGCACACATCTTCGGTTGAACTTAGGTAATCTCCAAATAGGAGACATTGTCACGATTTCTTACACTTCGGGACTAACTAAACAGGCCATAAAAGCGCAAGGAGCAAAGTGGCATATTCCTTTGTTCGAATTGGAAACTAAAGTCAACGGCTTGATTCATACCCGCTTAATTTTGCCTTCGGAAAAGAAGATATCTTACATAACATCTGATAGCTCGATCCAACCGCGCATAGCTGCAGTGGGCAATGGCCTTACAGAATATGTTTGGGAAACGCACAACAAGCCTTCTATGTTAACAGAAAACGATTGGATCCAGGTTTCTCCTTTCGAAAATTGGCAAGAAATAGCTCAGATCGAAGGCCAATACAATCTTTTACCCTCAGGTTTTAAAAATAACCCTCCGTATAATATTTATAAGTTAGTAGAAAAATGGAAAAAGGAAACACAGGATCCTTTGGAGCTCGCCACGAATGCTACCCGCTTTGTTCAGAACAGGATTTCATACGAGACTGTTGACACCTCTATCGAAGGTTATCTTAGACCCATCTCTCCAGAAATATGCCTGAAAAAAAGAAAAGGCGATTGCAAGGATAAAGCATTCCTTCTCTACGCCTTTTTGACTCTTCTTAATATCGATGCGAAGATTGTAAAAGTAGCCCTAAACAGTCATGCTCCCCATCTCAATACATACCTGCCTGATCGTCAGTTCTTTAATCATAACATCCTGCAGTTCACGATTAATGGAACGACCCGTTGGGTAGATCCCACTCTTGAAAGCAGTTGGCATTCTCTAGACAATGATATTCTACCCGAATATCACTGGGGACTTGTTTTAGATCCAGCCACGCAGGGGCTAACTGCTATTCCCCAAAAAACAACTAAAAGCTAATCTTCCGTCGGTTCATAGACGGGATGGATCTCAAAGCCCGCTTCGCGGACCGTAAAGATCGCCTGGGCAATGGTGTCCCATGTCGCTTCTTTGTCGATGTGAAGGAGGACTTTGGTGCGCTCTTTTTCTTGAGGCAGCTCGCCTTGGGCTTGCATTTTGATGAGCTGCTTTTCAATGGCAGGAGCCGAGTCGAGAAGGTACTCGCTGACTTCTGTGATCCATTTATAGCGGCCATCCGCGGTAACGCCCAGGTTGACGACGTAGCGATCGTTGAATCCAGGCGCCATCGCGCCTTCTTTTTCAGGGCGGACTTTAACGAGGTTCACTTCGGTATCAAAGAGGGCTGCGCGCGTTACGGCAAACACAGCAAAGAGCGCGACGATCAAAAAGAGGAAATCGACCATAGGCGCGAGGTTGACGAACCCCGGCTTGCTCATTTCTTCATCAGGAATAAGACTCATAGTTAGTTCCTTGCATCCATCAGGCGGGCCAAAGAGTTGGCTTCATTTTCAACGAGGGCGAGTTGGCGCGTTAGCCGATACTTGGTCATCGAGTGGAGGACCATGGCGATGATCGCAACGACGATGCCGGCTACGGTTGTTCCGACCGAGATGCCGAGGCCATCGAAGAGGGCCGTGATGCTCTCGACGGAGCGGTTAAGATCGTAGAACGCATAGAACATCCCGAGCACGGTGCCGAGAAGGCCAAGCATAGGAGCGATGATGGCGATGTCATTGAGGAGGGCGAGGCGCTGCCAAAAGGAGCCGCTTGCGCGTTTTCCTTCCGTCTTCATGGTATCGAGGACGACGTTGGGTCCCCATTCCCGAACGGCAAGTCCTGACTGGACCATCTTAAAGAGGATGTCGCTGCGCTTTTCGCAGACAGCCTTAGCCGCTTCGTATTCGCCGGCTAATATAAGATTTTTGACCTCGGTGAGGGGAGTTTGGGGCACTAACTGGGAAGAACGCAAGGATAATAGAGAATAAAGGCCGAGCCCTAAGCTGGCTATCGATAAGAAAAGGAGCGTGGAATAAATCGTGGGGGACCCCGCAAAAACTTGTTTAAAATCGATCAAAATGCCGGGAAGGCGGCCCGGGACGGCTTCATCCTCTTCGTCCAACGCATCAAGATCTTGCTCTACGATAGGCGCTGCTGCTGCCACTTCTTGGGCTGGCTCTTCGACTTTAACTGTTGCAACCGGCGATTCAGGAGGGGGTGGGGCCGGAGGGAAGGGGGTGTTGAGCGTCTGCTCAGGAATCTGAACGACTTCCGTAGGGGCGGCCGTTGGCACCTGCTCGGCCTGCTTGGCCGCTTTGGGAGTAATTTCATCCCAGACCACGGAAGCCGCTTTTTCCTCAGTCGCAGGGAAAAACGCTTGAATTTCCTCCGATGCGGCCTGTTCGGTCGGGGGGAGTTCTTCAGCAAACGCAAAGGAGCTAATCATTAGAGAAAGGTAAGCGATTTTTTTCATAGACACCTCGATAAATTTTTATTCAACATAACAGGGGGACAACTATTGATCAAGTATGTAAAATTATCCTCATGCCTAATCAGAAGGATTTGAAATTTCCGTTCCCTTGGGAAGAGCGCCGTCCGGCTATACATGAGGGCGTGCTGTTCATTCCGGAATATTATTTCGAGCATCATTTATGGACCTTCCCCGGATTTGCCGCAATTTTTGGAGAAGAGAGGCCGGTCCATGTAGAATATTGCTCAGGGAACGGCGCGTGGATTATTGAAAAAGCCAGCCAAAGCGCCGACTATTGGGTCGCGGTCGAATGGCGTTTTGACCGCGTGCGTAAAATTTGGTCGAAAATGAAAAATCTCGGCCTGAAAAATCTTTTCATCGTCTGCGGCGACGGTCAAATTTTTGCCCGCGATTATCTTCCGGCCAATAGCGTGGACAATGTTTACATTAACTTCCCTGATCCTTGGCCCAAAGAAAAGCATGCGAAGAACCGCATTTTTCAAGCGCCTTTCATCGAGCAGCTCGCGCGCACGACCAAGGGAAAAGTAACGGCTGTCACGGATGATCCGACCTACAGCAGCCAAATCCTATCCGAAATGAAACACTGGACATCTTCATTTCCTGAGCCCCGTTTTATGACCGAGTGGCCGGGCTACGGCTCGTCTTTCTTTGACACGCTCTGGAGGCAAAAGGGATGCACCATCCGCTACATGCAATTTGCGAGGCCCCTATGAAACTTTCCTGCGGCCTCTGTGATGATCTTCTTTGGGAAAGACAAGAAGACCTTTGCCACCTCGACTTTGGTTGGACCGGACGCCTTAACTTAGAAGATCCGGCCTTCATCGAAAGCCACGTCATCGCCGTCAAACAGCTTAAGAAGGGGAGGGGGGTCATACTCTATCAAGGTCCTCTAGATATTGTGCGCCGCGTCGTAGGAGAAAATGAGCTTGAAGGCGCTAATTTATTTGGCGCTTTTATGCAGCGCCTCGCGGCCTTTGTGCCCGACGACATGACGCCCTATTGCTTCTTCACAACGGAAGGGTTTTCTAAAGGAAGAGCGCTGCAACTGATGTCTCCCGACCGGTTTTGGAATGTCGTCCTCGATGATAAGAAACATCCTTTGGGACTTTTGCTCCCCCAAGATTCTATGTTTGATGAAAAAGTTGTTGAAAGCGTTATCCCCGCTGAGCCTTACCGAGCCATTCCTGAACTTCGGCTCCACGAAATGTGGGACGGATTAGATGAACTGATTGTGATTGAAGAAAGTTTAACTACTCAAGGAAAGAGACAACTTCAAGGATTCCTTGCAGCAGGAGGAAAAGTTCGGAGCAGAGGGATTCGAACCCCCGACCCACTGCTCCCAAAGCAGTTGCGCTAGCCAGACTGCGCTATGCTCCGAACAAACATCTACTCTACACATTAAATTGCATTTTTGCCATTGTTAATTTATGTCTTTCAACGATTACCCTGCCTCCGTCGTCCTCAAAAAGCTCGCGCAAAACCCTCCCGATCTTACAAAAATTTTGACTCCCAGTCGCCTGGAAGAGATGACCGCCGATGCGGCGGGGCTGCGTCTTTTCTACGGGACTGAGCGTGTTCATACCCCTGAGCTCGATGCCCTCTTTGCTCTGGCACAAGAGACAGAGGCCGTAAAAAAAATGGAAGCGATGCAGCGCGGCGAAATCGTCAATGTGATCCATGGCTACCCCTCGGAGAACCGCCCTGCCCTCCATACGGCTATGCGGGACTTCTTTTCCTCTCCACTTGCTCCTGAGGCCACAAAGCTTGCCAAGGCCGAACTCGACAAACTTAAAAGTTTTCTTCCTCGTTTAGACGTTTTTACAGACCTGGTGCAGATCGGCATCGGAGGTTCTGCGCTTGGCCCGCAAGCTGTCTATTTGGGCATGGAAGCTTTTAACAAGCCCCATAAGCGCGTTCATTTTCTCTCCAACGTCGACCCCGATGAGGCCGCTAAAATTTTCCGCAGCCTTGATTTGAATAAAACAGCCGTCGTCGTCGTCTCCAAATCGGGCTCTACGCTAGAGACATTGACCAACGAGACGATCGCTCGTGACTACTTTGAGAAGGCCGGGGTCGATCCTCAGCGTCATTTCATCGCCGTGACAGGAAAGGGGAGTCCGATGGACAACCCGAAACACTATGCCGCTTCCTTCTATATGTGGGATTATATCGGAGGACGCTACTCTGCCACCTCCATGGTCGGTCTTGTCGCCTTAGCTTTTGCCCTTCCTTGGGAGCGCGTGATGGAGTTCCTCGAGGGGGCTCATACGATGGACCGCGTGGCTCTCGAGACAGACCCTCAAAAAAATTTGCCGCTTCTCTCTGCATTGCTCGGCATCTGGAATCGTAATTTCCTCGGACACCAAACGCTCGGCGTAATTCCCTATTCTCAAGCCCTCAGTCGTTTCCCTGCGCATTTGCAGCAGCTCGATATGGAATCGAATGGCAAACACATCGATAAAGAGGGCAAGCCCGTCGCATTTCCAACGGGGCCTATCGTCTGGGGAGAACCCGGCACTAATGGACAACATTCGTTCTTCCAACTTTTACACCAAGGCACAACCATCGTTCCGCTCGAGATCATTGGGTTTACGAAAAGCCAGTACCACGAAGATCAAACGGTGGCAGACTCGACATCGCAACAAAAGCTCTTAGCTAACATGATTGCGCAGGCGATCGCTCTCGCGCAAGGCGATCCTAATCCCAACCCCAATAAGACCTTTGCCGGCAACCGCCCCAGCCGCGTGCTGATGGGGCACAAACTAGATCCATTCACGATGGGTGCGCTCCTGGCTTACTATGAGCACAAAGTGGCGTTCCAAGGCTTTTGCTGGAATATCAACTCGTTCGATCAAGAAGGGGTGCAACTGGGCAAAACGCTTGCTCTGAAAGTCATCGATCAAATGACAGGCAAAAAACGAGACTTTCCTCTCGGCGGCGCTTGGATCAAAAAATTGCCCTAACTCAAAAGTTGACTGCTTAAACCTTGAGCTGTTTCTGTTTTTGAGCTCTTAAGAACAGACGGATCGAAGTCAAAAGGGGGCGGAAGGATTGGTCCTCGGCCTTTCAATAGTGGACTTTTCCGGATAACTTCTTCCCAAGATTCGCCCCGGCCAGAAAGGAAGGGTCTTCCAAAATCGTTAAAAAAATGAGTCCCCGTCGCGGGATCTGTTTTATCTGGATGAAAGTAAATGAAAAGATTGTCATCAGCCGAAGATAATTCCAGCGTTTGCAAATTTTCACGCTGAAAAATCTCCATTGCAATCTGAGAAACCGTTCCAATCTGTGACTTTATCAAATCCCAATCTTGAGGAGATTTTACTTGGACTTTTAAATATTGCTGAGCATTTTTACTCTTTAAATTACTCAATAAGTTAGAATAATCGCGCGAATTTTCTTCTGTCTCCCCTTCTGTCTCCCATTGGCGACTGCACTCGAGTTCAATCTTATAATTTTCTAATGGACAATCAATTTCTAATTTTATTTTACTTTCAGGCTTGGCGTTCGTTGAATTTAGATCAAGATAGATCTTAATATTGGAATGATTACTTGTGTGAACTGGAAGAACGTTGCGTACAAGAAGTTTACTTCTTAAATTTTGTGTCATTTGTAGCATAGTTTTCAGACATGAAAGCAACCAAAGTAATGTATAAAAGAAATTCCAAATAATTTTCAGCGCTCTAATAATTAATCCTGAAATGCCTCCGGGATAGAAATGAGAGTAATAAGTCTCCAGACTTTTATATTGTTTCTTTAATACTACTTCTTCCATACTTACAAGCTCATTTCTTAATAATATCCCGTCCCATTGCGTCTTAGATTTGGACAACTTTGCTTCAGTTTCTAGTTGATGAAATGCAGATCTGAGGAAAGACTCCGAAAAACGGCTTAGAATATAGTTTTGCGTTTTAATGATCAAGTAAAGGATACGCATGTTTTTTCTGAAATCATTATCTACTTTATCCGGTAGAAATTCCCATTGTTTATTTTCATTTATTATCAAAGGACATTCATCAGATTTACCCTTTAAATAAAGTTTACTAGACAACGACCATGTATTAAAAAAAGTGCTATTTAACCGATAATTCCAATTATTATCGTCACGATCATTTTCTATATCTAATATTGTTCCAAAGCGTCGAATATATTCTTGCTTAGCTTCTCTATTAATGTAAGACTTTAATAGCTTATTAAAAAATTTATCTACACGGGCTAGTCGCGCTAAGTCTTTTATTTCTAATAGGCGAGGTAATTCCGTTTTTAAGAAATCAGGATATTTGTCATCAAAAACCCTAAAGTTATTACTTATAACAGCCACGTAGTTCTCTCTGTTTTAAACAAAGAAAATAACATAAACAAATTAAAATGTCTATTTTAAACGGTCAATTCTAGCTCATAAAAAGGCAGCGACTGGCTGAGCATTTTGACGTCATGGGGGCAAGTTATGAAGACTTGACCGAGGGGTTCGATCTCATGAAGGAGGGCCCGGCTGCGCTTAGCGTCAAGGTGAACGCCAAAGTCGTCTATACCGACGAGCGGGGGAGAATCGAAAACCGAAGAAAAGTGACGCCACTGAGCGAGCCTAAGAGCGGCTGCCGCACAGCGCTGCTGACCTTGACTGGCAAACCCTTTCGCATCCTGCCCGTTGATGGCCAGATAAAAATCGTCACGATGGGGACCAATGAGCGTCGCACCCATCTGGATCTCTTTAGCGCGGCTTTTCTTGTAATCATCAGTGATAGAAGATTGATACTCGGCTGTGAGGATATCGGCGCCATCGGAGAGGCGCAGCATGGCCTCAGCAAGAGGAGATTGAAGCGTGAGTAATATTTCTTGCCGCTTTTGATGGATGTATTGCCCCGAGACCAGGAGGATTTGCTCCCAGCTTTCGATAGCGGTCTCTTTTTTTTGGCGCAGGAGCACATTGCGCTGGCGCATCGCTTTGAAGTAGCGCGCCAAGTGGAAAATATAGAGAGGATCGATTTGTGCGATGTGGAGATCAAGGAAGCGGCGGCGCTGGGTTGGCGATCCCGTCACGAGCTCGATATCTTCAGGAACATGGAGTACTGTGGGGAAAAGCCCTAAAAGGGGGGTGAACTGGCTATAAGTTGCGCCATCATGTTCGACGCGCTTAACCTGTCCATCAAAGGAGACTTTGAGATGCTGGGTGATGGGGCCCGCCGCAAAATCGGCCTCGAGATAAAAGAAAGGCTCTCCATGCCGGATCAGATCGGTGAGCTGGATCGTGCGGAAGGAACGGCCCGTGCTGAGAAGGTAAACCGCTTCGAGAAGGTTCGTTTTGCCGCAGGCGTTATCGCCGCGGATGACGTTGATGCCTTCCTGAAACGAAAACTCTCTCTTTTCGTAGCTACGGAAATGGTGGAGATAAAGCCTTTTAAGCATAGATAACTTTAACGCAAAGGCGCAAAGACGCGAAAGATACCTTAGAACCTTTGCGCCTTTGCGTTAAAATTCTTTTTCTCTTTCTCTTCATGCATCGACGCGCATGGGCATGATCACGAACTGCGCCGTCGTTGAATCAGTGATAAGGCCTGGGTTGAATGCGTCAGTTAATGTGAGATTAACCGTCTCATCCTTGCTATGGCGCAAGATATCATGGAAATAATGAGGGTTGAACGCGACTTCGAGCTTCGGGCCGCCATAATTTACAGCCATGGCAACTTTTCCCTCGCCGACGCTGCCGCTCATGGCGGTCAAGTGAAGCTGGCCAGGAGAGAAGCTAAAACGCACAGCGCTGCTTTCTTCCGATGTGAAGAGCGCCACTTGGCGCAGGAGGGACATGAGCTCTTCGCGGTGAAGGACGATCGGGCTTTCCGATTTCTTCGGGATGACTTGGCCCACATCTGGATATTGACCGGAGAGAAGCTTTGAGATGAGCAAAATAGAGTTGGTCTCAAAGGCGATCTTGTCCGCCATGAGAGTGAGGATGCTCGATTCTTCTTTTGTATCAATGAGCTTGATGATTTCTTCAACGGCTTTGAGGGGAAGAATGGAAGAAGAGGTGTTCGTGAGCGATTCAACAGAAGTAGAGAGGCGTGCGAGCCGTTTGCCATCGGTGCCGACGAAGATCGCTTCTTTGTCGAAGTTCTGCAGCAGGATGCCATTGAGGACTTGACGGTTGTCATCGCGCGCTGCCGCAAAAGAAGAACGGGCGAGCATCTCGCGCAGAACGGTGTTTTGAAGTTTAATTTTAAGACCGCCGGAAAGATCGGGGAAGGTGGGGAATTCTGATTTAGACAGGCCGCTCATTTTAAAATGGGAAGAGCCGGCATATATATGGGCTACCTCGGAAGAAGAGGTCTCGATCTCGATTTCAGAAGTGGTGAGCTCGCGGATTAGCTGAAAAAATCTCTTCGCCGGCAGGGCAATGGCCCCTTCTTCTGTAATTTTCGCTGGAGCATGGGCGCGCATGCTCACCGTGAGGTCGGTCGAGCTTAAGATCAGTTGATCATTGGCTGCTTCTAAAAGCACATTCGATAGAACGGGAAGGGCTGGCCGCGCAGGGACGATTGTTTGGATTTTGCTGATGAGGGCTTGGAGCTCTAATTTCGAGATGAGAAATTTCATGATGATGACCTTTTTCAGATCAGAATAATCGAATCAGAAAGCTCATGTCAATGTTAGAAATGCCAGCCTAGGCCCACTTCTAGGAAGTGCGTATACATACGGCGGCTAAATTGATAATCGTAGGATGCGTGCAATTGGAATTGCCGCCCTAAGAACATCAGCTGAGCGCCCAACAGCCCTATATCACGGCCGGGGCCTTCGAGGTTAAAGTGGGAGTGCGCTTCCGTTGATTCCATCTCAAAATGGAGTTTATGGTACTGCTTGCCAAAGTCATGGCGCCAAATGCCCCGCAGTTCGGGGATGATCTGCCATTCTTTATGAGAAAAACGATATCCCAGCTCTAGGCCCACGTTCGAACGAAACGAGGTTGCCGTTTGGCTGTGCAGCTTCAAATTGTTTTCCGCGGCATGGCGCTCGTCGTAGCTATCGATATGGGCTCCCAGGCATTCAATTCCAGCCGATGGAACAAAATAGACGGCCTTGCCCCTGTATTGATACCCTAAGTCTAAGAGGAAGTTATAGGTCGCTCCGCGGGGATGCCCTTTGGCTGTTTCACCGGCGGTGTGGCGATGAATATCATAAAACTGCAGTCCGCCGCCCAAATCGGCTTCCACGAAGAACTCAGGAACGGAGTTCGGCGAAACGCTTCCGTAGATATCCCCATAGACGCCGTCAAAGTTATAAGAGGCGCAGCGCTCGCCATGGCGCGACCAGGTCGATTCATAGGTCACAGCCGCTCCGATGACGCCGCGGGAATTATTATAGTCAACGCCGACTCTTCCGCCCCCGCTAGAATAATGCAAGGGTTTCGTATCGCCAGATTTTTTTTGATGGCCCAGCGACCCGATGCCATCGGCATAGAGCTGCACGCCTTCGCGCTTGTGATTGCGCAAAGCCGTCATCTTGCGGGTATAGCTCGTTAAACGCTCATCCGCAGACGCGAACAGAACGGGCGAGAGGGAAACATAGCAATTGGGCATGATCAGCGGATCATCTACGTGCAATGGATCAAATAAGAGAAAAACAGACTGTGCTAGATAATCGAGATGCGCGCTGTATCCAGCGGGAATATTTTGAACTAATAGCTTATCAAAGGCGCCGGTGATGCCCTCGCCGCCTGTATTATCGATCAGAACTAGTTTATCCCGAGCGTTGATCGAAAAAGTGGGTAAAAACTCAACCAGCGCGGTCCCTGCCAATGAAACACCGCCCTCTTGCACGATCAACTGATCGTAATGATTACGGTCGTGGAGCTGAAAATGGGCAGTTCCGGTCTCGACCTGTTCGAAGGAGCCGTTCACGGTCAGCTGGCTGGGCTGAATGGTCCCCCTATTTTCGATGCGGGCTGCTTTTCCACTGCCTTGTAAACGGCCGTCGATCTGGCGATGGCCGAGCGCTTCGATCTGTCTTATGTGGCGGCCGACGGCTCTCGGCGGCGTCCATGGATCATCCACCGCGCGTCGCTAGGCTGTTTGGAGCGCACCATCGCCTTCCTGGTCGAGCACTATGCCGGAGCCTTGCCGACATGGCTGGCTCCCGTCCAGGTGGTGCTACTGCCATCAGCGAATGAGCAGGAAAACTGTGCCGCGACGTGCTCGGAGCGCCTCCGAGCGCGGGATCTGCGCGTAACGCTCGACGAGCGCGACGAGACGCTCAACCGCAGGATCAGGGAAGCGCGTCTGCGGCAGGTCCTTACCTTGCGGTCATCGGTCGCGCCGAGGCCGCGTCCGGGACGCTGACGGTGACCGGGCGCGGGAATTGCGGGCGCGAGACGCTATCCGTCGACACGTTCATCGATCGGGTGCACGATGAAGTTCAACAGCGGCGGACCGCGTAGGTCGACTAATCGATGGCGGCCAAGCATGTGATTCGCTGCGGAGGCGGCGGGTCGCGCCGAATGTGTTCGTCACGCGCCGATACAAAGGAACAACGAGGAGGCGAAGATGCCTGACAACAGAGACATGGACGTCGATGTCGATGCGCTTGAATATAAGATCGGATATGTTCCGGATCTCAAAGAAAAATTGGAATATCTCATCAATGAAAGAGGTGATCGGCGTTTAAAGAAGCGAGTGCATTTCGACGAAAGAGCTAGCCGAAGAGCTTGAGACCAACCTCAACAACAGCACGTTGTGGCGTTGGAAAAAGAACAGTTGCATTCCGCGGCTGGCCGTCTATGGGCCCAAGATAGCGACCATTTTCGACTGTGACGAGCAATCCTTTCGCAACGACCCATATCCTGTTTTCCGAGCCAAATGCGAGGCCAAGATCGACAACTGGGCCAGTGTGCTGTCCCGAGCAACCCTCGACCTCGCCGCCGTGAGGCCGTCATCGTATGGGGCGCGCCAGGCGGATTTAGAAGGCGAACTGGACGATGACCTACCCACGGTCGCACCCGGGCAGGCCTTCACAATCAAGTTTCCCAGCGACCCCGACGCGGTCGAATCCGCGCGCTGGGTCGACTGGCACGTATTGATATTCAATGGGGACAGCGGGGGCTACCTCAATTGGCTACCTCGGCACGACACGACCCAAGAGTTCCGAGGGCTGGATCGCTTTCCCCGAGCCAGCAGGTGCCTGACGGCGCCCCGCGCCGGCTTTCGACCGCTCACGCCCGGGAAGAGGGCCTCGGGTGAACATGATATTGTCTTCATAGTAAGTCGGGATCGCATTCCCGAAGAACTGGAAGGAAAGTTCAGGGCGGATCCGAGGAACGCCGAGCTTCAGCCCTATCTCGATCAACTCGCGGTCTGGTTGGTTCCTAGGCTTCAAAGAGGCGAAGCAGCGGCCATGCGTGGGTTGTATTTCGTGGGAACTTCACTTGGAGAACCCGACACTGGGGATAGAGCGTCGTAGTTTATGCGAGCGGGTTCCCACGAGAACCAAAGAGGAGGCGGTCATCGTGAGCCTGGCAGAGCCTCTTGAGCCGACGCCGGACATCGTTACCCGATTTCTGGCAGGCTTCGCTGTTGTGGATCATGATGGCAAGGTGGGGATCAGCGTTGAGCCTTGGGTCGCTGATTTGATCGACGCCCACCCGGAGTTGATCGAAACCGAAACCGACGCCGAACTCGCCCGAAAACTCAAGGAGAGCGCGGATGCGAGCGAGCGTGCGTGCCTATCTTTTGCGCGTCGCGTTCTGGAGGTTTGTCGGGCAAGCGGCGGGACTGCGCCGCTTCGCCAGGACGAAAATCCGCGCGAGGACAATGAGCCCGGTGACGATCCGATAGGCCCGATGCTCACATTTGTTCAATTGGCAGAAGAAATCGAGCGCGGACTGGCGGAGGGCGGCGTCATGCGCGCGGCCCTCGCCGTCGCGCGCGGGAGGGTTCTCCGACAGCTTATGGCCGATTCCCCGGCTGGATCGGGGAGGCGTTGCGGGAGGTGGCTCTCGCCGCGCTGTCCGAGGGCTTGCCCGTGTTGGAGGCGC
>CAWEXY010000008.1:0-109941 GCA_963813135.1 uncultured Verrucomicrobiae bacterium | reverse complement strand
ACGATGTTCGCCGATGCCGATACAAAACTAAAAGACTTGCTCAAGCGCAACCCCGAGCTGCGCAAAGAATGGGAAACCTTCTACAAATTAAAAAATGATCCCCGCATCACGCCTGTCGGGAAATTTCTGCGCCGCACCTCCCTCGATGAGCTCCCCCAATTTTGGAATGTTCTGAAGGGCGACTTGAGCGTCGTCGGCCCCAGGCCCGTAACGCAAGACGAAATCGTGAAATACTTCGGCACCAAAGCAGAAAAAATCCTCTCCGTCCGACCCGGGCTTACAGGAATTTGGCAAACGTCAGGAAGAAGCCTGCTTACATTTGAAGAGCGCATCAAACTCGAGGAAAGCTACATCGATCAGCAATCCCTTGCCCTCGATATTCGCATCATCTGCAAAACGATCCCAATGCTGGTCTTTGCCAAGGGAGCCTTCTAAATGAAGACTGTCCTCGTCACGGGAGGAGCCGGATATATCGGCAGCCACGTCTGCAAAGCGCTCAAAGAGGCCGGTTATTTGCCTGTGGTATTCGACAACCTTTCGGGCGGGCATATCTCAGCTGTACAATGGGGGCCGTTGATCATGGGGGATATCTTAGATGGCATAGCCCTCGATAGCGCCTTTGCGGAGCATCAGCCCGCAGGAGTCATCCACTTGGCAGGGCTCATTGAAGTCCGCGCTTCGATGAAAAACCCAGAGAGTTTTTACAAGGTTAATGTCGGAGGAACACTGGCGCTTGCAGAGGCGATGGTGAGAAACGGCGTGCGCAGCATCGTTTTCTCGAGCAGCGCCGCCGTCTACGGACATCCTCGGGAGACTCCTATTTCGGAAGACCATCATAAGTTGCCCGTCAGCCCCTATGGCCACACAAAGTGGATGGCCGAACAAATTCTCGCCGATATGGCAAAAGCCCACGATCTGTCGGTGATGTCGCTGCGCTATTTTAATGCGGCAGGAGCGGATCCAGAGGGAGAAATTGGAGAGGCGCATAACCCTGAAACGCACCTCATTCCCCTTGCGCTGCTAACGGCGTTAAAAAAACGTTCCCGTTTTACGATCAATGGCGACGGGAGCATCATCCGTGATTTTATCCACGTTACGGACCTGGCAGACGCCCACGTGAAAGCTCTCGAGTGGACCCGGCAAAATGCAGGGTCCCTCCCAATTAATCTCGGTACAAGTCAAGGATCTTCCATTCAAGATGTATTGGAAAAGGCCTCGCAAATAGCCGGAGTCGACTTTCCCATTGAAATGGGACCTGCCAATCCTCTCGATCCTCCGATCCTTGTCGCGGACAGCAAGCGCGCCCGCGAGGTGCTGGGATGGGCGCCGCGGCTGAGCGACCTCTCGACGATCCTCCAAACCGCTTGGGAGTGGCACAAGCGATGAAGAAACCGCCGCTTTACTTCCCTTTTCTGCTCGCGTTTTTGATGACATTGATCAGCACAGCGGTCTTTCCCGGCATTCGCCTCATGACCTTCGCTCCGTTTTTTGCTTTGAGCTACTACCGGCTCTCTTTCCCCAAAGCCTTGTGGCTCTCCTTTGGCTGCGGGCTTCTTCTCGACCTTTTGTCCTCCGAGCTGCGCTTTGGCCTATACGCCCTTGCCTCTACGGCCATCACGGCCGTTCTCTACATGCAAAAAAGACATTTTTTTGAAGACAAACCCCTGGCGTTTGCCGCTTTCTCAGCCCTGATCTCCTTGGTCCTTACAGCATTTTTACTATTCCTGACGGATATAAAACTCGACTTCACATCGCTGCTCACCAATCTTCTTCTCATGCCGGCTATCGATGGCCTCTACGCTTTTTTGTGGTTTACTTGTCCCATGAAATTATATATTTATATCCAAAAGACGGGATGGAGAAACCTACTTAAAAAAGCCGATGAAGAATAAAGAGCTTCTCAAAGTCGCCATCGAAGCCGCTCAAAAGGCAGGGGACCTCCTCCGCCAAGGGTTTGGGACGTCCTTTAAGATTTCTAAAAAGGGCGGCAAACACAACCTCGTCACCGAATACGATCACGCCGCGGAAAAAATGATTATTCAGACGATTTCTGAACATTTCCCTTCTCATGGATTTTTAGCGGAAGAAAGCGGACAAGGGAAAAAAGGCGATGTCCTATGGATCATCGACCCCCTCGATGGCACGGTCAACTTCGCCCATGGAATTCCTGTTTTTTCGGTCAGCATCGCCGCCACTCAAGGCGAGGAAATTCTGTGCGGCGTCGTCTACCAGCCGATCACAGAAGAACTTTTTACGGCAGAAAAAGGAAATGGCGCTTATCTCAACGGCCATCGCCTCCGCGTCACGAAAACAACCGATATCAATGATGCCTTTCTCGCCACAGGATTTCCCTATAATGTCGACCAAAATCCTCTGCACTGCATCGATACATTTTCACATATGACAAAAAAAGGCATCCCCATCCGCCGCTTGGGCTCGGCTGCGATCGATCTGGCCTATGTGGCCGCAGGCCGGTTTGATGCTTACTGGGAAGTCTCTCTTCAGCCGTGGGACCTTGCCGGAGGAAAACTCCTCGTCGAAGAAGCCGGAGGAAAAGTCACTGACTATGATGGCAAGCCCCGCCCACTACTCGGCACGGGCCCCGTTCTTGCCACCAACGGCCGCCTGAAGTTGGAGCTGGTATGAAGTTGATCGACGGAAAACATGTAGCGTCTGAGATCGAACATCGTCTTAAAAAGACGATCGGCACCTTCACGCGCCCTCCCGGCCTGGCCTTTGTGGTCGTGGGAGACAATCCCGCTTCCCACACGTACGTGCGCATGAAGAAAAAGAAATGCCAAGATGTCGGCATCGCCTCGTTCGATAAGGTTTTCCCTCAGGATGCCGCGGAAAAGGATATCCTGGCCCACATAGACCACCTCTGCAACGATCCCCATGTCGATGGGATCCTCGTGCAGCTTCCCCTGCCCAAGCACTTGTCGACGCAAAAAATATTAAGCGCTATCGATCCCCGCAAGGATGTCGACGGACTTCACCCCTGTAATTTTGGGAAACTGCTCCTTGGCGAGACCGATGGGTTCGTCCCCTGCACGCCGCTGGGCATTCATACGCTTCTCACGGCCTATGAGATCCCCACTGAGGGCCGCCATGTTGTGATCGTCGGACGCAGCAATATCGTCGGCAAACCCCTCGCTGCGCTCCTCATGCAAAAAAGAAAAGACGCCAATGCCACGGTCACCATCGCCCACAGCGCGACGCGCCATCTCAAGGAACTCACCAAAACTGCCGATATCCTCGTGGCCGCCATGGGCCATCCCCTCTCGATCACAGCGGACATGATCAAGCCCAAAAGCGTGGTCATCGATGTCGGAATCAATCGCGTAGGAAATCGGATCGTCGGAGATGTCGATTATGAAGCTGTGGCGCCGCTCACTTTGGCCATTACCCCCGTTCCTGGAGGCGTCGGACCGATGACGATCGCCATGCTCCTATCGAATGTAGTCCGCAGCTACGAACTGCGCTTGGTGCAATAGAAAAGTTCACACTAGCATTTTCGCTTGTCAGACAGCAGCGATGCGCGCTCTAACCCTTTCGGATCCTTCCAAAGAACGGATCAGCTCGGGCAGCTCATAAATTTCCCACCAGCTTCCGCAAACTTGGCCCTTATAAATGGTTTGGGAAAAAACGGTATAATGCTGCTCGGTGATCGTTTCGGATGTAATTTTCTTTTCGACTCTGTCCAAATCCGATCGAAAACATAATAATAAGTCTTTATCTTCTAGGACAGACTCGGTATAAAATTCCCGAATCCTATTGACATCCAACCTTCCGCCAAAGCTGAAAACGCGAATATTGCGAATATAATATTCCTCCACGCGTTCATAGACGCTGTTCTCCAGGCGCTCAGCTAGAATTTTTCTATTGATGCCTTCCGTTAACAACCAGTCAAAAAAATCGATCGTAAAGGTAAAGCTCTTGATGAGCTCTACCATTTGCTCTTTATTCACTCCCTGCGCTCCATTTTCCAATAACGAAGAGGATCTTTTTTTCTCGAGTAGACCTGGGCCAGCTGCGGAAGTTCATAAATCTCCCAAATCATTCCAATGATCTCATTGCTTTCTATGATCTGGGCGAGAACGCTGTAGTAAGGATCGGATATAATACTTTTGATATGTTTGAAGGTGAACTCTATCTCGCTGGGGATTAATAATTTCTCGTTTTTTTCGGAGCCCTTCAAAAAAAGCATGACTTGATCGTTGACGGCGTCTAGATAAAATTCAACGCGAGCTGTGTAAACAAGGACCCCTTCAACATGGTACGTGCAAAAGCGTAAATATTTCGAATTCATCGTCTGGTGATGGATGAGATTTCGGGAATAAGAAGAATCCGATATCCATTCGAGAAACGAAGCTGCGCATTTATGGCTGTCGATCAATTCGACAATCAAATGGTTATCGTCTTCTAAGGGGCCGATCTGAACGCGAGTTGTATCGATAGCGGAAGATAAATCTGTCATGTCTCATTTTTTTTAAGAAACGCTGTCCAAAGATGCGGAAGCTCATAAATCTCCCACATCGTGCCTACAACGACAGTTTTCTCAACAAGCTGGCAAATAATATTGTAATAGGGCTCGCAAACGACCTTGCTTATGATATTTCTTTCTAGCTTCAAAGGAGGAGCAATAAGAATTGGATCATTGTTTTGTGTTTGATTGAGAAAGTGGATGGTTTCGCTGCTCGCAAGTTTAAAATTTATTTCTGACCGAGCTGTAAGAACCAAAAGATTATCGACGTAGAACATGCTGATGCGCGTGTGCTTCCCATCGATCAACTGATCATGAATAGTGTTTCTCTCGTAATTACCGTCGGATATCCAATGAATGAACTCAGGGACCTTCTCCTGGCCATCGATCAATGGCACCAGCGAGTCATAGTGGCCCTCCAAAACGTGAGCAGAACAGGAAAATAAGTCTTGCACAGCATTTATATTCCCACAGTCCAGAAAATTCTATCAACAAATTAAAATTTCGCTTGCTTCTGGCCCTGGGCTTTTTTAAGGTGGGAATATGTTCAAATCGCGCCTAGGATATGAAGTCCTCATCGCCGCCCTACTCGGCATTTTCATCGGCCTCTTTTTGGGCCCCATGTGCGAAGTCTTCCAACCCATTGGAACGGGCTATGTCATGCTCATCCAAATGGTGGTGCTGCCGTACATCCCAGCGCTCCTTATCCACGGCCTAGGGTCGATGACTCCCGACATCGCCAAAAAGCTCTTCCGCCGCGGCTGGTATTTTCTGGTCATGCTCTGGGGCTTCATGTTCGGCGCTATTTACATTCTGAAAATTTTGATCCCCACTCCCCTTCCCCAGGCCAGCTCCGATTTCACCGAAGAGCCTACACGCGTCGCCAAAGATTTTCTCTCGTATATCATCCCCGAAAATCCGTTTTATGATCTCGCTAATAACGTCGTGCCGGCCATCGCCCTCTTTAGCGTCGTGGTCGGCGTTGCCCTCATGCATCTCAAGGATAAAGAACCCGTGCTGGGGTTCTTAGAAAAAGTCAATCTTTCCCTAGACAAGGTCTTTCATTGGCTTGCATTGATTTCTCCGATCGGTATTTTTGCCCACATCGCCAATGTGGTCGGAACAGTCAACTTTGCCGATCTTGTTAAACTCGAGGTCTATGTCGTGGCGACCATTCTCACATGCCTATTTTTAAGCATGTGGTTCCTTCCCAAACTCGTCGCCTGCTTCACCTCGATCCCTTACAAAGAACTCATGCGCGAGTTCCGCATCGTCACCACGATCGCTTTTGCGACCGGCATCCCGAGCATCGCCTTTCCTTACATCAATAATTGCATGCGCCGCTTGGCCGAACGCAATCACCTCGACCTGGGAACGTTCCGCGGAACGGCGCAGACGGTCGTTCCCCTTGCCTTTAGCTTTGCCCAGATCGGCAACTTTTTCCTGCTCTTTTTCATTTTCTTCCTCGCTTTTTTCTATCGCCATCCTTTGAGCGAAGCCAGCGCCGTCATCTCCCCCCTTCTAACCATCCCTATTTCCTTTGGAACGCCCCAGCTCTCGCTCGTCGGGATGTCCTTCTTGATCGATGCTCTAAGACTTCCCGTCGAAGCCTTTAATCTCTTCGTAGAAACCCTATCGATGACGCTCAACTTCCAGGTCCTCCTCAGCGTCGCCGCCATGCTCACTCTCACAGTGCTCGTCATTTTGCACTATTATGGCCTCCTGCAAGTTCAGTGGCGCCGTCTGCTGGCGCATATCGGCATCAGCGCGGCTATTCTCATGGCCGCCGTCCTCATCGGCAAGCAGTTCGTCAACATTTCCGACAACTACAGCGACCTGTACTACACTTTTCGGATATCCGATGTGGTAGAAGATCCTCCTCCTGCAGCTGTCTTCACAACACGCGGCTCCCAGCCCAACGATACAACCGCCGAACCCCTCGCCCGCATCTTTAAAACGCGCGTCTTGAGGGTCGGGTACGATCCTACGAACATCCCCTTCTGTTATCTCAACAAATGGAACGAAGTGGTCGGCTATGATATCGCTTTTGCCTATGAGCTGGCCAAAGACCTCGACGCAAAACTCGAACTTGTTCCCTTGGACTTATATAATTTAGCGCGGGATCTGAATAACGGATATTTTGACATAGGAATGTCGGCCATCGTCGTCGATGAAGACCGCCTTTTGACCATGGATTTTTGCCATGCTTACATCGATCAGCCCAATGCTCTTGTTGTTCCTGTGCATAATGTCGATCGATTCCGGAATTTGAAAGACTTAGAAAATAACCCCCAACTTAAAATAGGCGCCGAAGGGGCCTACCGCATGGCCGTTTCTCGGCATTTTTCTCCCAGAAACCTCGTCCCGGTAACCGGGATCGAACCTCTCTATGATGGCGAGATCGATGCCTACATGTGGTCGCAGCTTCCGGGTTACTTATGGTGCCTTTCCCACCCCGAATACACCACGCTCTCGTACAAAGGAGAGCTCGGATCGAAATATTTCGCGTACCCCGTCCGCGCTGGAGCTATCGACATGCTGCAATTCATCAACCAATGGATGGCGCTCAAAGACCAGCGGGGGTTCACTAAGCTCCAAACCGACTATTGGATCCAAGGCAAGCGCATCCCTTCTAAAGAGCCCCGTTGGAGCGTTATCCGCGATGTGCTCCATTGGGTGAAGTAGATTAGCGGCAAATCTCCGCGATTTTTTCGAGAAGCTGCATATCGCTAGCCGGAAGTTTTCCCTTTTTCTGCAACTCGGCAACCAGCGCTATCACTTTATCTGGATGCTCCAGAGCATTTTGCCCGGCTTCGACGATTTGAATAAAAGGAGTGGCTTCATCGGCCGCTTTTTTCCACTTAGCAATGACCTCTTCGATACCCACTTTCTGAGCATCGGAGGACTCTTTTTCATAGGCAGCGATACGGTTATTCACCTCTTTCTGCAGACCCTCGACAACCTGCCATTTCGCCGACAGGGCATCGAGATGAGGCTGAAGTTTTTTGGCAAAGTTCGCGCGTCCGGCCTCGGTACTTATTTCTGCCGTTAAAATAGTTTTAGCTATAGGGTTCTCTTTAGAGGGGCTGAAGAGAAGATAGGTTCCTAAAACCGCTGCAATCAAAAAAAGAATCGTTATTTTTTTCATATGCACTCCTTGCCGAAGAAGATACAGCATTGAGTGTTATAGAGAAAACAGTTATAATAAAATTTCGTGAAGAAAAAGAAAACTATTGAACCCGAATACGTCACCGGAACCCTCCGGATCCATCCTAGAGGATTTGGTTTTGTTCAACCCGAACATCCTGTCCAATTCCCTCAAGAAATTTTTATCCCCAAGCAAATGACCGATAACGCCGTCGATGGCGACCTCGTCGAGGTCGAAGTCAACCCCAGCCCCCATTCCGAAAAAGGCCCCGACGGAAAAGTGATCGCCATCCTCAAGCGGGGCCGCACCCACTTAGCTGGCACCGTCCGCAAGATCGATAAACAAGGAGTCCTCGTCTATTGCCCTATTTTAGGAAGCGATAAGCCCGTCCTCATCAAAGACCGCGGCCCCATGGAGCTCGGCGATCGGATCATCCTCAAAGTGCTCCGTTGGGGCGATGAGAACAAAATGACCGAAGGAGAAAAATCCCACTTCCTCGGCAACATCTCCAACCCTGCCGTCGATATCCCCGCTGCTATAGAAGAATACGAGCTCCGCAGCTCCTTCCCTAAAGGCGCCATCTTGCAAGCGCAAAAATGGGGCGATCAAATCCAGGCTAAAGACCTTCAAGCACGGGAAGACTTTACAGACATCCCCACCGTCACCATCGATCCCGAGACCGCGAAAGATTTCGATGATGCCATCTCCATCTCCAAAGACAAAAAAGGGCATTATCACCTCATCGTTCATATCGCTGACGTCGCGCACTATGTCCCCGAAGGTTCGCCGCTCGACCTCGAAGCCATTCAACGGTGCAATTCCACCTATTTTCCTGGCTTTTGCCTGCCGATGCTTCCCCATGAGCTCTCCAGCAACCTCTGCAGCTTGATGCCCCATGAAAAACGGCTCACCGTCTCTGTCCTCATGGACTTTGACCGCGAGGGAAATCTTTTGGCCCATCGCATCTGCCGCTCGGTCATCCATAGCGACCACCGCTTCTCCTATGAAGGCGCAAAAGAAGTCCTCGATGGCAAACAAAAAAGCCCTCATCTCAAAATGCTCCAATTGATGGTCGAGCTCTGCCATCTTCTCAAGGAAAAAAGATCGGGGCGCGGCAGCATCGACTTTGCCCTGCCCGAACTCGTCCTTCTCGTCGATGAGAAAGGCGAGCCTTTCGGCACGAAGATTGTCGAATACGACGTCACGCATCAAATGATCGAAGAGTTTATGCTCAAAGCCAATGAAGTCGTCGCCGTTCACCTCACGAACATGGGAAAGCAACTGCTCTTCCGCGTCCACGAAGAACCCCAAAAGGAAAATCTCGAAGATTTTTACGACCTGGCCCGGAGCTTTGGATTTTCTCTGCCCAAAGAGCCCACCCAGCAGGACATCCAAGTCCTCTTTGAAAAGGCGAAAGCCTCCCCCTTTGGACACCAGCTCTCCGTCGCGTTCATCCGCAGCATGAAACTCGCCTCTTACTCCTCTAACAACGTCGGCCACTATGGTCTTGCCCTCGAATACTACACCCATTTCACCAGCCCGATCCGCCGTTATATCGATCTCGTGATCCAGCGCCTCCTCTTCAACGAAGAAGGGAAAGAGACAGATATCGAATGGATCGCCCGGCATTGCTCTGAACAAGAGCGCATCTCCTTCCGTGCCGAAAGCGGCGTCAAAGTCCTCAAAAAACTCCGCCTGCTCAAAAAATGGTACGAAGAAAATCACGACCGCACCTACAACGCCACGCTCACTCGCATCAAACCCTTCGGGATTTTCTTCGAAATAGCCGAACTCATGCTAGAGGGATTTGTTCACATTTCTGAGCTCGGAGATGATTATTTTGAGTTCAACCCCGACTCGGGCCAGCTCTATGGCACACACACAGGCAAAACGTTCCGCCTGGGCGAACAGATCACCGTCCACCCCCGCCATATCGATCTCATCACCATGGAATCCGAATGGGAGCTCCTGGGCAAAGGAAAACGAAAGAATTCTAACGCAAAGGCGCACAGACGCAAAAAATCTTAGCTCCCTCTGCGCCTTTGCGTTAAAAATCTCTTTTATGGTTAATCCTCATCCCCTTCCTCCTTCATTTTTTTTAAACGAAGACGTCGTCCAAATCGCACATGATCTCATCGGCACACATCTCTTCTCCACCATCGATGGAGAACTAACCGGCGGCATTATCATCGAGACCGAGGCCTACCGCGGCCCCGAAGACCGCGCTTGCCATGCCTTTGGAAATCGACGCACAAAACGCACCGAAGTGATGTTCCACCAAGGAGGGGTCGCCTATGTCTACCTCTGTTATGGCATCCATCCGCTCCTAAATGTCGTCACCGGCCCCGAAGGCCATCCTCACGCCGTCCTCATCCGCGCCCTGCAGCCCACCCATGGCCTGGATATCATGAAAAAACGGCGCAGCGGAAAAGAAAATCTGTGCTCCGGCCCCGGAGTATTGACGCAAGCACTGGGCATTACGATGCAGCACAACGGCCATTCTCTTTGCTCTTTGCCTTTATGGATAGAGCAGAAAGAAGAACTAAAGCTGCCTATTAAGACCAGCCCGCGCATAGGCGTTGAGTACGCACAAGAAGACGCCCTGCTGCCTTGGCGTTTTTTTACTTGCTAGCTGCTATCCGATCTGCGTAAAATCCAAATATTGTGAAAAAATATTTCCTAACCGGCCTGGCCATTCTTCTTCCCCTCGCGATCACCATCGCCGTCGTCAGCTTTATCATCAACATGCTCACCGATCCGTTCATTGGGATCGTCCGCCCCATTGTCTGCCACTTTCAGATTGGAGAAAAAGGATTTTTGTTCTTAGATCAAGAACAAGTCATCGTCTACACCAGCAAACTTCTGATCCTTGTCCTCCTTTTCGGATTTACCGTACTCTTAGGCATGATTGGCCGCTGGTACGCCATCCGCACAGCCCTACAGCTAGGCGACCGGCTCCTCCATCGCATTCCCATCGTCAACACCGTCTATAAAACGACCAAAGATATCATTCACACCCTCTTCTCCCCCGAAAAAGAGACGTTCAAAAAAGTCGTCTTGGTCCCCTTCCCTAGAAAAGGCATCTACACGCTCGCCCTGATATCGACCGATGCCCCCCAAATCTGCTCTGAGAAGGCCGGCCAGCCGCTGGTCACCGTTCTGATCCCCACAACGCCGAACCCTACCACAGGATTTCTCCTCATGTACCCAGCCGCCGATCTCATCCCTATCGATATGCGCCCAGAACAAGCGATCAAATATATCGTCTCGTGTGGTATGATCACCCCTGAGAAAAAACCCACCCTTATATGAAAAAATATCTCTCCACAGGCTTTATCATTCTTCTGCCGATCGCCCTCACAGTCTGGATCGTAAAATATCTCTTCGACCTGTTCACAGCGCCTCTTTACAATATTGTTGAAAAGCTCGTCATCGCCTACGAGCAAGCCCAAGGACTGAGCCTTCTCCACCACACCACCCTCGTCACGTTTACCAGCCGCATCATCGCCTTCATCCTGACCTTCCTCCTCATCTTGGGGCTCGGATTTTTAGGGCGGAAGTTTTTCTTTAAAAAACTCCACGCCTGGTTTAATAACGTTCTTTTAAAAATTCCTTTTGTCAGCACGATTTACCGCCTCACAAAAGACGTGACCAAAGCGATGCTGGCCACCGATCAAAAAATGTTCAAGCAAACCGTCCTCGTTCCCTTTCCTTCCGAAAATATGCACACCTTAGGGTTTATTACCGGGACCGCGCCTACGCAGATCCTGCAATATGTCCCCGAAGCAACTACGACGGTCTTTGTCCCGACAGCGCCCCACCCTATCTCGGGCTACCTCCTCTTTTGCACCCCAGAATCCCTCGGTTCCGTCAAAATCTCAACCGAAGACACGCTTAAATTTTTATTATCCATTGGCACGGCGAAACCCCCATGAATATAGTCTTTTTTTCAGTCCAAGATACCGCTACAAAGCTCCGCAAAATCTGCGATGTCGCCCGCGACCATATCCTCCGCGCCCAGTCCCTTCTCATCCTCGTCCCGGACACGACCGTCCACGCCTTTATCGACGAACTTCTTTGGCGCCTTCCCGAGGAAGGATTTTTACCCCACCCTTCCAAGCTTCTCGTCATAGACACCCAGCCTCAAGAGGCGGCGAGCCTCTTCAACATCCGCCCCGTCCCCTATACTGAAAAAATTTACTATAAGACCGTCTATGAACTCGAGGACCACACTTCCCCCGAGAAGCTCCAGCTTTCACACCAAAGATACAACGCCTACCGCGATCTAAACCTCCCCATTTCTGTTCTTTAAAAAAAGAACTTCAACGCAAAGGCGCAAAAACATCTTAGCGCCTTTGCGTTAAAATTCTCTCTTCCTCCCTCCACCTGATGAAAAATCTCTGTTGTAAATAAGACCCTCACACTCTATAATTTGCCTTTTGCAGGAGAAAAATTCATGGTTCGTATTAGCAAGCAAGCCGAGCGCCGCAACCAATGCCGCAAGCGCTGCAGAGCGCCCGCTCACAAAACAGGCTCTAAACAAGACAACTTACCCTCAGGGTATAAAGCTCACGAGAATGCGATGAGCGATAGGACCCTCACACAAACCCATTTCATTGCCAAATTGAGATAAAATATGACCAGACATCGCAGCTTCGGAAAAGCTAACTCAGGCGCCAAAAAAAGAAACGTCCTCAAGCGGTTTGAGCGCATCGACGTTCTTCGCAAACTCGGAAAATGGAAAGACGGCGAAAACCGCCGCGTGACCAACCTTCCGAAAACACCGACCAACGTGGTTTGAAAATTTCTATCTATAGTGGACAGAAGGACCTCTCCATCGCACGCTCCTCGGTACGGAGGCTAGTTAGCCTCGTTCTCGAGGATAAGGAGACGGAAGTCGCTGTCCATTTCGTAGGAAAGAAAAAAATTTCCCAGCTCCACCAGCAATTTTTCGCTGATCCCTCGCCAACCGACTGCATCTCCTTTCCCATCGGAGGCGCTATTCTAGGGGAAATCTTCGTCTGCCCCCAGGTAGCTAAAGAATACGACCCCCAAAATCCCTACCTTGAATGTTCCCTCTATGTTATTCATGGCCTCTTGCATCTTTTAGGCTATGACGATATTCAAAGAGAAGACAGGCAAAAAATGCAGCGCGCGCAAAGACGCCTGCTAAAAATGGCAAAAGAAAAAAAATGTCTCTTACAACCGCGTTCTTAGCCCTCGTTTTTCTCATGGGCGCTGCCATCTTAGCCGCCATGACCACCGCGCTCATGCAGATGGGAAGGATCGCCGCCAAGGAAGAATTTAAAAAGCACCGCAAGCTCTTTTTTTTTCAATACCTTCTCCGCCCCCTCTTTGGCCGCTCCACATGGGAAGGCCTCTTCTTCACTCTTAGCTTCAGCAAGCATGTCCTTCATCTGGCGTATGGAACACTCGCCATCCTTTTCCTCCTCATCCGAGGCCCCTTTAAGCAAGTACTTAAAATTATCGAAACGCAAGGCTATACCCTCGACACATTTTGGGTCGTCATCATCGGCATCACCATCGTCCTACTTTCCCTTTTTGCCGAACTCCTCCTCAAACTCCTAGCGATGGCCTCGCCTAGTTTCACATTCCGTCTTTTTGCTCCCATCGCCTCCGTTTTCCTCACCCTCTTCTCCCCTATCACCGCCCTCTTTTTCAAACTCGTCAGCGCCCTTTTCCCCCAACGCGGAGCCCAGACCGAAAAACCCTCCACCCTCCGCGATAAAATCCTCGAAGTCCTCTACGAGTCCGACCTCACTCCCCAGCTCGAGCTCGATGAGCGCAAGCTCATCCTCTCCGTCGCCTCGTTCAAAGAGCGCATCGCCCGGGAAGTGATGGTCCCCCGCATCGACGTCCTCTGCCTCCCCGAAGAGACGACCCTTGAAGAAGCCGCCCAGATCTTCATCAAAGAGGGCTACAGCCGCATACCCATCTATGAAGAAAGCATCGACCACATCATCGGCGTCCTCCTCTTCAAAGACATCCTCACCGCCTTTGTCCACAATGGCCATACCCGCAACGGCTCGATCAAAAACCTCATCAAGCCCGTCCTCTACTCTCCCGAGACCAAAAAAATCTCCAAGCTCCTCCAAGAGTTCCGGGCGAAGCAAATCCATATCGCCATCGTCGTCGATGAATACGGCGGCACCGAAGGGATCGTGACCATTGAGGATATTTTAGAAGAACTCGTGGGAGAAATTGCCGATGAATACGATGTCGAGCCCGAATCGCTCTACTCCGTGCTTCCCTCCGGCGGATGGATCGTCGACGCCCGCATGGGCATCCTCGATGTCGAGAAAGAGCTGGGCATCCGCCTCCCCCACAGCCCCGAATACGACACCGTGGGCGGCTACATCTTCCATACCGCTGGCGCCATCCCCTCGAAAGGCTGGCGCATCCACCACGACGATTTTGATTTGGAAATCTTAAGCTCTGACGACCGCTCCATCGAAAAGGTGCGCATCACTCCGCTAACCAAAGAACCGTAATACTCGATCAAAAATCTGATCGATGATCCCCGGCTGCGTCTTCCTCCGAAAATCCCACGCTGTTAGACCCGTTGGGCCAGCGGCATAGAGCTGACCATTGTAAAACGACAGACCGGTGATTTCGTGATCCCATTTAAGCCAATTCCGCACCTCGAGCCTCTGCTCTAAATCAAACCGGCCTATATTTTTTCCTCGGGCAATGAAAATTTGACCTGCTTCGTAAGCGCAGGCTGTGATAGAGTCGGCTGGGCCTATTGGCGGAAATATTTCTTTTTTGGGTTCCTGATCACCCTCAAGAAGCTGTTTCTCTAGTTCAAAGCTGCCATCAGCAAGGGCCGTAAATACGTATCGCATTTTTTCATTTTCAAAGTATGTCTTTGGAGGACTTGAAAAGACTTGTGTTTCTGAAAAAACTATTTTTAGTTTAAGGCGGGTAAGAAACGGATTTTGATCGATGAGATAGCCGTGTTGACTAGACGGCGAAAAACACATCAACTTGTTTTCAGAAAAGCCTACCCGGGGGAAGGTTGTGGGAAACAACAGCTGAGATTGTCTCCAGCTTTCTACAGGAATTCCCTTCTGAATATTACGAGCTATCTCCTTCGCATTCCATCGCTGGGCTGCAAACACCTGGCAAATTTTATACACAAGGGCGAGAGCCGCCAGGCCCAAAGCACCATATTTGCCTATCCGAGTGAGTATCTCTGCCGGCAATCTCCCTGCATCAAAACGTAGTGCTTGCATGACTGCTCCTTACAAAAAAATACGTGTAACTTTCTGCACATGCGCATAAAAAATCGAAATTTGCTGCAAATCGTAGTGCAAAAAAGGAAAAACCGCTATAGAAAAAATTTATAAGCCTGGGTTATGGGTAATTTTTATAGAGGGTTGCTACAGATTGCGCGGCAATTTTAGCAAATCTAGACGAATCCAATAGCCGAAGGTGCCTATGGATGAGGATAGATTTGTGAAAAGTGACTGCAAGGTGAGGCAAAGCTCTATGAAAAGAACCCATAATCCAGGTTAGAATGTTGTCGCCATCGCACACGCCCGCTCCTAAACCCCGCATCCTCATCCTCATCAGCCATGGGGGTGGAGGACATAAAACCGCGGGAGAGTCCCTCGCGTCCATCCTCTCTCCCCATTATGAAGTCGAGATCGTCAATGTCATCTCCGACGTTTTAAAGCCCCTCGATCCCCTCAATCGCATGACCAAGGGAAAATTCACAGGCGAAGATCTCTACAACTTTTTTCTCAAGCGCCATCAAAATAGATTCATAAGTTGGATGGCCTCCTATGGCATCAAGTTCTGGAAGCAAAGCCGCATGGAAAAGGCTTTTGCCCAATTTCTCCAAAATAAATCGCGCCCAAATCTCGTGATTTCGGCCACGCCCTTCGTCAACTACCCCATCGCGCATATCTGTGATCAGTATGACATTCCCTTCCTGCTCATCCCCACCGATCTCGATGGAGCGACATTTGTGCAAGGGTTCGAAGGAAAGCCGCTTTTAAACAACGTGAAGATCGCCCTGGCCTATGACGACCCCGAGATCCGCAAGGCGACGTTCCGCAAAGCGAAATTTGCCCCTAGCCAAGTCGCGGTGACAGGATTTCCTGTGCGGACCGCCTGTATGAAAAATTACAAACCCCTCGAGCTCGTCCAACTGCGCGAGAAGTTTGGCCTCAGCGCCAACCACCGCACGGTGACGATCATCATGGGAGCTTTAGGAGGCAATCTCCTTCTCGACCACACGAAAGAACTCATCAAAATTAGACCCAAACCGCATGACCTGCGTCTTCAGATCAACATCTGCGTAGGGCAAAACGAAGCGCTGGCCCACAGAATCAAATCACTCCTCAAGTCTCGCTCGGCAACTTGCATTGGGCACTCTTCTTACCTGCTGCCATCGGGCCTGGCCATTCACGTGCATGGCTATACGCCCGACATCCTCGAACTCATGGCCGTATCGGATTTGATTATCACGAAGACAGGTTCTTGCACCGTTAACGAAGCGATTTATCTCGGCAAGCCGATTCTTCTCGACAACACGCCGCGCGCCACCGCCCGCCACCTCTGGTGGGAGCAGTTCAACATCCCCTTTGCCGAGCGGCATAAACTAGGGATGGCATTCACCGATATCCGCCAGCTCCACATGCTCATCCCCTCGCTGCTCAAATACCCCGAGCCATTCAGCCGCCTCGAAGTGCCCGATTTTGCATCGAACATTTCCCATCTCGTGCACGAGATGATTAGGGCTTAAAATCCCACTTGGTATAGCCCTCAGGCCCCAGAGCAATCACTCCAGCTTCTGAAGCAGCTAAATCCTGGATAGGATGATGACAGCCAAGCTTCCCAATCAGTTTTTTTGTTGCAAAATCGTATACAGTGACACCCCCTTTCGTAGCTGCCAATAGGCATCCTGCGTTTAAGACGGGATGTTTGAGCTTTGCATCGCCAAAGTTCATGTATTCCGAACCGTCAGAGATCGAAATCAGCTTTGATTGTTCCTTATCGTTAGTCACGAAAAGAAAATAATCGTCCGATTTCTTATCAGATGCACAGGGATTTTTTAAAACGCTGGCAAATGTCACGGGTTCATTATGTTGGTAAAATTTATGCCAAACCCTAAAAGAGCGGGCACCTGTTTGCAGCATTGCTTTGAATACCGTCCCTTCTTTGGAGACTAGGAGAATATCGTAAAGCCGGCCTTCATCAGTGTTATACGGGTGATATTCCTTAATGAGAACCATCTCGTTACCTAAGCGCTTAGAAAATAAAAAAGGGTGGCAATTTTCCTTAAAGGAATAAACAGAGATGTTGTTATCTTTTGTCGCAACATAGATTCTTCCTGTTCCACTCCATAATTGAGAAATCTCGCTATCTAAGGGCACTTCACCAAAGACCTCATAATTACCGCCCTCTGGCGGCCGATAAAAATAAAGTTGTTTTGAAGCTCGCTCCGTCCATACGATCGTTTTATCAGGAGAATTGCTCTGAACTGTTAAGAACTCCTGGGAGGAACTGCCTTTCAAAGGACACAATTGTTTCTTTACAGAAAATACAGGGTCAGACGTGAAATCTAATTTCGACAGAGACTCTTTTTTATCATCGCGCCATCTCAATCGATAAATGCCCTTATCTCCAATGAGTGTGAGTGTATCAAAATTTATCTGCGTGACAGCAAATCTGTTTTCTCCAAGACTTTGAGGATAGGCTGAGCTGGGCTGTACCTTATTTAAAGCTTGCGTCAATCCATATCTAAATGAGGCTCCAGACGTCGATGGGGTAAAACCGAACTTCTTAGCAATGGATTCCATCTCATCAACATTTGGAAGAGGAGGTTTCCGGTGAAAAATCATCCAAACAGCATAGAGCACAAGACCTCCTAAAACAGCACCCGCTGCAAGAACGGTATACCGGCCTGCAACAGAGGGAAGTCGGGGAAGCGAAGGTAGAGATGGCCAAGGACTCAGATTAACTTTGGCCATGATGATCCTTTAACGTTTATTATTTTTAGGCAGCTGCTGTTCTTGATAGAGCCAGCGCGCGACCGAATCAAGTATATCATTGGCGTTGAGCTCAGCCGGAACGGCGCCCGGGCCTACCGCTTCCAAAGCAAATCCCTTAGGCAGGAGCAGACGGACCGTCGCTTCTTGGTAATTGATATAAGGCTGATTGGAAATGATAAGGCAGGTTCCCGGTTTAGGATTCATCTTAACCCACTTGGCGATCGTATCGGCCGCTCCAGGCCGTCTTTTGCCCATGTAAATGGGGATCATGGGCGTATCGACGAACGTTATTGGCAAGTTTCTTATTTCAGGCGGGAAATCCATGGTTTTCCATATCGCATGAGTTGCCTCGCATTCGCTCTTGCAGCCTTCGGGGATTTTTTCAACCTTGGGATCGAGCGGACGCTCGCCCGACAAGACGACGATATGATCAAATCGATGGCCTCTATTCCATAATTCTTTGAGAAAATTCAAGCGCTTTTCCATACGGAAAGTCGCACCACCCATCACAACGGCATAATTGTAGTGCGTATTTTTCGGATACCGGGCCTCTAACAACCCTAACTTACTGGCATAGGAAAGAACGATGCCGCGCTGCTCCGTGCTTAAATCAGGAACTTGCCATCTTTCCACCTGAAGAGGCCGCTGCCAACCGGCTGCGTGCGTCGCATCCACCATCGATGAAAGAGTTCCATCATGGGAGATTTTCATTTCTTTGAGGAATTCTAGAAGAGTCGGGGTCACAACAGAAGAAGAGGCGAAGACCCCTAGCGGAACCAGCAGCGCGATCAATGCTTTTTTGATAAACATAAAGCCTTTGCAAAGAGATTATAAACAAAGAAAAAAATAATACCAGAAAAATTATATATGCACGCCTAGTTGGGCAAGAGCTTGCCTCACTTGGGCAGGATTTTGGAAGTGGATCCCCTGAATGCCCATAGTCTGAGCAGTTCGCAAGTTCACCGGAACATCATCGATGAAAACAGCCGCCTTAGGCTCGATGGGATAGTTTTTCAGAAGAGCGTCGTAAATATGGGGCATGGGCTTGATGCTATTGACCTCGTAAGAAAAGACTCCTCCATGAGCTGCTCGGATAAATGGATGAAGCTCTTTGAGCTCATGGGCCATCTCTTTAGGCATATTGGAAAGAATATAGACCTCGTATCCCTTGCTCTTAAGCTCCAGAAACAAATCAGCCATGCCCGGGATGGGCCTGAGCATCGCGGCCAATCTATTCAAAAAATGAGAGAATCGTTCCTTATCATAATGCCCGGGCAACTGATCAACAAGCTCTCGACGAGAATAAAGCCCCCCGTCATAACCGACCCAAAAAAGAGAATAAACGATCTGTAAAAAATCCATCGGCGGCTCTTCAGGGAAGAGCTCTTTGAGATATTGTTCGGGCGTCCATTCTAACATGACGCCGCCGATGTCAAAGATGATGTGCTTTATGCTCATGAATGAAGAAAATCGTATCAAATCGAGGCATTATTAGATAGGGATATGGCGATCGCTCAATTTATTTCTTACAGCAACTTCAGGTTAAGTCGAGCCTCTTCGTCGCCTTGATTTGCAGCAAGCTCAAAGTATTTGACCGCTTGCTTGCGATCTTGCTCAACGCCAAAGCCGTGCGCATAGCACCAACCCAGATAAAATTGAGCTTTAGCATGCCTCTGGTTTGCAGCTAACTGATAGTATTTGACCGCCAGCTTCCAATTCTGAACAACACCCTTGCCATTTTCGTAGCACCAACCCAGGTTAAACTGAGCTTTAGCATGCTTTGCGGCAAGCCCATAGCATTGGACTGCCTGCCCCCAATCTTGATCAACGCCCTTGCCATTTGCATAGCACCAGCCCAGATTTATCTGAGCATCAGCAAGCCCCTGCTTTGCAGCTAGACCATAGTATTTGACCGCCAGCTTCCAATCCTGATCAACCCCCGTGCCATTCTCATAACATAAGCCCAAATTATACTGAGCTTCAGCAAGCGCTTGAATTGCTGCTAGCCCATAGTATTTGGCTGCTTTCTTCCAATCTTGTTCTACGCCCTTGCCATTTTCGTAGCACACACCCAGAAGAAACTGAGCTTTAGCATCGCCTTGATTTGCTGCACCTTCATAGAACTGAAGAGATCTTTGGTAGAGCTCGATATCTTCCCTTGCAAGCAAATCTGAACCAACACGGCGAGTAAAAAATTCTGTCTTAGCTTTAAAAACTGCATAAAGAGTTTGATTTTTAACCTCATCTTTTTTCATTAAATCAAGAGTGACATCTAGCAAATCTTGAACAGTGAGAGAAGACAGCCGATTTGAAAAGTTTGCTTCCATAAAAATCTACACTTTAATCAAAGGAAAGTCATGAAATAAGAGACAACTTTTCTTGAGGGCTCATCTTTTTGATCGCGATTTCTCGCTTGGTGGCCGAAGATCGATGGGGATGAGACTCCCGATAGACAATCTCCTTGGCCCCTGAAATGCGGAAGAACTTAGCGCCTTTGCCGCCTTTTTGATGATCGGCAAATCTCCGGTCGAGATCGGTAGTGATGCCCGTATAGAGCTTCCCCGATTCGGTTTTAATGATATAGAGCTCCCATCGCTTATAGCAAAAGCAATCGACCAGATGGTCGTTGATCAGCCCCGTCGCCTGCATATGGGCATACATCACGGTAGCTCCTACAAATTTAAAACCCCTCTTGCGCAGATCATTGCTGAGGGCAATCGATTCTTTGCTCTGGGGAGGAACTTCTTTGATGGACTTCCATTTATTTTGAATCGTCTTATTCCCCACGAAGGACCAAATGTACTTATCAAAACTCCCGAATTCCTTTTGGAGCTCAAGGAAGAGTTTTGCATTGCTCACACAGGAGGTGACTTTCAACCGATTGCGGATGATCCCCTCAAACTGGAGAAGTTCCTCGATCTTCTTCTGATCATACTTTGCGACAACCTCGGGATCAAAATCCGCAAAAGCCTTCCGATACCCCTCTCTCCTTCTTAAGATCGTCAGCCAGCTAAGGCCCGCTTGAGCGCCCTCGAGGACCAAAAACTCAAAATGCTTCCGATCGTCGTGCACGGGCACGCCCCACTCGTTATCGTGGTATTCCTCATAGAGGCCCCCGCCCGTGAGACACCAAGGACAACGATTTTTCATTTGGACCTCGATAGGATTAGTTTCGCTTCTTTTTCATCGATCAGGACGAACTGGTTAAGGCTGGGTTCGTAGCAATAGACATCGGCCTGGGCGATATCAAACCACCATCCATGGATGCGCACCTGCTTTTTCTTGAGTCGGTCTTGGATGAAGGGGTAGCTTTTAATATGCTCCATTTGCTGAAGGACATTCAATTGAGAGAGCTGATTATGCTTAGGAAGAGCCGGATTGATGATCAATCCCTTTTGCCATTTGCTCAGAGATTCTTCTCCGTATTTGAGCCAAGATTCGATGTGGGGGCAGCATTTTGCGTCCACGCCTTCCATAAGCGCTTGGATGGCCCCGCACTCCGAGTGACCGCAAACAACGATATCGGAGACGTTGAGGGTAAATATCGAGAACTCGAGGACAGCCGAGGCGCTGTTGTCTTGCAAGGGCGCAGTCACAGGCGGGATCAAATTTCCCATATTGCGCAACACGAACAAGTCGCCTGGGTTCGTCGAAGCAAACAGATTGGGCACCACGCGGCTATCGGAGCACGCGATAAAGAGCGTATCGGGCTTCTGGCCCAGGGCCAGCTGGGCAAAAAGGTCCCTCCTCTCCTGGGAGAGATTTTTTCTAAACTCGACGATCCCTTGAATCAATTTTTTCATAGATAGTTCTCCCATTTTGCCAGGGAAAACCTTTGATGTCTAATCAGAAATGCTTGCAATTCAAATAAAAAAGAGTACACTCAAAGCTGAAAAAGTTTGGTGCAAACTATGCTCCTAGAAGAACTGCGTAAGCTTGTTGCAAAGGGCGAATCAGAAAATCTCGAATTCAAGAAAACAACAGGCCAAAGAACGGAAGCCGCCAAAATTATCTGTTCTTTGCTCAATGGTCTCGGCGGCTTTTTACTTTTCGGTATTTCTGATAAGGGCGAAATTATCGGCCAGCAGGTTAGCGCCAAAACACTAGAAGATATCTCTCTTGAACTTCGCCGCATTGAACCCCCAGCCTTTCCAGAAATTGAAACTGTTTCCCTTGGCAACGATCGATCGGTAATTGTTATCCGCGTCCCGGGGAAATTAGGAACCTATTGCTATGATGGCAGACCCTACGTCCGTCATGGGCCGACAACGCAATTAATGCCTCTCACCGAATATGAAAAACGCACTTTAGAAAAATTTCATTCTCATCGACGTTGGGAAAATGAGCTGGCGCCCGATTGGGTAAATATCACTGATTTAGACGAGGAGGAAATTCATACTACCTTGCGAAACGCTGTCGAACTCGGCCGTATGCAGAAACCCTCCCACGTAGATACAGAATCTATTCTTCGCGGCCTCGGACTTTTAGATGACGGACGCCTCATCAATGCGGCTGTTGCGCTCTATGGTAAAAGCCAGAGACTGTTTCCCTCCTATCCACAGCTATCTATTAGGCTGGCCCGGTTCAGAGGAACAGATCGATTATCCGGGTTCAAGGATAACCGAGAATACTGGGGAAATGCTTTCGACTTACTAAGAAGAGGGGAGCGTTTTTTACTCGATCATGTTCCTATTTCGGGACGAATTGTGCCTGGCAAAATAATTAGAGAAGATTATCCTCTTTATCCTCCTCTTGCAACACGAGAAGCCGTAGCAAATGCTATTTGCCATAGAGACTACACTACGCCCGGGGGAGCTATTGCTGTCGCGATTTATGACAACCATTTAGAAATTATCAACCCCGGCATATTGCATTTCGATATGACGCCCCAAAAGTTAGCTCTCCCTCATGAATCGAAACCCTGGAATCCCATTATCGCCAGTGTATTTTACCGTGCGGGTGTCATTGAAAAGTGGGGAATGGGCACGCTCAATATTGTCGACTGGTGCAAAGAGAACGGAAACCCTGAAGCGAAGTGGGAAGTGCGGACGCAATCCGTAATCACAACTTTTTTACCCTCTGTCTTTTTTGATACTGGCAAAAAACCCGAAGAGCTAAGGCCCGAGTCAAGGCCCGAGTCAAGGCCCGAGTCAAGGCCCGAGTCAAGATTTAAATCCCTAGAGGAAGAAATATTAAAAATATTGAGCAAAGGCGCTTTGTCAAAATCAGAAATAGCAAAAAACTTAGGGCAGAAACATATCTCTGGCGGCCTAAAAAAGGTTCTTAGCAATCTTCTCGCAAAAGGAGCTCTGGCTTACACATTGCCCGAAAAAACACAAAGCCGATTGCAAAAATACAAACTGATGAAAAACTCTCGAATTGAAGACTAGACCAATCCCTTTAGAGGATAGGAATGCAATATAGCCTCAAGGCTTTGTATGAGCGATGGAAGATAGGATTGATCCAACTCAAAAATAAAAGAATGCTCCTGAGAGAGATGATCCGGTGTGAGGCAAACTACTAGTTCGCATCGCCCTCGTTTATCCATTGTAATTTTCACATCTATATTCGGCTCCATACAGCTCAAATGCGCCATCCCGGATAAAGAAGCATGGACTTGCTTGCACTCATGCAGCCATTTATCCAGCTCGGAAAGATGCAGAATGGATCCTCTGGCTTTTACGACGGCAGACTCCCCTGTACATCTCGCAGCTACATCTAGCCAGTTCCCGTCCCAATAATCATCGGATTCAGGAAATTGCCGCCCAAAAATCCATATTTCGAAACCTTCGATGCAAAGGTCCGGCTTAGTTTCTATCATGAGCGACCATGTACTGGCTATCTTGCTTGGATAATCTAACATATCCAGGGGCTTGAAACTCGTACTCCTCGTCTAAAGATGAGGCGTTGATGTACGTGCGTCCATCGAGATAAGCGTAGCCCCTCCCTCCATGAACATGCCCAAAAACATGGAGCTTCACTTGAGTTTGAATGATCTTTTGGTATAGGTCTTTACACCCAACATGCTCGATCGACCCATCGCTATTAGACACTCCATCCCGGACTTTATGAGGCGGGCCGTGCGTGATCAAAATTTCGGTCTCTTTCGGGATCAGATTCCAATGCCTTTGGATATCGGGACCTCTGCGGCGGTTAAAGGCCCAGTCGCAGAACCATGGTTGAACGGGGCTGCCCCATACCTTGACGCCTTCTATTTCACATCCTGAGTCGTTCAAAAGGATAATACCGCGTTTTTTGCACTCCTCTTCCATCAGTTCGGGGATCAACTCAAAAATGCAGTCGTGGTTGCCCGCTACGAGTATCCGATGCGCATAGTTTTGCTCCTTGAACCATTCTAAAAACTCCAAGGCATCTTCCAGTTCACCCGCTCCGCAACAGTCGCCGGAATGGATCAGCACATCCCCTCCTGGCATCTTGAGCTTCCTGTGCTGTGCATGGGTATCTGAAATACAATCGATTTTCATATCACTTCTCCCACGCTATCAAGCTTAATTTTCTTGGTAGGCCTGATCAAGTTATAAAACGTCAGTAAGATCAGCCCCGGGTAGCAGATTTTTAAGACAGGGTTCAAAATCTGAGCAATCCCTTGAAATTCCAATGTCGTCACGGCAAAAGTCATCAGAAGAGAACCTATCAAGACCGGAACATGGCCGATCTTCTCTCTCAAGACCTCTTTATGAATAAAGCTTGCAAAGGCCGCAATCAGCGCGATGCTGGTCGTCAAACAGGCAACCGCGACCGTCAGGCTCACGATAAACCCTGCATGAGGCCCTAAAACCTTGATGGCGATCATTCCTAAAAGCTTGTCGCTGGGAACTCCCTTCAACTCAGCAGCGTAGAAATAAGCCAAGTAGCAAAACCCCACATACACCGCCGCGAGTAAAAAGGCCCCGATGGCGCTGGCCTTTATAACAAAACCGCCCAGTTTTTTATCCCCCTCCTGGCGCGGCAGCGAAGAGATGATGATCGGAGCAAAGAAAAACGCAGCCAAAAGGTCCATGGTCATATACCCTTCCTTCAACCCGTGCCAAAAATAACCCGCCTCCCCTGGATCAGCGGTCATCAATGCAGCGCCTGGCGCTTCCATAAATCCTTTGATGATAATCCACACCAGAAGTGCCACTTTGAAAGGGGCCAGCACATAGCCAACCAGCTTCAACAGCCGGTTTTTTCGATAGGTAAAGCAAAATACGACCAAACAGGCAACGGCGCTAAATAGCATCAGCGGGAGGCCCGGCACCGAGGTTGCCATCGTTGAGTGGGCTAGGGTGATGCATCGTGGAGCCCCTCCGAAGGGCCCCAGAAGCGCGATCGTCAAGAAGGCTATGCAGAAACCGGGGACTTTGCCGAAACGGCTAAAAAAGAGCCTAATTTGGCCCCTGTAGACGAACATGGCAAGGAGGCCAGCGATCGGCATGGCGACCGCCGTGATCAAGAAACCAGCGAGGGCCCAGGGTGTTTTATCCAGGGCGTGCTGACTCAGAGCCATGGGTAAAAAAATGTTTCCAGCCCCGAAGAACATAGCGAATATGGTCAGGCCGGCAGTGTAATAATCAATTTTTCTTAAAGCGTTCATAAATTTTCCATCTTTTGTTTTTTTTGAGAAAGTTAAATGTGAGGGAAAAAACAATATATATGTGCGCTAGCCGCGCACAATAAGAATGGACGTATTAAAGCAGCAGGCCGCTGATCTGGTCGATAGAGCGGATAGTAAGTTGACGTATACTTTCTGCATATTGCTTTATAGGAGCCTACTATACAGCAATCGACCTCGGAGAGACAAGGGAATAGTTTCGGAAGATTGATTTAGGTCCAATTATGGTTCAATCGGCCAATCAGGAAATGCGACCTCTACCGCGCCATTATTCCAAAATTGATACGCTTTTTCTGTCGCCTCTTGGTACATTGTCCCGTAGGTCTTCAAAAAATGATTTCCCCAGTCCGGGCGAGAACCATCGCGATCGGTAAAGCCATATTCTCTCGCTAAATTCCAAGAACTAAAAACTCTACCATTCTTTTTTGCGATATCGGGATCGCTCGCTAAAGAAGCAACTGCGCGTCCAACAAATAACGGAGTCTCCGATGCAATCCAATTGGGGTCTTTCTTTACTCCGTCCCTCCAATCTTCTTCCGCCACTCCAAATAAACGGAGCATTTCTTCTGAACGCAAAAACCCCGGCGTCACCGCAAGAGCGTGGATCTTGTGTTTTTTTAATTCGCGCGCCATAGAAAATGCCAATCGAATGATGGACATCTTCACAAGATCATAAAACAATTCCCCACGGTATCCAAAGCTGTCTCCATCCGTCACTTCTACAATTAAGCCGCCTGTTTTCTGCATGAGGGGCACAGCATATTTGCTCGTCGTAATATGAGTAAAAACCGCTTGGTCGAACATTTTTTTGCCATTCTCTATAGACAGATTCCAAAAAGGTTTGCTCATTTCCATCAAAGACTCGCCACCCCAGATATCATTCACGAGAATGTCAAGCCTGCCAGATGTTTTCTCAATCCGAGAGATAAGCGCTTCTACTTCAGATTCAATCTGATGATCCACCCGAACAGCAATTCCCCTGCCCCCGAGTTGCGTGACAAGTTCTGCGGTTTCTTCGATGGTCTCTGGAAGCCTGCCGGGGCGCTCCTTTGAGCTTCGGCCTGTGCAATAGACAGTCGCTCCCGCTTCGCCTAATGCGCAGGCAATGCCACGGCCGGCGCCTCTTGTAGCGCCTGCCACCAATGCGATTTTGTTATCCAGTTTTTTCATGACAATATCTCCAGAGCATAGGTCATTCCTGCTTATAACTCGACGAGATGTTTTTTCGTGAAAAGATTAAAAGGGAGCCAAACTCTTGTCTCGCCTCCTAAGATTACCCTAAATGACTTCCTCTCTTCCCCCCTGCCAAATTAAAGCCGCACAGCGGCCGTTGACTCGCGAAGGGCTTTCAATTGGACAACCCGGAACCGCCATGCCAAAACGATACCAAATATAATGTTTTCAAGAGCTGTGATTGACCACAGAGTTGAAGGCTCCATATGCCTTTGGCCAATCAAGAAATAGACGGGCAAAAAAGATGTTATCCAAACGCTCGAATAAAGAAAGATTTGAAACTTCAGATCCCTACGGGCAATGTTAAGACCGTTCAGGCCGAACTGCAGGATAAAAGATGCCAGATGAAGCCATATCCCATAACGGATGGAAATAAATGTCTGTTGGAAAAAATCCGCCGTACCAGCTGTCCCTAAAAACGAAATCAGCATCTGAGGAAAAAACACCACGGGGATCAGTAGCGCGGCGCTGATGAGAGCTCCTAAAGCAAGGGTGGAATAGAAAAGTCTTCTCATTTCATCATATTGCTGAGCGCCCATCAGATTCGATGCAAGGGTGAGGTTCGCCCGATGAATGCCAGTTCCGAAAAATATCAAAAAATTGATGACGACTCCACCGATAGTCAGGATAGCAATGTATCTTTCCCCTTGGCTGATCATGATATGAGAGATAAAGGCCCAACTGGATTTCGAAGAGAAGAGCCCAAAAGCTCGTACAAGGCCAGGGCGAAGATAATGCCATAGCCGAGCTGGATAGAGACGCCAGTCGGCCGTGGCGAAAAGAAGCCGGTTGTTTTTGCTGAGAAAGCAAGCGAACAAGATACAGCAAAGCAGGGCTTGGCTGGCTATTTTAGCAAAAGCCGCCCCTCGAACATTCAGAGCAGGAATAAATCCTTCCCAGCCAAAAATGAGAACAGCGCTTAACATGAGATGAATGGCATAAGTCCCTAGCAGAAAAGCCGTCATCATCAAAGTCTTTCCTCTCCCCCAGTAAAAAGAAGCTAAAGCAGCATTTAAGGGATAAAGAAAATTTCCTAAGGCCACAATCGAGAAATAGGCCAGCCCTGCATCCTCGATGATCGTTTGCTTGAAAAAAAGGCTTGCCGTCAGCTTACTAAGAGGCCAAGTCAATATCATGGAAAATAAAGCAAACCAGACGAATTGCCATACGCACCCGCCGATTTTTTGAGGCTCATTTTCACCATGATGGTGGCCAACAAAAACTTGCGCCAACAGAGCAGCGGCTATGCAAGATGATTGAAAAATGTTGCCTAAATAAGTGGCATTGAGAGAAGCATAGATGGCATTTTTGCCGGAATGAGAAAGAAGCAGGCTCTCGCAATACGTAACAAGGGCCTCGCAGAAAAGGATCAGTATCAACGGGAGAAAAATGCGCAGCAAAGACCGCAAGCTGCCGGAAAATCGATTCTCAGTGATAACTGTCATATTATGCCGGAAGCCAAGATAAGCATTATTTCCCTCAATCAAACAGGGCCAATCTATCAAAAGCTTGCTCTAAAGATCAAGAAATTGCGGGCTTTAGAAATTTCAAGCGAAGAGATTGCAAGAAAGTTGTAGCTCAGCAAAAAGACTGTAAGGAAAGAATCAATTCTCGGATAAAGGTTGCGCGTTTATCTTAGATCAAAGGCCACCAAAGGGTGGCCGTTATTCCAAAGATCTTGAGTTAGGCGCTGCCTATTACATGTCATTTTGAATGAGAGCTTTAATCGAGATCAATTTCGGTATTATTTTTTGGCGAGAGTTCTAAGACGGAGTAAATTCTATTCGCTATCTGAAATTGGATCTCATAGGCTCTATATGCTAATTTTGTAAAAGCTACTGCTGAGATTACGCCGGCAGCTAAATAAAGCCCCCAGTGTCCCACTCGTATCTTACCTAATAGTTTACAGGCCAACAGTACTACAGAAGCAATGGTTGTTAAAATAGAAACCCCACTCATTAGATCATTTCTTCTTGATGCTTGCTGGAACGGAAGTATAGAATAACGGGCTTGTGGATCTTGAAAAATCCTGGGATTGCTTCGATCCATAAATGGAACAATTTTCCAGCTTCTATTTGATTCGCTTGGAGGGTAGATTGTGTAATTTGAAGTTCGACCTCCTGGACTTTTGCATACACTTACGGAATACGCGCCCCCGTCTTGAGACGCAATCCTGATTTCTTTTTCAGGTTCTGAAGATGCCAAACGCTTGTGGTGAAATTCATAATTATTAAAATAAATCGTCATAGAGACCTCCTTAAATTAGGCAATAATTGTAAATATAAGCTCATTAAAAGTCAATCTCCTAAGCCACTATGGCTTGCTCTCTTCCAATTTTTGGGGAAAAATTCGGAAGAGGTAGGGTTCCCCTAAAGGGCCTCTCGGGAATGACTCCCTCGCTTCTCATCCTACACGTAAGCCATCTCCATGGCTTACTCTCTTCCGCTTTTGCGGAACAAAATCGGAAGAGGTAGGATTCGAACCCACGGTCGGTTGCCCGACAGCTGTTTTCAAGACAGCCGCAATAGGCCACTCTGCCACTCTTCCGTAAATGGGATATTATATTAGAACTGGGCTAAAAAACGAAAGTCGTTTTCTGCAAATAGCCGAATATCAGGAATATTATACCGGAGCATCGCCAGCCGCTCAATACCAAATCCCCATGCATATCCATTGTATTCTTCAGGATCGATGCCGCCGTTGCGGAGGACATTGGGATGGACCATGCCAGCGCCCATGACTTCTAACCAGCCTGAATGCTTGCAGAGGCGGCACCCTTGGCCCTCGCAGGCGGTGCAGCGGATATCGATCTCTACGCTGGGCTCAGTGAAGGGAAAATAGCTGGGGCGGAAGCGGGTCTCGATGGGACGCTTGTAGAGCTTGGTTAAAAATTCTTCGACGGTGGAAAAGAGGTCGGCAAAGGTTGCCTGGCGGTCAATGTAGAGGCCTTCGACTTGGTGGAAAAAGACGTGGGAGCGGGGTGTGATGTCTTCGTTGCGGTAGGTGGTGCCGGGGGCGATGATGCGGATGGGGGGCTTGTGCTTTTCCATGACGCGGAGCTGAGTATTGGAGGTGTGGGAGCGCAGGAGCATCGAGGAGGTGATGTAGAAAGTATCTTGCATCTCGCGGGCGGGATGGTCGGGAGGGAAATTGAGTCCTTCGTAATTATAATAGTCGGAGTCGATCTCGGGGCCGTATTGAACGGAGAATCCCATGCCGGCAAAGATTTCGATGATTTCAGTGAGGATGAGAGAGAGCGGATGCATGCGGCCGAGATGGGGGGTCCGGCCAGGCAGGGTGACATCAATTTTTTCTTGGGCGAGCTGGACAGAAAGCTCGGCCTTGAGGAAGCCGTCGATGGCTTCTTCGCAGAGAAGGGACAGCTCTTGCTTGAGGTCGTTGATCTTCTTGCCGAAATGCGGACGCTCATCTTCGGTGCAGGACCGGAGCGCCGACATGAGGTCTTGAATGGGGCCTTTTTTGCCTAAATAACGGACTTTGAGCTGCTCGACGTCCTTGCTATTCTGGACGCTTTGCAGCTCGGCTTTGAATTGTTGACGAAGAGATGAGACTCTTTCGTCCATCAGGCAAGCGCGTTTTTGGCTTTTTCAGCGACGGCGGCAAAGCCCGCGGGATCATGGATCGCAAGCTCGGAGAGCATTTTGCGATTGAGCCCGCTTCCGAATTTCTTGAGGCCTTGGATCAGACGGCTGTAAGACAGACCGTTGATTTTAGCACCGACAT
The DNA here is from genome assembly GCA_963813135.1 of uncultured Verrucomicrobiae bacterium. GTDB lineage: Bacteria > Chlamydiota > Chlamydiia > Chlamydiales > Rhabdochlamydiaceae > SZAS-15. The sequence goes on along the minus strand of CAWEXY010000008.1, from coordinate 79,696 downwards.
TGAGACGGTTGATCCAGAGGCTGCGGAAATCGCGTTTTCTTTGCTTGCGGCCTTCATAATTAAAGCCCATCGCTTGAAGAACAGAGCTCGAAGTGAGGCGGCGGTGATTTTTGCGATCGCCGACAAAACCCTTCGCCTGTTTCATGAGGCGCTTTCTTTTGCGATTTGTATAGACTGCGTTTGTGGCTCTTACCATTAGCTTATACTCCCATCAGGCGTTTGTACATTTTGACTTGGCCCGCATCAACGAGGACTTGCTTCTTTAAGCGGCGTTTGCGCTTAGAAGCTTTTTTAGTCAGGATGTGGCGGCGTCCAGGATGCGAGCGCATGAGCTTGCCCGTTCCTGTTACCTTGAAGCGCTTTTTCATCGCTTTTCGTGTTTTCATCTTTGGCATAATTTATGTTCCTACAGTGTGATTCTTTATATCGCCTTTGTCTACTGCCTGTCTGCTTTTCTTCCCTCCGGGCGCTAGCACCACGGAGAGGTTCCTCCCAAGCAATTTCGCAGGAGATTCAGGGGTTGCTATATCCGAGAGTTCTTCGCAAAGCTTTTGCACGACGCGACGGCCAAACTCGGGATGCATCATCTCGCGGCCGCGGAAAACACAAGTGATGCGCACTTTGTTTCCTTTGGCGATAAATTCTCTCGCATGGCGAAGCTTCGTCTGCAGATCGTGTTCATCGGTGTTAGGTTTAAGCTTAACTTCTTTAACCTTCACTTGATGCTGCGATTTGCGGCTCTCTTTTTCTTTCTTGGCCTGCTCATATCGATATTTTCCAAAATCGATAATTTTACAGACCGGGGGTACAGCGTTGGGAGCAATCTCAACGAGATCGAGTCCAGCCTGTTCAGCGCGGGTCAGAGCATCGATGAGGGTAAGTACACCGAGCTGATTGCCATCTTTATCGATAACGCGCATTCTTGGGGCGCGTATCTCGCGGTTAATTCTCAAACGCTTCCTTCTCCAAAATCAAAATCCTATTCTAACGATTTTGACGATTTATGTCTTGGGATATAGTTGACTCGAACAACTGACCTCCACGATGTCAACGTGGCGCTCTAACCAACTGAGCTAATACCCCAAAGATCAGAAACTTTATCACGAGCTTTTGCTTCCAAGCAACACAAAAGTTGAGTTATGATAGCCGAATGAGAAAAGCTCATCTAGAAATGGCCCATGATTATTGGGCAAAACACCTTCAGCCCAGCGATACGGCCATCGATGCGACGTGCGGCAATGGAAAGGACGCAGCCTATTTATTGACGCTTCTCCCTAAGGGCAAGGTGTTTGCGTTAGACATTCAGCTTCAAGCCCATGCGCCTCAAGGAGTTATTTTTCTCCATCAATGCCATACCCAGCTTCCCGAGGACCCCTATTTACGCCTGATTGTCTATAACTTAGGGTATTTGCCCGGAGGCGATAAGACCATTACTACCCGGGCTGAGACGACGCTTAAAAGCGTTCAATTGGGCTTTGAGCGCCTTATACCGGGCGGGGCCCTCAGCATCGTCTGTTATCCCCATGAGGAAGGGAAAAGAGAAGCTATTGCTCTATTGGCCTGGACCGCTACTATTGAGGCTAGGGTCGAACATCATATTTTCCGTGAAGGTTCCCCTTCGTTTTTGTGGATCGTCAAATTATAGTTTTAATTAGCAGATAGTTCTAAAGTGACTGCTGGTTAATTACATAATATTAAAAAATTAATCATTAATTGTTATTACAAACAAATAGGAGTAAAATAGGGGTATCGGTAATTAACTTGCTTAAAAAAATATAAGTGAATAATAGAGGGTTAATACTATGGTATCACAAATAGGAACACAAGCCTGCTACGATCTCCTTCAGGTGATCGAAGCTCAAGTAGAAAAACCAATGGACGCAGAAGCGGGAGTCGCTCTGCATCATGCATTGGATTTAATTGATGAGCTCGCCAATGTCGCAACACGCGTCAATATTTTTGCTCGGGACTATCTCCAAGAAATCCATGAGCACGTCGTCCAGCTGTATGGGGAAGTCGATTCGCGCGTGATAGAGTTCGAAGTGGCGGCCATCTCACAACAAGCGGAAGATCTATCTCCATCGCTAGAAAATCTCGCCGCAGCTGTCAATGCTCTCAAAGAGCATATCGATACATTTCTTGATGCGTTCTGCCCGACGATGGCGCAGAGAAGAGTACTGGCCATGGCCTTGGAACGGGCTGACACCATTGCCCACGGCGGAGAGATGGACTGCGATGAATTGGCCTATATGGCCGCTGAGGCCATTCTGGAAGAAGGGGTCGAGGATCCGCAATATGCGCGCTATCTTTTAAAACAGCTGTCGAAAGAAGCTAAAGAAAAATTAGGGTATTTGGCCAGCTCGTCGCAAGACATCGCGGATTTCCTGCATGATATAGAAAGTTCCGGCAACGACGCATCTCTCACGAATTCCCAGGATAAGATCGTATCGTTTTCCGACCTCGGTGTAAGCCTTAAAGTTTAAAGACGTCAGGATCTCGGCCATCTTGGAAGCGCTCATGGAGCGAGGCCTGGGCGCTTCTACTAAATAAATATGCTGCGCTTTCGATGCAAAAAGCTGCAGGCATTTTTTAACATCTTTATCTTGCGACATATTCACAATAACGGAAAACGGCTCATCCGGAAAATGGACTTGGAGGGCCTCGAGCAGTCTTTCGACGCCGCTGGGGTTATGGGCCACATCGAAGATCCAATTCGGGGCAGCGATTTCAAAACGGCAGGACGGCCGGACCGCTAGGCCCTTCTCGATCATCTCTTGGGGGGCCTTTAATAGTTCAAGAGCACGGCGTGCTGTAGATTGATTTTCTAAATCGTAAAAACCATCGACTCTTTCCGCTACATATACAGGGACTCCCATGCTTTGAGCTTCTTGGCGGATCACGGCATAATCGGCATGGGGCCCGAGGACAAGGGGGGCGTTTTTTTTGATAATGCCCGCTTTTTCCTCTGCAATCTGCTCGAGATTGGTGCCGAGCAAGGGCATATGATCTTCTCCGATTGAAGTGATCACCGTGAGGATCGGCTGCAGGATATTTGTGGAGTCGAACCTGCCGCCGATCCCCGCTTCAATCACGGCAATATCGACTTTTTCATCGCGGAAATAACAAAATGCCATCAATGTCATGAGATCAAAAAACGAGGCTTCGGGCGCAAGCTTAGAGCAAAGAGCGAGGGCCTGCTCGCCCAGGACCACTACTTTATCTTCTGGAATGGCCTGGCCGTTTACTTTCATGCGCTCCGTGAAGGAAAAGAGATGGGGGGAAGTAAAGAGCCCCACTTTCAATCCTGAAAACTGGAGAGCTTTGGCCATTTTAAGGGCCACGGACCCTTTCCCGTTGGTCCCTGCGATATGAATAGAGGGAAAGGCAAGATGGGGATTTCCGCAGGCGCTGGAAAGAGACTGCGAAAGGACAACTGCCTTACGGGTATAACGCGGCTGCAAAAGAAAAATGCGATCGATAACTTCTTGGTAGGTCATGCAAGCGGACGAGTAAAAATGTTATTAAAAGTTTCTTCATCGACGACAGAAGAGCCGAGCTCGATATCGGGCTTGGCATCTCCGTGAAAATCGGAGCCGCCGCTGCACTGCCAATGTTTTTTTTGCGCTATCTCGATCCAGCGCTGCGCGCTGGCCGCGGGAAAATTTCCATAGAAACACTCGATCCCGTCAAAAGGAAGGGCGAAGATGCGATCCCAAGGAATCGGCTTGGGGTAGACCATCTCCGCAAGGTGAGGATGAGCTAGAAAGGCCTTTCCTCCGGCGGCATGGATCGCATCAATCCCCTCTTCGATGGGAAACGGCTCGCCGGGGGCATAACACGGCTTGTCCTCCCCTATCCATTTATCAAACGCCTGCCGAATCGACTTCACATATCCTTTCTCGACGAGGAGGGCCGCGATGTGAGGCCTGCCAACGCTCTTTCCTTTGGTTGTTTGCATGAGCTCTTCTTCGGTGACCTTCATGCCTTTTTTTTGAAGTTTGGAAAGAATTTCCCGGTTGCGATGGAGGCGGCGTTCTTTGTGCCGCTCGCACACCTGGCGCAAAAGGGGGCTTTCAACATCAAAGTCATAGCCAAGAATATGGATATGAAGGGCGCCGAAGTCGCACGAGAGCTCTATCCCGCTTCCTAGACGAATGCCTTGTTCTTGGGCAGCGGCTACCGCTGTTTCATAGGCGCTAATCGTATCATGATCAGTGATCGAAAGGCCGCTCAGTCCCTTCTTTTTGGCCCGAAGGACCAGTTCCGGAGGGGTCAGGGACCCATCGGAGCAGGAAGAGTGGCAGTGAAGATCGGCTTGGAACATAAACGCATTTTATCAAGAAGCCTCATATGGAGCCACACGAACTTGCATAACGACTTCTTGAACATGGCAGAAAATTTACTTGAGGCCGTATTCCCCTATCGGGAGGCATTTAGACAAGCCTGAAACAACGCGCTGATAATGGCAACCAAGGCAGCACTAAAATAGCAAAACGAATCTGACTCGCGCTGGACAGCCTTACGGATGAAGGTCTTCGTAAGAAATGCTCCCATAGTTTCTATAGAGGCTATTTCAGAGGAATCCCCTCTCAGTGTTATATCCCATCTTCCTTCCTGCATTTGGATTGTAGAAAAAGAAAAACGATAGTATGTTTGATCAGAATCTGTAGGAAATTTTTCTAAAATAACATACTCAACAATCTTTTGCGCAGGACGCCTGGAAGGAGGAAGTGTATGTGCAAAATCGAAACTGCACTCCATTTTCATTCCAGGATTGTGAACAAACATCAATTTCAACCGTCCTCTTTCTCCGTCTAAGATATCCCAAGAGTAGTTTTTGATTTTTTTTAATTTGAATAGAGAAATTCGCGGCAGATATTCTTTCATCCGAAGATCAGGCGGCGGCGAAAATTGGGGAAACAAGGCTTTCCAGAACCTCTCATCTTCTGCGATACGCTTAAAAAGCTTGCACACTTGGCAGCAGCGGGATAAGGCGAGAGCATCTAATCGCACAAATATATTTACGAAGATTTCGTCTGATAATTGACAAATATTCATAACTGATAGGGAACCACACGAACTTCCATTTCAAGCTCTGTGCCGGTTTTTTCTTTTACAACTTCTTGGACGTGGCGTGCTAGCGCTAAAATATCGAGGGCCGTCGCGCCGCCGCTGTTGATCAGAAAATTTGCATGGAGCCCGGAGACTTCGGCGCCGCCGACGCGAAAACCTTTGAGACCGCATTTTTCGATGAGCGCGCCAGCAGACTGCGGGGTGGGATTGCGGAAGACGCAGCCTGCCGACATAGCGCCGTAAGGCTGCGTCTTGGTGCGGTAATCGACGATCGAAAGCTGTTTTTTGCGCGCTACATCGCTGGGCGTTAATTCAAATTGCGCAGCCGCGATGGCCCCCTTCATACTTTGAAAAGAAGAATGGCGATAGCCCCATTTGAGGGCTTCTTTGGGGTAAATATGGACCTCTCCGAAAATATCGACAAAGGTGACGGTGGAAAGGGTCGTAAATGTTTCCCCGGCGCTCGCGCCGGCATTCATATAAATGGCGCCTCCCACGGATCCGGGAATGCCCGAGGCAAATTCGAGGCCCGACCAGCCTTTGCGCGCCGTTTGCACGCCCAGAAGTGAAAAGCTATAGCCGGCGCCCACATCGACGATGGGTCCATTCTGCTCCATATGGAAAATCTTATTAAGGATCACCATTCCATCGAAGCCGCGGTCGTCGAAAAGCGTGTTCGAGCCTTTCCCCAGAATGAAAAATGGAATCTGTTGTTGATGGCAATATTGAAGAGCTTCTGAAAGCATTTCGATACTGGTGGCCTCGCAAAAATACTTTGCCGGGCCGCCGATACCAAATGTCGTTAGCTCTTTAAGGCTTCTTCCTTCTTCGATTCGCAAGATTTTTTCCAAATGACGTCCATAATAGCATTCACAAATTGGGCCGCTTCCGGCGTTGCAAATTTACGCGCTAGGCGAACGCCTTCGCTGAGAGCAACTTTGGGCGGGATGTCGGCACAAAAAAGCAGCTCAAAAATGCCTAATCTTAAAATATTTCTTTCAATGCGAGGGATGCGATCCAAGGTATATTCGACAGAATTTGAAGCGATCAAAACATCGATTTCAGGCACTTTGGCAAGGATGGCTGCCGCTTTTTCTTGGGCAATGTATAACGTTTTTTTAGTTACCGCATGCTCGCGCATGAGCAAAGGAATAATATCATCCGCCATGTTCTTATCAAAGTCTTGAACATAAAGGAGTTGGAAGATGATTTCGCGGAGTTTTTCTGCTGCCATTGCCATAGGGCTGCATCATACCAAAAAGAGGTTATCTACTACAAGAGTCTTGGTCACTGACTCATAACTGGCTTCTGAGCATCCAAGCAAATTTTTCATGGACCCCCAGGCGGCGGGCCATGAGGTCGACGGTGGCCTGGTCTTTTTCCTCCTCGGCCATCCCGGCGATCTCCCGGGCGCAGCGGATGACGGACTCATGGTCTTCGATGAGCGTCTGGAGCATTTTTTTTATCGGAACGGCTTTGCGATTGTCTTTGACGCAGCAATTTTTCAAAAATCCGGCGAATGATGCGTCGACATGAAAACCGAGCGTTTGGACTCGCTCTGCGATCTCATCGACAGCGCCGGCCATTTCTTCGTACTGTTTTTCAAAGAGAAGATGGATGCTAAAGAAGTTAGGACCTTTGAGGTTCCAATGGAAGTTCTGGGTTTTAAGATAAATGGCGTAAGTATCCGAGAGAAGATGCTGCAGCTCGCCCGCCATTTTTTTTCGGCCGCTGTCTGTGATCCCAAATTTGATTTTCATAAAATAACTCCTTTTCTTACCCCCATAGCACAAAAAGCATTTTCGGAAATTCACTTTTGACTTAATGGCCCTTTGTGAATACCCTTTTGATTTGCCTGCAACAAAAAAGAAAAGGAGTTGATATATGAGCGAAAGATTACAAACGACATCCAGAAGCCCTTTGATTCAAGCTGATTCCCCGAGATTTTCTTGCGGAGCTCTGGTGTGGGAGCTCGCTCGAACAGTGAAAGATATAGCTGTAAGTTGTTTTTGCAAATTTGACAAAAATTCGGGCGCAGATTGTTTGAAATCAATTTGCCTGGACCTCTGCATTATCTCGAGTTCAGGAGGATTAGGTGGAGGGCTGGGATATGCATTTGGCGGTAATGAGTGGGCAATTGCTGGAAGTCTTATTGGGGGTTTTGGCGGGCTATATATCGCCATTTGCACGCAGCCCTGCTGCGGCAGAGACGAGTATTGCCGCTCTAACAGCAGTAGCAGCCACAGCGTTGAAGGGGGGCATGTTTTTTAAAAATGAAGCTTTTTGACAGAAAGAGCTTTTCTTGCTACGTTGACTTTCGTGCTTGGAATTTTTCTAGATACAGAAACTAATGGGCTCAACGCCTTCAAACATCGCATCTTGCAGATCGCGTTCAAGATCGTTGACTTGACCTCGGGAAATATCATCGACTCGTATGAGGCGACGATTTTTCAGCCACGTGACGCTTGGGAAAAAGCGACGCTGCGAGCTTGCATGTCAATGGATTTCGCTACGACGAAGTCGAAAAAGGCGTGAAGGCCGATGTGGCAGCGACCCAAATCACAAATCTTTTCCAACGCAATAATATCCATCGCGGAAAAGCTGTCTTTATCTGCCAAAATCCGTCGTTCGATCGAATTTTCTTTTCCCAGCTTGTCGACCCCGATGTGCAGGAAAGCTTTAAATGGCCCTATTATTGGCTCGATTTGGCCTCTATGTACTGGGCCGAAGGGGTGCGCAAAGGAAAAAAAGATCCCAATCATCTGCCTTGGATCACAGGATTCTCAAAGGATAAAATTGCCGCGGTATATAAATTGCCGCCCGAACAAATGCCCCACCGCGCTATGAACGGCGTCGATCACTTACTGCTATGTTACCAAAAGGTGATTGGATTCTAATGAAATATCTCACCCTGTTATGCACGATTTCTCTCAGCCGGCGAACTTGCCGTATCGCTGCCTGAAGCGGAGCAGATGGCGCTGAGCCAAAATAAAGAAATACGCATCGCCGATGAAAGCGTGGGGCAATACGATGCAAAAAGACTTCAGGCCATCGTGTCATGGCTGCCTAATTTTTCTTTTGGGTCGATGTATACCAAGCTTCAAAAGCCGATCCGCATTAAGCCGTTCCGCCACGATACAAATCTCTTCGTGAACCAGATCCAGGTGAACCAGCCGATCTTTTCACCCGAACTCCTTTTTGGGGTCCGAACGTCCAAACTCGCGGCCCTGGGCATCGAAGCTGAACGCACGCGCGCCGTGAATGCCACACTTTTGGATGTACGCCTGGCTTATTTTGCCGTTGTTTTGAAGGAAAGGTCACTCGCTGTTCAAAACACAGTGATGACGGATTTAGCAGACGCTGTTCAGACCCAAGAAAAACGGGAAGAGGCGGGCAAGGCCACAAGTTTTGATGTGAACCAAACCCAGGTAGCTCTCGCTCAAGCCAATTCGACTTACCACACCCTCCTGTCCGAGCTGAAAAATGCTAAAATCAGCCTTCTACTCGCTCTAGGGATCGACCCGGAGCAGCAACAGCTCATCGAAGTCAAAGACCATGAACTTATCTTAGAGCCTTACGGCGATCTGCAGCAAAAAATCGCGCTGGCGATAGCCCATCCCGAAGCTCGCGCGCTCTATACCGAGCCAGAAATACAGGCCTGGATTGCAAAAGGACTAAATGCCAAACCAGAGATCAAAAAAGCCGACATTTTCGTTCAAGCAGCGGATGCAGAAACAAAGAACCGCAAAGGGCAATATCTCCCGACCATCGGCGCCTTTTTTGATTACGGCTATTATACTCCCACTAATGGAGAGTATTTTAAACAGCAATACAATGCCTCAGGCGGCGTGCAGCTGACATGGAACATCTTCGATAGTTTCAAAAGAGAGCTTGCCATCCGCGAGGTCTCCCACGTAAAAACAGCCGCTCTCATCGGACTTGAGCAGGAGCGGGAAAAAACAGCTTTGCGCATCCGACGGCAGATCTACGCTATCGAAGAAGCGATTTTTGCCTATATTAGCGCCAAAAAAGGCCTTGATCTTGCGACGCAGTCCAAAGACGAAGCCAAAGTCCGCCTCAAAGCAGGATCGATTCCTTCTATGGTCTATCGCGATTCGATGCGTTCCTATGCGGAAGCTGAAAGGCAAGTCGATGGAGCTAAGTACCTCCTTCTCGAAGCCTATTTCCGTCTCCGCCACGACAGCGGCGATCAAACTTTATAAGAATATAATTTTAGTATTGAAATTAAGGGTTTTTTTTGACAAAATGGCACTTATTTCAATAGGTTTTTCATGGCCCTTTGGCAAACGGTTATCCCCTTCTTAGAAATTTTAATCCTCGCCTTCGCGTTAAATTATATTCTTTCCTTTTTTTGGAACACCCGCTCGATGGACCTTATCATCGGAGCGCTCGCCTTTTTGTTCATATTTGCCGTGACTTTCCTCTTGGGCCTGCCCGTCTTGAACACGATCATGAAAAACGTTGCCAGCGTCGCAGCCATTGCCGCTCTCATTATCTTTCACCCTGAGCTGCGCCTCGCGCTTTACAAAATGAGCTGGAAAGGACGGCGATTTAAGGAAATGTCTAATTATGACAAATTTTTAGATCAGCTAACGGTATCGGTCTACCGGCTCGCCGAAAAGAGAATTGGGGCGCTCATCGTGCTAGAGCATGAAGATAAACTCGATGACTTTGCCCAAAAATCTGTCCTAATGAACGCGCAATTTTCTTCGGAGCTTCTCGAATCGATCTTTGCCCCTTCGACGCCGCTTCATGATGGGGCGGTCATCCTGCGCGAAGAGACAATCGTTGCAGCAGCCGTGATCCTTCCCCTCGCCGATGAAATATCCGAGGGCAATAAGTTCATGGGAACCCGCCATCGAGCAGCCCTGGGCATTTCCCAGACGCGGGACGCCTTGATCATCGTCATTTCGGAAGGGTCGGGAAAGGTCTCTCTTGCAAGAGACGGCGTCATCACCAGCGGCATCAAACCCGATCGCTTTAAAGGCATCATCCGCAGTATCTTTGCCGCGCCGGATGAACCGGCATTTAAATTTCAGCTCAACTTACGCCAGTGGCTAAAAACATGATCACTTTTTTAAAAAATCTGCTCTTTGGCCATTGGCAGCGTAAAACAATAGCGCTCGTGTCCGCCATCATGCTGTGGCTCGTGGTGAACCACACGCTCACCACCACGAGGACGCTCGACAATGTCGCGATCCGCATCGTGAACATTCCTCCTGGACTGACGATCGAAGGAATTCAACCGACAGGCCTCTTATCGCAAAAAGTAACACTGATCGTCGAAGGCAAAAAGAGCAGCATTGAAAATATTTCCTCCAATGATTTGGAGATCATCCTCGATGCGACCGACAAGTCCGGCCTATGGACGGCGACTGTCACCAAAAAGCACCTGAACACGCTCAACTCCGCGCTGGTTGTGGCCGATGCCATCGAACATATCGCTCCTTGCCACCTCTCGCTGCAATTCACACGGCTTCTGACGGAAAAAATCCCCATCACCATAGCCCCGCCGACGGGCCGGGCCCCGCGCGATTATCAATATCTCGATGTTTGGCCGCCCCATCTCTACCTAACTCTTAGCGGCCCTCAAAAAATGATCGAACAGCTCAAGGCCAGGGGCCTTTCTTTGACATTTGATCTCGACCGCATATCTAAAGAAGAGCTTGAAAACGTCCACCCCTTGAGCGGCGATGGGGCCAATGATGAGATCTCTTATGCTGTCCCCGATGCCTGGAAAAAAATCCTGGTCCCGGGAATTTCGGAGCATCCGCTCGAAATCGATGATCCTCAAGCCAGTTTACTGCGCATTGATTTCATCCATTCGGGGCTTCTGCCGCTGACAAAACCGATTCCAGTCCATCTCTACTTCTCCCCGGATAATAGCATGATGATGAACCCGCAAACTTATTCGTCGATCTATGGCGGCATTGTTCAACATGTCCATGGGCTGGCCATGATCACAAAGAATCTATACGTCAAAGGCGTCAGCCAGCTTTTCCTGCAAGTTGTGCAAGACGTCCTCCAGATCAACGTTCTCATGGCCCCTAAGAGCCAGCAGCGGTATTTGGAATGGAGCTTAGATATAGTCCATCCTCGCGTCCTTGAAGACCGCTACGTCCAGCTCCTCATGGCAGACAATACCCCCGAGCTTCAAGGAGAGATGCCAGCGAATAAACGCGAAGAATATCTGCGAGGGCGGTTCCGAAGCTACCTGAGCCATCTTCACTTATACCGCAACGCCGAAGCTCCTTTCGACCTAAAAATCGAACTGGAAGGAAATGCCGTTAGGATCGAGGAAAAATGAAAACGATAGCAATCCTCAAACGGGACGCCCAGCGCAGCGGCGGCGTCGAAAAGCACACCAAGCGCATCATCGCCGCTTTCGAAGAGCGCGGGCATAGCGTCACGCTTGTCGCACCGCCTAAAATCAAAAGTTTCACCCGCTCGGGCAAGCTGGAAGAGTTTGATCGATACTGCGAACAATTCCTCAAAGAAAACCCCCACGACATCGTCCTTGGCATGGACCGCACCCGCCATCCAACGCATATGCGGGCAGGCAATGGCGTTCACGCCGCCTATTTAGAGTACCGCAAACAAGCAGAGGGCTGGCTCGGCGCGCTATCGTTTGCCCTCAGCCCTTTCCACCGCCATCTGCTCGCCATCGAACGCGATTCATTGATAGGGCCTCAGCTACAGAAGGTGATCGTCAACTCTTCCATGGTAAAAGACGAACTGCTGAACTTTTATTCCGTAGACCCCAGCAAAATTACCGTCCTCTACAACGGCGTGCAGTGGAAGGAGTCCGCAGCAGATTTTGCCGCCTGGCCCCAACATAAGCAAACATCTTCCTATGAATTTCTTTTTGTAGGACATAATTTTGAACGCAAAGGCTTGTCGCAGCTCCTCCATGCCCTAGCCCGCCTGAAAGAGCGCGATTTTCATCTCACTGTCATTGGGTCCGACAAAAACCAAGAAGCTTTCGAGGCCCTCGCCCAAAAACTGGACCTCTCCGTAACTTTTGCAGGACATGCCGATCCTCTCCCCTACTACCAGCGTGCCGATAGCTTAGTGATCCCTTCCTTGTACGACCCCTTTGCCAATGTGACCGTGGAAGCGCTTGCCATGGGCCTCTTTGTCATAACTTCCCCGCGCAATGGCGGCAAAGAAATTCTCACCCCTCAGACGGGCATCATCTGCGAAAATGAAGACCTCTCCTCCGCTCTGGCTATTGCCATGGAGCGCCCCAAAACGTGGGACCGGTCCGTCGCTATCCGCGCCAGCGTAGAGCATCTCGACTTCTCCGGTCAACTCGCCCGATTCTGTGAGCTATGCACCTCTTAAATTATCTACTCTTCCGCCTTTTCACCTTTCCTTTGCGCTTTTTGCCCTATAAAGCCCTCCACGCCCTCGGCCGCCCGCTCGGCCTCCTTCTCTTCTATCTCTATCCCAAATACCGCAAACGGGCCCTCTCTAATCTTGCCTTGGCCGCGACCCTTAAACTCTCCCCCGATGAAATCGTCCGCATGGCCAAAGCCTCCCTGATCAGCCTTGCCATCACTGCCCTCGAATATCCCAAGCTCTATGCCGAAAAAAACATCCACCGCATCGCAACCTGCGAAAACCCCAAGGCCGCAGAAGATCTTCTCAAAACCGGCAAAGGAGTTATCTTCTTCGTGGGCCATCAAGCGAATTGGGAGCTGCTTTTTCTCGAAGGGACAAGCCGCATGAAGGGAGTCGCCATCGGCCGGCCGATCAAAAATCCTTGGCTCTATCGATTTGTCACACGCCTGCGGGAAAAGTTCGGCGGCCGGCTCATCCCTCCTCAAAATGCCCTCAAGGAATGCCTCCGCGCCCTGAAAACAGATACCTTTGTCGGCATCGTCGGAGACCAAGGCATGCCCAATTCAGGATTTTCATGCCCGTTCCTCGGCCGTATGGCATGGACCTCTCCCCTGCCGGCGCTCCTTTCCGTCCGCACGGGCTGCCCCGTCTTTGTCGCCACGATCCACCGCACCGATGGCCCGTATCACATCCGTTACAGCGATCCCCTCTTCCCTGAAGAGAAAACCCCCGAAGACCTCATGCGCCATATCCTTAAGCTATTCGAAAAGAGCGTCCTCGAGCATCCTGAAGAGTGGCTCTGGGTGCATAACCGCTTCAAACAGCAGCTTCCGGGCCGGATCCCCAAAAAGCTTCGTCAAGATGCCATCCTTTGCATCCTCCCACCCAATCCTGATCTCATCGCAGAGCTTCCCCGTCTGCGGGAGCTCTATCCCAGCGAATGCCTCGCCGCCCTTTGCCCCCGCGAGCTTTGCCCCAAAGAGTCAGACATGGAGATCATTCCGTATTCTTCCAATGAAGAGATGTACATCCGCGACTATCGCTTTAAGCTGATTTTGAATTTCACGTCAGACAAGAAAATAGATCGGCACTTTAAGCGACTCAGTGCACTTCAGGTTCTTCACTTCTCGAATATCGATGAGCTTTTCTCATAACCATGTCATTCGAAGATTACACTCTTGCGTCTAAAATAGTCTATTGACTACAATATCCCACATAGTGGTACGATGAAGGAAAGAGAGATACTACAAACTACCGAATTCACCGATAAAGTTAATGGGCTGATAAAAACCCACAGGCTTAAGCTGGAAGACTTTAATACCTTCAAAAGTGTACTTGCTGAACATCCCGAAATGGGAGCTATGATCTCTGGAACTGGAGGCGTTAGAAAAACAAGATTAAAGTCTGCTTCTAAAGGGAAAAGAGGTGGTTTTAGGGTGTGTTACTATTTTCATGATGTGGGTACAGGAGAGATCTACTTGATAGCCCTGTATGCAAAGAATGAACAAGAGGACATAAATCCTGATGAAAAAAAAGAGCTTAAGGCATTTGCGAATATCATAAAGAGGATGTAAAATGGGAAAACTATTCGACAGTTTGAAAAAAGGAATGCAGGAAATCATTGCCCATAAAGAAGGCAAAATAACCTTAAAATCTGAATTCATTGAAATTCCTGAGCCCCCAGCAGACTATGGCCCAAAAAAAATTAAGAATATCCGAGCTAAATGGAACTACTCACAGGGTATATTTGCGAAGGTCTTGAATGTCAGTCTAAAAACTGTGCAGGCATGGGAATCGGGAGATAGAAACCCTAATCATGCTGCTCTTCGTTTATTAGAAATAGTTGATATGGGAATTTACCATCCTCTACTGACAAAACCGCCAATCAAACAACGTGCAGCGAAATAAAATATCTCCTATTTTCGAGTTTAAGCTGAGGAACGACTGCAATCGCTCCCACAAGGAGCAACTATTGTGAATCTTTTTCTCAATTGTTGTTTTAGTAGCTACGCTTTGCCCCTACTAAGCTATAAAACATGGACTAGCTTAGAGATCACAACGACAAAGACGAGGTCAAAAAAGAGTTCGAGCCAGCTCACCTTGCGATGGTGGTCGGGATTTTCATGCAAACGCGGCTTTTGCCATAAAACGCGCTGAGGCATAATGTTGCATTATGCCCATCGATAGATTTTTTTACCCGCATTCACTGGACGCCCCCTCAATCACCTTAGACGACGAAGAGTCCCGCCATTTGAGCGTCATGCGCATCAGGCCAGGCGATGAGATCGAGATTGTCAATGGGCAAGGCGATCTAGCAAAAGCGCGCTACAAAAAAGGCGCCGAACTAGAAATTCTCTCGCACGAACATCTGCCTCCTCCGCCCTACGAATTGATTTTGGCGCAGGCGTACACAAAACCCGCAAGCTTGGAGTGGATCATCGAAAAAGGAACGGAACTGGGCGCAACGGCCTTTTGGCTATTTCCCGGAGAACGCTCGGAAAAGAAAACCCTTTCCCCTAACCAAGAAAAACGGCTGCACAACCTGACAATATCCGCGCTCAAACAATGCGGCAGGCTCTATCTCCCCTCCATTGTTCTCAAACCTCCCCTCCAGCAATGGGCAAAACCTCAAGGAACTCTTTTTTTTGGCTCCCTTTTCCCTGATGCTCCTGTTCTCTCCAAGCCCCTTTCACCTGCCATTTTTGCCGTAGGCCCTGAGAAGGGATTTTCCTTAGAAGAAACCCATTTTCTAGAGCAAACTCTTCAGGGACAAGGCGTTAAGCTCCATGACAACGTTCTGCGGGCGGAAACCGCGGCCATCGCTGCCCTGGCCCAGCTGTTCCCTTTCTTGACTAATAATTAATTTTTTAATAAAATAGAGGTATGACCGGTCCCATTGGCGGAAACTACACCTCAGGCATTCCCAGCTCTCCTGGATATTCTCCAGCGATACAAGATTTTATCAAAAAGCTAAATGCATACTTAAACTATCTGGTCTCTAATAACATTCCAGTTAATTCCAGCTTAGCTGCATTTTTCGATCAATTTAATAGCCAAGCACAAAGCTGGATAAGCGCCAATCCCAATGCAGAGCCTGCACAGGTGCAAGCATTCATCAATCAGTTTATTTCCGGGGGAGGCGATTTTTACCTTCAATTTTATGGACAGAACCAAGATTGGTCTGACCCGAAGGGCAACCTCAACAAAGACAGTCTCTATATATTTTCAACATTTCTAGTCGGGTACAAAATCCCCCAGCCTCAGATGAGTTATATGTGCCAGACTATTTATGACATTCTGACAGAATATGGAACGATGGGCCAAGGTACACCTGTGTACCAACTCTTTCGCGAGTTATTGTCCCAAATTTTTTCTAACGGCACACCTGATCCAGGAACCTTTCTCAATACCATACTGCCTTGGATGCAAGAAGTTATCCAAAGCGGCTTTGCCGGATTCCCCGGCCTGACAGAGGCTCAAAAAAGAGGTTTCATCCAAGATTTTTACTCAAGCTACATCGGCCTGCTCAAGGACTGGAATAATCCCAATGCAGCAGCCTTTATTCAAGAACTTGAAGCGATTTTTGGTGCTAACCCCAATGGGCTATCTGCTGCTGCTGCAGAACTTGTGAATATATTGGTCAACGCAGCGCTTTCGCATAACAATAACGACCCTAACTTCCTCTCAGCTTTTGAGATGGTAATGCTAAATGCCTTAGTATGGTCGAGCAAATGCGCTCCTAACTCCCTCGATGCCCAACTAGCTAATTTTCTGCTGGCGGAACTAGTAAACCTTGGACCGAATGGTAGCCTCGAAGCATTACGCAAATGGGCGATTGATTTTGTTTACAACCCTCAGAATGCGTGGATTTGGAATGCATCTCAAGATGCCTTAACGCAATTCGGCGAACTAACAGGAGTTCTTATGACCGCTAAGCAATATCGAAGTGAAATGGCTTCATGGCTGAAAGAGCATGCCGGTGAAAAAGGAACTCCGCTCTATCAATTTGTCAAATGGATCGAGAACCTCATCATCGCATTCCAAACGGCAAACAAGGATGGCACCGTTCCCGATATGGAAAAATACCTCAATCAATACATTACATCCGATATCTACAATAAGTTCCCGGGCCTCACCTATGCTCAGGTAAGCGCCTTTTATGGAGCCGACATGCCGCCCGGCATGGTCCCTCCGCCTCAAGCTTAATCCGCTTAAATCCTGTCCACGATCATCATGTTGGTCGATCCGCTCACCCCAAAGGGCACTCCTGCGGTGATGACGACGAGATCTCCTGGTTTTACGATGCCTTGCTCGAGGGCAAAGCGGCCCGCTTGCGCAAAAGCCTCTTGGACGTTTTGGCAAGGGCTCGGATAGACGGGGTGGACGCCCCAGCTAAAGCCGAGTTGGTGATAGACTTTGGGATTGCTCGTGAGGGCGACGATGGGCATTTGGGGACGAAAGCGCGAGATGAGGCGCGCGGTAAATCCGCTGCTGGTGAACGCAAAGATCGCCTTAGCGCCCGCGGTATAAGCCGTTTTTACCGCCGCGAGGGCCACCGACACAGAAATATCCTTGCTCTCGATGCGCCCATCGCGTTCGAAAAAGTCGCGATAAGGAAAATCTTTTTCCGTCTCCTCGATGATGCTCCGCATCATTTGGACCGTCTCGATGGGATACTGCCCCATCGCCGTCTCTCCCGACAGCATCGCACACGAGGTCGCATCATAGATCGCATTGGCCACGTCGGAGACTTCGGCGCGCGTCGGGCGGGGATTTTTGATCATCGACTCGAGCATTTGAGTGGCTGTGACAACCGGCTTGAACGATTGATAGCATTTACGGATCATCATTTTCTGCAGCCGCGGAACTTCCCTTAACGGGAGTTCGACGCCGAGGTCGCCCCGCGCCACCATGATGCCATCAGCGGCGGCCAAGATCTCATCAAAATTCTGTACACCAAGCGCATTTTCGATTTTGGCGATCACGAAGATGTCCGATTTTTTCTGCTGGGCGAGGAGCTTTTTTATCTCGAGGACATGCTCAGCGGAGCGGATAAATGAACCCGCGATAACATCGACATCATGCTCGCACCCAAAGATGATGTCTTTCACATCTTGCTCCGTCATCGCCGGCAGCAAAATGTTCGCGCCGGGGATATTCACCCCTTTATGGGTGCGGAGAAGCCCGGCATTTTGGATCTGAATGACAGGGCCTTTTTTGATCACCTTGGCGACGATATAGCCATCGTCGAAGAGCACCGTCATATTTTCATTGAGGCTTTTTAAGACAGAAGGAGGTCCGATAGGAATCCGTTTCTCATCGCCGACGATGTCCTCCCCAACTAAAAGGACCTCGCTTCCCGCCTCCAGCTGGACCGCATCGCTGCGCATTCTTCCCACGCGGATCTCGGGGCCTTTCGTATCTAGCATAATAGCGAGGGGCACCTGTTTTTCTTCGCGCGCCTGCTTCAAATTTTCGATGACAATATGATGCTCGTCTTGAGTGCCATGGCTAAAGTTGATCCGTGCGACGTCCATGCCGGCATCGATAAGTTCAAGAATTTTCTCATAGCTCGCAACGGCGGGCCCCATGGTGCAAACAATTTTTGTACGCGTCCTCATAAACCGATATTGAATCCTATAATGGTTGCAATTGCAAGCAATTTTCTCTTAGGAACCTTCAAGAAGATCCAAGAGAGATTTTTAACGCAAATTCTTCCTTGGCGGCTTTGCGCCTTTGCGTTAAAATTCTTCTATGCTCATATTAAAAAAAGTTCGAGTACACAACCTTAAGGACGTCGATCTCGAACTCGAGCCTAATCAGCTCATCGTCTTTACGGGCGTCTCCGGCTCCGGCAAGTCGTCGCTTGCCTTCGACACGATCTACACCGAAGGGCAGCGCCGCTATATCGAGTCGCTCTCCACCTATGCGCGCCGGCAGATGGGCGATCTTCCCAAGCCCGATGCCGATCTCATCGAAGGAATTTCCCCCACGATCGCCATCGAGCAAAAAACGGCCGGCCGCAGCCCCCGCTCAACGGTCGGAACGATGACAGGCGTCTATGATTATATGCGCGTCCTCTATGCACGAGTCGGAGAAGCTCATTGTCCGATCAGCGGCGAGCGGGTCATGCCGATGAGCACTCCTGAGATCATCGCGCAGATCGCCTCCCGCAAAAACGGCACGAAGCTCATCATCCTCAGCCCCTATGCGAAGAACAAAAAAGGCGAGTTCAAAGACGATTTTGCCGAGCTCCTGCGCCGAGGGTTCACCCGCGTGCGCCTCGACGGCAAAGTCATCGAGATCACCGATGACCTGAAGATCGACAAACAAGTCGCCCACGACATCGACGTCGTCATCGACCGGATCGCCCTTCCCGATGATAACCGCGTCCAAGAAGCTGTGAATAAAGCCCTCGATATCGGCAAAGGCGTCATGAGCATTTTAGAAGGCGAAGAGGAAACTCTTTTTTCTCAGCACGCCTACGCAAAAAAATCAGGACAATCGTACCGCCCGCTCGAGCCGCATGATTTTTCGTTCAACCATCCGCTCGGGATGTGCCCTACCTGCCAAGGGCTCGGAATGCTCCGAACGTTCGTCCTCGAGAAAATTATCGATCCGAACTTGAGCATCGAGGAAGATTGCTGCAGCATCGCTCCCTCTTACGCCACTGTCCGCTTCGGCAACATCTACGACAACCTTGCCGATCAGTTCGGCTTTAGCGTCAAAACCCCCTGGAAAAAGCTCTCCGATAAGGCGAAAGAAATTTTCCTTTACGGCACGAAAGAAAAATGGCTGCGCATGACATTCGTTCACCCAACAAAGCGCAGCCGATGGGTCGATTTTGTCCAATGGCGCGGCGTGATCTTCGAGGCCATGAAGCGGTACAGCGAAGCGACCAGCGATGTCTACCGCAATAACATGCATGAACTGATGGCCGAGAGCATATGCCCCTCTTGCCAAGGGGCCCGGATCCAACCCTATCCTGCTGCGACAAAGCTAAACGGCAAACGCATTTACGAAATCACAACGATGTCGATTGCGCAGGCGCTCGATTTTTTCCGCAGCATCAAGCCGACAAAAATCTCCGAAGAGCTCCTCAAAGAAATCATCGAACGCCTCTCCTTTCTTCTCGGCGTCGGCCTTCACTATCTCACGCTCGAGCGCACTTCTCCCACCTTGTCGGGCGGCGAAGCCCAGCGCGTGCGCCTGGCTTCGCAGATCGGATCGGGCCTCGTCGCCACCACCTACATCCTCGACGAGCCCTCCATCGGGCTTCATCCGCGCGACAACACCCAACTGCTCGCCACGCTGCGGCGCCTCCAGCAGAAAGGCAACACCGTCATCGTCGTCGAACATGACGAAGAGACGATGCTGGCCGCCGACCACATCGTCGATGTGGGGCCGCTAGCAGGAGAACGGGGAGGAGAAATCCTCGTGAGCGGCAGCATCGCCGATCTGCTGGCTTGCGAGCGGTCGATGACCGGCGCCTACCTCTCCGGAAAACTCCAAATCCCCCTGCCTAAAAAGCGGCGCAAAGCGCCCAAGGCTGTCCTCAAAATCAAGGGCGCGGCACATCACAATCTCAAAAAAGTGAACGCAACGATACCACTCGGGCTTTTCATCGGTGTTACCGGCGTCTCCGGCTCGGGAAAATCCTCCCTCATCACCGACATCCTCTATCCTGCTCTTTCCAACGAGCTCCATAGCGCCAAGCTCCCCGTCGGAAAGCACACATCCATCGAAGGCATCGATCTCGTCGATAAAATCATTGCCATCGACCAGACCCCCATCGGCCGCACGCCTCGTTCCAACCCCTCTACCTACATCAAAGTCTGGGACGATATCCGCGAACTCTTCACCGAGCTCCCCGAGAGTAAAGCGCAGGGGTATAAAGCCGGCCGGTTCAGCTTCAACGTCAAAGAAGGCTCTTGCCCCCACTGCGAAGGAATGGGCATGGTCCGCATCGACATGGACTTTTTGGAAGACGAATGGACGACCTGCACCCATTGCAAAGGGCAGCGGTTCGATGCGAAGACCCTCGCCGTCCTCTACCGCGGCAAAAACATCCACGACATCCTTGAAATGCCCGTCTCTGAGGCTCTCGTCTTTTTCGATGCGATCCCCCACATCCATCACAAACTTGAAACCCTCGCCAAGGTCGGCCTCGATTATCTCCGCCTCGGCCAATCTTCACCGACCCTCTCCGGCGGAGAAGCCCAGCGCATCAAACTCGCCAAAGAGCTCGCACGCCCCTCCACCGGAAAGACCGTCTACATCCTCGACGAACCCACGACCGGCCTGCATTTCCATGACATCCACAAACTGATCGCCGTCCTCCAAGCGCTGGCCGATAAAGGCAACACGGTCATCGTGATCGAGCACAATATGGACCTTGTCAAAACCGCCGACTGGATCATCGAGCTTGGCCCTGAAGGCGGAGACGAAGGAGGTAAACTAATAGCCGAAGGGACTCCCGAAAAAATCATCCGCGGGAACACGCCCACCGCCGCTGCGCTGCGCCCTAAACTCGAGCCCCATCCCCTCGAGCTCCCTGCAAAACGCGCCGCGCCTATGCTGACCATCCCCGAGATCATCGTCCGCGGCGCCTCGCAAAACAACCTCCGCGACGTCTCAGCCCATATTCCCCGCGGGAAAATCACCGTCTGCACCGGTCCCTCAGGTTCAGGAAAAACCTCCTTTGCGTTTGAGACGATCTACGCCGAAGGCCAGCGCCGCTACGTCGAGTCGCTCTCGCCTTATGCCCGCCAGTTCGTCAAGCAGATGCCCAAGCCCAAAGTCGAAGAGATCACCGGCCTTTCTCCCGCGATTGCCATCGAGCAAAAAAGCCACGCCGGCAACCCGCGCTCGACCGTCGGCACCATGACCGAGGCCTACGACTTTCTCCGCATCCTCTATGCGTATCTCGGCACGCCCCATGCCCCCGATACCAAGCAGCCCCTCAAAACCATCAGTAAAGAATACGTCGTTGAAAAACTCCTCGAGCTTCCGCTGGGCAGCCGCCTCCATATCCTCGCCCCGCAAGAGCTGCGCCGCGATGAGACGTTCTCCGACCTTTGCCAGCGCCTGCAGCGCCAAGGGTTCCTCCGCATCCGCCTCAACAACACCTACTACGAGCTCGACCAAGATATTCCCTTCGATAAAGGCCGTAAAAACACCCTCTTCCTCGTCATCGACCGGTGCACCGCCAGCCCCGACCACCGCAAACGGCTCTACGATGCGATCGACCACGCGCATTCCGATACTATCGTCGTCGATATTGAAGGCAAAGACCTCTTCTTCCATCTGGCGTTCACCGATCCCACCACCGGCAAATCCTACCCCGCCATCACGCCCCACACATTTTCCTTCAACACTGAGTCGGGCATGTGCCCCGATTGCCTAGGACTTGGTTTTCAATACGGCATCGACCTTACCCGCCACCCCGATATCCTCAAGCAAAGCATCGCCAGCATCATGCGCCTCCTATGGAAAGAGTATTTTTCGCGCGCGGCCTGGGACCTCTTCCTTTCCTGTATGGACAAAGCCGACATCGACCCCTACCTTCCCCTGAAACAACTCACGTCCGATCAGCTCCAAAAAATCTTCCACGGCACGATCGAGCATAAAAACTTTACCTGGCGCGGCATCTATCCCGTCCTGTCGAAGGCCGTCAAGACCAGCTCCGAACTCCGAGATCTTCTCGAACCGCTCCTCGATCAGACCACGTGCCTCTCCTGCGAAGGATCGCGCCTCAAACCTCTAGCCCGCCACGTCCTTCTCCACAAACATTCGATCGCCGACTTCTGCCAGCTCTCGATCGAAGAAGCACTCCCCTTCCTCTCCAACCTCACGATTCCTCCCTTTCTCCAAGAAGCCTACCGCCAACTCCACAGCCGCCTCCATTTCCTCCAAAAGATCGGCCTTGGCTACCTCTCGCTCGACCGCTCCGCGCCCACCCTCTCCGGCGGAGAGACCCAGCGCATCCGCCTCTCGCGCCAGCTCGGCGGCGGCCTCACCGGATGCCTCTATGTTCTCGACGAGCCCACCATCGGCCTCCATCCTCAGGACAACACCCTGCTCAACGATGCCCTCGCCACCTTGCGCGATCTAGGCAACACCCTCATCCTCGTCGAGCACGATCCCCTCACCATCGCCATGGCCGACCACATCCTCGACTTCGGCCCCAAAGCCGGCGTCCACGGCGGCCGCATCACTGCTTCCGGAACCCTTCCCGACATCCTTTCCTCGCCCCACTCCCTCACCGGCGCCTACCTCAGCGGCCGCAAAAAAATCCCCCTTCCCGAAAAGCGCCGCCGCTCCAAAGACGTCTTCTCCCTCAAAAACTGCCATCTCCACAACCTCAAAAACATCACCGTCGATTTTCCTTTAAACACCTTCACCTGCCTCACAGGCGTTTCGGGCTCAGGAAAATCGAGCCTCCTCACTCTCCTACAAAAAGCCGCCCTGCCGTTCGACAAGATCATCGCCCTCGAACAAAATCCCCTCGGCCAGACCAACCGCGCCGATATCTCGACCTACGTCGATCTTTCCTCCCCCCTCCGACATCTCTTTGCCTCCCTTCCTGCGGCGCAAATCCGCGGCCTCCAGCCCAAACATTTTAGTCAAAACCATCGCAAAGGAATGTGCCCTACGTGCTGGGGCCACGGCACCCAATCGATCTCCCTCCAGTTCCTTCCGCCCGTGAAAGTTCCCTGTAAAGCGTGCCATGGCTACCGCCTCAATCCCTTAAGCCTCACGATCACTTATAAAGGAAAAAATCTCGGAGAAATCCTCAGCCTCACTGTCCTTGAAGCGAAAGAGTTCCTCGATGCCATCCCGAAAGCCGCCAAGATCCTCGACACTCTCATTTCCGTCGGCCTTGATTACCTCCGGCTCAACCAAGAGATCGCCACCCTCTCGGGCGGCGAGCAGCAGCGGATCCGCCTCTCGCGCGAACTCGCTAAGCGCCCCAAGGGAAAAACCCTCTATCTCCTCGACGAGCCCACCGTCGGCCTGCACAGCGACGACATCGCCCGCCTGCTTCCCATTTTCCAAGCCCTCGTCACCCGCGGCAGCACTCTCATCGTCATCGAACACAATCTCGACGTGATCGCAGCTTGCGACCATATCATCGATCTAGGCCCCGGCGCGGGCATCCACGGCGGCACTCTGGTAGCTACTGGCACTCCTGAACAGGTCGCCAAGAATCCCGCTTCGCTCACCGGGAAGTATTTGAAGAGTTATTTTGATTCGGGCCCATTGGCCTAAATAAGTTCGTTAGACCACAGCCTTTCTAAGAAGATGCGCCAAGGCAATATAAGAAAGTTATCCACTTTTCTAGGTTTTTCTTCCATGGAAACTAAAATAGAATGCTTTGATTTATATTCTTCAGAAAATGCCTGCAAACCTTTAAAATGATTACCATCTACTTTATCTGCACTTTTTACCTCTAATGCGATTTCATGGTCTCCCAAAATAAAGTCCACTTCGAGTTGGCTCGTGGTACGCCAATAGGCGATAGGATATTTCTTACCAGAATAATGGCTATGAGCAATCAGTTCTTGAAAAATAAAATGCTCAAAAGCTTTGCCGAATAATTCTGTTCGTGGCAAAATTTTTTCTCTTTTTAATAAAAAATTAGGAAGTCCTACATCAAAGTAATAAAATTTTGGGGATTCAATGACTCTTCGTTTGGGCTTTTTTCTAAAAGAAGGAACAAATCGCGCTAATAAAGTATCTACTAAAATCTGGAAATATTCTTTAATTGTCGGATTGCTCACACCGCATTCCAACGCTATATTGCTATAATTAACCACTTCACCATCGCTGAAAGCAGCCACTTCCAGAAATCGACTGAAAGCTGGTACATTTCGAACAAGAGCTTCTGCTACAATTTCTTCTTTAAGATATTCGCCTACATAGGCTTCCAATAGAGCTTTTGGTTTTTCTGTGATATAATGCCGAGGCAATAAACCATGATTCAGCGCACGTAAAAGATCAAAATCATGAATTTCAGGATAGACTAAAGGGAATAGTTCAAAACGTACAGCCCTTCCACCCAAAAGGTTTGCGCCTTGTCGTTTTAACTTGCGAGCACTCGATCCACATAAAATAAACTGCATCTGATTTTCAACAATAAGGGCCTGAGCTTCGTCGAGGAGTTCTGGCACTTTTTGCACTTCATCAATGATCACTGGGAAAGAACCTGGAGGGCTAGCCAATAGTTCTTGCCTCATTAACGAAGGGTTTGTGGATAAACGTCTTGCTTCACTAGCCAGCAACAAATTATATCGGGGAGATTCCGGTAATAATTCAAGTAAAAGGGTTGTTTTTCCTGTCTGTCTCGGACCCCATAGAAAACAAGATTCCTCTCCCCTACCTTTTAAAGTTTGCATTCTCTTGAAATGTTTCATCTTAACCACCACCTTAACTATTCATGATTAATTAAACCATAACCTTAATTATTCATGCAAGTTTTTTTCAACAGATTAAAATTCAATAGCTTATGAACTCACCTCGAAAAATCTGGGACCAACTCTGATTCAGGGGCGGCTACTTAATTTGATTTCTTCGAAATAAATATGCCCTAGGGGAGAGACGGCTATCCCTTGGACATAGGGATGGGCCAAGAAAACAAAATTCTCGTGATAAAGACACGTTAGAGGCACCTCTTCGAGGATAAGATGCTCTGCCTGTTGGACCTTGGTCCAGTAACCGGCTGCCGACCGGCTCTTGGAGGCCTCTTCCAGCAAACTATTATAAGCCGCGTTGTCCCATTTGGGATAGTTGCGGTGGTTCGTTTTGTCAGTAAACCGCTCCAAAATGTTCATCGGATCGGCATAGTCGGCCATCCAAGCGAAGAGCGCCATCGAAAACTCTCCACTTTTTGATCGTTCGTGAAGGATTTTAAACTCGACGGATTCCAAGCGCACGGAAACGCCCAAAACTTTTAACCAGCGGTCTTGCAAGAACTGCGCGATAGACTGGTTGATATCGCTTGCGCAGTACACGAACGTCAAATTTTTTAAATCTCGGTGCCGCAAATTCAGCTCCTGCAAACCCAACTTCAATGATTCTTTGGCGCGGGTTTCATCCCCATCGCTGCATAAATCCGCTGATAGGCCGTCCATCAGAGCTGGAGGAATGACATTGAGCGCTTCCTTCTCATTCAACTGGGTGATATGCGCTACAATTTCTTTTCTTTGGATGCAATCGACAAAGGCGCGCCGCATATGAACATTGTTAAATGGATAAGACGACGTGTTAAAAGCAATAAACTTGGTCGTCGCTACAGGGAAGAAATTCAGCTGCCGCTTTCGCACAGGATCCTGCCGAATCCTCGAGGGAAAAAACGAAAGAGGCGCGCAGATCAGATCGTAATAGCCCGTTTCGTACAGTTGGAAAACAGCCACTTCGTTGTCGAGGATTTCAATAAAAACATGGTCCAATTGCACATTGTCCCGTCTTCGATAGAACGGATTTTTTTCAAAAGTCATGCCGCCGTTAAATTTCCACTCGGTCAGCCTGAAGGGTCCGTTCGAAATAAATTCTTTTGAATGCCTATCTTCGATGGACGGACTAACAGGCAATAAAACGGAAGAGGCCACGATCTGCAAAAAGTGAGGAGAGGGCTGCTCCAGTTCGACAATCAACGTCTTGGGATCTTTTGCCCGGATGCCTACCTCTTGAAGCGGCACCTCGCCCTTCTTGGCCCTCTTGGCATTCTTGATGGAGTAGAGAAGATAGGCATCGGGGCAAGGAAAGCGGGGATCTAGAATAGTTTTCCAAGACCGTTCAAAATCATCCGCCGTCACAAGTTCGCCATTCGACCATTTCGATCCCCTCATATGGAATGTGTACGTCTTCCCATCGGGCGACAGCTCATAAGATTCTGCTTGCGCCGCCGACAAAGTCATATCAGGCCCCAAACGCATGAGTCCCTCAAACAACATGAAATGGAGCTGAGATGCTGCTATATCGCAGCCCTTGCGGGGATCAAGCGATGCAGGCTCTTTTCTGATATTGATCCGCAGATTTTTTTCTTTCTGAGAACTGGGGTGAGATGTGTTATTGCACGCCATCAATAAGCCTATCAGCAAAAAGTACAACGTTTTCATTACAGCCATCCATATTGCTTCTCTACTACGGAAGGATGTTACGAAAAGGAATTATTGAATGAAACGAAAATGTTTTTTTCGCGTCTTGCTGCGATTTTATAGGTATATTGCGCCATGTAAAGAAGCTCGCTATCGCTATCGCTTGCGCCTCTCTGAATATGAAACTTGGTGCAAAATCTGGAAATGAAAAACCCCCGCCAGAAACGACAGGGGTTTATGAGAAAATTAAAGGTGGAAATAGTCTTTTACAGCCTGAAACCCTGGCCATAAATCACAAGAAAGGCGAATAGGACCCATAAATCGAAGGACATCGTTATAAATAGCTGGAGGTTGACCAAATAAAACAGAAACCGTCGTCCCGCCAACAATGCCAACTGATAAGGCAACAGCGGCAACCTTTGCCAACCTTAGATTAGTCCATTTAGGATCGGTAAACGGATTCATAATTGCTGCTACATCATCCAAAACAGACATTTCTTCCGGGTTTTTATGTACTTTATTTTTTTCAGCCTCTGCTGCTGCTTTGGCATAGTCAAACCCCGTAGCATATGAATTAATACCTTGCCATGAGGCCCGCAATCCTTTGAGCACCATGAAGGCAACGATTGTTGTTCCACCCATTGTGGCAAGTAAAAAAGGGAAACGGCAACACCCTGCGAGGATCGTATTAATCGCGCGAGGGGCAATGTTGGAAGCAAGTCCGCTTAGAGCGTTTGTCATATATTTCTCCTATTTGAGATTAGTCATTTTCCATACAATATTTTGTAGGAATGGAAACACTCTAGCCGAGCAACTAATTTTTGGTAAAGAGGTTGTTAAAAATAATCGAGGCACATCAACAAGCATTTGCTCGACGACATGGAGCATGCGCTCCTCTGAATACGAAGCTTGGCGTAAAATCTGGAAATGAAAAACCCCCGCCAGAAACGACAGGGGTTAAAAACCTGGCTAAAAAAGCCAATTTGCTTAGTTATTTCTTAGCCACTGAAAGTGCGACAATAGAAAGAAGAAACATCGATGCACACGTTGACAAGCTCCATTCAGCACGAGGGAAAAGCCTACCAACACGCTCGATTTTTTCTCCGTAGCCTAAAGTATTAAATTCATCATTTTTGCGGGCGGCGTTATATGCATCACCTCTGTACCATGCCATTGTTTTATTCCAAACAGCGTTTACAGTTTTGGTTCCAGCTTCCCAAGAAGCAATCGCTAATGTCGCTGTAGCAATCATCGGCGCTAATTTTACACACTCTCTTACAAAGTCACCATGTATATTCATATTTCTCCTATTTGTGATTAGTCATCTTCCATACAATATTTTGTAGGAATGGAAACACTTTAGCTGAGCAACTGATTTTTGGTAAAGAGGTTGTTAAAAATAATCGAGGCACATAGCGCGGCGCACATCGGCAAGCGTTTGCTCGGCGACATGGAGCGTGCGCTCGGTGCCTTTTTGCAGAATGCGCATCACTTCGCCTTTGTCAGCGGCAAACTCGGCGCGTCTTTTACGAATAGGATCGAGGAAGTTTTGCAGGACATCAACGAGATGTTTTTTTACGACAGAATCGCCCAGCCCGCCGCGTTGATAATGGGCTTTGAGCTCTTCGACCTTGGCGATATCAGCATCGAACGCATCAAGGTAGGCAAAGACAGGATTGCCTTCGACCTTGCCGGGATCTTCAACGCGAAGATGTGTGGGATCGGTGTACATGCCCTTCACTTTTTTGGCGACGGCATCGGCGGGATCTGAGAGGAATATCGCATTGCCCAGAGACTTGCTCATTTTAGCTTTTCCATCGATGCCCGTAAGGCGTGCAAACTTAGGAATGAGCGCGGCCGCTTCGACGAGGACATCGGTTTTGTAGGTGCGATTGAAATGCCGGACGATTTCATTCGTCTGTTCGATCATGGGCAGCTGATCTTCGCCGACAGGAACGATTTCTGCTTTGACGACGGTGATGTCCGCCGCTTGGCTGACCGGATAGACCATAAAACCTGCGGGGACGCTTTCGCCGTATCCTTTTTGCTGGATCTCTTGCTTGACGGTAGGGTTGTGTTTGAGGCGGTTCCACGTCACTAGATTGAGATAGTACATCGTGAGCTCAGGGATCTGGGGAATCAGCGACTGAATGAAAATGGTGGTTTTTGCCGGATCGATGCCGATGGCAAGATAATCGAGCGCTACTTCAAGGACGTTTTCTCGGACTTTTTGGGGATTATCGGCATTGTCGGTGAGGGCCTGCGCATCGGCGAGCATGACATATTGGGTATGCGTCTCTTGGAGCGCCACCCGATTTTTGAGCGAGCCGACATAGTGGCCGAGGTGAAGAGGCCCGGTTGGGCGGTCCCCTGTAAGAACAATTTTTTTTTGAACCATAATGCTTGCATTATGATGCCAATAATGTATATTTCGATGCAATGAGCCAATTTGTAAAGTTTTTTAACGCAAAGGCGCAAAGGCGCAAAACAGGGCCTTTGTGTCTTTGCGCCTTTGCGTTAAATACTCTCTTAAAAGGGCGCTTCCGATGACCACTTTGGGCACCTATAAAATTCTTCATAGTCTGGGCAAAGGAGGCATGGGCGAGGTTTTTCTGGCCGAAGATAGCATTTGCCAACGAAAGGTCGCGCTCAAAAAGATCCGCGAGGACTTGGTTAAATTCAAGACGATCCGCAAGCGCTTTTTAAGAGAGGCCCGCATCGCCTCAGAGCTCAACCACCCGGCGATCATTCCTATTTTCACCATCCATGAAGAAAACGACCAAATATATTACACGATGCCGTATGTCGAAGGAAATACCCTGAAGCAGCTGATCAAAGAAGGAAAAGAGATCCCAGCGCTGATGCGGATTTTCCTAACGGTGTGCCAGGCGATCGCTTATTCCCATTCCAGAGGCGTGCTCCATCGCGACGTCAAACCCGAGAACATCATCGTAGGAAAATTTGGGGAAGTGCAGATTTTGGATTGGGGACTGGCCGAGTTCATGGCCAATCCCGATGAGGAGAGCCTTGAAGAAGTTGAGGGACCACCCGAACTCACGCGGCCGGGAAAAGTTGTCGGAACGCTTGCTTATTTGGCCCCTGAGCGCGCCAAAAATGAACCAGCAACGGTGCAAACAGATCTCTACGCACTCGGCGTTATCTTATATCAACTGCTCACGTTAAAGCTTCCGTTCCAGCGCGTCGATCTACCCACTTTTCAGAAAATGATGGCCTATGAAGAACTCCCCGACCCCATGGAGGAAGCGCCTTATCGCGACATCCCTCATCCCTTGGTGGCCATCGTCAAAAAATGCCTCGACCCTAACAAAGAAAAGCGATACCCCGCCGTCGCACAAATGATCGCCGACTTAGAAACCTACCTTGAAGGGCGCCCCGAATGGCTCCAAGCAGCACAGCTCTTCATCGATCGCAGGGAAGACTGGGAGTTCCAAGAAAACGTCCTGCTCGCCCGCCACATCGCGATCACGCGCGCTACCGAAGTGATGGAATGGGTGAGCCTCATGGTCTCCAAAGGGTCTTTTGCAGGAAACATGCACCTCGAAGCCGAGGTCAAGCTCTCGAGCGGCGGCGCCGGCATCGGTTTTTTGCTCAGCTTGCCCGAAGCTAGCGAGCGCAAAGAGTTAATGGATGGCTACTGCGTCTGGATCGGCTCCGAGGGAAATCCCGGTTGTAAAATTTTCTGCTCCAACATCGAAGTGATGCGCGCGCCTGCCGCTTTTTTGAAAACAGAACACTGGCACCAAATCCGGATCGAAAAGACAGACAATCATCTCCGCTTTTACCTCGATGGCAAGCTGTGCTGTCAATACCTCAGCCATACGCCGCTGGCCGGCACGCACGTGGGACTGCTCTATCGCGATGCTGATTTTGAACTGCCGGGCCTTAAAATCTTCTTGGGCAGTCAAAACGTCCAAGTCAGCTGCCTGGCTGTCCCCGATAGCTTCCTCGCCCATCGTCAATACGACCTTGCCCTGATCGAATACCGGCGCATCGCCGCTTCCTTCCCCGGACGCAGCGAAGAGCGGGAAGCGCTCTTCCGCGCAGGCGTGACCCTTCTCGAACAGGGAAAACTCCAAAAACAAATCAAACAGCGCGACCGGTGCTATAGCCTCGCGCTCGAAGAATTTGGGAAGCTGCGCACCACTGCCGGCGCGCCGCTCGAATATTTGGGCAAATCACTCGCCTATAAAGCCATGGGCGATATCGAAGAAGAGGTCAAGTGCCTGGAACTAGCGGTCCGCAAATATGCCCAGCATCCGCTGCGCGCCCGGCTCGTCGACCACATCGTTTTCCGCCTCCACGAATCATCGACGCACCATCGCCTGAGCGCTTACCATTTTGCGCTGCTCGCCCTCCGTCAAATCCCGGAAGTCTTCGATAATCCCGACAACAAAAATCTCATCGAGAGCTTGCAGCATAACTGGGAACGGCCTCCTTTCCTCCACTCTGACAATGTGGAGATCGCCCTCGCGTTCTATCTGGCCAAGCCTCTTTCGCTCCTCGAGATGCTGGAAGGCGGCATAAAAGTTGAAGATGCCCTCTTTGCTCTGCTCGAGCTGGGGCAGCAAACCCTCATCAAAAAAAATCCACGCTCGAGCGAAGTTGCCGAAATTGCCTCTCTCGTTAAAGAAAAACAGCGACGACCCCGCGCGCCAGGTCTCATCTTTTTTATGAACTGCTCGACGAAGGTAATATTGAAGCTGCGCTAGCCTCAGGCGGAGCTGATCCTCTCCTTCAACTCCATGCATTACTCTACTTAAGACGCTTTGAAGAAGCCGGCGCCTTGCTCGATCAATATCCACTGGAGGAAAAAATCAGCGAGGATTCTCCCCTCTTCCCCCTCTATGGATGTTATCTCTGGGCCACCGAGGGCGAAGAAATCGGCAAAGCCCACATGAGTGGAATTTTAGAAATGATCTACCCTCGAACGACAGCCCTTCTCGCCTATTATCTCACGGGTAAAATCGATCTTAAAAATGGCTGGGCGGCCCAAGCGTTCTTCTGGGAAAAAATTGCGCTCCTCCGGCAACTCGTCTTATTCTATAAGTGCCTGGGACAAGAAGAGTTGGCTCAGAATTTCTCTTCTCTTCTCCACAAGGAAAAGCGGCGCCTCCAGAGACGCTAATCATCGACTTAACACCCGTAATAAACAGGCTGCAGCCATAGCATTCATTTAACCTATTTTGCTAACGCAAAATTGCCTCGTTTGGATCCCTGGGGGATCCCAACGTTTTCTTCTTTAAAATATGACAAATTGCGTTATAATGCATTCCTTCAAGGAAGGACGTTATGAAAGCAAACAAAGTTTTGTTTACTTTTCCCCAGCATATAAATTTTGCCCGTTTGGCAACCTGGAATCGCTGGACTGTAGGCGTTCTTGCTTTGGGAATTGGATTTATCGCTTACCTAACTTTTAGACAATTTTTTCCTAGCACGAACTCTACGAAATTTACATCTTCCCCTAGGAAATTCCAGCCACAAAAAACACCTACTGAGCAAACTGCAACAACAGTCTTTCCGAGTTCAAAACCGGACCCCTTAGTTAGATTTAAAACAATTCATTCCAACGAGCTGATTTTAATGGAAGGATTGGTTCAAAATGGGCATTCCATGCGGCAAGCTTTCTTGGATATGCACAAAAACAAAAAAACGCCAAGAGATGACGTCGTTATTGCGCACAGTGCATTTCTTCCCCAGCACATGATCGAACACCTCATGCGCCATAAAAGAGACTCAGCGATTGGCGTTAAATATCTACCGAACCAAGCAATTACCAATATGGAAGGAGCGCTGCATACTTTCGTCACACCTCTTTGTCCCATCATGATGGCTGGCGACTATGCGTATAAAAGCGGGGAGCACAAGATTTTACCTTTTGGCCCTAATCAAATACGCCAAGTCATTTTAAGCGCTGCCATTCATCCCGATTTTGAATGCGATGGAGATCAAGAAGTCGTCATGAAAATTGTCGAAGTAAAAGACGAGGCCTTAGAAGGAAAGGACCTGGAACTTACTCAACGTCCTAGAGACGATGCAAGTGTAAAAGATTATGATGCCTTGTTGCAAAAGCATATGGTTTTTCATTTGACCCAAAATCACCGATTACCAGCTAAAAATGAGATCGAGGAGTATAACATTCTCAAAGGACAGGACATCACAAAGTTCCTCAATTCATTGATAACGTCCCGAGAAATCAATTTACCGGATAAGTTGGCAGGCAAATTCGCGGAATTAAACTCTCACCTCATCTCTATGGAAGCGCTTTTTAACATCTACGTTCACCAAATCCGCAATGAATTCACCGTACTGGAAAAGCTACTTCCGCAAGGATATGTCTACACGATCGATCCGCCTTCCATCTTTGCTCAACAAATAGGCGGCGCTAGGGTCCTCAATCGTTTGCAAATGCTGGCTTTTAAGCATATAACAAAAGAAGTACAATTTGATAATCTCAAAATCCTTGGGTTTAACGATTACGCTGATCCAGCTGCAGTGGCATTATGGCAAAACATTGTCGGAGAAAGGGCCAAGAAAAAATCAGAACTATTTAGCGAATCCGGCTATTATAGCGTTAAAGAGGATTACGCCCTCATTCTCCATAATAATAGCGATGCTTTTGGCCAAAATATCGAGTTTGAAGGTCCGAACGGCAGCATGGACGGAGCTATCGGCAATTTTTCTGATGCAGCCTACAAGCTGCAAAGAGACAGCGAAGGTTTGCTAAAGAATCCTGCCCGCTTGACTGAATGATCGCCCTACCTAGCTCACTTGTGGACAAACCTTATCTATTTTCGGTATTTTGACCGCGTAACCTAAGAAAACAAGGAAAGAGGTTGGCATGTTCATATCACTCACCAAATCCATCGGCTCGCATTCTACTGCCCTATTCACTAGAATTAATCCCTCTAAGACTCAATCATTTATTAGAAATTTTTTCAGGCGATCTCCCCCTCCTGCTTTAATTCCCGCATTTCATAAAACAGTGACCCCTGCTTTTGCGGCAACTCCTGCTAAAGTTGCCCACCGCCACTTTTCCTTGGAACCAAGCGTTGCTTACATAACTACATACCCGTCATATAAACTCCTTTTTGATTACCTGTCGAAACACCCGCTCACATCAAAAAATAAGCCAGAGGTTATTCATCAAATTGCCCTATTTTTTGCTGATTTGGACCCTTCGAAAGAAGGAGTTGAACTGGGAGTCTTGGCTGCGCTTTATTTGTGGAATAAAGATTTAAATTCTCCTCCCTCAATGATAAAAAAACTGGAAACTGATTTCACAAAAGCCCTTCAAGATTATCCGAGGGGCAGGCTTGAGTCGGTGCCTTACATATTCTAAAATTTCCATTCGACTTTCGAGAGCGATTTTGGTATTTTAGCCTCTTATGTCGGATCTAGCTAAGGCATTTGAACCTAAAAGCGTCGAAGAAAAGCTTTACCGTTTTTGGGAAGACAATCATTTTTTTGAGGCGAAGGCCGATTCCAAAAAGCCCGCCTACACCATTGTTATCCCCCCTCCCAATGTCACAGGCGTTCTCCATATGGGCCACGCCCTCGTCGATACGCTCCAGGACGTCCTCATAAGATGGAAGCGGATGTGCGGCTTTGAAGCCCTTTGGGTCCCAGGCACCGATCACGCGGGGATCGCCACGCAGGCCGTCGTCGAACGGCATCTCTTTGCCACGATGGGCAAAAGACGGACCGATTTTTCTCGAGAAGAGTTTGTAGCGCATGTCTGGAAATGGAAAGAAGAGAGCGAGCGGCAGATCCTGGCGCAGATTAAAAAAGTGGGCTGCAGCTGCGATTGGTCGCGCCTGGCCTTCACGATGGATGAAAAGCGGTCGCGCGCCGTGCGTGTGATGTTCAAGAAAATGTTCGATGACGGACTGATCTACCGCGGCGATTATTTGGTCAATTGGGACCCGGTTGCGAAGACGGCCCTCTCGGACGATGAAGTCGAATATGAAGAGCGGACATCGACACTATGGTTCATTCGATATCCCTTAGAAGATAAAAGCGGCTATGTGACGATCGCCACAACGCGGCCCGAGGTGATGTTTGGCGACACGGCCGTCGCGGTCTCTCCTGACGACCAGCGCTATCAACATTTAATCGGCAAACGGATCCGCTTGCCTTTCACAGATAGAATTATCCCCATCATCGGCGATAAAGCCATTGACTCTGCCTTTGGAACCGGCGCTGTAAAAATCACGCCGGCGCACGATCCTGTCGATTATGAGATGGCCTCTCGCCACAACCTTCCTCTGATCAATGTTCTCACACCCGATGGAAAGCTGAGCGACATGGCGGGCGAGTTTCAGGGACTGGGAGTCGAGGAAGCCAGAAGTAAGGTCGCCCGCAAGCTCAAAGAACTCGGCCTGCTCGAGAAGGAAATCCCCCACCCCCAACGCGTCGGCGTCTCTTACCGATCGAAGGCCGTCATCGAACCCTATCTTTCGAAGCAATGGTTTGTGCGCCTCTCCCGGTTCAAGACGCTCCTCATCGATGTCGTTAAATCGGGCCGCATCAAACTTCTGCCGGAGCATTTCCATTCGACCTATTTCCACTGGATCCACAACTTGCGCGACTGGTGCATTTCCCGCCAGCTCTGGTGGGGGCACCAGATCCCTGTATGGTACAAGGAGGGTGAGGTGAAGTGCCTCGCGGAAGGCGAGCCGGGTCCTGGCTGGGTGCAAGACACCGACGTGCTCGATACATGGTTCTCTTCGGCGCTCTGGCCGATGAGCGTGCTCGGCTGGCCCGACAAAACGCCCGACATGGACAAGTTCTACCCCACATCGACGCTGGTCACAGGACACGATATTCTGTTCTTCTGGGTGACGCGTATGATCGTGATGGGCGAGTATGCGACAGAGAAGCCCCCGTTCGCGGAGGTCTTTTTGCATGGCCTCATCTATGGCAAATCCTACTGGCGCATCGGACACGACGGCGCGGCTGCGTACCTCGCAGCAAAAGAGCGCGCAACTTATGATCTGGGAGCACCGCCGCCGCCGGACGTTCATTCCAAGTGGGAAAAGATGTCCAAATCGAAGGGGAATATTCTCGATCCGCTCGAGATCATCGACGCTTATGGGGCCGATGCGATGCGGATGGCGCTTTGCGCC
Organism: uncultured Verrucomicrobiae bacterium; assembly: GCA_963813135.1. GTDB lineage: Bacteria > Chlamydiota > Chlamydiia > Chlamydiales > Rhabdochlamydiaceae > SZAS-15. The sequence continues at coordinate 44,013 of CAWEXY010000008.1, read as the reverse complement.
AGCGCGACATTCGCAAGACAGATCGACCTCGACCGCAGACGCTTTGAAGAATTTAAAAATTTTGCGAACAAAATTTGGAATGGCGCCCGCTTCGTCCTCATGAACCTGGAAGATTTTTCCGCTGAGGAGGGCATCGACCGCGCGCTCCTGACCCTCGAGGACAAATGGATCCTCTCGCTCCTCAATCGGATCATCCGCGATGTCAACGCGCATTTAATGGCCTATGCCTTTGACAAAGCCGCCCTTGCCGCCTACGATTTCTTCTGGAAAGAATTTTGCGCCTACTATGTCGAGCTGACGAAGCCCATTCTATTTGGAAAACGCGGCACGCCGGAGGAACGAAAAAACAAGCAAAAAATCCTCTTTGTGATTTTATGCAACTCCTTGCGCCTCCTCCATCCGATGGCCCCGTTCATCACCGAAGAGCTTTTCCAAACGCTGAAAGCAAAAATTCCCGCTTCCAACGTGCGGGATCCTTACCTTTCTGAGAGCTTGGAAGCGCTCCAATCCTCTGCCTGCATCGGGGCTCCTTATCCCAAAGTTCTCCGCGAGATCGATATCGACCCTGCTATCGAAGAAGCCTTCGCCGCCATCGACCTGGTCGTCCATGCCGTGCGCAATATCCGCGCTGAGATGCAGCTGCCGCCCGGCCTTGCCACCGATCTCTACATTGTTGGGCCCAAGAATGACTTCGCCCCCATCGAAAAAAGCCAAGCGATCTTGCTCGCCCTTCTCAAGATACAAACTCTCATCTTTGCGACAGAAGAAACGCCGCTTCCCTTCTGCTCCGCCGCCGCCGTAGGCACGCTCAAAATCATCCTCCCTCTTCCCCAAGAAATGCGTGAGAAGGAAAAATCACGCCTGACCAAAGAACGCGATAAGCTGATACAGCAGCAAAACGGCGCGCGCCAGCAGCTGGCGAATGCCGACTTCGTCGCCAAAGCGCCCGAAGCACTCGTTGCCAAACTCAAAACAACGCTCAATCAGACGGAGCAAGAGCTCGTCGAAATCTCCCGTAAAATAGAAAGTCTTTAAAATAATTTTTATATAATGTATGCAGGGTATATGTACCCACGTATTACCACGCTCATCGCTGCCTCGCTTGTGCTGAGCTCAGAAGCATGCGCGTGGGACTGGAATTTCCTAAGCGGCTGGTTTGGGCAAGCCCCGCCCCAGGACTTCCCCGCAGAGATAGAGGTCCCAGCGCCGCCCGAGCCCGAAATGGTCCCGCCCACTGCTGGGACTTCCTACTTATGGAACCGCGCCGCGGGAGGGCTATGGAACACGGCCGCCCCAACGAATTGGGCCCCCAATACAGCTTATCCTACAAACCAAGATGATGTCGCCGCCTTTGCACCCTATCCCTCTCTGGACCAGCAGGACATAACAGCAGCGGCGAGTCCCGTCTTTAATATCGGGACATTGACGCTAGATGTTGCAGCTGTTGGAACGTCGCCGTCGATCCCCACACTTTTGCTGACGAATCAATTTGCGCTCGACTTCAACTCATCGTCAGGTCCTGCCCTCTTGCAAGTCTTAACGACGAATGGAGGCCAAGCTAGTTACGAGATCAATTGCGATATCAATCTAACTTCCACCGTAGACATCGTACAAAACAGCAGCTTTATCAATTTCGGCAATGCCGCCCTGCATGTAACGGGCAGTATTTCAGGAGGCGGGGGAATTAACTATATGGGCCCCCAGAATGCGATATTTAACTTTGTCGGGACCAACAGCTACACCGGAACGACTGCTGTATCAGGCGGGGCCGTTCAATTTCAATATGCTGGTGTTGGGATCCCTGGGGACCTCAGCATCTCCAACACAGGCGCCGTCCTGCTTCAAACTGCAAATGTGCTCGCCTCGACTTCCAATGTCACAGTCACGGGACCTTTCGCGGTTTTCAATTGTTTGAACCACAGTCAAAGCTTCCATAGCCTCACGCAAAGCGGGTCCATAGTAGACACAGGCACTGCTATTTTAACGCTCAGTTCGGCTACACCCTGGTCTCTCTCCTCCTCTTCTTTCTTCGGGAACCTGACATTGTCCAATGGAGGAACCGTCAGTGTCGCTAATACGACAGCCGGCCCTTCGACGATCGCGTCATCGAGCATCGTCACAAATGCCCTTTTAACCTTTAACGTCGCTGAGGTAAGCAGCGTCGACCTGATTACGTCAAACACAACTATCTCGATAGGCAACCTCAAGAAAACGGGATTAGGTACTTGGCAAATCACCGGCCCGGGCTCCTATACCGCAACCGAAGTGAACCAAGGAACGCTCGTCATTGAAGGCAGCGGGGTCACGATGGGGAGCATTACCGTTGACTCGGGCGCCACTTTAAGCCTGCCCCAATCGATCAGTTTTATTACACCAACCCTCACTAATAATGGGGCTGTCAGCCTGTCATCTCAGCAAGCATCAGGAACGTATAATATCAACGGAAACTATGTCCAAGGCGCCACAGGCGGCCTCCTGATCAATGTCGCCAATACGCACACCTCTGCCGTCGACCGGCTCAACTTTACCGGAACGGCGATGTTGAACGGCACGCTAACGGTCGACCTCGATAATGAAGGTATCGTGGTCGATCAAGATCAAGTTACCTTCCTGACAGCGAGCTCAGTCACAGGAACTTTTCCTACCATCAACACCAATTTCCCTGCAGGACTGACCTTTGATGTGGGCTATACCGCCGATTCTGTATTTCTTGTATTCCACGGCAACTTTGTTCCGGCATTTAATTTCCTTCAGACGACAGGGTACATGAATTTTGCCCAGCCTCTTTTTGCCCTCAACGACGAACATAACCTGCAGATGGTGCGCCGCTGCGCTTTCGTGAGAAGCCGCATGAGCGCCTCCAAAGAATCTCAACTCGTAGGGCTCCTCGCCAGCGCTGACGATACGATTCCTTCCAAACAGATCGCTGTTTCCCGCTTCCGCAATAATCCCGAAGGAAAACCTCTTTCCATTTATGCAGCGCCTTATGTCAGCCGGGGTAAATTTAAGCGCATGCATGATCAAAACGGGTTCGATTATCGAGCAGCGGGAGGCCTCCTCGGCGCTGACTACGCCTTCTCCCAGGCAGGGATCGGCGCTCAAGTGGGGTATGAACATCTCCACGCGGGTGTGCATGAGCACTGGGGCCGTTTTGATATGAACAATTTATTTGGCCGCTTATATGGGACTTTTACCCCCTTCAAGCACGTTCCCTTCTTCATCGACGCCTCTGCCGGTTGCGGCGGAGAGTGGTACGACATCGATCGCATAACCGCGCTGGGGACGGCGCACGGAAAACCCCGCGGCTGGGAATGGGATGCCTACCTCGGCCTCGGCTACGATAGATGGATCCGCAATGTCCGCATCACTCCCCTTCTCGCTGTCCAATCCATGGGAGTCTCCCGCAAGAAATACTTGGAACATGGAGCCCTAACGCACAACCTCGAGTTCCATCGATATTATACGACATCGCTGCGCAGCGATGCGGGCTTTAGCATCGGCGGAAAGCTCGTACGCCGCAAGATCACATGGCTGCCCGAAGTGCGGGGCTATTGGCAGCATGAATATTTAGGCCATCAAAAAAATCTAACCGTGGCCACGCCCTTGGCCGACCTAACGACCAGCGTCACCGTCATCGGCCTCGATAAAAACTACGGCATCATCGGAACCGAGCAGCGATTTTTATTTGCCGACCGATGGTCGCTGGCCCTCGACTACGATTATCAGTGGAGCCGCCATCAGTATAGCAACGACTTTCTCGTCGAGCTTGCCGTTTATTTTTAGAGGCAATTGCAAAACTCCGGTGCACGGCAAAATGGGCCTAAAGGGCGTTTGTGCCGTGTGCGGGAGTTTTGCAATTGCCTCTTTAAATTGATGCATGGTAATTTGAAGTTCCATGCAACTTCCCAGGCCCAAAGAAATCAAGCACTACCTACCTTTGAGCGAACGGCAGCGCCGTTTTATAGAGAAGAGCCGGCAGTCCGTGCGGCAGTGCCTTGCAGGAAAAGATCGCCGCATCGCCCTCGTCGTCGGCCCCTGCTCTATTCATGATTCCGACTCTGCCCTGGAATTTGCCCACCGCCTCAAAGCGCTGGCAGAAGAGGTCGCGGACCACGCCTTTTTGGTGATGCGCGTCTACATCGAAAAGCCCCGCACGCTGCTGGGCTGGAAAGGATTTCTTTATGATCCCCATTTAGACGGATCGCACGATATGCGCACGGGGATTTTTTGGAGCCGGCAGCTGCTATTGCATCTGGCGGAGATGGAAGTCCCTGCTGCCATGGAATTCTTAGAACCCCTCGCGGCTCCTTTTTTTAGCGATCTCATCACATGGGGGTTCATCGGAGCGCGCACTTCCTACTCCCAGACCCATCGACAGCTAGCGTCGCTCCTTCCCATGCCTGTGGGCTTTAAAAACAGCGTCGATGGCAGCCTCGATGCGGCGATCCAAGGGATGATCGCGGCGCGCATCCCCCACGCGTTTTTTCATATCGATGAGGAAGGACGGCTTTGCGCCAAAGAAAGCCCGGGCAATCCCGATACGCACATTGTCTTGCGAGGATCGACCGAGTCCGCCAATTTTGAGCCCCGCTACATTCAGGAAGCTGTGCAAAAGATGCGCGCCCACGGAGTCGCAAGCCGGATACTTATCGATTGCTCCCACGGAAACTCTCACAAGGAATATCTGCTCCAAAAAACCGCTTTCGAAGCAGTGCTTGGAGAGATGTCAGAAGAAATATTGGGAATGATGCTAGAAAGCCACCTCAGCGCCGGCTGTCAGCTGCTCTCGGAAAGCCCTTCCACGCTCTCGTTCGGCGTCTCGATCACAGATCCTTGCTTGGACTGGTCTTCGACCGAAGAGCTCGTACGATCGAGCGTAATGAGGTTCACCCAGAGTTGATGCTTCCAGTCCCGGTAAACGCGGCCATCGGCCGTCACAATCTCCGCTCTGTACGTTAACAGTCCTTGCGTCTCTCTAAAATCTCTGCGCAAGAGGGAATAGACTTCCGTCCCTACTTTAGTGGTGATCGGCATAAACTCAAATTTTTCGGTGTGGTTGCGAAAGATGATATGGAGGATGACGCGGGGTTTTTGAGTGAGAAGTTCGGGTGGAACGGACCAATCGACGATGAGCTTTTCCCCTACAGGAGGATCAGCCCTGCGGGGATCGGGCGTGCCGACGTGGGCGCTGGCGAGATAATCGGGGCCCACCTGCATTTGCCGCACTGCGATATAGTGCTTTTGGCACCCTACAAGCAAAATTAAGAGTAAAAAATATCTCACAAGCCGACCATTTTGCGGGGATCGACCACTTCATCAAACTGCTTGGCGGTCATAAATCCGAGAGCAACCGCCGCCTCTTTCAGCGTGAGGTCTTCGGCATAGGCCTTTTTAACCACTTGGGCGGCCTTGTCGTATCCGATCACAGGATTAAGGACCGTCGCGAGCATCAGAGAGCGGTCGAGAAGCTCTTGGATCCGCGGGAGGTTGGGGCGGATGCCCTTCAAACATTTATCATGGAAATTTTGAGAAACATCGCCAAGGAGCCGGATCGATTGCAGAAGGTTATAGATGATCACAGGCTTGAAAACGTTCAGCTCAAAATTCCCCAGGGAACCTGCAAAGCTGATCGTTGTATCATTGCCCATCACTTGGACCGCCGCCATCGTCATCGCTTCGCTCTGGGTGGGGTTCACCTTGCCAGGCATAATCGAGGAGCCGGGTTCATTTTCTGGGAGGAAGATCTCGCCGATGCCCGCGCGCGGCCCGGAGGCCAGCCAGCGGATATCATTGGCGATCTTCATGAAGGTGCAGGCGATGAGCTTCAGGACGCCGCTGACTTCAACCAGAGCATCGTTCGCTGCTAGCGCCTCAAATTTATTGGGGGCAGAGACGAACGAAATCCCAGTAAGCTTCGAGATCACTTCACAAACGCGCTTGGCATATTGGGGAGGCGCATTGAGGCCCGTACCGACAGCAGTCCCTCCAATCGCGAGTTCTGAGAGAGATTTGAGCGAGGATTTAAGAGCTTTGATGCCGTGTTCGATTTGAGCCGCATAAGCAGAAAACTCTTGGCCCAAGGTCAGCGGCGCGGCGTCCATGAGATGGGTCCTTCCGACTTTGACGATATCGTGGAATTCTTTGGCTTTAATTTTAAAGCCCTCCCAGAGCAAATGCAGGCCTGGAATCAGCCGTTTTTCGATTTCTAACATCGCAGCCACATGCATGGCGGTGGGGAAAACATCATTGGACGATTGCGACATATTGACGTCATCGTTCGGATGGATCGGCTTTTTCGAGCCAAGAACGCCTCCCGCCTTTTCAATCGAGCGGTTGGAGATGACTTCGTTGATGTTCATGTTCGTCTGCGTGCCCGATCCCGTCTGCCACACGACCAGAGCGAAATGATCGTCGAGCTTGCCAGCAATGATCTCTTCACAGGTAGAGACAATCAGATCGCATTTATCTTTGGCGAGGAGCCCCAGTTCTTGATTGACGATCGCGGCGGCCTTTTTGACAAGGGCCAGGGCATAGATAAGCTCGAGCGGCATTTTTTCTTTGCCGATAGGAAAGTTATCGATCGACCGCTGTGTCTGCGCGCCCCAGTACTTGTCTGCGGGAACCCCAATTTCTCCGAGAGAATCTGATTCTTTACGTGTTTTCATTCCAAACTCATCTTATTTTTTTAACGCAAAGTCGCCAAGATTCTTTTGCGCCTTTGCGTTATAAATCTCTTTCTCCCTACTTACCACAGATTGCCTTATCGGATAAGCAGGAGGGCAAAGACGAAGGCGAAGATCGAAAATGATTCGATCACGCCGACCATAGCAAAGCACTTCCCGACGATGGAGGGTTGTTTGGCGGAGGCCTGGATGCCCGATGCGGTACATTTTCCTTGGAAAATAGCAGCGACGAGGAGCGCCATGCCGACAGCAAAGCCAATTCCAAGGCCTGCAAGGGGAGAAAGAGTTTTTGCCTTGATGCTTTGCTGCATCAGCAGCATCAGAACAAACCCGTAGAGCGACTGCGAAGCGGTCATCAGCGTCATCGTAATGAATTTTCCGTGGTTTTCTTCCACACGGCTCATCACAGCTTGCGCCGCCATTCCGCCGATTGTACATCCGATCGCACTTCCCATACATCCAAGCGCCAAAACCAGCGCGGGGCCTACCATTGAAAAATCCATATAATCTACCTTCTATTTATTCTTTAAACGTCGCAGAGGGCGAAACAGTCGTCCTCCACCCTCAAAACAATAATGATACCATTCCAGGAAATTAAGACGAAGGCCATGAATGACTCCCCCCATGGCCGATAGCATGATATTGATGCTATGTCCGCACACAATCACAAGAGCGCCCAGCACATAGCCGAGAGCTTTTCCCTCTTCATTGAACGTCTCCGCCATGATCGCGCCGGCGAGTCCGAGCGCATATAGACGAAGATAAGAGAGCACATCCGCAAAAACTTGCACGAGATGAGAAAGTTCACCCAGCCCCTTTTTCCTTTTTTGGATGATGGCAGCTAGGAACGCAAAGCACAGGCCGACGATCAGCAGCTGCTCTCCGATAAGAGTTGCATATTCGGGGCTGATCCAACCCATGAAATTCACGATGCTCGTCGACTTTAAAAACGAAGGGAAATAAAGGTATCCGCCGATCATAAAGACAATCCATCCCAGGCCAGCGATATGCCTCCTGGAGTAGCGTAAAAAGCCAACGCTGAGATGAATGATAGCGATGATAAGAGCTATTTCTATCAAGATGCTTCCCGAGAATTCTTGCAGCATGGGGTAAGAGTGCTTCAGCTTTGCCTCGGTCAAAAACACCTTGCCTGATTGGACGTTTTGCAGATCGGGAAATTTTTCGACCCACATCTTGTAGACATCGTCATGGCGGGCGATGTGGTAATCGGCTTTTTTTACCGCCAAATAATGCAGCGGCGCGATGTTGCTAAAGAAGCTGCCAGGCGCGATACGGATCCCAAAATACGAAGCCGTGAGGACTCCCCACACGACGCAGCTCGTCGATAGAATGAATAGAAGGTTGAGCATGCGCCTTTTTTCCCCGGCAAGTCTGGGAAACTTGAATTTGAGGTATAAGGCCACCGCTAAAAAGAGAAGGCCATAGCCGGCATCAGCGACGATGATGGCGAAAAAGAGCGCAAAAAATCCTAAGACCCATATGGAGGGGTCTTTGTCCGACGTCGAGGGAATATCGTATTGCTTGATCAAATCTTCGCCAATGAGCGCCCCTCCATGATTTTCCAGGCATGTGGGGGTTTTTTCGTGCTTCTCGATGATCACTTCCTCGGCCTCTATCGCCATGCCATCGATAAGAGCGAATAGAGAATTGGTCTTATTGACGGGAACCCAGGCTTCTATGGCAAAAAGAGAAGGCGACAGAGGCGATGTGACTTCTTTCTTGGCCGCAGCCAAATGGTGCTTGTTGAGCTCATCGATGAGCATTTCATGGAGAAAGTCGATATGTCCGACGTATTCCTTAAGCTCTCCTTCGAATCGGTGGATCGCATCTTCGACGAAGCTAAGACGGCTTTCCAATTCTCCGACTGCCGCATCGATCCGCATTTCGATCATGCCGGGATAGCTCACCGGTTCGGGATTGATCGCGATGAAATAGTCGAGATCGTATTCGGTGCCTACAAAAAAGACTTCATCGGCAAAGTGGCTATTGCGGCTCGTGCCCGTCTTCATGCAAAAAAATTGGACCCGGCGGTTGCCTTCCCGCTCGATGAAAGCGACATCCTCCATCGAAAAATCTCCGAAAGGAGCGACCCTGGAAACTTCGGCTTCGAGCAGCCGCTTTTCTTCTCCTAGCTTTTCGAGGTCTTCCTTCAGCTCGAGCACACGCTCCGCAATCTGCATAGCGAAACTCAAATCCCCTCCTGTTTTGTACATTTCTTGGGGGTTTTGTTTACGCAGAATTTTAAGAGCGGCGGAAAGATTTTGAACTGTGAGAGGGGCCTCGATGGTTTTTTTCCCCGAGATCGTGACGAATTCTAGAAATCCCATCTCTTGGGCTAGATGAAAAAAGCGATCGATTTCGTCTTTCGCTCCCCAGATGAGATATTTCACCACATCGACGATCATGCGCCTTCTCCTGGGAAAAGAATTTTAACGCAAAGGCGCAAAGTCGCAAAAGAAATCTTAGCGGCTCCGCGTCTTTGCGTTAAAAATCTCTCTCTTCTCTTCATGCGCGCTCCAGGAGTTTACGTTTGGAGACTTTGGCTTGGCACACGGCCGCCAGCTGCTGATCGCCGAGGAAAATTTTGATCTTTTTGATATTATCCTGGGCCCTGGGAATAAGAACCTTTTCGAAAAGATTGACGCGGATCGAGACATCGCGCAGTTCGCGCTCCAAAGCCTCTTTTTTCTCCTCGGCGACACGGATTCCTTCGCGGATAAAGATCAACCCTTGAAGGCCTTGTATCGCGCTATCGAGCCAGACGGGAGCATCGAAAAGGTAATATGAACTGTCTTGAAAAAGCACTTTTTCCAAAATAGGCGTATCGACGCCAGCAATATTTTCATACCGCTTTTGCACTTCGACTATTTTGACGGAAGGGAAAAGTTCCGTCGCGTTTTTGTCAGAAAACAGCTTGCTATAGCCCAAAACTCTTTGCTCTGCCTCTTTGAACTGGACATGAAGTTCGGCAATTTCTTGCTCGGCCATATTGACTTCGGTCTGCAATAGCATTTTCTTCAGCTGCAGGGTCGGAAGGTATTTTTGCAGCTGGCTCAGCCTCGTCTGCTGCCCCCTCAGCTCAGTCTTAGTCAGCTTAATCATCCCTCTGCTCCCAACGAGGAAAAGATTTTAACGCAAAGGCGCCAAGACGCAAAAGATACCTCAGCGTCTTTGCGCCTTTGCGTTAAAAATCCCTCTCTTTGAAGAACCCCTTCATAAATGAAGGAGATTCTTCGAGGATTTAAGGAATTGACCAACTCAAGCCCGCCTAACCCACCCCTAAAGGGATGGGATTGCGGCGTGGCAGATCGTTCACTTCTACGCATGTTGTTCCACTTTGGGCCAGTATTTGTCGATAAGGGTTTGTTTAATCCCCACTTCGTGCCGCTCAAAGCATTCGGCCAGTGTTTTCCATCCCAGGTCGAGCGCTTCTTCCAGCGTCAGGTTGACATCGAGGTTCATCATACGCTCTTCAAAAAGACGGGCAAAATGGAGAAGTTTTTCATCCCATCGCGACAGCTTAAAGCCCATGCTCTGCCGCTCTCTTGCTTTTTTCGCCTCGGCATAAAGGCGGATCTGCGTGTTGGCCACATCGCCGTGGTCTTCGCGAGTGACCTTGCCGATCACCTGCTGCTTGAGGCGCGAGAGCGATCCAAACGGATCTATCCGGCCGCCATGGAGGTAAAACTGCCCTTCTGTAATGTAGCCCGTGTTATCCGGGATGGGGTGCGTCACATCGCCGCCGGGCATCGTCGTCACGGAGATGATCGTGATCGCCCCGCTCCCTTCGATATCGACAGCTTTTTCGTAGCGGGCCGCAAGGTCCGAATAGAGCGACCCTGGGTAGCCCCTATTGGAAGGCACTTGGTCCATCGTGATCGCGATTTCTTTGATCGAATCGGCAAACGCGGTCATATCGGTGAGAAGAACAAGAACGTTCTTGTCTTGGACGGCAAATCTCTCAGCGCAGGCAAGGGCCATATCGGGAACGAGAAGGCACTCGACAGCAGGATCGGTCGCTTGGTGGATGAACATCACCGTCTTCTCTAAAGACCCGGCTTTTTCGGCATTGTCGATGAAAGCAACGTAGTCGTCAAAACGCAGGCCCATTCCCCCGATGATCACGACATCGCAATCGGTTTGATTGGCGATACGCATGAGCAGGGCATTGTAGGGCTCGCCGGCGATCGAAAAGATCGGGATTTTTTGCGATTTGACCAGGCAATTAAAGACATCGATCATCGGAATGTTGGTCCGCACAAGGTCGTGCGGAACGATGCGGCGCACAGGATTGAAAGAGGGAGAATTAATTTCGACAGCATCGCCCACGACGATAGGCCCTTTGTCGATCGGCTCTCCAGCGCCGTTAAAGCGCCGGCCGAGCAAGGCATCGCTCACGATCGCTTGCATCTGCTTTCCTAAAAAAGTCACACGGTCATGGGTAGCGATCCCGCGCGTATTTTCAAAAGCTTGCAGCGTCACGCGCTCGCCCTCGATCCTCAAGACCGAAGCAAAAGCGAGTCTCCATTTTGCTTTTGGATGCGCGCCATCTCTCCCAGCGATACATTTTGCGCGATGACTGAGAGCAAGTTGCCGCGCATATCTAAAATGCGGTCATAGATCTTTTTCATTTTAGACCTCCGATCTTTTCATGGATGCGTGAAAAGGCGCGCTCATACCGCTCTGATTTATAAGGCATAAAGTTCATGTTCTTAACATCGTTTTGCAAATCGAGGAAAAAGGCCCTTGCCGCATCGTGGCTTTCAAATTGGAACTTGCGGTCAAAGATATTCTGCACGAGCAAGAAAAGAGGAATTTGCCGTTCCAAGGAGCAATACGCATCTTCCTTGTCGAAAGCATTTTGCTGCAGGTAGCAGAATTCATAAAGCTCCGATTTGAGGTAAACGATGAGGTCGGCGAGCGTGATCCCTTCTTCGCCCACGACTTCCATCCTTTTGCCTATCTCATCGCCGTCGAAGAGGAACTTGGATGCTTTTTTGACCATTCTTGCCCAACCCTCGACTTTTGCTTCGAATTCGCGGCTGACGTCATCGACATATTTGCTCCAAGAAATCAGAGGGTCGATCGCCGGATAGCGGCGTGCATCGGAGCGCGCCCGCGAAAGGCCTAAAAATGCGCCGACGACGGAGAGCGTCGCTTGCGTGACAGGCTCTTCGAAGTTGCCGCCTGCAGGAGAGACCGTTCCTCCAATCGTCAGCGACCCTACTTTTCCATTGTTCATGCGGATAACGCCGGCGCGTTCATAAAACGCCGCGATCCGCGATGCAAGGTACGCTGGGAACGCCTCTTCCCCTGGAATTTCCTCCAGCCGTCCCGACATCTCGCGCATCGCTTGGGCCCAGCGCGATGTCGAATCGGCAAGGAGCAGAACATCGAGCCCCATTTGCCGGTAATATTCGGCGATCGTCGATCCCATATAGATCGAAGCTTCGCGGGCCGCCACGGGCATCGAAGACGTGTTGCAAATGATCACTGTCCGCTGCATGAGCGGCTCATTCGTATGAGGATCGGTCAGATGAGGGAACGTTCGGAGCACTTCGACAACTTCCCCGGCCCGCTCTCCGCAAGCGACGACGACGACGATGTCGACCGAAGAATATTTCGATAAATGGTGCTGCAGCACCGTCTTTCCCGCTCCAAATGGACCTGGGGCGCAAAATGCTCCCCCCTTCATCACAGGAAACTGCGTGTCGATGATCCGCTCGCCGGTGTCCATCATCTTTGTCGCTTTAGTCTTTTCTCCTTCGAAAAGCGGCATTTTCACAGGCCAGCGCTGCACCATCGTAAAAGAAATTTCTTCGCCTCGATCGTCCGTTGCTTTGGCAACGACTGTATCGATCGGATAAGAGCCGTCTTTGATCACCCATGTGAGCGTGTACTCGCCAAAGCGGGAAAAAGGCACCATGATGCGGTGATGGAAACGCCCCTCCATCGTGTAGCCAATCTCGTCGCCCCTGCGTACGACATCCCCTTCTTTCGCCGTAGGGTGGAAATCCCATTTTTTTGCTCGATCCAGAGGTTCGATATAGACGCCTCTGGCAATAAATAAACCCGTGGCATCGGCTATTTTTTCCAGGGGATTTTGCAGCCCGTCCAAAATGCTCGTCAATAGTCCCGGGCCTAGCTCGGCCTCTAACAGATGTCCTGCAAAAGAAACCGGCGTGCCCAGTTTGATCCCGCGCGTGTCCTCAAAGACTTGCACTTTTGCGATATTGCCTGCGATCTCGATCACCTCGCCCTTAAGGCCCAGATTGCCGATATGGACAACCGCCACTTCCCCTTGTTTGACATTCCCATCAAACTCGACATGAAGGAGGTTTCCAAATGCCTTTGCTACTTTTCCTGTAACCATTGTTTTAACCTACAAACGCGTCTAGTATCATTTTACCTTTTTCTTCTTCGAGCTCGTTCCATTGTTCAACGATCAGGAGCTGGGCCATATATGCTAAAATCCAATCGATGGAAAAGAAGGGGCGGTCCACTAAGTCCCCAATATGCTTAAATCTCCACTCGGCAATCGTTTTATATTGCTGCCAAGGATCGGGGCCGCATGCCAAAAATTTTTCTTTTAAATCCATGTATTCTTCGGGCGGCTCATAGTCTTCTGCATCGCGCTGCGCCAAAATCTGTCCTATCAAGAGGATCTGTAAAGTCCTCGAATTGCAGCTCGCGCGTGATATCGCGCCCCATTTGCTTGGCCCGGACCGCCATCATGACCAGCCGCCATTCTCTTTCCATCGTCAAATACGCTTTAATAAATCCCGTTTGATGCTCGATCTCTTGAGAAAAATAGGTCGAAAAAAGCCCCGAAAAATGGCGCAGCTTCTCGGGCGTCGTCTCAAACTGATCTAGAAAGTCAAACACATACTCCGGGCAGCCCGTCTTTAAAAAGAAGAGCCTCATCCAATTCTTTTTCATTCAGATTTCCTCGGGGATCGATCGATTCTTCTTGGAACAGCGCCCGAATGTTGCCTAAGTCGATAATCCGCCGAAAGGCGCGCGCCTTTTCCAAATCGCGTCCATAGAGATTGACCTCCAAATAACCTTCCCAAGCTCTTCAAAAGAAAAATCGGGCTTTTCTCCCAGTGTCAGCGGAGGAAGCAGTCGCTGCCAGGAAATAATAATTGGCCATGTTTGCATGCTCCCAGGACGAGGTCGCGGAAATCTTTACGAATGTATTCTCGCGACGAGCTCTTTCAGGCGGCATCCGAAAGCTCGATCGTAATATTATCTTTGAGGAGTCTCACCCTCGATCCCCCCTCCGATCGAACTGAGAAGCACTCCCTTTTCCTTCAAGTGACTGATGATTTTCCTTCGCGAGACGCATTGACAGCGCGCGGGGGCACCGTCGATGCGATTTGCACCGACAAATCTGTATCGAGCCCTTGCTTTTCGATCCCTCCCACCACAGCCGTGATGAGTTTAGCGATGACAGCCGGATCTTGCAGCGGGGCTGATAATAATTTCAACAATTGCGGATGGAATAATTTATTTTCGATTTTTTCTTTGAGCAGATCGACGGCTTGCCGGCATGCTTGCGAAAGCGATGCTTGAAAAACTGTTTTTTGCCGTTCGATATCGACCCTGGCGTGGGCGATCATCTCTTCTGCCCGAGCTTCTGCGTCCGCAGACAATTTCTTCCGCCTCGCGGCGCGCCTGGGACAGGATCTCTTCGGCCTCCAGTTTCGCAGGCTCGAGCGTTTCCTTACGGAGAACGTCGCAGATTTTTTTTACTTTATCTTTTCCGGTCTCAAGAATTTTCATAGGGGCGCTTCAATAAATGGTTTCCCCTCATTGTACGCCTTCTACAAGCTTATTTTGCAACCTTTTTCCGTGTTATGCTAGGATGATGAAATATGGCAAAATATCCCCTTCCCTTAGTTCATCTCATGGCCCTTTTAAAAAAACTTCCCGGCGTCGGCAGCAAAACAGCTGAGCGATTTGCCTTCCATCTGCTCGATTGGCCCTCCGAAGAGCTCTCCCACTTTTCCGAGCTCGCCCGCACGCTCAAGGAAACTATTGTCCATTGCGACACCTGCCGCTGCATCAAAGAAAATGAGACATGCACTTTTTGCGACACCACGATGCGCGATACGAGCCTCCTCTGCATCATCTCCTCCGCTAAAGATGCCTATGCTTTTGAAGAGACCCGCACCTATAAAGGACTTTATCACGTTCTCGGCGGCCTCCTCTCCCCTCTCGATGGCAAAACCCCGGACCACCTCGACCTTCCCCGCCTGCGGCAGCGCCTCGCCGCCCATGGCGTCCAAGAAGTGATCCTCGCGCTCGACTCCACCATCGAAGGCGATGCCACTGCGCTCTTTCTCAAAGACGAACTTCAACGCCTCGGGGTCCGCGTGACGCGCCTCGCCTTTGGCCTGCCGATCGGCAGCCCCCTGGAATATATCGATGGCAGCACCTTATCAAGGGCTCTTTCCGGCCGTCAAAATTTTTGAGAAAAGAAGATTTTTAACGCAAAGGCGCAGAGGCGCAAAGTGACTTAGCGCCTCTGCGCCTTTGCGTTAAAATTTCCTCTCCCTCCTTAGGATAAAAAAAACTTTAATTCGAGCCGGGTTGCAATATTCCATACCACTCCGTATACTCAGCCGATTATGCGTATTGCCCTCCTTTCTTCCGTCGTGCTATTCACGTGCGCTCCTATGGCGCCGATCGTTGCCGCCTCGGCCCCCACGGAAGTCTATGAAAGTAAAACAGTTGGCCGCATCGATATCCAGATGCAAAACATTCCAACCGGCGCTTCCTTCGACCCTAAGGCCGTCGAAGCCAAGATGAATACGAAGGTCGGAAAAACTCTTTCTCTCAACTTATTTTTGATGGCGACCTTAAAACCCTTTCCGATGAATATGACCGCGTGGAACCCTCCATAGATATCGTCAATGGAGAAGTCTATATAACCCTCCGCGTCTGGCCGCGCCCCATGATCAGTGACATCCTATGGAAAGGCAACGACAAAGTGAGCATGAAGACCCTGCGCAAAGAGCTCGGGATCAAAAAAAGCCATATCTTCAATCGCTACGAGTTCAATAAAGCTCTAGGCAAAGTCAAAGAATATTATATCAAGCACGGCTACTTCGAGTCGCAAGTCTCCTATTCTTTGCAAAATGATCCAAAGACAAACTCGGTTGTCGTAGAAATTGATGTACGAGAAGGCCGCGCGGGCATCATCGACGATATCCAGTTTATAGGATTCACCCCGGGAGAGCAAAGTCATATCCTCGAGATGATCTACACTAAAAAATATAATCTCTTCCTCAGCTGGCTTACGGGAGCCGGCATCTATAACGAAGAAGCCGTCGAGCAAGATAAACTCACCATTATTAATTTTTTCCAAAATAAAGGATACGCCGACGCGAGAGTCGACATTAAAACAGAAGAAGCCCAAACGAGCGGCAAAATCATACTTGTCGTCACCGTCTATCGCGGCACCCTTTTCCATTTTGGTAAAGTGACCTTCCAAGGGAACACCCTCTTTTCGGATAGCGACATCGATAAAGTCTTTACTGTACGCCCTGAAGGAGTTTATTCCCCTGAAAAGCTCCGCAATACGGCCCAGGCCATTAAAGACCTCTATGGCAGGAAAGGATACATCGACGCCTCTGTCCAATATGACACCCAGCTCCTCTCCGATGCGCCCATCTATAATGCTCATTATGAAATCGATGAGGGGCAAGAGTATAAAATCGGCCTCGTCCGTATCTTTGGCAACGTTCAAACTAAAGCCGAGGTCATCCTCCACGAATCGCTCCTTGTCCCTGGTGAAAAGTTCGACTCTGCCAAGCTTAAGAAAACCCAAGAGCGCCTCGAGAACATGGGCTATTTCAAAGCCGTCAACGTCTATGCCGTCCGCACGCAAGACGACCAGCTTCTCGGCGAAAATTACCGCGACGTCTATATCGAAGTCGAAGAGACGACCACTGGCCACTTCAGCCTCTTCTTTGGCTTAAGCTCGAGCGACAGCATCTTCGGCGGCCTCGACCTCACGGAGACCAACTTCAATATCCGCGGCTTCGGCACCGTGTTCAAAGACGGTTTCTCCGCCTTCCGCGGCGGCGGCGAATTTGCCCATGCGAAAGCAACCCTGGGGTCCAAGCAGCGCTCCTACATCATTTCCTGGGTCACCCCCTATTTCCGCGATACCCTTTGGAATGTCGGTTTCGATGCTTCCCTTAGCCAAAGCAAGCTCACCGCGAAAAAATACGAAGTCGACTCCATCGGCGGCAGCCTCTTCGCCTCCTATCCGATCAATGCTTATTGGAGATACGGCTGGAAATACCGCATCAAACATGCCAACATCGATGTCGCCCACGGCGCTAGCCACAATGAGAAAAAAACCAAAGAAGGGACCGGTAACGTATCGGCAACGTCCGCCTCACTTTCGTTTGACTCCACCGACAATATCAATAAGCCCCACCGCGGATTCCGCTCCTATATCGAAGCCGAATTTGCAGGTCTTGGCGGCGACTTTTCCTTCCTCAAATACACTTATCTCAATACCTACTATCAAAATCTATGGAGAAAGGGCATTTTCAAATACCGTTGGGACTTCAAGTTCATCCAACCCATCTGGTGGACCACCGATCCAAAAAAGATCCCTGTCAGCGAACGGTTCTTTGCCGGCGGCGAGAACACCGTGCGCGGTTACAAACCCTATGATTTAGGCAAGCATTTCAAAGATGGCAAAGGCGATGCCACGGGGGGCATCTCGTACTCCGTCCTCTCCTTTGAATACCTCCACGAGCTGTTCCGCATCATGGATGGCTTTGTTTTCATGGATGCCGGAGCTGTGCAGCTGAAAAAATTTGATCTAGCCCATTTCAAGATGAGCGCGGGATTTGGCGTCCGCCTCAATGTGATGGCCAACATGCCCGTGACCCTAGGTCTTGGATTCCCTCTTAACGTTACCCATAAAGAAAGAAGGCACATCGTCCAGAAGTTCTTCTTCTCCATGGGAGGACAATTCTAAAAACAATAAGGAGATTTTATGAAAAAAATTGCACTATCAACAATTTTAATGGGCTCGGCCCTTTTTGGCGCCGATACCTCAACCAAAGTTGGCATCGTTGATTTCCAACAATGCGCCACGGAATCTGCTGTCGGCAAAAAAGAAGAAGAATCTTTTACTGCCCTCCAGAAACAAATCGGCTCGCTCATGGAAGACACCGGCAAAAAATATAAAGAGCTCGATGAAAAGCTTAACGATAAAGACTTCACCGACGGCCTTTCTCCCGAAGGAAAAAAAGAGCTGGAGTCCAAACGTGAAAGCCTCGCTCAAGAAATGCAACGGTATCAGCAACAGCAATACATGGTCCTTAACCAAGCGCATCAAAAAAGAATCCAAGCTATTCGCAATGCCACTAGTGAAGCAGCCACCGTCGTTGCCCAAAAGCATGGCGTGGGAGTTGTCCTCGACAAAGGCGAGACCCTCTTTTCTCTCGATTCTCTTAACTTAACGACAGACATCATCGCTAAGATGGATGAGAATTTTGAGAAAGCAAATGCAAAACCAGCCCCTGAAGCTGCACCTGCTGACGTCAAATGAAAAAACGCCTTCAGGAGCTAGCTGAGCTCACCCAAAGCACCCTGGTCGGTGATCCTTCCTATGCGATCACCGGCGTCGACGAACTCGAGTCGGCTGGACCTGAAGATGTTTCGTTTCTTGCCAACCCCCGCTACCGTCCTCTCCTCGAGAAGACCCGCGCGGGGGTCATCTGCATCGACCCCTCGGAAGCCCGTATCGAAGGGAAAAACTATCTTCTCACCCCTAACCCTTCCGATGCCTTTCAACAGATCCTCATCCTCTTTCTCGGGGCCCCCCTCGCCTCAGGATTTACTGGCATCCACCCCTCAGCTGTTATCCACCCCACAGCACAAATAGGAAAAGACGTCACGATCGGCCCCCATGCCGTCATCGACGCTGAATGTTCCATTGGAGACCACACCGCCATCGGCGCTGGCACCGTCATTGGACCCGCCGTTAAAATCGGCACGCACTGCCTGCTCCATGCCAATGTCACTGTCCGCGAACGCTGCCAAATTGGAAATCGCGTCATCATCCAAAGCGACGCCGTCATCGGTTCCTGCGGATTTGGATATAATACAGACGCTAGAGGAAATCACATCAAGCAAGACCATTTCGGCATCGTCGTCCTTGAAGATGACGTCGAGATAGGCTCCAACACGACCATCGACCGCGCCCGCTTCAAAGCAACCCGCATCGGCCAAGGCACGAAAATCGACAACCTCGTCCAGATCGCCCACAACGTCGTCCTAGGCCCCCATAACCTCATCGTCTCCCTCACCGGCATCTCCGGCTCGGTAAAGACCGGACATCATGTCGTCATGGGAGGGCAGACCGGAACCGTCGGCCACCTCGAAGTCGCCAGCGGCGCCATGTTCGCAGCCCGCTCTGGCATCAAGAAATCGATCACAAAACCTGGCAAATACGGCGGCAATCCCGCCGTCCCCCTCGATGAGTACAATCGAGAGCAAGTCACTCTCCGCCGCCTCCCTAAAAAAATCGAAGCTCTCGAAGTAAAACTCCGAGAGCTCGAAAAAAACCTTGAGGATAAAGGATAACCTTAGGTTACGGGCGGAAATTCATTGAGGGCTTTTTGCCACTCGGCCACTTCTTCTGCACCAGGTTGAGACACTGTGCGGAAAAGCACATGGTTTTGATTCAACTGGATAATATCCTTATGAAAACCGTGTTCCTCAGGCAGTGCAATCAAGTTTTTCATCATCATATGGATCACATGACGCTGATTTTGCGATGTTTCATGATCGTTTCTTTTTACAGCGCTCATGAGAACATGTGTCGCAACGCGGATTTCTTCAATATGGCTCGCCACATGGCAGCCGGGAATATTGAGATGGCTTCCTAATTGGTAAGTTTCGCGAGCGAGCGCCGTTAGATTCTCATCGTTGGGCTGCTGCTGGAAACGTTTGTACGCCTCTTTCAGACGCTGAACGCTCAGCTGAGCATCCATATTTTTGAGCTTTGTTTTGAGACCAGATAATCCGCCAATGTGATCATTGATCGGATTAGCCATCGTATGGACGCTTTCCTTACTTTTCTTTTCCGTAATCGCGCCTCTGAGCTCTGGAATCACATACATAATTGTATTGACATGGCGAACCGCACTATCCTCTGGAGAATTCGTAGGATGCGAGTGATCCGACGGCTCTGCATGTGGACGAATATTCATACTTTCCTCCCGTTAATCTAACTTCAAAGTACAAAAATTCAAATTATTTTTCTACATATAAATAAAATATTTTTTAAAAATTACATAAGTCGCTCATGTCTAATGAGATATAGAGAGAGGGATTTTAACGCAAAGGCGCGAAGCCGCTAAGATTTTATGCGACTTCGCGCCTTTGCGTTAAAATCTCTTATCTGTCATAGCGATAAGAATGCTGCAGATCTATTTTAAGACCGCGCGCGACGAAGAATTCCAAATCCTCCAGGAGCTCCGCGAAGGATGCTGGATCCATGTGGACGAAGGCACTCCTGAGGACATTGCTGCCATCGCCCAGCTCCTTAGCCTCGACTATACGGACCTGCAAGACGCCCTCGATAAGTACGAAGTCCCGCGCATTGAGCGCGTCCAAAACAACGTTCTCATCTTCACCCGCCATCCCACCGAACAAGAGATGGGCCTTTATACTTCCACCCTCACCATCATTCTCACGCCCCATTATACGATCACCATCTCCCCCCAGCATAGCCTGCTTGTCCGCAACTTTCTCCTGCAAAAAAGCAAACTATCGACGATCCAAAAGTCGAAGCTCCTCATTGCCCTTCTCATGCGCATCACCCAAGAGTTTACCGCGCATATCCGCCGCGTACGCAACAACGTTCTACGCCAAGAAAAAGAGATGATCTCCGTCGAAAGCGAGGACATCACCGCGCTCACGAAAAACGAAGAAGTCCTCAACCAATATCACTCCGCCCTCATCCCCCTGCGCAACGTGCTCGAGGCGATCACCTCAGGCCGCTACACCAGCCTCTATGAGAAAGACCAAGACCTCCTCCTTGACCTCCTCAATGCCGTCAAGCAGTCCGAAGACCTCTGCAGCATCAGCGTCAAGAGCATCCGCTCTCTGCGCGACTCCTACCAAATCATCTTCACCAACAACGTCAGCAAGACGATCAAACTCCTGACAGCGCTGACCATCCTGTTCAGCATCCCGACAATGATCGCCTCGCTCTATGGCATGAACGTCCAAATTCCGTTTACGGCCTTCAAAGACTCCTTCTTCTATATTATCGGGTTCATCAGCGTGATCCTGATCCTCGCGATCATGCTCTTCCACCGCAAGCGCTGGTTATAACGGGCCAATAATTGTCTTCAGATTTTAACGAGCTTTGGCTAAGCTATACGTCATGGCTATCTCAACTAAATTCCATGTATCTGAAATCACAACGCCCTCCAACTTGAATCATTTGAATCAAATTGTTCTTGAAGACTGGCATAATCAGGTCAACAGGATGGACGAAATTGCATGCCAGCAGCTGTCTGAGCAAGAAAGCGATACCACCGGTTCTTATTACACAATATTCAAACAAATCCGTGATAAATTTCTTGCACTCACAAAGGAAGGCCATCGGGTTTTTGCAACCTTTTCCATCGATTCGCAGGGACGCAGCAGAGCGATCGAAGCCATCGTGACGGCCAGATGGAAAGAAAACGGCATTATTTGGTGTTCTTATGCCGTCACCAACCCTCACAACCTCCCTCTCGAAGGGCTGCAGAAAAAACAACAGCACGGCGCGGTCATAGCCCTTGCAAAATACATGCTTCAAATGGTGGAAAAGAAAACATTGGAGGCTTGTGTTATTGACAAGTCGATACCCTTCTGTCAAAAGCTAGGATTTCGTGCGATCGAAGATAAGACGGTAGCACGGGATTTCGAGTGTTATATGCAGGCCGGTTCTGAGAATGTTCGACAGCAGATATCAAATCTGCCCATCGAACCAGTGGTGATTCCTGAACCTAATTTGGCAAATCTACTAGATCAATAGCATAGCGGGATTTTCGAGGATCTTTTGGAGCGTCTTCAGAAACTTCGCGCCCTCAGAACCGTCGATCACACGATGATCGCCGGATAGGGTGAGCTGCATTGTTTTTCCAGCGATGACCTTACCATCTTCGACAACAGGACGATCCTCGATGGCGCCCACAGCAAGAATCGCCGCTTGGGGAGGATTGATAATGGCGACGAAGTCTGTGATGCCAAACATGCCAAGGTTCGAAATAGTGAACGATCCCCCAACATATTCTTCGCGGGCTAGTTTGCCGGCGCGGGCCTTTTCCGCCAGCTGGCGGATTTCGACGGCGATCTGGCCCAGATTTTTGAAATCGGCATGACGGATGATAGGGGTGATGAGCCCATCGGGGACATTGACGGCAACGGAGATATCGATCGTCTTGAACCGGATAATCGTTTGATGGGCAGAATTAAAGCCGCTGTTGACTTGCGGGTGCTCGCGCAAGGCCAGGGCGCAGGCGCGGATGATGAGATCGTTAATGGTGACTTTGTGGCCGATGTTTTTGAGCTGATCGCGGGCATCGAGCAGGCGCTCGGCGCGGATCTGCTGCGTCGTATAAAAGTGAGGGATAAATGTTTTCGCAGATTGGAGGCGCTGCGCGATGACTTTACGCATCGGAGTGAGCGCTTCTTCTTCGAACGTCCCAGGAGCAGTTTGGGGCTTTTCTTGGCGGCTGAACGTGACAGGAAGGTCAGGCTGGCCGAGGTTCAGATCGTGGCTCGTAATGCGGTGTCCTGGGCCCGAGCCTTTAACGGTGGTAAGATCGATCCCTTTTTCTTGAGCGATTTTGCGCGCGAGCGGCGTGGCAAGAATACGCCCCTTAACAGGGGCCGTCGGCGCGGGGAATTCATACGCGCTAAGCGGCGCTTCGGGAACGAAGGCTGGTTGATGCAGATCGGAAGCTGGTTTGGAAGCGGGCATGGCTGCAACCTCCTCTTTTTTGGGGGCTGCTTTGACAACAGGAGCAGGCTTTACACCTTCAGGCGCATAACCCTCGATGCTCTCTTCCTTTTTTTCGGTAAAGATCGCCACAGGCTCATTGATGACCGCTTCTCCTCCTTCTTTCACAAGAATTTTGCGGAGATAGCCGCTATCGAGCGCGGCATGCTCAACGGTCGCTTTATCTGTCGCAATTTCAAAAAGGACATCGCCGGCTTTCACGAGATCGCCTTCTTTGACGCGCCACTTGACGATGGTGCCTCCTTCCATAGTGGGAGATAACTTGGGCATGGTCAATGTGAAAGGCATAGGCTCTCCAATAGGGCGTTCGTTATTCTTTCTACCGTGGGCATCGTTTCGCGCTCCAGCGCCTTGGAATACGGCATAGGCGTTTCGCGCTGGCAGACACGGATGATCGGCGCGTCGAGAAAATCAAAGCAATGCTCCATAATCTCAAAGCCGACCTCGGCGCATATGCCCGAGAAAATGTGGCCTTCTTCGACGAGAACGGCGTGGTTGGTCTTGCGCACAGAATTGGCAATGGTAGCGATGTCGAGGGGCTTGATCGTGCGCAGATCGATCAGTTCAACGCGGATGCCGCGCTTCTTCATGTCTTCGACGACTTGTTTGCAGAGGTTGACCATTCGGCTATGGGATATCAGTGTGATGTGGTCCCCTTCCGTTACGATGCGGGCCTTGCCGATGGGGACCAGATATTCCTCTGTCGGAATCTCCATCTTGTCGTTATAGGAAAGTTCGTTCTCGAGGAAGAGAACAGGGTTGTTATTGCGGATGGCCGATTTGAGGAGGCCTTTGGCATCGTAAGGATTGCTCGGGGCGATAATGATGAGGCCGGGCAAGTTCGCATATAGGGCTTCGACGCAATGAGAATGCTGAGAAGAGACTTGCGCGGCAGCTCCGTTGGGGCCGCGGAAGACGATCGGAACGGAGAAGCGGCTGCCCGACATGTAATACATTTTGGCGGCATTGGAGATGATTTGATCGCAGCCGACAAAGGAAAAGTTAAAGCTCATGAACTCGATGACCGGACGCAGGCCCGTCATCGCAGCGCCGATGCCAATCCCCGCAAACCCGAGCTCAGCTATGGGAGTATCGATGACGCGCTGAGGACCCCATTTTGCGAGCATCCCCTTCGTTACCTTGTAAGCGCCGTTATATTCGGCGACTTCTTCTCCCATGATGAAAACACGGCCGTCGCGGGTCATCTCTTCATCGAGAGCTTGACGGAGGGCTTCGCGCATTTCGACGACTTGAGTACTCATGGGGCAAATACGTCCTCTTCTAAAGTGATCGGATCCGGCCATGGGCTATCTTCAGCAAATTTCATAGAGGCGACGACGAGGTCTTTTTGCTCTTTGTCCATCGCTTGGTATTCTTCATCGGTAAGCCAGCCCGCTTCGATGAGCTTTTTCATTAAAATAAGAAGCGGATCGCGCTGCATGCACTCGGATAAGGTCTCTTTGCTGCGGTATAGGGCCGGATCAGAGATGGAATGGCCCCGGAATCTCTGCGTCAGCACTTCGACAAGGACGGGCTTGGAATCTTTCTTCATTTCGGCATAGACGTGAGAAAATCCTGCATAGCAGCTGAGGAGGTCCATCCCATCAAAGGTGTAACTTTTCATGCCGTATCCCGGAGCTTTTTTCTCCGCGATCGGCTCAACAGAAATCGCCCGGCTCACGGCCGTTCCCATTCCCCATTGATTATTCTCGATAACGTAAATGCAGGGAAGGTCCCACAATGCAGCCATATTCAAAGATTCATGGAAGGCTCCTTGAGCTACGGCCCCTTCGCCCATGAAGCAGACAGCCACTTCGCCTGTTTTTTGATACTTGGCCGTGAATGCAGCGCCTGTAGCGATCGGGATTTGCCCACCGACGATCCCAAAACCACCCAGGAGGCGATCGGTATAAAAGTGCATCGAGCCGCCCCGGCCTTTGGCATTGCCCGTGCTGCGGCCATATAGCTCGGCCATCAGTTCATCAGGGGTGGCGCCCAGGAGCAGGGCGAGCGCATGGCATCGATAAGAGGTGATCCACCAATTGTCTTTGCCGATCGTGGCTAAAGCGGCAGTCTGAACGGCCTCCTGTCCCATGTAGGAGTGGAAAAAACCTCCGATTTTGCCTTGTAAATAAGCAGACTCCGCGCGGATCTCAAAGTTGCGGATCAGTAGCATCTTCCGTAATAGGTCTACTAATCGGCCTTTGCCAATTTGCTGCAGCAGCTTGGGGGCATCGAAGGGAAAATAGTGATAGGAGGAACCGCCTGATTTCATTGCCATAACTCTAAGTGATGATCACATATTTGGCAAAGGGCTGGGGCGGGTGACGCCTGGCAGCACATGGGGGTTATTGGTGACCGGCACGGTTCGAAGGTCGTCCTCGGGAGGAGCCCATTCGTAGCAACCAGCAAGAAAGAGCAGCGAAGCTAATAGTAATTTTTTCATATCACCATTCTAGCCGATCTACAAAAAAAACTCCACTTAAAGGATTTTCGCGGGCTCCAACTCTAAAAAATTATGTTTTTTAAGACTTTTAAGGTATCCTAGGCTCTTGGCATGGTATGTAATGTAATTCCTTGATATAGGCTAGGGATAAACCCATTTATGTGCAAAAGGTCGATATGTATTTAGGAAAGCCAAAAATCAAAATTCCGCAAAGTTGGATCGATAGTTTTTGCAAAGCTCATCATATCATCAAATTGGCTCTTTTCGGATCGGTATTATCGGACCAATTTTCTGAGACAAGCGATATTGATATACTGGTGGAATTCGACCCCAAACATATCCCAGGACTTTTCGGCATTGCTGAGATGAAAGATGAGCTATCTCAAAACCTCGGACGAGAAGTCGACCTGAGGACTCCCGAAGATATCAGTAAACTTTTTCGAAAAGATATAATCCAACAATCATACCTCGTATATGGACAAGAAGGATTTTAACCGGCTGAATCATATGTTGGAAGCAGCTATTGCTGTAGGCCAACATATTTCTAATAAAACTATCGCTGATTTGGAGCGCGATAGACTCCTTCTTGGAGGGATCATCCGTGAATTGCTTTTGATCGGAGAAGCAGCCAATGCCATATCTGCAAAATCTCAAGCAGAAATCCCTGACATTCCTTGGAGGCAAGTTATCGGAATGCGAAACCAACTCATCCACGGATATTTTGATATCAGCTACCGCATCATATGGTCTACTGTCAACGAAGATATCCCTAAGCTAATAGAGGCTCTCAAAAAAGCTCTCGAAAAAATAAAATAAATCAACAAAGAACATGCCGCAGTCCTAATCCTATATTTGTTATTTCTTTTTATAGGCGAGATAGGAGGCCAGAGACACGCACGAGGTGCTTTGGATATGATAAAATTGATCTTTATAGGCAGCGGCAAGAGTAGGATCTCGAATGGCGATCACGTCTTCTTTATGCGTCCGGCTGGCTTCATAGGTCCAGTTAAAAGAACCGGTCCAAACGAGGTCGTCTCCGAAAACACAAAATTTATGATGCATCAGCGCCCGGTGGGATTTTTTGGTCTTATAAGGATCCGAGTCCCAAACAGAGATCGGTATCCCCTCTTGCGACATGAGGAGAAGGGGCGATTTGGCTTTTACAGAAAACCGATCGACGATCACTTCGACTTGCACGCCTCTTTGCTTCGCCTCGATAAGGGCCGTAGCGATGCGGCGATGCGTCAAAGCATAAACGGCGACATAGATGCTTTTCTTCTCTTTTTCAATGAGGCTGATGAGCCGCTGTTCTAGATGATCTTCAGGAGAAAAATAGACCGTCGCATATTGACCGGCTACAGCGCCAAATGTCGTGGAAAAAAGAAGAACCGAGAGAAGAATGTTGCAAATACGCATGGCTCTCGATTATTGTAGAAGAGAAAATATATGCCAACATTTTTATATTATGACACGGAAACGACGGGTGTTCGATTCGAGCGCGACCGCATCATCGAGCTTGCGGCGTTTGATCCCCTCCAAAACAGGACATTTGCTCAGCTGATCCATCCGGGAATGCCGATCCCCGCCGAATCGACAGCGATCACAGGCATTACCGATGCCATGGTGGCCGATGCGCCTGGCTTCGATATCGTCTTCAAGTCCTTTATAGAATTCTGCGGACCCGATGCCATCCTCATCGCCCACAACAACGACCGGTTCGACAAGCTCTTTCTCGAAGCCGAAGCCGCCCGTTGCAGCATTCAGCTTCCTCAGTGGCGCTATCTCGACACGCTCAAATGGTCCCGCAAATACCGGCCCGACCTCCCCTCCCACGCCCTACAAAACTTGCGCGAAGTCTATGGCGTAGCGGCCAACCAAGCCCACCGGGCGCTCGACGACGTGCGCGTACTGCACGAGGTTTTCTCCGCAATGATCGATGATCTCTCGATCGAAATGGTAATGAAGCTGCTCGAGGAGCAATCGGACTCTCAGCGTATGCCTTTTGGAAAATATCAAGGACGGCTCTTATCAGAAGTCCCCATCAGCTACGTCAAATGGCTTAATGAAAGCGGAGCTCTTTCCAAACCGGAAAACAAAGGTTTAAAAGAGTCTTTCATCAAGTTCAAACTTTTACAACAATAATCGAGACATTGTCCTGCGATTTCATCAGGGCAAATTGGCCAAGCTTTTGGGCCAAAGAAGAGAAAGGCTCTTGGCTGTCCGATTCCACGAGCATCTCTATCGACCTCTGCGGCATATAATCCCACAATCCATCGGAGGCTGAGACTACCACGTTTCCAGGCTTGAGAGGCTGTTTTGTCACGGTAGGCACGATTGAAAATAGCGATTCTCCTTGTTTGTTGGCATCGCTTAAATGGCCGAGGGCCCGGCTTACGTTGCAACCACCCACAGGAGGGAATCGGCGTTCCTTGCCGACCTTCATTTTGGCCCAAATTTCTTTTACCTGCTCTGCAGAATCCTCTGCAAAGCGCAAAGCCCTAGCTTCATCTTCCGGTGTGCTCCAATCACAAACCACCGACAACGGCTGCATCTTCCACGTGCGTTGCCCAGGCAAACAGGAGCAATTTACGAAACGGGAGGAATCGGAAGTACATAGTCTTGTTTCACTGTCTCCGAGCGTTGCTACATACAAATCACCGGTTTTACGATCCAAGTAGTTGATGAGGGCCGTCGATCCCCCTTTGATTTTTTCTTGGCGAGTTTTTTCTTGAACAGACTGCAGAACTTGGGGAAATACCTCTTCTATAGAAGAGGAATTGAGATCTAGGAAGGCAAAAAAACGCTCAGGAATCATTTTCGAGGCAAGTTTTGCAATTAGGCCTTCATCACCATGGCCATCGCAGATGCCCCAGCAATAATGTTCGCCCAATTCTTTATAAAAATAAGCGTCCTCCATACTAAGGCGGCAGCCCTGCGCTGAAAACAGAGATTCTTGCGGCGTTAAACGGGTTGTTGCAGGTGCGGCCATGCCTTAGACAGGTTGTGGAGAGATTTGCTCGATGTGGTACAGCGCCTCCCAAGTGAGGCGGAACGGCTCGCAAGTGGCGAGTAGCTCGTCTTTGGTTCCTTCGGCGATCTTCTCGCCTCTTTCGAGATAAAGAATCTTATCGGCATGTTCGATCGTCCCCAAACGATGGGCGATAATGATCTGCGTTACTTCTCCATGAAGGTTCGCGATCGCTTCTTTGATCTTGTGTTCGCTCAGAGCATCCAAGGACGAAGTCGCCTCATCGAGAATTAAAATCGGCGCATGTTTGACAAGGGCCCTTGCAATCGCGAGGCGCTGCTGCTGTCCGCCCGATAAATTCTGGCCGGCCTCCGCCAGCACCGTCTCGTAGCCTTTGGGCTGTCTTAAGATAAATTCTTCCGCATGCGCCCGCTGGGCCGCCTGCTGGATCTCTGTACGCGTAAAGTCTTTGCCGAAGGCGATATTGGCAGCAATCGTATCAGAAAAGAGGAAGGGTTTTTGCGAGACAAAGGCGATCTGCTCGCGCAGCGATTTTTGGGTGTAGGCGTTGAGAGGCTTGCCATCGATGCGGATCTCCCCTTTCTGCACTTCATAAAGACGGGGCAGGAGCTGAACGATCGTTGACTTTCCCGACCCGGTCGCACCGACGATCGCCACCGTCTCCCCTTTGCGGACAGTCAGGCTCAAATCTTTGATGACCCATTCTTCGCCATAGCGGAACCAGATGTGGTCGAGTTCAATTTTATCATGAAATCCTTTGAGCTCTTCAGCATCTACCTTATCTTCGATCTCCGGATGCAAGTTGAGCACCTCGTACATGCGCTCGGCCGCTACAATCCCTCTCTGGATATTCGAGTTCTCGTCCGCAAATTTCTTGATCGACTCGTAGGAAATCTGGAGCGTTCCGCAGAAAACAATGAGTTCGGGCAGCGTCAAACGGAGCGTATAAAGGCCAAAGAGAACGACCGAGGCCAAGCACATCGTCGTGACCATATGCAAAATCGGCCTTGTCAAATGCCCATACTTCGCCGTCTTGCTCTCTAACACGGCCATCCGGTCATTTTGTTCTTTATATTTTTTGAAGGAAAACGCCTCCATCGCAAAGATTTTCACGGTCTGGATCCCGGCTAAAAAGTCGATGAGGACGCCGGCAAATTTTTCTTGATTCGATTGGAGCTGTCTCGTGACCCGCCGCACCCTTTTTGAGAGCAAAATGATAGGAACGATGATCATGGGAAAACCCACGAAGATCACCAGGGCCAACTGCCAAGAGATATAAAAGCAGAACAATAGCGCAACGCTGATCGTAAACGGCATGTGGAGGTAGTTCGTGATCGTCGAGTTGATCGAGGTGGCGATTTGGCTCGCGTCCCCTACCACCCGCGAAGAAAGGCTTCCAATGTTATATTGCTGGTAAAAGCTCATCGGCAAAAGTTGGATATGCGCAAAATACTGCTGACGCAGATCGCGGCTGATGCGGATCGACAAAACCTGCGTCATATAGCGGCTCCAAAAGAGCGTAATGGCCTTAAAGATCGCCACGCCGACGAGCACGGAAACTAAAATTTTTAGGCTGTTGATATTGGTCTGATTGCAGACTTTCTCGATGATCCAGTTAAGCGGGTTGGTATCTTTGCCCCCCTTGGCTGCGACCAGGGCAATCTTTTTCCCGTCGACCAGCTGGGAAAGCGTATCGGCATTCGAAATAACGCCGAGCGCGGAAATCTCCATCACGTTCGCGATGGTCAGCAGCACCAGCGCTAAAAAACTGATGATAAGCAGCGAGAGATGTTTCTTATTGCGCAGGGCCGCTTTTAATAAAAGATACATAGCAGCTGATTATAACGAAGTTTTGGGATAACCGCTATCAAGAAAAGAGAATTTTAACTCAAAGGCGCAAAGACGCGAAAAAGCCGTAAAATTCTTTGTTAGACAGAAGCGGGCTCAATGGCGCATTTGCCCATGCGACGAAATTTTTGATACCGCTGCTCGAGGAGAAGGTCGAGAGGAATTTCTTTAAGAACATTCCACTGTTCGACAATAAAATCTTTAACACTAGCAAAGACGGCCGCCGTATCGTGGTGCGCCCCGCCCATCGGCTCTTCGATGATCGTGTCGATGATGCCCATTTCAAGGAGGTCCTCCGCTTGCATTTTGAGCACGGCCGCGGCTTCCTCTTTCTTGCTCGTGTCTTTGTAAAGGATCGAAGAGCAAGCCTCGGGAGAGATCACCGAGTAGTAGGAGTGCTGGAGCATCGCGACGATATCGCCGACGCCGATGCCGAGGGCCCCGCCGGAACACCCTTCTCCAATGAGGAGCGCGATGATCGGGGTAGGGAGTCGCGCCATTTCCCAGAGGTTATTGGCGATCGCCCAGCCTTGCCCGCGCTCTTCAGCGGTCAGGCCTGCGTACGCGCCAGGAGTGTCGATGAGGCACAGGACGGGAAGATTAAACTTTGCGGCCATGCGCATGCAGCGCATCGCTTTGCGGTATCCTTCGGGATTGGGCATGCCGAAATTTCTTTTGAGGCGGCTTTCGGTATCGCATCCCTTTTCTTGGCCGATCAGCAGAAATTTAACGCCGCCGATTTTGGCCAGGCCCGTGATGATCGCGGGGTCGTCGCGGAAAAGGCGGTCGCCGGCCAGCTCGGTAAACTCTTCACAGATCGCGCGGATGTAATCGACGGTGCGCGGACGGCTCGGATGGCGGCAAATCGTGACCCGTTCCCAGGGAGTGAGGTTGGAATAGACTTTTTTCTTGAGCTGAGCGAGTTTCTTTTCTAGTTTAGCAATCTCTGAATCCGAAAGAACGCCATTGGACTGGCTCTGAGTTTTGAGCTTGGCAATGGTCTCTTCGTATTCTTTGATCTGCTTTTCGTGGGCTAACATGCTCATTTCTCAACTCCAGGTAATTGGGCTTGGCTAAAATTCTTAACGATTTCGACGGTTGTGGGGCGGGTAATGACGATGGAAAAAAGCTCTTCCATATCTTCCGTCGTCAGCCGGATGCAGCCATCGCTTTCATGCTTGCCGATCGTGGAACGGTTTTCGACAAGCTCTCCAGTGGCGGGATCGTTGATCCAGGGAGCGCCGTGGATGCCATACCCCTTATCAAAAGGAAGCCATCTCGTTCCGAAGACGCGGACCATCTCGACATTTTGGTTTTGGTATTGGCTCGTCATGCCCGGGGCATAAACAGCGATCTTCTCGCCGAGCGTAAATTTGCCCAGCGGTGTGAGCGAGCCAGAAGGCGCGGTGCTCGGTTTGCCCACTCCTATCCGGTACGTCTTGAGAAGCACCCTCTCGCCGGTGTCCATGTCGATATAATAAAAGCCCATTTTGCAAAGCGACAAGTCGGCCAGTAAGTAGAACTGAAAATTCTTGTCCTTGCGAAAAACATTAAATTTACTCCCTTCGGAGACGCGCTGGGCCATATAGTCGGCTTTTCCGCTGAGGCTGCGCGCGATGAAATGCCGCGAAGTTCCATAGTAGACGGCATAATCGGCAATCCATGCGGGCCGCCCTTTCAGCCAGTTGACGCGGCTGGTATAGGTCACGGTCTCGATAATGGGAAGCTTAGCTCCGGAAGTAGAGAAAATTTGAGACATCCGATCGCACTCGGGAAAATCGCCTTGGGCGGCGCGGGGATTGGAAGAAACACTCATTTTTTTGGGCGCGGCTTGGATAGCCTCTTGTACGGGAGCGCGTCCTTTTTTCAGGGCAGCCGCAACCCCGATCGTCGTAAATAGGCCGATGGCGGAGAAAAATAGGACTTTGGCAAATGAATTTTTTTTCATCATAAAGCGACCATATTATACATTTTTGTCATAGATCTTGGCAATGTATGCTCAAAAATTTATTTTCCATTGCAAATGGTCCTGGCGCCAAGGAAACGCGATCAAAAAATCACTATCATAGAACGAATTTCCCCCGCAGAGGGGAAGGATTTCGACCATGTGGGGCTCGGAAGGCTGGATTCTAATTTTTTCTTGATCCCCCTTGATAACAATCTCCGAGGCAGGGGCCCGGTAGTGCATCAGCTCTCCCCTCTTTAAAGAGCGTGCCCCGTCCACCAATAGAGAGCTGCCTTGGGCATAGAAAACCATGTAAGTGTTTTCTTTAACCTCGCCCCTCACCTCCAAGTGAACCTCATCGGGACCGATGGCCGCGGCCATCTGCACCCATATACCATCCGTTTGCGTCCAGCCTTGCAGAAGCGCTCCCGTGGAACTCTTTTCCCAGCCCACCTCTTTAAAGGGAGGGCGGCGGGAGATTCCAAATGTCGAAAGATCGTCCAAGGGGCCTTTTTGCGGACCGATAGCAGCGATTTTTACATCCCGTCGATGGACCGCCCCCATTCCGCTTTGGTGCCCCGATAGGGAAAAGATCGCACTCCAATCCCGCGCATGATGGCTCAACACTCCCACGGTCATCTCTTCTAAAATCAGGCTAAGGGGAAAATGGATTTGCTTTTCAATTTTAGGAAGAAGATAGGCGCCGATTTTTTGCATGAGGGGCTCAAGATCTCGTGGTACAACCTTGAGAGCGCGCTCAAAACGGACATCGCCGCTGATCTGGCTGGCTATCTGAAGCAGCAAATGTAAGCTGGCTCTTAACTTTTCCTGAGAAAAATCTAACGCTGGGAGCCAAATACCCACCATCAGCGTTGCCTTGAGGTCTAATAGATTCAAAAACCAGTGGGCGACCTTGAGGCTTGCTATCGTATAATCATCGCGTTTATGCACCACTCCCAATAGCGCCCATAAAATCCCCAGCTCGATCGCATGGAGCAGATGAGGGACTTGTTTGCCATGCAGATGGCCCGCCCACTCTTCGAGGGGAAGGCCGTTCGGAAGCTGATGAGGAGCGGGGGCTTTAAAAGAAAGACCTAGAAAATGAGAAGCCGCCGCTAAATAGGCGGCATCCAATTGATGCGATTCAAAGCTGCGCTCTGTTAAAAGCTTGCCTAGCCGCTGTCTCAAGGACGCGATATCGACCGTAGGCTCGATAGCTTCGGCCAATAGTTCGCGCATCAGCCTCCAAAGGAAGTGCTAGGTCCTTGAAATCCGCCTTGCGGCATATTAGAGGGCGCTTTGGGAGCAGGCCCTTTTTCGATCAGCTTTTTCATCTTTTTGCCTGGAGTGAATTTGACGGCTGACCGAGCAGGAATAACGATGGGAACTGCGGCATTTTTGGGATTCCGGCCAATTTTTTGTTTGCGGACGACGATTTCAAAAATTCCAAAATCTCTAAATTCGAGGCGATCACCTTTCGCCAGAGTGTCCGTAATAGCATCGAGAAACGCCTGGATGATATTGCGGACCTCATTAGGATGAACTCCTTGCGCTTGAGAAATTACCTGAACGAGTTTTTTCTTTGTGATCGTGGACATAGCCTCTCCTGTATAACTTTCTTTTAAACCCCATTGTTGTAATGCATTGATTTTCAGGCAAGTACTTTTAAAAAAATTCTCACCTCTCCCCTTTTTGGTGGAATCGTTTTGCTATGTAATTTAGAATAAGTGCCCGCATAAAAGGACAAGCCGTGGCGACAAATGTCAGCTTAAGCAAGCCAATTAATGTAAATTCTGACACTGGACGCAAAAGCCCTAATATTCCCTCCTTGGTGCTACTCCGCCGTTCTCTTGATGAAAACGATCCCCTCCCGTACCCCTATGACGAGGATGTGTCTTTTACGGGACAGGATATGATGACCGATCCACCAATCCCAGACACGTTCACGATCGACCCGGGAATAATTATCCATCAAATGAGAAGCATTCACTTGGTCGCTCGTAAAAAACTTATTTTTGAAGGCCGTTTCATGATGGCGCCCGTTATTAAGTTAAAAGCGCCTCTTATTGAGTTGATCGACTCCAACGATAAGGCTAAGCCTATCTCGACGATAGCGGCTCAAACACGGCTGGTTTTAAACGCCCAGGAGATCTTCTTTAAGGGTGTCAAGCTAATATGTTGTGATGCAAAGATTGATTGCCGAGCAATGACCGTTCGATATGCCAACGTGGACTTTGCAGAATTGCTAGCAGCCGTGAAGTTCCCGCCCTCTTGCACATTCCTAAAAGTGGAAATCACCGAAAATTAGAATTCTTCAAGATATCCATCGTTGCGAAGCGTCTCTTCGATCCAGCTTTTGACTTTCTCCATCGAAACGGCGCCCGTACATCCTATATCTCCTGTATTTTCTATATCTCCTGTATTTTCTGCTTCAGCCAGAACAGTCTGTATCCCAACCACTTTTCCTTCTAAATCCAGTACCGGCGATCCTGAATTTCCAACAGTACATGCGATGCTCGTAACAAGATAGGTCTTGATGCAACCAAGAACCTTCCCCATGGATGGAAAAACAAGTAATCTATCAGCGTCCACGAGATACCCTCTCCCGCGCAAAGAGAATACCCAATTCCCAACCTCTTGATGTTCCGAAGATAGCTTCAAATGCGCAAAGTGGGCGTTCGCTGGGTTGTCTATTTTTAAAATGATCAGATCTTCTGTCGGATGCTCAGCAACGATAGAAGCCTTTAATTCCGGGCCGCCTGAACTGAGACAGAGAATAAGATTTGGATTAGAGTGAACAACATGTTTGTTGGTCAGTAAATGCCCCTGAGGAGTAATGAAAAATCCCGTGCCCCCTCCAAATTCGGCATTCCACCAATTTTTGAATGTTTCAGACCATGTTGCCGCGCTCTCAAACGTGATCATACACAGACTAGATAAGGTTTTTTCTACCATGTCATCTAATGATTCTGTAGAAATAGTGACCGGTTTATCCTGCGAACGAAGAGTGAGATTTAACATGGGATATTCGAGGGCTTCTAACCGGAGGATCAAAACTAAAAAAACAAAAGTCTTTTCATTCCACCTTAATGATGATGCGCTTTTTCTTTCCGGCAGACAGCAGAAGAAATTTTCCGCCGATCAGCTGACTTTCTTCCAAGCGAAACTGAGCATCCCCGACCTTTTCATTATTGAGGTAAGCTCCTCCCTGCTCGATGAGGCGCGTCCCTTCGCCCTTACTCGCGATGAGGCCGGCTTTGGCTGCCACATCCACATATTTGGCGCCGACAACTTCTCCTCTAGGCAAGAGAGCATGGGGCATCTCTTGATAGGTTTTTTCAAGAGTGGCGGGATCGAGGGCTGCAGTGTGTCCAGGCGCTGCAATTTGCGTCGCCTCCAGAGCGGACTTTAAACCTTCTTCATCGTGGACAAGACGGGTGAGCTCTTCAGCCAATTTCTTTTGCGCGGAGTTCTGAACGTAGCCTTCTTGTCCCATCGCCTTTTCCCACGTGCGCACTTCTTCCATAGGCATGAACGTGAGCATGCGCATGAGCTTGATCACATCGGCATCGGGCATGCGGTAGAGATATTGATAAAACTGGTAGGGAGAGCATCGATCGGCCGCAAGCCAGATCGCTCCTTCTTCGGTTTTTCCAAACTTTCTGCCGTCGCTACGCGTCAGGAGCGGGAATGT
The DNA here is from genome assembly GCA_963813135.1 of uncultured Verrucomicrobiae bacterium. Lineage (GTDB taxonomy): Bacteria > Chlamydiota > Chlamydiia > Chlamydiales > Rhabdochlamydiaceae > SZAS-15. Next base: position 8,333 of record CAWEXY010000008.1, on the reverse strand, counting down.
CATCCCATACGCCGATTTACCTGTCAGTTTGCGGATGAGATCGGTCCCTGCGGTGATATTCCCCCACTGGTCGCTTCCACCCAGTTGCAGCGCCACTTTGTAATGGGTGAACAGATGATAAAAATCATAGGCCTGCAAAAGCTGATAGGTAAACTCGGTGAACGAAATCCCCTCTTCGGAGTCCAGGCGATTTTTGACCATTTCCTTCGTGAGCATGACGTTGACGCGGAAATGCTTGCCGATATCGCGCAAAAAATCGATCAGATTAACACTGCTCAGCCACGTATCGTTATTGAGAACGAGCGGACGCGCGGTGGGATGGAAAAAATCTAAAATTTGCTCGAAATGTTTCTTGATCCGCCGCACATTGTTCACGATCGTCGGCGTATCGAGGAGAGGCCGTTCGGTGCTTTTGCCAGAGGGATCGCCGATGCGGCCGGTGGCTCCTCCTAAAATGACGTGGGGCGTATGGCCGAACTTTTGGAACCAGCGAAGAACGACGATACCGACTAAATTTCCTAGATGCAGACTGTCAGCGGTGGGATCAAATCCTAAGTAGAGGTTGAGAGGCGTTTCCTTATCTCTTAACGAGGGGTCGGTAAGAGTATCAAGAAGACCCCGCTCTTCTAAAGAATCGAAGACGTTCATAATCTAGCGGCCAGCTTATCTTGAAGCTTTGCAACTGCCTTGCTAATTTTAGCAGAGGGGCGCGGCTTTTTTTCTGACGTCGCTGGAGACACTTTCGACACCACTTTTTCAAGAGTGGAAAGGCGCTCTTTGAGTTTGGACCGTGCCTTCTTGGTCTTAGAGCTCTCTTCTGCGATCACGCCCATCTTCAAACTTTTTCTTAATGTAGCCATAGGATCTCAATCATAGAAGCCCCGCCTATTTTGATTCAACTAAAACCCGGTGAGAAAACAGAGAGGTTTTAACGCAAAGACGCAGAGCCGCCAAGGTATTTTTTGCTCTTTGCGCCATTGCGTTACAATTCTTTTTCTTGGCAATACGGTACGGATTTTGGTAATGTGCCTTGTATGTCTATAGAAGCAGCCAAGCGTTTAGCCGGAGAAAAAGCCGCCTCTTTTATTGAAAATGGCATGATCGTCGGGCTCGGAACCGGCTCTACGGCCGCCTATTTCATCGAGCATTTGATCGAGCGGTGCAAAAAAGGACTGAAAATAACCGCAGTGGCCAGCTCCACGCCTTCGCAAGAGCTCGCCAAAAAAGGCGGCATCCCCCTCGTCGACATTAACTCGATCACCCTCATCGATGTTACCGTCGATGGCGCCGATGAAATCGATCCTGAAAAAAGAATGATCAAAGGGGCGGGCGGTGCGCTCCTGCGCGAAAAAATCGTCGCATCCATGAGCAAAGAGATGATCGTCATATCCGACGAAACAAAACTTAGTCCCCATCTGGGTTCCCGCAAACTCCCCGTCGAAATCATCCCCTTTGCCCATCCTGCAACGATCTCCAAGTTAAAAAAACGGGGATACCAAGGCGAGCTGCGGTTAAAAGGCCGCTCCCCCTATCTTACCGAGAATGGAAATTATATCTTCGACATCGAACTTCATCAGTGCCGGCCTGAAGAAGATCACGAGGCGATCCTCCAAGTCCCCGGCGTCGTGGAAACGGGGTTCTTTTTGGATTACGCCGGCCGCGTCGTCATCGGTTTTTTAGATGGGACCGTACAAGTCCGTTGAAAGTTATTTTCATTTCGATCATGTAGGGGAAATAGTCGTCCCTGATTTAATGCTTTATGGGATGGCGATTTCGGCTTTTGATGAGATTTTGAGGCAGCCGAGGAAGGGCATATGCGAAGCTGCATATGGCTGACGAGGATGGCACAAAAGGTCGCAAAAGGTAAAGTGGACAGGCATAAATGATTAAACCAGGGACGACTAGTAATGTCGCAGTTAGTACCTATTACCTTCCATAAGATCATGCAATCGCGGGCCTATACCGTCATCATCTTAGGCAACGAGACCAAAAAATTCGCGATCTATACAGAGCCCCATGTCGGAACGAGCATCCAACTCCATTTGGCGCATGGCCACCCTCCCCGCCCCTACACGCATGATCTGCTAAGCGGCATCCTCAATGGTTTTGGCATCAAACTCCTCCAAATGGTCATTAACGACATCGAAGATACGATCTATTTCGCTAGGCTTTTTCTTGAACAAACCCAGGGCGACCTGAAACAGATCGTCGAGATCGATGCCCGTCCCAGCGACTGCATCACCCTCGCACTGATGCACAATGTGCCTGTTTTCTGCCGCGCTGAAATCCTCGAAAAAGCTGTCGCTGTCGAAGAATAATCTTTTTCTTTGCGTAAAATCGCCGAAGATATAAAGTTTTTAACTATCTTTAGCGCAAGGAGAAGATATGCACAAGATTTCCGGCAACACTCCAAGTTTATTCTCAGACTGCCCACCCCGCCTTCGCTGGTGCAAACACTTTTTTCTACCCTCTACAAAAGCGGAAACTACCTCGTTCAACCTTTAAAAAGTCGTACAGTCCTAGTCGCTTTGGGAATCGGCTTTGTCATCTACCGTCTCTTCCTGAAGTCCAGAACTGAACCCGCAGCAAAGGTGTTCCCTGACCAAGAGACTATCTCAAAGTATGCACAAGCGATCGAGGGGTGTCTAAATAAAAGTACAGACATAACACTCTTAAACCAAACCTATGCCGAACTCGAAAAAGCTTATCCCAACAACAGTTTAACAGCCCAACATATTATTGATCAGCTTCACTTGCCCAAACACATTGATGAAACCCAATTGACGAGGTTATATAATTCTGCGAAACTCTCTGGGGATCCTTTAAGGAAAGAAATCGCCCTCCAACTCATGTCCAACCAATTGATGCCCGAATACGCGAAGGCCATCCAAGATTGTTTAGACGACCCTAAAAACATTGGAATACTCAATGACTTTTTCACAAGTTATCCACCCGAGATAGCTAAACAAATCGACCCCACAAAAATCATCGGCCTTATGGATGCGGCCCGATGCCCTTCGCTCTCCGTATTCGAAACATTAGCCACTCAAATATCCCCTCAAAGCCCTGCTAAGGCGGTGGTCGATCATATGCACCGGCATCGATTAACTGAAGATTATTGCGCCGCGCTTCAAACATACTTCGATCGGAAATCAGACAGTAAACAATTGGCCGAACTCACAAGCAAGCGGGGACAAGCATTCCCTCAACATCCACTCAAGCCAGAGGTTGTTATCGCAAAACTCCGCAAAGACCCCTTGCAGCTGCCGACCTTAGAAGAGCTTGAAACTTTGAAAAATAAGAGAACCGATAGCTTGACTCAACAAATCGTCGAAAAACTCCTCAAAGAAAAACAGGAAGAGAAAAATATCCAATCCTTTGTCCGAGAGGTCACGAAGTTTATGCAACAACCCCAAAAAGGCGAACAAACCATCAATAAGCTTGCCGCTCAAATACCCCCCAATGCAAAACTTCCCTCTGATAAGCCTAGGACACATCCCCCATGCGGTTTTAGAAGGGAAATTTAACCTGCCTCAAAATGCATCGGCTCAACGGCTCGTAAAACAAGCTATCCATGATAAGAAAGCGGCGGCTCTAAAAGATGAATATGCAAACGCCTTTACAAGTTTTTTACGTGGCCCTTCCGCTGTAAATGCCAATCTCGCTAACGGTATATTTAGCCGAGCTGGCAAGCCTTAACCGGACAGCGCCAACTTCAAATAAACATCGATTCAGAGATGATTCCGTCTGCCAGAGAATTAATGCACATACGCAATATCGCCCATGGAAACGAAAAAGCAATCGTCGAACAATTATTGATTCGCCAAGTTAAAAAGGAGCTCGTGGACGCCGTGGATTCAGGAATTACGGGTAAGCATCCCTTTCTCAGAGAAATTAACCAGAAAATTGCCCGAGATGCGCAAAAGAAAAAATATCCGGATTTCTCCCCAAATCAGAGTTTCATGGCAAGCAGTCTTTCTTTCGCTAAAGGATCCCGCATTAAAGGATTGCAGCAAGATCAAGAACTCCTAGATTTGCAACGAGAATTTGCAACCCTCGAAGTAAATATCAAACAAGGATTATTTAACGCGAAGGAAAATCTGAAAGATCTTATACTCTGCTACGTTCGTGCGCAACTGGCTAAGAGCTCTTCTATCGCCTTTGAGATTGCTATCTTGATCAAATTGAAAAGGGGAATTACAAACTGGCCGCGCATCGCTGAAATATGTACGCCCGATAGATTTCCTACAGAAAACTCACCCAACTGGGCTCATCTTACTTCGACGATCCGATTTTTGAGGAAAAAGTTGTCCGGCCCCTCCGTGAACTACGCCAAGAGAGATTGTGGGAGAGATTGAGTGAGGATGAAAATCACCACGAATTAACGCCTATTGCCCATCTGGCCTTTGGAACCAACACGCAATGCCAAAGAGCCCTTCAAGGCGCTGACCTTGTCACTATTGCCCTCGCTTGGCATGCAGCCGAATCATCAGATCGTTTAGAAACCCTAGAGTCAAAATTAGAGGACATGCTTTCTTTGCATAGCTCTTTAGATGAGATACCAACGCCAGGGGCTCTGTCCTGGCTAAATAGAGAATATCACGACGCTCTCCAGAGGGCCTATAAGGATATTCACAGAAAATACACAGAGCTTCAAAATGAGAATCAATAAGGGCCAAGAAACTTGTTCTTAGCTAATTTTAGGACCGTATCGACGGCTTCTTTGGCATCGGGACCATCCGCTTCAACGATAATGGATGCGCCCGATGCAGCCGCAAGCATCAAAACACTTAAAACAGATTTTGCGTCAGCTGAGTGCTGGCGATAGCGTAAAAGAATGGTCGATTTAAATCGACCAGCGCATTTGGCCAGCTCGGTAGAGGGGCGGGTGTGAAGGCCTTTATCGTTGAGCACGACAAATTCCCCTTTAACTTTTTCACTCATAAGACTTTTTGTAGCCATCGATTTGCGTTATACCCAAACGACCTGAAAAATGGGAAGTTTGATCAGGAGGCTCCCCAGATTTTTAGCCTTTGACGAGCGGCCATTGTTCAAAGAACAAGTGTTCAAAAGAACAAGGCGCGAGGAAAAGACTAAAAATCTGGGGCAAAGCCGACGCCATCAAAAACCCATTTTTCAGGTCGTTTGGGTATACAACGCATACCCCAGACGGCGGATTTTACTCAATCTTTTTTCAAAGTCAGCTGTAGATCTTTGGCCAGTTGATCGAATTTGTTGATGAGTGTCGAGATGGCGGTGCTCTGTTTCATATCGACTCCGGCTTTTCGCAGGAGATCGAGGGGAAATGCGCTCCCTCCCGAGGAGAGGAACGCGAGGTAGTTTTTAGGCCCTTCTTTTTCGACGATATCGACGAGGGCATGCGCAGCCGCTATCCCTGTCGCATATTGATAGACGTAAAAATTGTAATAGAAATGCGGGATGCGGGCCCATTCGATGTCGATCTCGGAATCGATCACCACATGGGGGCCAAAATAATCTTGGTTAAGCTTGTGGTATTCTTGTTTGAGAAGGCCGGGCGTTAAAGCCACACCTTGCTCCACCAGCGTATGGACTTTGAGCTCAAACTCGGCAAACATCGTTTGGCGGAAGAAGGTATTGCGCATATCTTCGATCTGCTGGTTGATCAAAAAGGTTTTCATTTTGGGATCTTTGACATCGCGCATGAGGTGGCGGAAAAGCATCTCCTCATGGAAAGTCGATGCCACTTCGGCGACAAAAATCGGATAGTCCGCATAATGGTAGGGCTGGCTGCTCCAAGAGAGCAGCGAATGCATGCTATGGCCCGCTTCATGCGACAGCGTCATCAAATCATGGAACTTGCCATGGTAGTTCATGAGAATGTAAGGCATCGTGCCATAACAGCCGCTCGAGTAGGCGCCGGATCGCTTGCGGGCATTTTCAAAACGGTCGACCCAGCGATCGCTCTTCAGCCCTGCTTCCAACCGCTGCTGGTACTCTTTGCCCAGCGGGGCGACACCTTCGATCACATGCTTTTCCGCTTCGCTGTATTCGATGCTAAAATCGACATTCGGCACAAGCGGGACATGGAGATCGTACATATGGAGCTCGGACAGGCCCATCGCTTTTTTGCGCACTTCCATATAGTGGTGGAGCGCGGGAAGCTTCTCGCGGACCGTTTTAATGAGGTTCATATAAACAGCGGGATCGATGTTGAAGGAGAAGAGCGCCGCTTCCAAGCAAGTATTAAACTTACGGGCTTTAGCCGTAAACAGATGGCTTTGCACTTGGCCATTGATCAGCTCGCAGAGAGTATTTTCAAAGCCGGCAAACGTGCGGTGGAGCGCCTCGAATGCATTCTTCCTGAGCGTCCTATCAGAGCTGCGGATCAGGCTTAAATAAGTCCCGTGCGTTACATCGCATTTTTTGCCTTCGCTATCTAACACCGAAGGAAACTTAATATCGGCATTGTTGAACGCCCCAAAAGCTCGATGAGATGCGTCGAGCGCCATACTGGCGCGCGCTAAGAGCTCTTCCTCTGAAGTGGAGAGCGTATGCGGCTTCAACCGGAGGATTTTCTCCAGAAAAATACGATAAGGGGCTAGTTCAGGCGAATGCAAGAATGTGTTAATCTTTTCTTGAGACATTTGCAGGACCTCGGGCTCGACCCAGGCCATCTCCTCGCGGAACTGGTTCAGCAGCGTCATCGCCCGCACGAAGGCTTGCCGATTGGCTTCTTCCGCCACATCTTCGTCATGGCGCAAATGGGCATAGGTATAGAGCTTCGCCAACCCCTGATCTATGTGAAAATAATCTTTTAAAAACTGCGCCATCACCGCAGGGCTTTCAGCGAGCCGGCCTCGAAAAGACATGAGCTGGGGCCATTTCGACTGATTAAACTCCTTTTCCCAACTCTCAAGAGAAGGATAAAGGGCTTCTACGTTCCATTTGTCGTCTAAAGAAATTTCTGTACGTGCTTTCATATATCCCGATTATCTTTCTCCCTTGCTGCCAAAGCAACAAGATTTTTTTAGCAATCCGTAATGCCGAGTGCTAAATTCTTGCCAAAAAATCCGCCTTTAGGCTATGATGGCGTTTACTTTAAATTCCCGAAAGGAGATATTTTATGACACAAACAGCAACAAAATTAACCCTGAAACCCCTCGGCAACCGAGTGGTAGCTCAACGTCTTGAGCAAGAAGAAGTCCTCAAAGGCGGACTCGTTCTTCCTGATTCAGCGAAGAAAAAACAAGAAAAAGCTAAAGTTCTGGCTGTAGGCCCAGGAACTCCCACTAAAGAAGGCAAAATCATCCCCGTTCCCGTCAACGTCGGCGACATCATCCTCATGGACAAATACGCTGCACAAGAAGTGACGATCGATGACGAAGAATACGTTATCGTGAAAGCTGACGACATCATCGCGATTGTAAATTAATTTTAAGGAGAAAATCATGGCTGCAAAAGACATTAAATTTAGAGAAGAAGCCCGCCAAAAGATTCTGCAAGGCGTACGCACGCTGGCCGCGGCTGTTAAAGTTACGCTGGGCCCCAAAGGCCGCAACGTCGTCATCGACAAAAAATACGGCTCCCCGCACATCACTAAAGACGGCGTGACCGTTGCTAAAGAAATCGAGCTCGAAGACAAGCACGAGAACATGGGCGCGCAAATGGTGAAAGAAGTCGCCAACAGAACGGCTGACAAAGCCGGCGACGGAACAACCACCGCCACCTTGCTTGCTGAAGCCATCTATAGCGAAGGCCTCCGCAACGTAACTGCCGGCGCAAACCCCATGCTCGTCAAACGCGGCATCGAAAAAGCTGTCAAAACGATCGCGGACGAACTCAAAAAAATGAGCAAGCCTATCGCTGACAAAACAGAGATCGCCCAAGTGGCGACCATTTCTGCAAACGGCGACACCGAGATCGGCGACATCATCGCGAATGCGATGGAGCGCGTCGGTAAAGACGGTTCGATCACCGTAGAAGAAGGCAAGAGCTTCGATACGACCCTCGACATCGTCGAAGGGATGAACTTCGATCGCGGCTACCTCTCCGCTTACTTCGTCACCGATGCTCAAGCTCAAGAAGCCGTCTATGACGACGCTTATGTCCTCATCTACGAGAAAAAGATCTCCTCCATCAAAGAATTCCTTCCCCTCCTTCAAACTGTGGCAGAAGGCGGCAAACCGCTCCTGATCATCGCTGAAGATGTGGAAGGCGAAGCTCTCGCTACGCTCGTCGTCAACCGCCTCCGCGGCGGACTGAAGGTCTGCGCAGTAAAGCTCCTGGATTTGGCGATCGCCGCAAAGCTATGCTCGGCGACATCGCTGTCCTCACTGGCGGTCAAGCGATCA
>CAWEXY010000007.1:0-42039 GCA_963813135.1 uncultured Verrucomicrobiae bacterium | reverse complement strand
TGGTCGCCAACGATTTGGCTGACGCGTGCGCCTGTGGCGTACATCGTCAGCAAGGCCAGATGGGCTTCGCGATTACCGTATGCATAGCTGGCTTTCAGAAGGGCTTTGATTTCAGGGTGTTGAAGTATTCCATGGCGTCTCCTTGATATGAACAGAGTTTGACATAGTTGTGCAAGGTTGTCAAGCGGAATCTGTAACGAAAAAAGAAAAGGGAACAATGTGTTGAAAGCATGTGACTTGAACAACCTTGACGATGGTTGTACAACGATGCTAGACTCTGCCCAGAGGTGAAACATGGCCGCAAAGGATAAAGGCAGGACCAGCGCATCGTCTTCATGACTGACGAGGCACAACGCAAGTGGTTGGATGAGCAGTCAGCCGCCACCGGGGCACCAATGGGCGAAATCATACGCAGGGCGATTGCAGCCTATCAAGAACTGCTAAAGAAAAAGAGGTAGCAAGGAGCCACCGTCTCCTCGCTAGCACAAGAGGGGAGACATGTTCCACATCAAGTTCGAATTGCATTTCGGTCGTGATGGCCGAGGAAAGCAGGACAGCATGGACAAGCAGTCAGACGCAGACTTCATCGCAGCAACCAATGAACAAGGCCGCACGAACGAGGCTTTGCAACTAGCGAAACGCGCAACGCAGGCGCAGCGATTCGGGGCACTACAAGCCGAGATTAACAAGCGCATCGCGGAGAGCGTGAACGAGTGCAACAACCACGAGAACGTCGGCAAGGTATTTGTGTTGTCCGTAGAAGACAACAAGACGCACATCAGCCGCATCGACCGCGATGGTGAGGTCGGTGCCACGTTCAACGCATCGAAGTACACAGTGCGATTCAAGAGCACGACACTCGTGGCACTGAATCACGCAATCGAAGTACGAATGAACGGACAGAATCCGTATCTGGTGGAAGGCGAAGGCCAGCAAGAGCGCAACATAACAAATGAGCGCATCATCGACGTGCTGGTGAGCAAAGCAATTCGCGCACTACGTTAACGTGAAGCAAGGCAACGCATTACCCACCTGCCTGCAATAAAACGTGCAATCCGCGCAGTTTCGCAAATGCAATCGCAACCGACGTGCTCCCTGAAATGTTCCCGCAACGGGAGGGGAAACGAGGCAAATATTTTCTCCTCAAAAAGTTTTTCAGGGGATTTTTGGGTCCCATTTTCCAAAATCGAAGAAGGGCCGGGCGTGGTTGCCCCACCCACCCATCAAGCCCAGCGGACGTAAACGTGGCACAAAAGCAAACCCCCACCCGGTTGACGAAAAACTTTGCGGAAATAGGGGACCCATTTTTCCCACCCCAAAAGGGGGTAGGGGGTTTTTTGGACCCCACCCCCAAAGTTTTCGCGTGGGTCCCATACACCCGGTACCAAAAGTTTTAGATTCCCCCAACCCCCGTTGGGCGGACGGCTTTATGACGAGGCTCGTTGCGAAGCCGTCCCTAGTTTCAGGAGACTCATGATAGCAACCAAGAAAATCAATTCGAGAAACAAACCGAGACATATATTGCTCGCAAACAGCACCGCAGGACTTCCCCAATTGGCAACCAGACCGAGCAGCCTACGGACTTCAAATATCTTTGAAATCCGCAAAAGTTTAGACGCAGCATAGAGGAGACAACATGCAGGCACCAAAACCGCTGTCGTTCCGATTGGAAGATGGCAAGAAGCGTTACGAATTCAATGCAGAGGGACTGCAAAAGTACCTAGCGACGACAAAAGAGACGGCCCTAGGCATCGTGGACAGCAACGGAAGATCGGTCTCGGCACTCCCGGTTGCCTCGCTTCGCAGATTGCTCAAGGAGTCTGAGGGCAGAGTTCTCAATAATTTGTACTTCGCTTCCAACAGGGAATGCCCCCAGCCTGTGGTTGTAAAACGGAATCTTGTGGTATTCAACGAGCAGCGCATGCCTCCCGCAATATGGACACTCAACAATTGTACCTTCCGCAACAGGCCCGAGTGGGAGCACCGTCCAGTCTTCGGATTTGCTCACGGCTTCTCCTTATCCAGCCCGGCAGAGACGTAGAGACGGATGAGTTGAGCAACGTCCAGCCCTTTGTGCTTGGCAGCTTTTCGCAATCGCCGTATTTGCTCTTCGGTTAGAAATACAGTTGTTCTCTTCATAGTACAAGTATGCGTTCAGTGCATACGTCAATCAAGGATAAAAATGGAAAATCAGGATGGAACGCCGCCAGTAATTGGCGGGACGCCACAAGTGTTGGAGGCGCAGCAGCCAACGCTGCGGCGAAAAAGAGTAAGAAGAATATGTCGGAATCCGAGGTGCGCGAATACAACAAGGCTGCGAAGCAACGTTCCCGAGAGAAGGCTGCGAAGAAATCGGAGAAGGACAGCAAGAAACCTGAATCCGAGGTCGAAGTGGACGACGACTGAAGCCATCCCACTACTTCACGAACGTGGCCTGCGCCATCCCCGCGTCATCGAAGTCTGCGCCGACTCTGCCCGTATTGCCTCGCGAGATCTAAAACTGCCGTTCAACGCCCATCTGTTTCTCCGCAGGATTGCAAAACACGCTAGCAAGAACAAAACGGCACACCGAACGCTCACCCCAGCCCCGGACGTCTGGGAGCCGGGCCAGCGCACGCGACTTCACGAACAGTGGGCGATATGGGACTACTCGATGTCGTGGCGCATGCAAGCCGACGGCACCATTGGGACTTTGAAAATTCAAGAGTTCCGCCGCATGGGGATGGTTGACCGTTAATTTTGGTTGCCAAGTACTCAAGGGCATGGAAGACTTGAAACCGGAGCCGCACCAACGCTGGTTCCGCGACGTGTACATTCAGAAGAATCCTGACCTGCTGCCAGAGAACTACGACCTACCTGCGTTACAAGAAAGCGTTCGCTGCGACAATCGGAAGTTCGACAACGACTTTTGGTTTCTAGTCGAGGAAGCTTTAAGAGCACGACAAACCTATTGGACGAAATATCTTGGGTTTTAACTTTTCCGACGCATACGCTCGCTTTGCGTATCAGCCACCAAACCATCTCTCGAAGGGCTTCCTGCGAGCTTTCAGAAGCTTTCTGGTTGGCGAAGCCGCACGACATGAGTCTCTTCGCCCAGTTGTACCCGGAATATATGACTGTGGCCCGGCGAGGAAGGCGCAAAGACATCATTCACGTCACCCATGCGCCGCTTGGACAGTATCCAACCGACATTCTTCGTGGCGTCCGTGGATACCGAAGGTCTGGCTGGTGAACGTTTTGATTATCTGGCTGGGGAAGACATCGCGGAAATCAACAACAGCAGCACGCCGGAAATGCGCTCAGAAGACCTTGCAAAAAGTTGACCTGATTCGGGAATTGGGCGAACCGTACTCGGCACAGATATTCGTAGGCACGCCGACCAGTCAAGGTGATGGTTCGGAGGAAGACCCCGGAGACCTTTACACTGCGCTACTCGCTCGTGAAAAAGAACGACGTGAATCAGGCGAACCGCCTCAAATGTTGTTCACAATCGATCCGTGCTGGACTGTAAAGCCGGGCGTCGGCAAGCTGCCGTACGACCCGACACTTACGCCCGACGAAGTTGACTTGCTGTTTCCTGCTCACCTTACGTTCAAGGTGCTCTACAAAGAACTTAAAGAAAACGTCCGCAACTTCCGACAGCAACACTTGTGCAGTTGGTTGCCGCCGGAGGATGAAGGCATAAAGATTCAATTCGACCCGGACTTGTTGGCAAGTGCCATCGTTTCGAAGAGTGCAGTACCGCAAGGGGAAACAGTCCTTTCCGTCGATGTGGCCTACTCCCTGAACGCTAAGGCTGACCTTACATCGGTGGCGGCAGTCCGCATTTACGATAACGCGGCTGGTGAAAAATGCATGTGCGTCTTGGACATCGAGGCGGACAGAATGCGCGGCTCGGAATTGGCAACGAAACTGGTTATGATTACTCGCCAGTATCAAAGCCAAGGTTTGCGAAACGTGTTGATTGAGAAAGGGCCGACTGCTGACAACCTTCGCACGCAAATCCAGATGGCGGGAGCGAAGTCCGAATGCCAAGTCCCGGTCTATTTCGTGCCCCCGACGAACGTCAAGAACGCCAAAATTTTGCGAATCAAGGACCTCCAATATTTGCTGGAGCAAGGACGTTTGAAATTCGCGAGCGGCGCTTACTTGGATGCGTTGTTTGCCGAGTTGCAGAGACTGGACGGTACCAAGAGCAACGCGAGCAAGAAGGACGACAGAGCCGACGCAATCGCCCAAGTCGCACAGGTGTACCGGATTTGGACTGCCGAAGCTAAGAAATCGAAAACCAAGCGCAGAGACGGAGCACGAATTGGACAGCCATGCGAAACGCGGCAACTCCTCAGACGCGCATCACGACCGCATGTTCGGCGACGGCGCAAGCCATTGGACAACGGCCCGTCAGTATGACCGCCGCAACGACCCACCACCCGAGCCACACAGCACGCCCAATGACATCCGCGTGAGCAAGCGATGCAGAGGATGATGTCGATTCTTCCGCCCGGCCTCCGCCGTCGCGGGTATTAGTTTCGAAAATTGCCAAGGAGGTCGCCGCACCCACGCGGAGAAATATGAAACGGAGAATTTCAGAAGCAAACAAAGCAAAAAGAAAAGACCCACGAAATCCGGCGCTGTGATCGTGGCTGAAGAAGACGGAACTGTTGAGTACGTCGACGGCTTTAAGATCGTTATTGCAGCGAAGAGCAATCCGCTGAACAAAAAGACATACCACCTCAAGAAATTCATGCGCTCCAACGCGAGCACATGCCTCAATCAAACCCCTATCTGCGGCATCGGCGACAAAATTAAAGCCGGCGACATCATCGCAGACGGCCCGTCGACGGACAAAGGGGAAGTCGGCCTTGGCAAAAACGTGCTCGTCGCGTTCATGCCCTGGTGCGGTTACAACTACGAAGACGCCATCATCATCTCCGAGAAGCTCATCCGTGAAGATACCTACACGTCGATCTTCCTCGAAGAATTTGAACTTACCGCCCGCGATACCAAGCTCGGCAAAGAAGAGATCACCCGCGATATCCCGAACGTCTCAGAAGAAGCCCTCGCTAATCTCGGCGAAGATGGCATTATTCGCATCGGCGCCGAAGTTAAACCGGGCGACATTCTCGTAGGTAAAATTACTCCCAAATCAGAGACAGAGCTCGCCCCAGAAGAGCGCCTCCTGCGTGCGATCTTCGGCGAAAAAGCTGCCGACGTCAAAGACGCGTCGCTCACAGCGCCTCCCGGTACGGAAGGGGTTGTCATGGATGTGAAAGTCTTCAGCCGCCGCGACCGTCTCTCGAAGACCGATGATGAACTCGTCGAAGAAGCGACGCGCCTCAAAGACGTTCATCAAGATTACAAGATGAAAGAAGAGCAGCTTATCATGGAACTGCACGAGAAGCTCGGCGCGCTTCTGCTGGGCGAGAATGCCCCGGCCGCCATCATGCATCGTAAGACCGGCGATGTCCTTATCCGCCAAGGCGAAGCGATCACGCAAGAGATGCTCGAAATGCTCGAGTCTGAGAAGGCCGAAGACCTCCTCATGCCCGATAACGAAATGTACGGCGCGCTCAAGAAAATCCTCCGCGAGTTCGATGTGGCGATGGAAACACTCCAAACGCAGCATAAGAGCGAAATCGAATACATGAAGAAAGGGGACACCGAGCTCGATCCTGGCGTCATCCGCCAAGTGAAAGTCTACGTCGCTTCGAAGCGTAAACTCCAAGTCGGGGATAAAATGGCCGGACGCCACGGAAACAAAGGCGTCGTCTCCAAACTCGTTCCAGAAGCGGACATGCCTTATCAGCCCGATGGCTCGACGGTCGAGATTATTTTGAACCCGCTCGGCGTGCCTTCTCGTATGAACATGGGACAGCTGCTCGAGACCCACTTAGGGTATGCTGCGAAAAAATCAGGCATCTACGTCAAAACGCCCGTGTTCGAGGGATTCCCAGAGTCTCGTATTTGGGAAATGATGAAAGATGCAGGACTGCCCGACGACGGAAAAATGTGGCTGTACGATGGACGCACCGGCGAGCGGTTCGATAACCGCGTCGTGGTCGGTTACATCTACATGCTCAAACTCAGCCACTTGGTGGCTGATAAGATCCACGCACGTTCGATCGGGCCCTACTCGCTCGTCACTCAGCAGCCGCTGGGCGGCAAGGCGCAGATGGGCGGTCAGCGATTCGGGGAGATGGAAGTGTGGGCGCTCGAAGCTTATGGCGCCGCTTACCTCCTCCAAGAGATGCTCACCGTTAAATCGGATGACGTCGCAGGCCGAACAAGAATTTACGAATCGATCGTCAAGGGCGACAACGTCCTAAGCGCGGGTACGCCAGAATCATTCAACGTGCTCGTTAAAGAAATGCAAGCGCTATGCCTAGATGTGCGCCCGCTCCATGCGGATGAAGAATAAATTTTAAGGGGTTAGAGATGGCTGATAGTTTTCATCAAGATTCGCAATTTGACAAGTTGAAGATTAAGATCGCATCCGACGATGTGATCCGCAATGAGTGGTCCCGTGGGGAAATCAAAAAACCCGAAACGATCAACTACCGCACATTCAAACCTGAAAAGGGCGGTCTCTTTTGCGAGAAAATTTTCGGACCCACACGCGATTGGGAATGCGCTTGCGGCAAATACAAGAAAATCAAGCACAAGGGCATCGTCTGCGACCGCTGCGGCGTCGAAGTAACTCTCTCTAAGGTTCGCCGCGAACGCATGGCGCACATCGATCTGGCCGTTCCTATCGTCCACATCTGGTTCTTTAAAACCATGCCTTCCCGCCTCGGCAACATCCTGGGCATGTCCACCGCCGACCTAGAGCGCGTGATCTACTACGAAGAATTCGTCGTCGTCGATCCGGGCCGCACCACTCTTGAGAAAAAGCAACTCCTCAACGACGTGCAACTGCGCGAAGCCCAAGAAAAATGGGGGTCCGATAGCTTCACCGCCCGCATGGGTGCGGAAGCCATCCGCGAGCTCCTCGAAAAAGAAGATCTTTCCGCGCTCGTCGTCGACCTCAAAGACAAACTCCGTAAAACTAAGTCGATGCAAGCCCGCATGAAGCTCGCCAAACGGCTCAAGATCGTCGAGAGCTTTGCCTCTTCGCCGAACAAGCCCGACTGGATGGTCATGTCATGCGTGCCCGTCGCTCCGCCGGACCTCCGCCCCCTCGTTCCCCTCGATGGCGGCCGCTTTGCGACCTCCGACTTAAACGACCTGTATCGCCGCGTCATCAACCGTAACAACCGTTTAAAATCGATCCTCAAGCTCAAGACGCCTGATGTGATCATCCGCAACGAAAAACGGATGCTCCAAGAAGCCGTCGATGCGCTGTTCGATAACGGCCGTCACGGCCACCCCGTCATGGGCGCCGGCAACCGTCCGCTTAAATCGCTCTCCGATACTCTTAAAGGAAAGCAAGGCCGGTTCCGTCAAAACCTCCTCGGTAAACGCGTCGACTATTCGGGCCGTTCCGTCATCATCGTCGGTCCTGAACTTCGCTTTAACCAATGCGGTCTGCCGAAGCAGATGGCATTAGAGCTCTTCGAGCCGTTCATTGTAAAACGCCTCAAAGACCTCGGCTATGTCTACACGATCCGCTCCGCGAAGAAAATGATCCAAAAGCAATCGGCGGAAGTATGGGATGTCCTCGATGAGATCATCAAAGGCCACCCCGTCCTCCTCAACCGAGCTCCGACCCTCCACCGTTTGGGCATCCAAGCGTTCGAGCCGACCCTCATCGAAGGAAAAGCGATCCGCATCCATCCTCTCGTCTGTACGGCGTTCAACGCCGACTTCGACGGCGACCAGATGGCGGTCCACGTGCCTCTCTCCGTAGAAGCGCAGATTGAGGCGAAGACCCTCATGATGGCCCCCGATAATATCTTCCTCCCGTCGTCAGGCAAACCTGTCGCCGTTCCGACGCAAGATATGATCTTGGGACTCTACTATCTCATGTACGATCCCCTCTATAGCCCTGAAGAGCATGGAAAAAAATCAAACTCTTCAGCAGCAAAGAAGAAGTGCTCCTCGCGATGTCTGCCAGCGGCAGCTTCATGGGACTCTCAATGCCGAAGGGACGCCGCGACGAACTCGGCCGCGGCCTTGCGATCCATGAGAAGATCCGCCTCCGGCTCGATACCGGCATCATCGAAACGACGCCAGGACGCGTTATCTTCAACATGATCGTTCCGAAACAACTCGGCTTCCAAAACTATGCGCTCCGCAAGAAAAAACTTTCCGAGCTCATCTTAGAGACCTATAAAAAAGTCGGCCTCGAAGAAGCTGTTAAGTTCCTCGACAACTTGAAAAATCTCGGCTTTGCTGAGGCCACGAAGGCCTCTCTTTCCATGGGCGTTAAAGACGTGCGCATCCCCGAGCATAAACAAGAAATGATCGATAAAGCCTACAAGCGCATCGATGCCGTTCGTAAACAATACGAAGACGGTATTATCACCGACGGCGAGCGTAAATCGAAGATCATTAGCATCTGGACGGAAGTCACCGACACGCTCTCCGAAGAACTTTTCAAGCTCATCAGCTATGCCCAAAGGTCTCGAGCTCAATCCGCTGTTCCTCATGATGGACTCCGGCGCCCGCGGTAACAAATCGCAGGTAAAACAGCTCGGCGCCCTCCGCGGCCTTATGGCGAAACCCTCCGGCGAGATTATCGAGTCTCCGATCACGGCCAGCTTCCGCGAAGGCCTTTCGGTCCTCGAATACTTCATCTCCTCGCACGGAGCTCGTAAAGGTTTTGCCGATACGGCGCTGAAAACGGCCGACTCTGGATATCTGACCCGCCGTCTCGTCGACGTCGCGCAAGATGTCATTATCACCGAGATGGATTGCGGTACGCTTGGAGGCATCGAAGTCGCTGCTATTAAGCAGGGACAAGAAGAGCTCCTCCCGATCCGCGATCGTATCTTTGGACGTACTGTCTGCGACGACATCTACCAACCCGGCGACCGCACCATTTGCCTCGCAAAAGCAGGCGACATTATCAACGCTGCACAAGCTGCAGCTATTGACGATGCCGGCATCGAGAGCGTCAAGATCCGCTCTACGCTGACCTGCGAATCGACCCGCGGCGTCTGCGCAAAATGCTACGGCCTCAACCTCGCTAACGGCAAGCTCGTTGGCCTTGGCGAAGCCGTTGGTATCATCGGCGCCCAGTCGATCGGGGAGCCTGGAACCCAGCTCACCATGAGAACGTTCCACTTGGGAGGTATCGCGTCAGCTGCCGTTTCCCCAGAACTTCTCGCCGACCTCGAAGGTATCGTGATCTACGACAACCTCCGCACGGTGCAAAACGAAGAAGGGGAGTGGATCGTTCTCAATAAGAACGGCTCTCTCCATATCGTCCGTGATGAAGGCCGTCCGCTCGATGAGTATAAAAAACTCCTCAGCACCAAATCCCTCGAGCCTCTCCAAACATTCAACGTAGAGCTCGGAACCCGCATTCTCTTGGCCGACGGCGTAAAAATGAAAAAAGGCCGAAAATCGCCGTTTGGGAACAGCACAACATCCCGATCATTTGCGAACGCCCCGGCTTTGTCAAATACGAAGACCTCGTGGAAGGGATCTCGACCCAACGCGAAGTCAATAAACAGACGGGCCAAACAGAGCTCATTGTTAAACAGCACCGCGGCGAGCTCCATCCGCAGATCGTCATCTATGCCGACAAAGAAGTGCAAAGACCTCATCGGTACCTATGCCATCCCTGCCGGAGCGTTTATCTCCGTGCAAGAAGGGCAGTTTGTCGCCGCTGGCGTACTCCTCGCCCGCCTGCCCCGTGGCGCCATCAAGACGAAGGACATCACCGGGGGTCTGCCCCGCGTCGCCGAGCTCTTCGAAGCCCGCCGTCCGAAAGAAGCTGCCGAGATCGCCAAAATCGATGGTATCGTCGACTTCCGCGGTGTTCAGAAGAACAAGCGCATCGTCGTCGTCCGCGATGAAGAGACCGGTATGGAAGAAGAGCACCTCATCCCGCTCACCAAACACTTGATCATCCAGCGCGGCGACAACGTCGTGAAGGGTCAGCAGCTCACCGACGGACTCGTCGTCCCGCAAGAGATCCTCGAGATCTGCGGCGTGCGCGAACTCCAAAAATATCTCGTGAACCAAGTTCAAGAAGTCTACCGCCTCCAAGGGGTCGACATCAACGACAAGCACATCGAGATCATCGTCCGCCAGATGCTCCAAAAAGTCCGCGTCACCGATCCGGGCGACACGACCTTCCTTTATGGAGAAGACGTCGACAAGAAAGTCTTCCATACCCAAAACCGCAAAGTCATCGACGATGGCGGCAAACCTGCGCAAGCGACCCCGGTCCTCCTCGGACTTACCCGCGCAGCGACCTCTGCCGAATCGTTTGTCTCTGCAGCCTCCTTCCAAGAGACCACACGTGTTCTCACCGAAGCGGCGTGGAAGGCAAGACCGATTACCTCCTCGACTTCAAATCGAACCTCATCATGGGCCACATGATCCCCGGCGGTACCGGCTTCCTGCCGTTCCGCAATAGGATGGTCAAGTACGGCATTGGCGAGGATGCGATCGATGTCCTGGAATTTGCGTTCGTAGACTAATGGAAAAAAGGATTTTTAACCCAAAAGCGCAAAGGAGTAAAGCTCCTATGCGCTTTTTTATTTTGCTATTTTTGGTAGGAGTATTTTTCGTTGCGGATCATATTTGCCATCCGAAAGGAACAAAATTCAGATCTTTAAAGGTCGTCACCTATCACCATTCGCCCGAATGGGAATTGCCTGCTCCTTCCAAGGAAGAACAGCAAGAATTAGACCGCATCTTAAGCCAAAAATTCACCTATTTTGCGAGAGGAGGGCAAACCTACGTTTTTCTTTCGGAAGACGGAAAGCATGTCGTTAAATTTCTCAAGCAGCAAAAGATTTCTCCTCGGACATGGCTGGCCTATCTTCCCTTTCCTCCTTTCCGCCAACAGTATCTATCATTTCAAGATAAGCGTCGAAGGACGTTCCATGCGCTGAAAATTGCTTATACCGAGTTTAAGGAAGAGACAGGATTGCTTTACGTACATCTCAATCGAACCCATGATCTCAAAAAAACCGCTCTGTTTTACGATAAAAGGGGAAAAAAGCATCCGATAGACATGGACAAAGCCAGTTTTTCCATTCAGAGGAAGGCCGATCTTCTTTATCCTTATATTTCCGAATTAGTCCAACAAAACAATCCTGAAAAAGCAAAAGAAGTGATGACTTCTTTTTATTCACTCGTCGATTATTTTGCTCGAAAAGGAGTTGTCGATCATGATCCTATCCTTCGAAAGAACTTTGGAGTCTTGGACGGCAAGGTGATCCAGTTCGATATTGGCTATCTGCGGATAGACCCTCTACAGGCCACACAGGACAGGGCTGCTTCCATGCGCAATAAATTTGACAAGTGGATAGCAAACAACCACCCCCAGCTTCAAGATAAGTAATGGCAGCGACGGCAAATTGGACCGGCTACACCGCCTATCTCGGGGCCGCTGCCTTAATTACTCGCTTCGCCGTTCCTCACATGCACCCGGCGTTTGGACTAGCTTATAGCTGGACTGTGGCCGGCATTGCTCGGCGTATTACGAACCTCGTCCTCCTACCCATTCCTAATAACCGATATTATTTTCTCATCGAGAAAACGGTTTCTTCTACAACGTTGGGAATAAGCGCCTACGGTGCGTGGAAAGTCCTCAATGCTTCGGGTAATAACATAACGTCCACACAAGTCATGACGGTGATCTTTGGAGCATATCTCTGTGCAGAGGCCGTGAATTTATTCCATTTCCAAAAAATAAATGGATAAAGACCATTTTGTCGGCGTCGACAAAATGGTCGAAAAACTAAGAGCCTATCTCTGTGCTGATTTTAGTCGCGTTGATCTTTACTCAGTCTAAATTCTCCAGAGAACCTGAATTTGTATCTTTGGATGGCAAGTAGAAAAGATCTACAACCAGCTTGGCTCCAAACCCAATAAAGACTCCGGCCATCGTCTGGCCAACTGTGGAATTGAATTTAGAATATTTAAGAATGCCGTAAGCCACGCCCGTAGCAACACCTGTTACAGCCCCATGTAGAGTATCATAGATCCATTTTCTTGTTTTTGCCGGTCCAAATAATTGTCTAGGATCAGAGTCGTCTTTATTACCTTCAAAGCATATTTTCAAAGCTGGTAGATGGCTCCCTGCATAAAATAGAGCCCCGATCCCAGCCGTGATGGCTATGGCGCGAGGGTCCATCCGAAAAGCTGGATTAAGGTAAGGGTACAACTTTCCAACACCCCATCCGGCAAACGCGCCGATAGCTGCTGTTGAAAAAAAGCGAGCGAGTTGCATCTCTTTTGACATTGGAACCTCCTTGAGTTAAGTGATCTTCTGGTTTGCCCTGCTTACTCGTTCAAGAGAAGAGCATTTTGATCAAATGATTTATTTCTGTCTAGAAATGATATAGAACGTCATAGGCGATTTATGCCCCAATGGTGTAGACTCTGTTCTTATGCCCACACTTCTGTCCGTTCGCAATTTGCGCAAGGTCTATCCCGGAAAACCTCCGTTTGTCGCGGTGGACGGGATCTCTTTTGAGCTCAGCGGCGGAGAAATTTTAGGCCTTCTCGGAGCGAATGGCGCGGGTAAAACGACGACGATCCAGATGCTGCTCAGCACACTGACGTACACCGGCGGCGAAATACTCTATTTTGGCAAGGAGCTGAGGAAGCATCGCAGCGAAGCCCTCCAACAGGTGTCTTTTGCCAGCGCTTATGTGAGCTTGCCCTGGAAGCTGACCCTTGCCCAAAATCTCGAAGTGTTTGGCCGGCTGTACGGACTATCGAAGGCCGAGATCTTCCGACGGGCCAATCCTCTTCTAGAGAGATTTGGGATCAGCGAAAAAAGAAATGCCATGGTGACCCAGCTTTCCGCCGGGCAGACCACCCGATTGATGATCATCAAGGCTTACCTCACGCGTC
Organism: uncultured Verrucomicrobiae bacterium; assembly: GCA_963813135.1. GTDB lineage: Bacteria > Chlamydiota > Chlamydiia > Chlamydiales > Rhabdochlamydiaceae > SZAS-15. The sequence continues at coordinate 29,058 of CAWEXY010000007.1, read as the reverse complement.
CCCAGATCGTTCTCCTCGACGAGCCGACAGCCTCTCTCGATCCCGATGTCGCCCAAGACGTCTGCCAGTTCATTTTAGAGCAGCGCGATAAAGAGGGGACAGCCGTCCTCTTCACTTCCCACAAGATGGATGAAGTGGCCGAACTCTGCGACCGCGTCCTCTTCATGCAAAAGGGCAAAATCATCGCCGATGACCTGCCTGAAAAGCTTGCCTACAGCGTCTCTAGTTGCAGCATCCAGCTCCTCGTCGGCGACGGCATGAAACGGACCATTGCTGTCGTTGAGAAGCTCAAATTCCCTTACAAGGTCGAGCACCGGATGATCGAGGTTCAGCTCGATGAGACGCACATTGCCCGGCTTCTTTCAGACCTGGCCCACGCCGGCGTCTCTTATACCAATATCAAAGTGATCCAGCCGACCCTCGAAGATTACTTTTTAAAGATGGTGGGCAAGTTATGAGTTTTAAAAGAATGTGGGCCGTATTTCTCCGCTACTTTTACGTCTCTTCCCATCTAGATCAGATATCCGATCTGTTTTATTGGCCGGCGATCGATATTTTCCTGTGGGGAATGACGTCCGTATGGATACAGCATCATCAGCAAGGGGTGCCCAATGTCCTGCTGATTATTTTAACCGGGCTTATTTTCTGGCACATTATATGGCGCGCGAACTACGAAGTCCCTGTCAACCTCCTCATGGAATTTTGGAACAGGAACCTCGTGAACCTCTTTTCCACCCCGCTGAAGGTCGTGGAGTGGATCGGCGGGCTAGCGCTATTGGGCCTCTTCAAAATCTGCATCAGCCTAAGCTTTGGATCTCTCCTCGTCTACATCCTCTACGAAGCGAACGTTTTTACGGTCGGCTGGACCTTTCTGACGTTTGCCCTATGTCTGATCCTGTCAGGATGGTGGATAGGGTTCTTATCGGCCTCTATTATCGTTTATTGGGGCCAAAGATTTCAGATGATGGCCTGGATGATGGCCTACGTCTTTTCGCCGTTCAGCGCGGTATTTTATCCGGTAGATTCATTGCCTGTGTGGGCGCAGAACATCGCCTGGTGCCTGCCGATGACCTATACGTTCGAGGGGATGCGCTCGATCTTGAGCCAAGGGACTTTCCCTCAGCATTATTTCTGGATCAGCCTCATTCTCAATCTTTTCTATTTCCTCCTGACGACGACCCTTTTCAGCTACATGTTTGAGAAGAGCCGCATGAAGGGGCTTTCCCGCCTTCAGTAACTAAAGCATGGTGTCGATCAGCTGCTCGAGCTTGACGATGTCTTTGCTGAAGTTGCGAATACCTTCGTAGAGCTTGTCGCTCGCCATCGCGTTCTCGCAGAGCATCCAGCGGAATGCCTTTTCATCGAGCTCGACTTTGGCCATTTCCATTTTAAGGGCAGCTTCGGGGTCGAGCTTGCGCGGAACAGGCCCCTCCGCTTTTTGGAGTTCGTCGAGGAGCTTGGGGGCTATGGTGAGAAGGTCGCAGCCGGCAAGTTCCGTGATCTCATCGATGTTGCGGAACGAGGCGCCCATGATCTGCGTCTTATAGCCCATTTTTTTGTAGTAGTTGTAGATCTGTGTAACCGATTTTACGCCGGGATCTTCGTGGGGTAGATATTCTTTGCCCTCGTTCTTTTTATACCAGTCGAGAATGCGCCCGACGAAAGGGGAGATGAGCGTGGCTCCAGCTTCCGCGCAGCCGATGGCCTGGGCCATGCTAAAAAGAAGCGTCATATTGCAGTGGATTCCTTCACGTTCGAGCACGGCAGCGGCTTGGATCCCTTCCCAGGTTGAAGCGAGTTTGATCAGGATGCGTTTGCGATCGATGCCGGCTTTTTCGTAGAGGGCGATGAGGGCCCTTGCCCTCTCGATCGACCCTTCGGCATCAAAAGAGAGTCGGGCATCGACTTCCGTCGAGACGCGGCGCGGGATGATTTTGAGAATCGCCAAGCCAAAATTCACAAAGACTTTGTCGAGGGCCAAGCTCTTTTCTTCCTTGTGGGAGTGCCCTTGTTTTTTTGCATAGGACAGGGCTTCTTCGACGAGAGGCTTGTATTCGGGTTTTGAAGCAGCCGCCAAGATCAGCGAAGGGTTCGTTGTCGCATCGATAGGATGGAACTGCTTGATGTCTTCGAACTCTCCTGTATCGGAGACGATGACGGTCATTTTCTTCAGCTGTTCTAATTTATTCATAGAGGCACCGGGGGTTGTAAGGGGTTGCGGATCGGGGTTTTTTGCAAGGCGGCAAATGAATCTGGGAAACCTTTTCCTAAGATCGTGGTCCGATAGCCCATCAGCTCGATCGTGACATCTTTTTCAAGCTTAAGAGCATCGAGGAGGGTTTGTTGGAGGGATTCTGTAAGGAGGATCCTTTGACCTCCTTCGTGCCGGTGGGCGATGCTTTCGATAGTTTGATCTGCCATAATAAGACGCACAATAGCTTCTTTGGGGTTGTCTTCATAGGGAATTGTTTCTTGCGTGTGGACCAGGAGGTAGGCAAAAATTTGGCTATCGCTGCGGATCAGTTCTAGATCGATGCCATTGACTGGGTCTTTAGCGCAAAAAAGGGCGCGGGAGGAATCGAATGCGGAGCTTCCTGTTTGAAGGTGGGATACCTGCCAAGAACTTTGCGCTCCGCAGCTGCACAAAAGGAGCAGGAGAATCATCGGCCTCGATGTGTCTTGACCAGGATCAAAGCGGTGATCGCCACGGCGATAGCGCCCGCAGCAATTGCAAAATCGACCCAGCGGCTGTTTTTTGTCGAAACAGCTGCGTCTTCTTTTTTCACTTCTTTGACATCGGGAGTAACAGCAGGAGGCTCCAATTGTTCTTGAGCGGGAGGCGCAGCCTCAGGAGGTTGGTCGGCGACCATCGGAGAGATGGCGAATGTGAAAAGTGTCAATGTGGAAATGAGGCGTTTCATATTACTCCTTGATTTGATCCTTTACCATCTGCAAAACGGCGATTTGCCACAGAGCGCCCATTTCAGAGAAGTCCTCTAAAACAACCTTTTGCAGGGCAATTTCAGGCGATTCTATCTTTTTCTCATTTGTTTGAAAAGAGGAGATAGCATTTTCAAGCATCGCGCGTTTTGTTTTGTCGGTGAGGGCGCTTAAGGGGTCGGTCGAGCAATGGAAGGATTGAAGCACTTTTTTAAAGGTCGGCGCCAGCCTTGCAAAGTATCCTTTAGGGGCGGACGTCGTGACAACATAGGCCACGTCATTATGGAGCTGGATGAGTTGGAGCTGGCGAACTTCTCCCATCGCAGATTTTACCTCGATCTCAACAAGCCTGCCTTCTCCGCAAGCGGTTTTGTAAGGGCCGATATCGCGCCACCTTGCGTTCGGGTCTTGTACAAATAACGCCTTTGCAGCTGCTACATAATCTTTCAAAGAGCCTTGCACCGGCTCTGAAGATAAAGAAATAGAGCATCCAGGATGGGCCTTAGAGATAAAATTGGCGTGCGTCATCTGTGTGTTGAGAGAGGAGTCGGCCATTTCCCAGGCGGGTGGCGGGATAAAAAAAGTAATAATCCTGCGCTTGAAGGCTTCCTGCTAACAGCAAAAGGCTAATGGCAATGGTGCGCATGGGAGCCTCCCCCGGAGGACGATCCTTTGCTGAAGAGGGCTGCGCAGAGGGCGATCAGTCCGGCGAGGCCAAGGCCTGTCCCTATCATCGCTGCCGAGATAGCCGTATACGATCCGTCTTTGGCCGCTGTCCCTTTTTTGCCATTATTCCAGAGCTTTTCCACGTTATGCTTCTGATCTTCGAGAGATTCTCCTGCGGGAGAGACGCTCACGCAGAGGAGCGATAGGGCAAGAAAGGCGCAAATTATTTTTTTCATATAGAGCAACCTTAAAATTTTAAACTCCAATGTATCGCATACAGGGCGAATTTTTGCCCACTTAAAGTAATGATTTATATAAAGAAATATCTTTACCTTCTAAAATTTACTGGTTTTGGGTAAAATTGGGGGATGCAAAACGTTTGTAAAGCAAAAATTATAGGCACGGGTTCTTATGTGCCGAGCCGCGTTCTCACGAACCAAGACCTAGAAAAAATGGTAGAAACGTCCGATGAATGGATCGTTTCGCGTACAGGAATGAAAGAACGCCGTTTGGCCGCCGAGGGGGAGTTCACCTCGGACATGGGCCTTGCCGCTGCCAAAGAAGCCCTCAAATCGGCTAACATTTCTGCCGATTCTTTGGACTGCATCCTCGTCGCAACCCTCACTCCCGACTATGTTTTCCCCAGTACAGCTTGCCTTATCCAAAAGCAGCTGGGCGCCACTTGTGCTGCCGCAGTCGATATCCAAGCTGCCTGCTCAGGCTACCTTTATACGATGGCCATGGCTAAGGCTTTTATTGAGGCGGGAATATACAAAAATATTTTAATCATCGCATCGGAAAAACTCTCTTCGATTGTCGATTATAAGGACCGCAATACATGCGTCCTCTTTGGCGATGGCGCTTCGGCCTGTATTGTTTCTTCCGAAGGAAAAGGGTTGGTCATTCAGAACGTTGTTCTGGGATCTGATGGCGAACAAGCCGAGCTTCTGATATTGCCAGGCGGGGGATCTCGCCACCCTGCGACCGCCGAATCGGTCGCCAACAAGCTGCATTATTTGCGAATGGAAGGCAAAGAGGTCTTTAAGCATGCCGTCCGCCGCATGGAAGCAGCGTCCAAAGAATCCATAGAAAAAGCTGGGCTCAAAGAGGAAGACATTTCTTGGCTTATCCCGCATCAAGCGAATATGCGCATTATCGAAGCCCTCGCTAAGCGCTTTCAGGTGCCGATGGAAAAAGTCTATGTCACCATCCATAAGTACGGCAATACCTCTGCATCTTCCCTCGGAATTGCCCTCGATGAGCTTCTGAAAGAGCAAAAAGTCAAAACCAGCGAACATATCCTTTTAACGGCTTTCGGGGCCGGACTGACATGGGGAGCGGCGATACTGACAAATGACTAAAAAAGTTGCCTTCATTTTCCCCGGGCAAGGGGCGCAATACGTGGGGATGGGAAAAGAATTTTACGACGCTTTTCCTGCGGCGCGCGCCGTTTTTGATGAAGCTGAAGCCCTCCTAAATATCCCGCTGAAGAAAATCCTTTTTGAAGGACCGATGGAAGAGCTCACGCAGACAGAAGTGGCCCAAGTGGCGATTTTTGTCACCAGCGTGGCTATTCTCCGCTGCATCTCTCTGACACCCGAAGTCTGTGCAGGCCTGAGCCTGGGCGAATATACCGCGCTTGTGGCAGCGGGACGCATCGATTTTGCCAGCGCCTTAAAGCTCGTTCATGCGCGCGGAAAATATATGCAAGAAGCTTGCGAGAGTGAAAAGGGCAGCATGCGCGTCGTTCTGGGACTTGATGAAGCAAAGGTCGCTGCCTGCTTGCCAGACAGCGTCTGGATCGCCAACCTCAACTGCCCAGGGCAAGTCGTCATCGCCGGCAAAGATGCCGCCCTGCAGACAGCTGAAGAAAATTTAAAAGCAGCCGGAGCAAGACGCGTGCTGCCCCTTGAAGTGTCTGGGGCCTTTCATACCCCCCTCATGCGCTCCGCCCAAGAAAAATTAAAACCGCTTATTTTAAACGCCCCTCTGCATTCTTCGGATATTGCCCTCGTCATGAACGTGCCAGGTAGCTTCGTCGAAGAGATGCGAGAGAACCTCATTGCGCAAGTCGCCTCGCCGACGCGTTGGGAAAAAGGCATCCGCGCCATGATGGAAGCTGGAGTTGAAACTTTTATAGAAATAGGCCCTGGTAAGACGCTGAGCGGAATGAATAAAAAAATTGGCGCAGGCGAAACTATAAGTATTGAAAAACCCGCTGATTTGGAGGCGCTGTATGCAACTGCTGAAAGATAAAAAAGCGCTCGTCACGGGTGGAACGGCCGGGATTGGTAGGGAAATTGCTCTCACCTATGCACGGCACGGCGCTCACGTGGCGATTTTTGGAACCAATGCCGAAAGAGCCGCCCAAGTTCTCCAAGAGCTGGAAAATGCCCGTGTTTTCCCTGAGCAAAAATTTCTTTCTATTCTCGTCGATATCGCTGATAAGGCATCCGTCGAAGGCGGCGTCGCCCAAATTCTTGAAAAATGGGGCCCTGTTGATATTTTAGTTAACAATGCCGGCATCACCCGCGATGGCCTGCTTATGAAGATGAGCGAGGACGATTGGGACAGAGTCATTGCCGTGAATCTCAAATCTGTTTATAATCTATGTCAAGCACTGGTTCGCCCTATGATCAAGGCGCGCAGCGGAAAGATTATCAATATTTCTTCTGTCGTTGGACTCATCGGGAATGCAGGGCAAGCTAATTATGCCGCTGCTAAGGCAGGCATGATTGGATTTACTCAATCCCTGGCGAAAGAACTCGCAAGCCGGGGAGTGTGTGTTAATTGTATCGCCCCTGGCTTTATCCAGACGGCGATGACCGATGTGTTAACGGATGTGCAGAAAGAAAACATTTTGAAACAGATCCCCATGGGTCGCTTAGGACAACCTCAAGAGATTGCAGAAGCTGCGCTCTTTTTGGCCAGCCCGATGTCAAACTACATCACAGGGCAAGTTCTAACGGTCGACGGGGGGATGGTAATGTAAGTTGAAAGTATAGGAACAATATGAAGGAAGAAATGCTTATGTCATCGATCGAAAAAGAAGTCATCGACATTGTCGTTGAGCAGCTCGGTGTTGATGCAGCAGATGTCACTCTGCAAAAATCATTTATCGAAGATCTCAATGCCGATTCACTCGACCTCACAGAGCTCATTATGACGTTCGAAGAGCGATTCGGTTTTGAAATCTCCGAAGAAGAAGCGGAGAAGCTCAAAACAGTAGGCGACGTCGTCGACTACATTAAAAAGAAAAAAGGCGCTTAAGACCTAAAAGGCCCTCTGGAAAGAGGGCCTTTTTCTAGACAAAGTTAATCGAGGGGAGAGGGATTTTTAACGCAAAGACGCAAAGGCATAAAAAACTTAGCGACTCTGCGCCTTTGCGTTAAAAATCTTTCTTTTTTGCCGCATGTTCCAAATCTTTTCGATATTTCTGATCTCCCTCTTGGGCGCGATGAGCCCCGGGCCTGATTTTGCCATTGTCACGCGCCATGCCCTCACGGGCTCACGCCGCGCGGCTTTATTTGCCACTCTGGGTATTGCTGTGGCGCTCCTCGTCCATGTCTCCTATTGCTCTCTAGGGATCGGGCTTCTGCTCGTGGAGTCTCCGCGCCTCTTTCGCACAGTGCAGATACTAGGTTCTTGCTACCTAGCCTATTTGGGCATCCGCCTGCTTTTACCATCGAAGAAATCTTCTTCCTCCATGCCGCCCTCCCATCACCAAGCGTTTCTTTCGGGCTTTTTGACGAATATCCTCAATCCTAAAGCAGCTCTGTTTATTTTGGGTGTTTTCACGCAATTTGTGACGCCTCAGACTTCTTCATGGATGATGATGATTTATGGCTTGGCGATGGCCGGCGCGGCTCTTCTATGGTTTGGAATTCTGAGCTATATGATTACCCACCCTGCATTTCGCCCCCATTTCGTCCGTTTCCAAAAGGGATTGTCCATCGGGATGGGAATTATTCTGCTGCTGCTGGCCTTATCTGTGCTGACTAATCTTCTCTAGTCGCTGCTGGCTGATTTCGAAGCATCGCCTCGCAATCCCTTCGGCTGGCAGCAATTCCCGCTAAAAAAATTCTCAAAAAGAATCAGTTTCTATGAAAACAAGTGTAAGTTATTCGGAATAAACGACCTACATTTATTGAGAATTACTATTCAGTTGAAATTTTTCTTCAAAAGAAAGCTCCATCCCAGTATAATTTTACTTCGTAGATTGGCAAAGAGTCTCATTTTGATGAATTTATAATGGAGCTCTTGAAACTCAAAAGGTGGATTTGTGCCACGTTTTTGGATCTGTGCCTGTTCCTATGAGCAATGTTGGCCTACCATTTTAAAGGATAAAATATGACTTCTCCAGCTTCAAGAGTTCATTCAACCCCTCCTGTTATCGACCCCATTATTGAGGAAGAGGCTCGCCAAGGAAATCCTAAAAGGCAATATGAATTGGGAAAGAGATATAAAAATGGAGAAGGAGTAGAGCGGTCTTATGAAAAAGCTTTCTACTGGCTAGGAAAAGCAGGCGATACCTATCTTAGTAATGGAAAATTTCAAAAGGCATTTGATTGCTATCAGATCGAGAAAGATATCTGGTTAAATGAATTGGTAGTTAAAGGCGAACATCCTAGTTTAGAAACTTGTTATAAGAAGATTGAACGGGTTTGGAAGCTTGGTCATCTTGATAATCCGCTAGATATTTCATTTCTTTACGATGAGATAGGAGTAGAATTACTGGAACAAGGCCACTTTAAGCATGCTCTGGAATATTTCGACAAGGCTCTTGATGTAAGGAAGAAAGTGTATGGTTCGAAGGATTGTTTAGAGATTGCAGCTTCTTTAAACTATAAGGGAAGAGTTCTTCTGCTGCTCGAATATGCAGAAGGCGCTTTAGAATATTTCCAAATAGCTCTAGCGATGCAGGAAAGAACATTGGGCCTCAGGGATCACCCGAATATTGCGAATTCTTTAAGCGACATAGGTTTCGCCTTGAGTTGTCTTGGCCGTTATGATGAAGCGCTCATGCACTATCAACGTTGTCTGAAGATGAAGAATGCAATATATGACTTAAAACCTCATCCGGAGATTGCGTTTACTTTAGATTGTATCGGTCACACTTTCAGGAAGCTTGGCGATTTTGACAAAGCATTAGAATATCATGAACAATCTCTTGAAATGAGGAAGGAAATATATGGGTCAACAAATCATGCCGAGATTGTGGAGTCCTTACATAACATCGGTAACATCTTATGCACCCAAAACAAGTTTCAAAAAGCGCACAAATATTTTCGTGAATCCCTGGAAATGAATCAGAAAATATATGGCTCAGAGGATGGTGTGGCTATTGCCAATTCTTTATTCCATATGGCGGAGGTCCTAGAGCGGCTTGGAAGTTTTGAGGAGGCTGATAAGTATTACCAACGGTTCCATGAAATGTATGAAAGGGGATGTACACATGTGATTTGGGAGATGATGGGCCCCTATTTGAGTAAGGTGAGTAAGTGCTTGGGCCGTTTAGGAAAATTTCGGAAAGCCTTGGAGATAGCGGAAAAAACTTTTGCCCATAATCGATCTTTTTACCCTGAAACCCATCCCTACGTTGCAGATTCTCTTCTTGATATTAGTACTTGCTTATACTCATTGGGAGATTATTCAACTTCCGCAAAGCGCTGCGAGGAAGGTTATACCATTTATAAAACTAGGTATGGTGACGATCATCCCCGAATAGCAGATTTTTTTAATAACAAAGGCAAATGTTTAGAAGCTTCAGAAAAAATCGATGAGGCATTAGAAAACTATCGGAAAGCGCTTGATATTCATACAAGGTATGGAAATCAACATCTCCGTGTGGCAACTGATTGGCGCAGTATAGGTATTGGTTTATTAAAAAAACGTGATTTTAAGGCAGCGATCGAGTCATTTGAGAAGGGTCTTGCTATCACAAAAGAAATCCTTGGCGAAAAACATCCCAATACAGTCGAGATTCTGACTTTTATCGATACTTGCTACAAAGCTTTGTCAGGGCCGCAGACGGAACCAGTGCAAGAAGAAGATCAGTTGGAAGGTATTTTGAATAAAGCTCATTTTCAAGAACTGGTCAGACATGCGCTCAGCTATCTGAATAATGCAGCCGACAACGTACGCGTCGAAAAAAATCCTTCGGGGTTTGTCCGTCTTCACTTGCCCATTCCGCCAGAATTTGCTCTAGCTGATAAAATAAAAGAGCTTCGTTTAAATTATTGGCCACGAGAGGAGTTGGAAATTGATACGGTGGAGGCTCCGCATGATCACCCGCGCCGTTTTGAGAGCATGATCCTTAACGAGGGGTATACCCACACTCTTTATAGGCAAAATAGTAACGCGCCTTCTGCCCCTTTTCGGATGCATCGTGTTGTCAAGTCACCAAATCCTCTTCAGAATTTAGAAGAACGAAATATGACCTACCTATGGACAGTCAATCTGGAATGTCTTGGTGAACAAACTACCCAAAGAGATTCCATAGTTGTCTTTCCCACAAGCTTAATCCATCAAGTCTCCACATTTAAACCTGAAACTTTGTCAATTAATGCGGTTTTCAAAAGTTTAAAGATTCTCAATTATTTTAATGTTTATGCTCCCAAAGATGACCGTAACGATCCTAAAAGAGAAAGAGATTATCTTGATTTGGATAAAGCCGAACAAGTCGTTTCTGAAATTAGGATCCTCCTTGCAAAGTATACTGGACAAAATTTACTTGATCCACCTCGAACTACTAAGACATCAGGCGAAGTTGCTACAGACAAGGAAGAGCAAATTGAACTGAGCAGCACTGCAACGACAAGTATTAATAAAAACGAACCAAAAGAAGAAACAAATGAACCGTTTCTAAATTGGGACAGTCATAAAATTGCAAGATTGCTGTGGGAAAATGGAAAAACGCCTATTTCAGATGAACTGAGCAGCAATAAAAACAAATCAAAAGAAGAAATAAACGAGTAGGTTTTAAAATGGGACAGGCATACAACCGCAAAACTTCTGTTGGAACTTCCTTTTACCCTCAAATAAATCTTCTTTATCGACGTCCCCATCCCACCACCAAGCGTTTCTTTGGGGCTTTTTTTATACTGATCCTCCTGGCTATATCGGTTCTGACTAATCTTCTTTGAAGAGTTTGTCAGCATGGTAGGTGTTCACGACAGGCGAGCTGAATGCCCCAAATTTCTTTAAGAATAAAATTGTCGTTTGCCGGTCGAGTTCCGTCGAATCGTCGTCAAGAATGGCTGTGCGCACGGCTTGCCAATAATCCTTGGGGCGAACTTCTAAGACAACATCATCTTTATATCCTTCAGGGGCAAGATCATCAAAATGGAGTTTTCCGGAGAGGGGCTTCTTGGGAGATTTTTTTTCGAGGCTAAGGATGTTGGCGCCTGCGCTCTTCGCTTTGATAGGGGATGTCTTGTCCTTATTCTGGCCTTTTAGTTCGACGCAGGCGAATTGGCTATCTCGAGAAGAGTCATTTGGGTCTAAGACCTCATATCTCCGTTGAGAGTCGATGGTCTTTGTAGAAAAAGCGTTGCCTTTGAGGAGGGTGGCTCCGCCAAAGTAAGGCTGCCGTACAATTTCAAGCGCTTCTAATGGTTCTACAAAAAGAGAATTATTGGCTAAGTAAGAGTCGGAGGCTAATTGATCATAGCGAGGAACTTTAAATTTTCCACGGCTTCCCGATCCGAGGCGCGTGGTCATTGTCGAGGCAAGGACGTTATCTTTACTTTGGAGATAAACAGGGATCAAGTCGTCGCTATCTTTGATCCCCAGACAAATCGTCCGAACTCCTTTTTGCCACGAAGAAGCTCTACTATCGATTAGGTGGTCGAGGGCAATCATTTGTTCCAGAGGCGTTGCGGTTGTAAGTAGGGCTGTCTTGCTTGTAAACCCGCCGCAGGTTTTGGGGGCATCTCGAAGAGCCTTGAGATTTTTTCGATGCTCTGTAGTTGCTTGAACTTGGTGGACGACATCGTTATAGACGCGCAAGACAGATTCGTCGATCTTTTCCGAAAGAAGATATGCGATGCTTGGTTTGATAGCGGCGGTTTTGGGCCAAATAAACTTGCCTTTGTCCATTTGGTCGGTCATTTGAATGAAATCTTTGATGGCAGTCCGCTGACTATATGTAGGGCGGCCCGTTAGTTCCACTGTCAATCTTGAAAAGTCTTGGAGTATGTTCGCTGGAGAGGTGGTTCTTGTAACATGAGCCATATTGACCTCGTGATGTTAAGGATACAATAAGACTACGATGAATTTCGATTAAAGGTCAATCACTGCTGGATTTGATCTCGACCCAAGCATCGCGGATCTTTTCTTGAGACGCTAAAACAACACCGATATAGGACTTGGCGAACGCCTCTTGGCAGGAGGCGAGCATCGCTTTCTTTTCAAGATCATTTGCAAGGTCGGGGAGATTGTTGGCGGAGGCGGGGAAAAGGCCGTAGGTCTCGAAATGGGCCTGGGCCGACTCGGCTGTATAAAGATAGTTGACGAGCTGGTAGGTCAGCTGCTCTTTTCTACTTGCGGCGGGAATGCTGATGTTTTCCACAGAAACAAAGGTGCCTTCTTTCGGGATCACAAAACTTAAGAAAGGAAATTTGCGCATCGCGCGGATCATGTACGAACTAAGAGATAGCGCCACGGGGCAATTGTTCGTCGCTAGAAAATAATCGGCGCGGAAGTCGGCGTAAGCGGTGACCCATTTTTTTTGAGCGATGAGAAGATCGACGGTCTGCTGCAGCTGTTCAGGGTTCAGCTCTTTAATCGGCCCAAAGAGGTAAAACGCTGCGAAGTCGATCGTTTGGACTGGATCGTTGGACATGGCGACTTTGTAGTCGACGACAGCGGGGTCAAAGATCATTTTCCAGCTTGGATCCAGGGGGCGGTTTTTAAAAAAGTTGGCATTGATGCCAAGGCCATAGATTTCCCAGCTAAAAGGAACGGAGTACCGATTTCCGGGATCGAACTTAAGGTTGAGAAGCGAGGGATTGAGGCTCGTTAAAAAGTGGAGCTGGCTGTGGTCCAATTCTTTGAGGAGGCCTTCTTTTTTGAGGATTCTGACAGCGTATTCGGAAGGGACGATGAGGTCGTAGCCTTCGCCTCCGGTCGCTTTGATCTTCACGATGAGCTCTTCGTTAGAGGCGTAGTAGTTGAGATGGACCTTGATGCCTGTTTTGTGCTCAAAATCGGCGATGACCATGGGATCTAGAATATCGCCCCAGGCGAAGACGTTGATGCTCCGCTCGTCGAAGGGAGGGATTTCTGTTTTGGGCCAATAAAGAACGCCGAAGATGAGTCCGATCCAGAGAAGAATCACACTCAAACGAAAAGTCACTTTGCTCATTAGAAAATCCTCGATCTAGTTTTGAGTTGGAAAAAGAGTATGACGAGTACGCTGCTAATACAGAGTAACACGGCGGAAAGGGCGTTGACGACGGGGGAGACTCCGGCGCGGATCATGGCCAGAATGTATAGGGATAATGTTTGGACAGAGCTTCCGGCTGTAAAGTAGGTGAGGATGAAGTCGTCGAATGAGATAATGAAGACGAGAAGGGCGCTCGTGATGAGGGCGGGCCGCAGTTGAGGGAGTGTCACTTTAAAAAATGTCTGAATGGGAGTGGCTCCGAGGACGAGAGAGGCTTCGGTGATGCGATAATCGAGTTCCAGGAAGCGGGCATAGACGAGGGGGACGACGAACCCCAGGCCAAGGACGGTGTGGCCGACGATCAGGGTGGCGAGGCCGAGCGGAATAGAAAGGAGGCTAAAAAATGTCAGGAGGCTGACAGCCAGAACGGTCTCAGGGATGACGATATTTCCATAGAAAAGGGTCAAGAAACGGCCAATTCTGCCGCCTTGGGCCGCATAAAAAATGAGAAACGTTCCCATCGCGACCGAAAAGAAAGTAGAAAAGCAGGCGACGAGGAGGGAATTGCCGAACGCCTTCCAGAGATAGACGGAGTGGATGAGCTCTTGGTACCATTTCCAGGTAAAGCCGGTCCATGGGGAAGGATATCCTTCTGAATTAAAGGAAAAGACGAGGAGGACGATGATCGGCACCCATAGAAAAAGATAGGTGCAGCCGATGAAAAGGAGATTAGAAACTTTTCCAACTTTACGATTTTTGGACATACCGATCCATTAGCCAATAAAAAAAGATTGCGGTGAAGAGGAGGACGATGCAACTGATAACGGTGAAGGCGGCGCCGAGAGATCCTGTTCCTTCGGCGAGGATGTATTGAGATACGACGTTCCCGACAAACATCCGCTTATCGCCGCCCATGAGCTCGGGAATAGCAAATTCTCCAAAGGAAGGGATGTAGACAAGGAAAAATCCCGCGCGCACGCCGCGCATGGTAAGGGGGAGGATGATGCGGCGGAACGTTTGGAGCCAGGAGGCTCCTAGATCGAGGGAGGCTTCGATGAGGCTTGTGTTGAATCTCTCTAAGGATGAGTAGATCGGCAGGACCATGAAAGGGAGGTAGTAGTAGACCATCATGACCATGATAGAAAAAAGGGAGTTAAGGAGCGTGATGGGGTGGGAGATGATATTCAAATGCATGAGAAGATTATTTAGGAACCCTTGGTTTTCGAGGACATAAAACCAAGCGTAAACGTGGAGAAGGAAGTTGGTCCAGAAAGGGATGAGGAGCAAAAAGAGGAAGAAGTTGCTGTACCGTTTGCCCGAGAGGGCTAAGAAATAGGCGAGAGGATAGGCGATGCAGAAACAAATGACCGTGTTGGCGAGGGCCAGCACTATGGAGGAAAGAATCACCTTGAGGTAAAGAGGTTTGAAAAAGTGGGAGACTAGATCAAAGGTAAATCCTTCAAAAACGCCGGTGTCGGTCACTTTCACAAAGCTGGATATGACGATGAGCACGAGAGGTAGGTAGAAGAAGACCACCTGCCATATGATGGCAGGGATGCCAAGGGTGAACGGAAATCGTGACGGAGCCGCTATTTTCATTTTTCCAGGAGGACGACGTTGTCCTTTTGCCAATACAAATTTACTTCATTGTCATAGTCGATCACTTCTTGCGGGAAGTGTTCTTCGTTCTGCTCAAATACTTGGAGCCGCACATGGTTTTTCAGGAGGACGTTATATTGGGTCGAGCGGCCATGATAGACGATCGATTGCACGACGCCTTTAAGAGTGTTGGAGAAATTTTTCACTTCTTTTTTGGAGATGAAGATTTTTTCCGGGCGGATGCTGATCAGGGCATCGCATCCTTCGACCATCCACGGTTTTTTATGGGTCATCCCAACTTTGAGAGAGCCCAGATCGGGGATATGGATTTCAGGCTCGCCGTCGAGATTTTTTAGATTGCCGCTCAAAATGTTGGTCGTCCCTACGAATTTTGCCACGAAGGACGAGTGCGGAAATTCGTAAATTTCTTTGGGTGTTCCAATCTGCTCGATCTGCCCTTTGTGGTTCATGATGGCCATCTGGTCGGCCACCGTGAGCGCCTCGAACTGATCGTGGGTGACGTAGACGAACGTCGTTTTGAGTTTATCCTGCAGATCGATGAGCTCGATGAGCATGCGCTCGCGCAGTTTAAAATCGAGCGCAGCGAGTGGCTCGTCGAGGAGGAGGACGTCGGGCTCGTTGACGATGGCCCTGGCCACAGCAACGCGCTGCTGCTGGCCGCCGGAGAGCTGGCTCGGATATTTATAGATGTGGTTCTCGAGATGGAAGGCTTCCAAGATTTTGAAGACCTTTTGCTCGATCACTCCCTTGGGCAGATATTTGAGTTTCAAGCTGTAGGCGACGTTATCAAAGACGTCGAGGTGGGGGAAGAGAGCGTAGTTCTGGAAAACGATATTGATCGGACGCTCGTGGATCGAGACGTCAGTGATATCTTCTTCGCCGAGGATGATTTTGCCTGCATCGGCTTTTTCAAGGCCTGCGATAAGCCGCAGCAGGGTCGTCTTGCCGCAACCGCTGGGTCCTAGCAGAGCAAAAAATTTGCCCGCAGGGATCGTCAGATTGATATCGCTGATGATCGTGTGGCCTGTAATAGTTTTTTTTAACTTTTCTAGTCTTATACTGCGCATAGGGAAAAATTGTACACCGTGTTATCTTTAAATATTAGCATAAAAAGGATGGGAAAAATGCGAAAGCACAAAATTGTGATCATCGGGTCGGGTCCGGCCGGTTACACCGCTGCTATCTATGCGGCCCGCGCCAATCTCGAACCTCTTCTCTTCGAAGGTTTTTTTTCGGGGCCTGCCGGCGGCCAGCTCATGACGACGACCGACGTCGAAAATTATCCTGGTTTTCCTGAAGGCGTGTCGGGCCCGGAGATGATGGACCTCTTCCGCCGCCAGGCCGCGCGTTTTGGAACGACGATCCTCACGGAGGACGTAACCTCCGTCAATCTTAAAACGCACCCCTTTATTGTGGAGGCCAAGTCAGGCCAGGTCGAAGCTGAGGCCATCATCATCTCGACGGGCGCTACCGCCAAGCGCCTCGATATTCCCGGATGCGGCGACAAAGAATTCTGGCAGAAAGGCGTCACCGCCTGCGCCGTCTGCGATGGAGCGATGCCCATCTTCCGCGATAAACCCCTCTATGTGATCGGCGGCGGGGACACCGCTATGGAAGAGGCCCTGTTCCTTACAAAATTCGGCAGCAAAGTTTTTATTGTCCACCGCCGCGATGAATTTAGAGCTTCAAAAATCATGGGAGACCGCGCTATCCACCATCCGAAGATCGAAGTCCTCTGGAGCCACGTCGTCACCAAGGTCGAAGGAGACCAAGTGGTCCGCTCCGTCACCGTCAAAGATCTGAAGACAGGTTCTGAGACGAAGAGGGATGCCGCCGGCGTTTTCTTTGCTATAGGCCACGAGCCCAATACAGCTTTTTTAGGCGCCCAGCTCGAGTTTGCCCAAAACGGATATATCAAGGTGGTCCCGGGAACCTCTCGCACGAGCGTCGAAGGCGTCTTTGCGGCGGGCGATGTCCAAGATCCCTACTACCGCCAAGCTGTCACGGCCGCCGGATCGGGATGTATGGCCGCGCTCGATGCTGAACGGTGGCTTGCCGCGCGAGAGCATGTCCATGCATAAGTGGCTGTTTCTCTTGCCTATTTCTCTGTGCTCGCTGGAAGTGCAGCCATGGCTGCGCGAGGAGTGGGAATTTAATTTTGATTCGAGTTTCACTTACAGCCGGTATCGCGATGTGCAAGGGGCGCATCCCCAGCTCAACGCGGCTTCCAATGATCACGTGCTGGCCTTTGATCTCGGCGTTGCTACTTCTCCCTCATGGGCGCTTGATGTCGATATCGAGTTTGCCGATACGCCGCGTCAGAAGATGGGCCTGCGCAGCTCGGCTTTCCAGCTGCGCTATCAATGGCTCGATGATATTCCGGGCGATCCGGTGACCCTCGTCACAGGGGCCAGCGTCCGCGGCGTTTCGGGCCACAGCCTCAAAGATGTCAGCTGCCCTTATCATTCCTATGCCAACTACGAACTCTCTTTCACTCTTGGCAAGGAATGGTACCAACAACTCGATCCCCATTGGATGGTCCGCGCGTATCTTACAGCCGTCGCCGGCATCGCGAACCGCGGCGCTCCCTGGACGAGTTTCCTCGCGGTCCTCGAAGGCCATCCTGGGGCGGCTCATCGTTTGGGAGTTTTCGGGACCAGCTATCTTGGGTTCGGAGGGGAAACGCATGTCAACGTCGACCATTTCCACGGGTATGCGGATATCCGCCATCGCTCTATTGATGTAGGGGTGGCTTACGCCTATGTTTTTGAGGATTGGGGAACGATCCGCTTGGCCTATACGCGGCGTGTCTTTGCGCGTCTGTTCCCCGAGAATGTGAACTTCTTTACGGTCAGCTACTCGCTGCCCTTCTGTTTTTTTTAGACTCAATGAGGTATACTTTTCCCTATGAGTTCTATGGATGTAAAGAAAATGTTGGAAAAGTTTGGCGATGCGGGTCAGTACGCCATTCCAGCGCTAGTGGGATGCCATGCCTTATGGCGAGGACATATTATAGAAGCGCTATCTATGGCAGCTTTTGGGTATATGCAAAAGGTTCTGGTTTTTAAACTTAAGGAATGGGTTCCAAGAAAGCGCCCTGAGCCTTTTGTTCAAGGTAAAAATAGTCGAGAAGATACAGAGTCATTTCCCTCTTCCCACACGGGAGGCGCCTTTCTTGGAGCCGGGCTTGCGTTTGCACTGCATGGCGCCAAGCATCCGATTTTCATCACGGCTGCTGCATCGGCCGTTTTAGTCGGACTGAGCCGTTATCTGAATAACAAGCATTGGGTTACGGATGTTTTAGCTGGGGCTCTGATCGGTGCGGCTAATGGGATTTTAGCCGTAAAATGCAGCTCATTTTTTACGGGGAAAATAAAGTGAAGTTGATCAGACCCATATTGCCACGGCTGATACGTATTCATGACAGTGGCTTAGGGCGATGAGGACGGTCGGTTTTTTGAACCTTTTTTTTAATGCAGGGGAGAAGAAGACTTCGGGTTTGCCGGCTTTGTCATTGAGGATCTCAATGTCTTGCCACTGAACATCCCTTCCAAACCCCACGCCAAAGGCTTTAGCGACGGCTTCCTTAGCAGAAAAACGAGCTGCGAGATGCGGCATCGGATCTTGGAATTTTTCGCAGTAGGCCCGCTCTTTGTCGGTGAAAAGCTTTTTTAAGAACCGATCGGTGGCAGCCTTGCGAAAGCGGCTGATCTCCAAAATATCGTTCCCTATTCCCCTAATCTTGGGCACTGGGCTCTCCTTCAAATCCGCTCGTGGCTTCTCCGCTCTCATCGACGACATTGCAGAAGATCATGCGGCCCGATGTCGTGTGCTTGACGGAGAGGACGCGCGCATCGATCGTATCTCCGATAAAATCGCCGCCGCCATTGACGACCACCATCGTTCCATCTTCGAGATAACCGACGCCTTGGCGCGGCTCTTTCCCGTAGCGCTGGATCTTGATGCGGATGAACTCTCCGGCTTGCATCAGGGGCTTGAAGGCGTTCGAGAGGGAGTGCATGTTGATGACGGTGATCCCTTCGATCGATGACATCTGGATGCGGGAGATATCGGCGCTTAGGATATTGGCGTCGAGGAGGCGGGCGAGCCTGACGAGCTTGCCCATCGTGTCCTTGACCTCGGGAAAATCAGTATCATTGTAGCGCAGTTCGAGGTGCGGGATGGCTTCGAGTTTTTTTGAGATGTCAAGGCAGCGCCGAGCGCGGACGCGGGTTTGTTCATCGCCGGTTTCGGATTGAGCGTAGAGCTCCTTGATGATGAAGCGGGGAATGATGAGTTGATGGTCGAGCAGGCCTGTGGCGACGACATCGATGATGCGTGCGTCGGAGAGGACGGATGTGTCGACGATCAGATCTTTTTTCTTCTGGGTTGTTTGGGTGAACTTGACGAAGGGGATGCTGACGTAAAGCTCATCGCTGGCGCGCAGGGTCATAATGGTTCCGAGGTAGATGCCAAAGAGGAATAGGGCAATCTTAATGATCTCGAGGGTCTGAGGCTGCAGCACGACTGAAATAGAGCTGATCTCCAGGATAGCGTCGAACACCAAATGGAGGCCTTGGCCCATCAAATAGCCGATGAAAATACCAATAACGGCGATATTGAAAGCGCGCAGGTTATAGCGCCTGAACGCGATATCGACGCCGATGAGGAAGAAGCCAAATACCAGTCCGAGGCCGGCGCCGATGAACATGTTCGTCATTGGCTCGCCTGTCGGGCTTGACGACATGAAGACCGTGAAAAAGACGACGCTTAAGAGAACAAAGAAAATCCTTAAAAAGGCTAGTGAAATATTCATTTTTACGATTTTAGGTAGTGAAATCTTTTTTGTCGATCTGTTAAAGTGGAGGGATGAAATTGAAACACATGCCTTGGATTGTTGTCTCTGGATCGCTATGGCTGGCGGTAGGTATCTTTTTACTTACGGTCGGACTCAAGAAAATTGTTCTCGGCACCAATGCCGAGCAAACCGCCCTTATATTTATTTCGATTGGGCTTCTCATCGGGTTTGTTAAGGGGAGATTCGTTTTAAGTAAGACGGTGCAGCGCGTCTGCCACCGGATTTTGTCGCTCCCTGCGCCTGTTTCTGTAAAAGAAGTTTACGGCAAGGGATATATCTTTCTCATTGCCGGGATGATGGCGCTGGGGATGGTGCTCAAATGGGTCCCTATCGCGCCGCAATGGATCGGTTTGGTGGATGTGGCGGTAGGTTCTGCGCTCATCAATGGCGCCTTTCTTTATTACCGCCGGGCAGTAGCAATCCGCGCATGATTTATTGGGATCCCGCACCCGAGATGTTTTCGTTTCCTATTCCTGTTTTGGGTAGGCCGATCCTTTGGTACGGTTTTTGCTTTGCCTTCGGTTTCGCCCTTAGCTACTACGCACTGCTTTATCTTTTGCGCCCGATCGTCCACGGCAAGGCCAAATTCCTTGCCGAACATCTCTCCTTTTATGTCATTGTGGGAACGCTGATCGGCGCGCGCCTGGGCGATGTTTTGTTTTATCAAAGCCCTTCCGATTACTTGCATGACCCATGGATGATCGTGAAAGTCTGGGAAGGAGGTCTTGCCAGCCACGGAGGTGTGGTGGGGATTTTAGCGGCGGTCTTTCTTTTCTCTCGCAAGTACCGCGAGCTTTCCTTTCTTCGCCTTCTCGATCTTCTTTCGATCGTTACAGGCCTCGCGGCAGGATGCATCCGCATCGGCAACTTCATCAATCAAGAAATCTTGGGCAAGGTGACGAATGTTCCTTGGGCGGTCGTATTTGGCCATCCGGCCGACCATTCTGCGCCGGCGCCGCGCCATCCCGTGCAACTTTATGAGGCGATTTTCTACTTCGCTCTTTTTGCGCTTCTGTTCTTTTACGTGCGTAAAAAAAAGTGGAAGGAAGGGCGGACCGCAGGCCTATTTATTGCCCTCGTCTTCGCGTTCCGGTTTTTCATCGAATTTTTCAAAGAAGAGCAGAGCCGCTTAATGTCAGGAAACGGCGGACTTGATATGGCGCAGTTCCTAAGCGTGCCGTTTGTGCTCTTCGGCCTCTATTTGATTTACCGGCGCCGGTAAGGGGATCAGCGGAATTTGCTCGCGGGCGATTTCTCCAAGATTTCCCTTGGCGTGCCATGCCGCGAACCTGTCCAACGACGATTCTTCCGGAAGCGCTTTCAGCGCATACCAGACATATTTGCGCAGGGTGATTTCTCGGGCTTTTACCAGAGCTATGTGGTCTTCGAGGTGAGGATACTGCGACAAGTAGCGCTTAACGGTGCCGCGCATCTTCCCGTGCAGTATTTCATAGAGAAGCCCGTTTTCTCCCGGCAGCGACAAAAATCGATAAACCAGATCTCCCTGATGCGTCCAAAGAGAGATCTTGTGCTCAAGATCGGAGAGCTTCGTGGCGGAAAGAAGTTTCTTCACTCCTTGAAAGAAGGTGCTGGCCATCTCTGCGACCGCCCGGGAGCTTTTCATGGGATGATCGATAGAGATATAGGCGAGCTCTTCCATCACGAGGCGAGAGGGATCTGACGACTGGGCCTCTTGCATCCAGGCGTGTACGCGTTTGGATAGATTTTTTTGCGATAGTCCATTTTCTTTGGCGCTGGCCTCCAGCATGACTTTCAGCACTACTTTATCGAGCTTGTCCATCGTGTCATACGGAGAGGGAGACGCCTTTATCCGTGCAAACGGTAGCAGGTGGCGTTGAACGGCCCAAATGGTTTGCGCTAAATGATCGAGCATCGGCCGCGATCCTTCCATCATCGCCAAAAAATCGGTGATTTTATGCGCCACATGGTGGGCAAAGGCCAAAGGTTGATGCTGTGTGGAGTTTTTCATTTGCAGGGCGCGGCGGATATTCTCACGAATGAGCGCCTCAACGTTTAATTTGCCGTCGGCGTTAAAGAGATGCGTTTGGCCTTGCATTTGTTTGGAATAGTAGGAGATTTTCTCCCATGTTTTTTTCAGCGAGCTGACTCCCAAACGATACCGAGGGAAATGCTTAGAAAATTCGGGCGCAATTTTTTGGAGAAGTTTTTCTTGCAGAGTGGGAGACCATTTCATTTCCGTTTCCTCTCGCATCGCTTTTTTGACCTCGCGTGCTAGAAACAGGCTCACATCCGAGTACGGGTCATAAAAATCAGGAGTGAAATCTTCCGCCAGGGTCATAACTAAAATATTTAATTATCTTAAGGGGGCATTTCCCGCAACACAAGATGAGAAAATGTATCGGGCTCTGACGAGCCCGATGAAATAATTTTAGTTTTTGGGTTTCCTATGACATGTCGGGACCACGCCACTTGTGTGCGCGTGCTCCCCGCTGCCCTCCTTGAGCTTGGATCCGCCAGCCAAATGGCTCCTCCCAAAGGTTCGGCGTGCAGAGCACAGCCTCTCCTTGTTCGGAACCATTTTGCAGGGCGGCTGCAAGCCATCGACTGTTCGCGCGCTCATTTCCCATGCCTGCGGCACGGGTCCCTTTTCGCGTCGGCTCACAGGCCAATTTTTAAGAAGTTTTCTTAAGTTTGGTTTGCGAGCCGGCGCTGCCTTAGCAGCGCAAGCGAGCAGCCCGCGGCTGCATCCGGCAATGCTAAATGTGGTCCGAACAAGCCGGCGGCAGTGCTCCGCACGCCGCGGCGCCGGAGGACCCATTTAGCGCAGCCGATGTCAGCTCAAGGAGGGCAGCGGGGAGCACGGACATGTAATGCCGTGGTCCCGACATGTCATAGGAAACCCAAAAAATAAAAAATTACTTTCGGGCTCGTCAGAGCCCGACACCCTTTTTCTCTTGGTTTTCATTCGCTGCTTGAAATGTTTTTCTGCACCTGCAACAATGACAAAGAATCTTATTTAGGAGGAGATATGAATCAAGCAACAATCGCTGGACACCTTGGCGCAGACCCTGAAGTCCGTTTTACATCATCCGGTCAAAAAGTGACCACGCTGCGCGTGGCATGCCGAGCTCGCAAAGATGAAACCATTTGGTGGCGCGTATCGATTTGGGGGGATCAATTCGATAAGATGATACCCTACTTTAAAAAAGGAAGCCCCATCATCGTCGTCGGCGAAATGAACAAACCCGAAATCTTCACAGATCGCGATGGCAAACCCCAGATCTCTATGAGCCTGACCGCATCTAGCATCCTTTTCAGCCCCTTTGGACGTCCTGACTCCGCGAAAGGAGGCGAAGCTTCCCAAGGAGATTCCGAAGAAGAAAAATCTGAGAAAGGCGAGCCAGCCTATGGAAGAGGAAAAGCGGTTGCTGCCATTGGTGATGATGAGGTGCCGTTCTAATGCAATTATCATACGCCCCCAGTTTCGCCGAGAGAAAATCGGCCGATTTGCTCATTCTCCCTTTTTGGCAGGGAGAAAAACGGGCGCTGTCTGCATGCCCGATGGACTCGTTTGCCGCAGCATTTGATCCCGCTGTGAAAAGCGGCGATTTCCTGGGCAAAGAAGGAGAGCTGCTGCCTATCTACAAAAAACACAACAAGGAAGACCGGCTGCTCCTCCTCGGCCTAGGGGATAAAGAGACATGCGACGGCGAGCGTCTGCGCCGCAGCATGGCGGCAGCGATCAAATGGTGCCGCTCCAAAAAAATAGCGGCCATCAGCATCGCCCTTCCCAAAACAGGCTTCCCTGCCGCAGCTGCGATCACGGAAGGTCTTTTGCTCGCGAGCTACGTCTTCGATGCCTTGAGGCCCTCCACGGTAAAGAAAGATCCGCCTGTCTACGTTGAAAAGTGCTGCTTGATTGGCATCGATGCAGAAGTTTTTGCCGAGTGCAAGCGTTCGCAGGCGATTATCGAAGCTGTCAACTTTACCCGCGACCTCGTCATGGGAAATGCCGATGATGTGACGCCTGAGTACCTTGCCGATGTCGCCAAAAAACTTGCCAAAGATCACAGCGCAGTTAAAACGACGATCTTGGATAAGAAAAAAATTGAGCAAGAGAAGATGGGACTCCTGCTCGCGGTGAATCGCGCTTCTCCCCTAGAGCCCCGTTTTATTCTGGTCGAATACCGCGGCAATCCCTCCGGCGATGACCTGACGGTCTTAGTCGGCAAGGGTATCACGTATGATACCGGTGGACTCAATATTAAACCGGGCAGCGGTATGATCACGATGAAAGATGATATGGCCGGCGGAGCCACCGTTCTCGGTGTCATTAAAGCAGCTGCCACCCTCAAGCTCAAAGTGAATATTCTCGGCGCTATTCCTTCAACGGAAAATGCCATCGGGTCTCTGAGTTACAAACCCGGCGATGTTTACAAGAGTCATGCAGGGAAAACCGTTGAGATTGCCGATACGGACGCCGAAGGGCGCCTCGTGCTTGCTGATGCCCTTTCTTACGTGCAAAAACATTACAAACCCAAACGTATTATCGATCTGGCCACCTTAACGGGCGGCATCGTCGTTGCGCTGGGTGAAGAAGCGGCAGGGCTCTTTTCGAATGACGATAAGCTCTCCAAAGGGCTGTTGGATGCTGGGACGGCCACATATGAGCGCCTCTGGCGCTTCCCTCTCTTTCCGGAATACAAAGAAGTGCTTAAATCTTCGATTGCCGATATGAAAAATGCCGGCGATCGGAAAGCTTCTTCGATTTCGGGTGCGATCTTTTTGCAAGAGTTCATCGAGAAAAAAGTGGCTTGGGCCCATCTCGATATCGCGGGCGTCGCTTATCTTTCGAATCCGCGCCACTATCACTCGACACCTGCAACGGGCTTTGGCCTAAGGCTCCTCGTCGAGTTTTTAACCGACCTCGAAAAGTGAAGAGGAAGATTTTTAACGCAAAGGCGCAAAGGTACAAAAGACCCTTAGCGCCTTTGCGTTAATACTTTATTTCTTAAAGTTAAGCCGAGTAGGATGCAATGAAGTTTTCATTTAAGGTTGCCCCGCAAGAAAAGGGAATGAAGCTCCTCTACTTCTTGCGGGAGCATTGCGAGGGTGCAACCTCTGTCAAAGCCCTCAAGCGCGCCATCGACGGAAAAAAATGCCGCATCAACGGCCGCATCGAGACATTCTCGACCCACCCCCTCAATGTGGGCGATCTTGTCGAAATCGACCTGGCCGCTCAGGCAAAAAAAACCAATCTCAATATCTTGTTTGAAGACGAAGAGCTCTGCATCTGCGATAAGCCTGCAGGCATCGCGTGCTCTCCCGAAAATTTCCCCGCCCTTCTCGTCCATCGTCTCGACAAAGAAACTTCGGGCGTTCTCATCCTAGCGAAAACCGAAGAGATGCGACAAAAGATGATCGCCCTTTTTGCCGAGAAAGCGTTGTATAAGGCCTATCTCGCGCTCGTCGATGGGCCTATTGAGAAAGAGGAGGGAACCATCACGACGCGCCTTGCCAAAAAGCACAGCTATCAAGGGCAAACGATCTATGGGTCAGCCGCAAAAGGGCAACTGGCTATTACCAACTGGACGCTTTTGGAAGCCGGAAAAAAAGCCTCGCTCCTGCTTTGCGAGCCGGTGACGGGCCGCACCCACCAACTCCGCGTCCACCTCAAAGAGATGGGGCATCCCATCCTGGGCGATACGCAGTACGCCAAGCGCTTTACCTGCCCTTATGAGCCGCCGCGTGTGCTACTCCATGCTTATCGCGTTCGGTTCACACATCCGACCAGCGGGGAAGAGATTGAAGTGGCAGCTTCGTTGCCGGAAGATTTTTTAATGGCGTTGGAAGAGCTCGATCTCTCATCCGAGCATTTGTGAAAAGGTATCGATGATGCTGAGATCGTAAATTCCGCCCATTCCCAAATATTCTTCGGGAAAATCATGATAGACAATGCACAAATATCCGCTGCCGGCCTTAGCAAGACCGATGGCCAGTCCCTTCAGCGAGGGCACAGCTAAGGAGGCCACAACCTTTGCAGTGCCGGTGCAGGCCATCCATCCACCCGCTCCCAACAGCATGGAAGGTGCAAAAGTCACAGCTCCCATCATTATAAACATTTTAAATTCACGAGTTTTGAAGGCTCCCAGCACCCCCAGCCCGGCAACGGCTGTCCGGAGCATCAGCTTGATGGCGGCCTGTCTGTCAGGCGTTTGAGGATACTTAGAATAGTGTCTTCTAATGTCCAAAGGATCTAAAAATGTTCTCATAGAGCTCGCGATTCTAAATCTTTGTTCAATGGCAATCAATAGGGAATTTTGCGATAATTTTTTCATGCGTATTTTAATCATCAAGAGCTCGGCCCTAGGGGATATCATTCAATCCTTTCCCGCTCTCGATTATTTACTTGAACGGTACCCAGGCGCCCAGATCGACTGGGTCGCCGAGGAAACATATACAAATTTATTAAAAGCGCATCCAGGCGTCTCTGAGGTTATTTCTATTTCCACCAGAAAGTGGAGAAAAAATATTTTTCTCTGGTCCACGTGGAAAGAAATCTTTGAGGTGCGCCGCAAGCTCCGCGCCCAATTTTACGACCTCATTTTCGACTTGCAAGGCAATACAAAATCGGCCTTTTTTACCTGGTGGGCGCGGGGGACGGAAAAGATCGGTTTTGATAGTAAAAGCGTCCGAGAAAAACCCAACTTGCTCGCCACTAACAAACGTGTATCGGTAGCAGGGGATTTGCCGGTCCAGGAGCGGTATTTGCGTTTAGTGGGAGGAGAGGCGTTTACACCTCGAGAAATCATCTTAAAACTGAGCGCCGATGAAGAGTCCCGCCTGCGGACGCTGCTTCCTCCTCGCCATCCCTGCTACATGGTGGCGATGAGCTCCAAATGGTCCAATAAGCAGCCTTCGGCAGAGACTCTCAAAGCCCTTCTTCAAAAGATATCGGGCCCTTATTTTCTTTTCGTCTACTCCAACGCTCAAGAAAAAGCGTTGGCCGAGGAGCTTCACCAACAGTTCCCCAGCGATAGCCGCGCGGTAGGAGATCTTTCGATCCCTCTGTGGCAAGCGCTCATGCGCCATGTTGATTTAGTGTTGGCGGTCGATTCCGCAGCGCTGCATCTATGCGCGATGACGCAAACCCCCTCGTTCAGTCTTTTCGGCCCCACCAACCCCCATGTCTATAAACCGCTCGGCGCTCAACATAAGCACTTGCAGGGGTCCTGCCCCTATGGACGCACGTTTGTACATCGGTGCCCCGTGCTGCGCACGTGTCCAACAGGCGCTTGCATCCACAACATTACCGCAGATCAGATCGCTGAGAAATTAATGTGACGTTCCACGACTTCGATGGCCTCTTGGACCTTGGGGACATCTTCCTTGAAGATCTTGGCTGTGAACGACGTGATCATTTTCATCACTTGATAACTGCTTAGAGGCGCGTAAAGCATCGGGATGGATGCTTTTTTAATCTCTTCGACAATCGCTCTTTTGGGCGGGGAGTCTCCTGTCAGGATCATCCCTGCTTCGAGGTCCTGGGCAGGATTTTCTAATTTAACGTCCCAATGCCGGGTAAGAGTCGCTAAAATGATATCTTCCCGCGTTGCGGGCGTGATGATCAGTTGGCTCTTGGCGATAAGGTCATGGTAAGTCTCGAGCGAAGTATCGACCAGCCGCGTCTGCTTAAAATGACGCAAACGATGCTCAGCTCCCGTGATCAGCGTCGTTTTAAAGAGCTGCTCAAAATCTTTCATCATCGGGTTGCTTAAGAACGCGTCGTACGGGATGCAGCCCAAAAGGGGAATTTTCCAGGGCTTCAGAGCTTTGGCGATGTATTTTGTGAGCATCTCCCGCTTTTCGGGGAGCACGCGGTTGAGGATCACGCCCACCACCTGGGCCCCATGCTGGTCGCAGAGGGCTTTATTGAGCGCGAGCTCATCAAAGGCCGATCCGAGCCCGCCGGGCGCCACTAGCACCATGGGAACTTTGAGCATCGCAGCGACCTGGGCATTATTGATCCCCGCGATAGATCCTACGCCAATATGGCCGGTCCCCTCAAGGAGGACGAATTCATGTTCGCTGCGGATCTTTTCAAAAGACCCGCAGATGCGTTCCTTTAATTCTTTTGTATGGACCTTTCCATCTAAATACTCTCGGGTAAAGCCCGGCGGAAATAGCACGGGGCTCATGTCATGATATGAGGAAAGCAGCCCGAAGTGTTCTTTGACCAACACAACGTCTTTATCGACGAGCAGGCACCCTTCGACTTCGACGGTTTGTTGGCCGACGGGCTTACAGAAGCCGACTCTGGAGAACCTTTTTTGCAGTCCGGAAAAAAGTCCGAGGCAGGCGGTGGTCTTCCCGACATTTTGCCCCGTCGAGGCGATGAATAAAGACTTAGACATAGGCAGATTCTTTTAAGAGATGGCGGATGGTTGCCCTGGTCTCTCCGAAGATGTCTTCCTCTTCCAAAGCGTTCACTTCTTCCCATGTGTACCATTGGGCCGGAGGCATGAGCTCCCCGCCGGAGGGTTTGGCCAGATAAACGAAATCGATATGTTGATGGGCCGGCGTCTCGTTGTAGGCGGGAATGTTCTCTAACAGGCACAGATAGGGCCGCTCAAAACTCGAGGCGTTCCAAAACTGCAGCCAGATGTTTTCTTGGGCAATCAGTTCGATCTCGAGGCCAGTCTCTTCCATGACTTCCCGTTTCGCGGCCATGACCGGCGTCTCATCGGCTTCGATATGGCCGCCGGGCGGGAGCCGCTTGCCCAGCTTGACATGCGGCAGAAGGAGGACCTTCCCGCTATCGAGGATATAAACGCTGGCTGTGAAGTGGCGGTGCATGCTTACAATTTACTGTTGGGCGGCATTACTGTTATAGGCAATGGAACATCCATGGCTCTTGACATCATACGGTGAAAGAAGAACTGGTTCAAGTAACCTTTAGATGCGGAGGAAGGCGCTTGTTTAACATCTGGAAGGATTTCAGCTGAAACAAGATTGGTGATGATTTGCAGGATCGTGAAACGAATTTGGTCATTGGATACATATCGAAGGAGATGAACCGGCTTGCTTTTGAATGCAGGAAGGTTGTCGGCTGCTTTTTTGAAACCGATAACAGCCTGGCCAATTTTTGCTAGTTGTTGACTTTTTTCTTTTTCAGCCGCAGTTATTTTTTCTTCGAATACCTTAACTTTATCCTCTAAGTCTTTTGTAAACTGTGTGAACGGCTCGAAATCTACTTGGTATTCGGTAATCAATTCTCTGATACGTGGGATATGTGTCTTGGTCTTCAGTTTCTGTTTCAGGTCGTCTTTGTGTTCTTGTTCAATCTTTAATCCATCAATGCTGGCCTCTCCGACGAAGTAGGTAGATGTTAGGTTTTGTAAAGATCGCCTTTTTTCATATTTTTCGGTGAGCGCTTTGTTGATATCTGCAATTTTTCCGAATAGCTCTTGAAGTTCCGGCTCTTGTCTTAACGATTCTGTGAGTTTGCTCAGCTCAGCCAATTTTTGGGGCAGCGCTGCTTCATTCGAAGGAATTTGCCGGGCCAAGGCAAGGATAGCGTTCAATTGGGTCATTTTACTATTTA
>CAWEXY010000006.1:0-31602 GCA_963813135.1 uncultured Verrucomicrobiae bacterium | reverse complement strand
CAATCGAAGGCCATACTTTTTACTTAAAATCCTTTTTCTTTAACCGCCTTGCGTTCAATACGACATGGGAAAGCGGCCGTTTCCCTTTTTCCTTTGCCGCAGAGGGACAGTGGAAAACGCCCTTCAATATCGAAGCGAAGGGAAGTTGTGCGATCGCGCCCTCCCTATTTGATCTCCAGCTCGATCATCTGTCGGGCCATATTTTGCAAAAAGTCATCTCTCTGGAAAAACCTTTTTCCTTCCACAAAAATGAAAACAACTTTCTCGTCACAGAGACGAAACTTTTCTTTGCCGAAGGATATCTGCAAGGAGCGCTCGACTGGAGCCCTGAAAACGCCAAAGTCCATCTCAAGGCCGAGCACTTCCCTATCGATCTCCTAGCGATTGCCACCCATCGGTTTACCTTGAGCGGCACCTGCGCCCTCGATGTCGCTTTAGAAGGCGCTAAAGAAAACATGCACGGACGCGCCAACCTCCTTTTAGAGCGCGGCAACATCCTGCAGTCCGGCAAACAAACTCCGATTCTTACCAAAGGCTCCTTGCAAGCGAACATCGAAAACCAGCGGCTTCAGGTCCATGGTGCCCTCCATGCGACAGGCGATCAGTTTTGCGAGCTTGCCCTCACGCTCCCCCTTCTTGAGTTCAGCATCGACCCCGATAAAACCCTCGCCGGCGAAATCACAGCCCAAGGACACCTCGAGGAGATCTTTGATTTCATCAACATCGGAAGCCACCGCACGACAGGAAACCTCTCCCTCCACCCTCTCATGGCCCAAACATTGAACAACCCTTCCTTGCATGGGACGTTTGAACTCCAAAATGGATCGTACGAAAATTACTTTACAGGCATGAACCTCCAAAACATCACGCTTCGGGCTATGCCGAACACAGCCACCTCTTCATTACCTCTCTCTCTGCGAACGATGAAACCGAAGGCACCCTTCAAGCTATAGGAAAGATCTCCATTTCTCCCCAATTTGCTTTCGAGTTAGACGCCATCTATCGACAAGGTCCAAATCCTCGATATTCCCTGGCTCGTCACCCGCGCCAGCGGGGACGCCGTCCTCACAGGCACAGCACGCGATGCCACCGTCAAAGGCTCCCTCGCCCTCAATCGCGCAGACCTCCGCATCCCTGATCGACTTCCCACCGATCTTCCCATCCTCCCCATCACCTTTGAAAACCCGCCCGAGCATCTCAAGAGCGCCACGCTCTCTCTTGAACCCTCGTACCCCTTCTATTACGATGTTGATCTCGAGCGCCGGCCAATCCATTTACCTCACAGGACGGGGCCTCGAAGCCGAACTCGCAGGCAACCTCCATGTTACGGGACGCAATCTCGCGATCGAGCCCAAAGGAACCCTTCGCCTCATCAAGGGCAAATTCCATTTCGGCGGGAAAGAATTTCTTCTCACCCAAGGCGACATTAGTTTTTCAGAAAACTCCTCCCACCTCAATCTGACCGCCACGCTAAACCTCGCCGACATCACCGTCTACGCCTTGCTGCGCGGCCCCCTGCAGTCCCCTGTCCTCACCTTCCAATCGACCCCGACACTCCCCACCAGCTCCATCCTCGCGCGCATCCTTTTCAACAAAGACATCTCGGAACTCACCGCCGCGCAGCTTCTCCAACTCGCCGATGCCATCGTCTCCCTATCCGGCGGCGCAGCCCCTTCCGTCCTCGAATCGATCCGCCAAAGCATCGGCGTCGATCGCCTGAACATCGTCTCCGGCGAATCCGACAACATCGCCGTCCAAGTCGGCAAATATCTCGCCAAAGGAGTCATCGGTGACCCTCTCCCAAAGCGCCGAGAGCAGCCAAGTCATCGTCGAGGTCGAACTCAAGCATGGGTTCACCCTCCAAGCCGAAACGCAAGAGGACGATCAGGGAAAGTTCTCCCTCAAGTGGAATATGAATTATTGATCTAAATTAGCATCATCATTAAAATTGCCGCAAATTAAACTCAAGGATATCTAAATGAGCGCGGATTGTTGTGGTCTAATCAAATTTATGGTCGATTATTTCCAATTTCAACTCACTGCAGAAGAAACCTATCAAAGAATCGAGGACGAAGCAAAACAGAACCGCCCGGCAGGCCGCACTCTTTACTGGGACACGGTCAGCTACGCAACAGGCAACACGCCCAGCGAATTCTTTACCGCCCTGCAAAGATACACACCCCCAAAGTCGACCTTCCCAAACGCGCCCTAGTGATCGGCCGCATCAACGTCATGGCTATCCAACATCTGCTACAAACGACTAGCGCATAACCGTTATAGATCCTTCTCTCAACGCCTTAGCGACTCTCAAAGATGCCTGCAGCAGGGCAGCTCAAACCGACAATCCATCCTTTGTCAATCAAGCAGTCGAAGATTATCGATTTCCCTTCCAAGTTGATCTCATTTTAGCTTTTGAATCTCTCTCCTATTGCAATCCTATCCGAGTTCAAAACTATTTGGGCGCGCGCTCATCATGCCCTTTCTAGTGACGGATTAATCACCGGTGATTTTCGCCTTCGTCCCACCTCCAAAGAAGAAGAAAATGAAGAGAGAGCGACCAAAGGCGCTTGGGTCCATCACGCCGCCTTGTTTGCCCGCTCTGCTCGAAGATCAAAAATATACAATGAGAGTTTAGTGAAATGCACACACGTTTCATGGAGCTCAGCCCGACATCCATTAGTTTTATAGCCCGCAAAATTTAACGATCGTTTTTCATTTTTTTATCAAAAATTAACACAATTATTTTTTGTTGGAAAAAACGTTTTCAAATTGGTAACATGTTGCACAAAAAGTTGTGAGGTTTTGAAATGTCAGCAATTACAGATGTTATGGATGCGAGTGTAGATGAGTTTGAATAACTGGAGCGCCTTCAGGCTTCTCTGGAAAATGATGGCGAAGACACCGAGCTTGACCCGCATATCGGCGTTCTCCTCACCAACCTCCAGCTCAACGTCGAGAAATTGCACGAAGGCGAGATACGCGAGCAGATTGCCAAGGTTGAAGCCCTCAACGATCAAATGAAATCGATTACCTCCTTGCTAGAAGCCTTCGAACGAAGAACTCGCAGATCCCCAAAAAACAGAAATCGATCTGATAGGACGAAGGTCCCCTTCTCGATGAGATTTATAATATTTTCATGCCACGCGAGCCAGGTGTAAACCTCCTAAATGGGTAACGTTAATCGGTAACAAGAACAAATTTTCGCGCACTGAAGCCGGAGACCCTCACTAAAGTCCTCGGGAGACAGATCGAACAAGTCGCTCGCAAAGTCAACTTGCAAACGTCGATCTCAATGGGCTGTCGAAAAACGTCACGAAGTTTTGCAAATTGCCCGCGAGCTCCTGAAAATGTTCCGCGAGATGATGAAAACGCTGACCCATAACCAACGCGCAGGAATGTAATCGACTACACTGCTGCACATACCTATTACGAAGCTGGAGACTATGCCCTGGCATCCGATATCTTTACAAAGCTATCGCTTGAAGAACCCATGAACGCCGACATTTGGCAAGGCCTTGCCGGCTTCGAAACAGATGGAAGGCGAAATATCTTGAAGCTCTCTATGGATGGGCATTTACATCCCTCCTCGCCCCCCAAGATCCCGAAGCGCACTTTCACGCTGCTGAATGCCTTGTATCTCTCAATCAAAAAAAAAGAAGCCCTTAAAGCTCTCGACCTCTCTTTTACAGCACGCCCATGATTCTGCTTTACTCGATCAAATCACCGTCTTTGAAGGAGTCGCTTCTCCATGAACGTTGAAAAAATCCGTCAACTGGAAGAAATCCCCCTTCCCCCTCCACTCCAGTTCCCGCAGCCGCAAGGGTTGCCCACAGATTCTTGGATTGGCCCGGCAGCAGCAATCGATTCTTCCTATAAACCCTCAAAGCCCAAACTCAAAAAACTCGAACTCGCCCTCATTGATATTCATGACGGTGTCTCGCGCAATTCCAAAAATGCGATGAAGGTCAATGCTAAGCAGATCGATCGTCAAAATGTGGAGTTTGAACAGATCACCAACCGTCACATTGATGCTCTCCAAAAGTCTGCCGAAGCTGCCCAAAGCAGTCAAACGTGGTCTTATCTACAACAACTCAGCGGAGTTGTTCTTGCTGTCGCCAATATCGGGTTGGGTGCATATGCCATTTCCCAAGACAAAGGCTCTGATACAGCCGGAGCGCTTCTGATTGCAGCGGGGATTACTGCTTTAATTGGCGTGGGTATTGACGAATGGATGCATAACGGTAGCGAGCCGTCGCAAGGTTTTCTCCCTGTTGCCCTTCCGATTATCTTTGCCATGGCCAGCCTGGCCCTTTCGATGGCAGCCTCTCGTTACAGTACAACTATGCCGGAAGTCAAAGATCTCCTCGGTGCGCTGCAGCTGGGCATCAATGGAATAATGGCCGCAGTAAAACCCTATCTAGAGTTCATCAAAATTCGAGCAGAGCTCGGGCTGATCGGTGTCCAAAAAGATCTTTTCTTAAAAGACGAATCCATTAAAAATCTCTATCAAGCGATTGAAACATTGATGCGAGAGTTTGAAAGAATTACACGCGTAATAAACGAACTACGCGCTTTACCATTAACCAATCCATACCAGCATGAGGTAACTATGTCATCAGCACTATTTGCTCCTATTGAAAAAGCACTTGTAAGATTCCAAGGAATGCTTGCACGCGCTTCTATGAACCAGCAAGACACCGTTGAGCGTCTCGCTAATAAAACCGGGAATGTTTACGATCAAATATGGTTGAACACCGCATTGAATGGAGCCCTACGAGTGGGCGCGGCCATCGCCAGTGCTTATTTTACCTATAAAAACCAGCCAGGAAATGCCAAAACCGCAGAAGCAGTAGGAAGTTTTGGAGAAGCATCTTTTCAAACTCATCGAATAGGTCTTGAGAAGGATAAGGAACTGACACAAATGCAACTCAGCCAACAAGCTTCAAGCCGATCCTCGATGACCAACATCGAGCAATACGCCAATACGCTCGAACAGCGCGCCGACTCCCATAAACAGAGTGCGCGTCAGATATAATGATATACCCAAACACGCTTGAAAAAGGGGAAATTTCATAAGGAAGGTTCCCAATCTTTCAAGTTGTTTTGGGTATAAATTCCTTTATCCCCTACAATGCCGATTAAAGGCACTATGGATAAAGAAAGCTCGCCCGTTAATTATTTATCTTCGTTCCTGACGATGAACGTCAAGTTCATCGCAGGAATGGGAGAGTATGCCCGCATGATCGTCGCTGTTGTTGCAGCCACGATTAAGCGCCCTCCTCACTTTCGTCTCATCCTCCAGCAATTATACGATATTGGCGTCGCTTCTACTCCCGTCGTCGCCATCACCGGCTTCTTCACAGGCCTCGTGCTCGCCGCCCAATCTTTCTACCAGCTCGCCGATAAAGGCCTCTCTGGGGTCACCGGCCTCATGGTCGCCAAAGCGATGATCACGGAGCTGGGCCCTGTCCTCACCGCCTTCATGGTCACCGGACGCGTCGGCGCCGCCATGTGCGCAGAGCTCGGCACCATGAAAGTCACGGAACAAGTCGATGCTTTAGAGACGATGGCGGTCAACCCCAACCGCTACCTCATCGCGCCCCGTGTGCTTGCCGGAACACTTATTATGCCGCTTCTTACGGTTTTCAGCATGGTCATGGGGATATTTGGCGGATATCTCATCGCCGTTTTCTATTTTGGCATGGCCCCCAGCGCCTATGTCGATCCGATGCCCATCCATATCACGATGTTCGACCTCTTCACCGGCATCACCAAATCGTTTGTTTTTGGAATTCTTATCATGACCATCAGCTGCCACAAAGGCATGAAAACGTGGGGCGGGGCCGCCGGCGTGGGCAAAGCGACCACCAACAGCGTCGTTATCTGCTACTGCTTTATCCTCTTTTCTAACTTCTTCCTCACCATGTTCCTCAACATGATCCGGAGCTATATTTCCAAATACATATGATCACCATCCGCAACCTAAGCAAAAGATACGGCTCCCTCCAAGTCCTCGATGGACTCGATCTCGATATTAGAACGGGCGAGACGCTCGTGATTTTAGGACGCTCCGGCATGGGAAAAAGCGTCCTCCTCAAACACATCATCGGCATCACAAAGCCCGACTCGGGAACGATCGACGTCGATGGATCTATCGTGACAGAGCTTTCTGGCCCTGCTCTATATAACGCCATCCATAACATGGGTATGCTCTTCCAAGGGGCCGCCCTGTTCGACTCCATGACCGTTGGAGAAAATACCGGTTTCTTCCTCCGCGAGCACACCCATCTTTCCGAAGACGAGATCCAGCATAAAGTATCTGAAGCCCTCAACATGGTCGGCTTAGCTGGAACCGAAGAGCAAAATGCCCTCCGACCTCTCCGGCGGCATGCGCAAAAGGGCGGGCCTTGCGCGCCTCATCGTCTATCGCCCCTCCATCCTCCTCTACGACGAACCGACGACCGGCCTCGACCCGATCACCGCTATGCAGATCAATGACCTCATCGTAAAAACCCAAAGAGAGCTCAAGGCCACCAGCATTGTCGTGACCCATGATATCCTCTCGGCCCTGTGCGTCGGGGACCGCCTCGCCCTCATCCGGGACGGAAAAATCGCCTACATTTCTGAACCTGAGACTTTCATGAAAATCGACGATCCTATAATTGAATTCTTAAGGAAGACAATTTCCCAAGACCCTTCCCGTATCAAGGAGATGAAGCCCAGTGTCTAACCAGCTGAAGAACATCATGATTGGAATTTTCCTCATCGGGGCTATCTCAGTCTTCGTAGGTATTGTCTTTTTTCTCCATCCTTCCGTCGGCGATGAAAAGCAAACGCTCTATGTCCGTTTCTCCAACATCAATAAAATTAACATCGGCACCCGCGTCCTCTTTGCCGGAAAAGCCGTAGGCGAAGTCACCGAAATCGACCAGATCTACCATGCCCGCGAGACCCAGCCCTCCGACTCGCTCGGCCGCCTCTTCTTCTATCAACTGACCCTGAAAGTCGATTCCAACGTGAAGGTATATAACACCGACGAGATCTCCATCCAAACATCCGGCCTCCTCGGCGAAAAGTCGATCGCCATCGTCCCCAAAGCCCCTCCCAAAGGCGTCACGCCTGAGCGGCTCACGGACAAAACCCCCTTCTATGCCGACTCGATCGACCCCATCGAAAACACCTTCAATAAAATCTCCGACATCTCTCAAAAGATGGAAGACACCATCCAGCTCATCCATGATTGGATCGAGAAAAACCAAGATACAATGACCGCCGCCGTCACCAACTTTAGCGGCGCCATGGACGAAATCCACATCGCGGTCCGCTCCGTCAACGATAAAGACATCGTCTCCGACGTTAAAGCCGGCGCCCAAAAGTTCACCTCCTCGATGGACCAAGTCGACCGCGCCATGACAGAAATGCACCAGGGCGGCGTCTTCACCAACCTCGGCAGCACCCTCGCCAACTTCAAGTCCGTCAGCGAAAACATCGATCAGATCTCCAAAGACGTCGCCGATGGATCCGGCACGCTGGGTAAAATCATATCCAGCGACGACCTCTACCTGCGCTTCACAGCCATCTTGAGCAAGGCCGACACCATGATGAACGATATCAACCACTATGGAGTCCTCTTCCATCTCAATAAAAGCTGGCAGCGTACCCGCACCAAGCGCATGACCGTCCTCAACTCGCTCAATAGCCCCGATCAATTCCAGCAGTTCTTCCAAACCGAGATCGATCAGATCAATACCGCCATGTCGCGCATCTCAACCCTCATCGAAAGAGCCCGCTCCAAGCCTGAGACCGATAAAATCCTTGAAATGCCCAAGTTCCGCGACGACTTTGCCGAGCTCCTCCGCGAAGTCGATGAGATGTCCGACAACCTCCGCCTCTACAACGAACAGCTCACGCAGGCGGTCACGGAATAATGAGCGATATCGTCCCCTACTCGAACCTCACGAAAGGCACCCTGCTCATCGCCAGCCCCGATATCGACTCGGGCATCTACTTCCGCGGGATCATCCTCCTCTGCGAGCACGGCCCTACCGGCTCTTTTGGCGTGATGATCAACAAGACCCTCGACATCGAGATCCCTGAAGAGATCCTCAACCTCAAAGAGATCTCTAATCCCAACGTCCAGATCCGCGCCGGCGGCCCCCTCCAGCCCAACCAAATGATGCTCCTCCACTCTTCCGACCAAATCCCCGATCAAACCCTCCAAGTCTGCCCCGGCGTCTTCCTCGGCGGCGACATGCAATTCCTGCAAGAAGCGATGAGCGCCTCCAACGGCCCGCACGTCCGCCTCTGCTTTGGCTATGCCGGATGGGGCCCCGGCCAGCTCGAGCGCGAGTTCATGAGCGGCATGTGGTTCCTCCACCCCGCCTCTGCGCATCACGTTTTTGAAATGGTGCCCGATAGAATGTGGCAGATGATCCTGCGTGAAATGGGCGGCAAATACGCCACCCTGTCGATGATCCCCGAAGACTTAAGTTTGAACTAAGCGGTCGTATAAGCAGCATTTGCCAGACATGCTGAAAAAATCCTTGATCCATGATATTAAATAATTTTTTACATACTTAAGAACTATTTGATCTATGATTTATAATTAATACTGATGTGTAGTGCTCCCCATTACTCAAGCTTAAAAAGTAGGAGTCTTTGATTTTGCTTTGGAAACGGCAGTTTTCCATTAAGCGGCCTTCCTTTTGCATTCTTCTTCGAAGCATACGGGTGGTTTATACCCAAGAGCAGAGTGCAGATAGCTCGTGTTGTAATAGTAAACCCACTGCTCGATAGTTTTTTTTAGCTGCTCGAGTCCCTCATACTCCCTCGTCCAGACGATCTCTTCTTTGAGCGTTCTAAATACCCTCTCTGTATCGGCATTTCCCTTGGGATTATTGTAGCTGGTAAAGATCTGCTCGATTCCCATCGCTGCCGCCGCTCCCATAAAGCAGGTCGATGTCGGTTGGCAGCCGTTATCGGAGACTAGCTTGATTCCCTTTCCCCTCGTACCTTCAGGACATTGCAGGCAAGCTGCTTGATTAAGAGCCAGCAGCCAATGGCTGTTTTTTGACCTCGTATCGACTGTATATCCCACGATGTTCTTGGTGTACCAGTCGATCACTAGGACGAGATAGGCCCATCCCTGCTCCCTTAGCTTGATTTTCGTCATATCGATCCCATAAATTTCATCAGGCTTTCTCGCTCGAGGTTTGGGCCTTTGAAGAACCCCTTCATAAATGAAGGAGATTCTTCGAGGATTTAAGGAATTGACCAACTCAAGCCCGCCTAACCCACCCCTAAAGGGATGGGATTGCGGCGTGGCAAATCGTTCAACGGCTCTTTTCGCTCGCAGTTTCGTATCGGGGCTAACAAGAAGCTGATGCTCTTTCATGAGTCTAAAAACACGCTTCTTGTTCACGATCATCTTATCAATAAAATTTAAGTGAGCCCATATGCGCCGATATCCCCAAAAAGGATGTTCAGCCTTTAACTCTCGTATTTTGTCTAAGATTGAGGCGTTTCTTTGAAGAACCCTCCCATAAATGGAAGGGATTCTTCGAGGATTTAAGGAATAGACCAACTACAGGCCTGCCTAACCCACCCCTAAAGGGATGGGATTGCGGCATGGCAATCGTTCATGGATAACCGTAGATCGTTTTCTCATGAAAAAAACTCCTCGCTCTTAGCTTTTTCTTTAGGGTCCCATTTTCTCGTCTTCATCAGATTCCTCCTTGGTTTTTAGTCATTATACTCCTAAACCAAGCTTTTTCTTTAACAGGGAGCAGTATAGATGTTTTACTTTAATCATGATTTAATTAAAATGTTTCCATATGTCAAATATTACATCGATCAAAAGCCTTCCTAATCCATTAATGATAGAGATTTTCTCCTATGTTAAACAGGTCTGCCCCATTGCTCGCGTCTGTAAAGCATGGGCTCTTTTAGTCGCGGAAATGCGCGAGGGTTTCTTAAAACAAATATACAAAATTTATCCTAATCTTAAAGATCAAATTAAGTACTATAATATTGATCATTCGACAATTTTACAAATTCACCAAATTTACAGACTTGAATATTTCGCCCGAATTCATTTTAATAATAAAAGGTCGATATACCTTTCTCCCATTCCTCTTCCATATGAACACAGCTCGGCGGCTCATTGTACAACTAAAATTTGGGGGGGAAATCCATACAATGCAGAAGGGCAGGTAGAGCAGGCGCTGCTAATTCGAAGACTGCTAGAGAAAAATTTTATCCCGTTAGATGAAGATTTTCTTCACCGCCTGATTTCGGCTAGAAGGGCAATTGCTGAGAAGCAATTTGAGGATTGGATTTTTAATCCCAGGTACGCGTCTTATAATCAAGAACTGAGAAATAAAACTCGTGAGCAGAGAGTCAATTTCATGGTGGAGAAGATTATCCAATCTAATTTTGCTGATTGGACGATAGACACTTACTTAGGCATCCTCATGCAGGCTTGGAATAAAGAAGCTTTTTCGCGCATCCTTCAGAGCTTGCAGGAACGGGACGATGAAACAGCCAAAATTCGGGGTTTAAAATTGTGTTTTCGAATGGCTGCCGAATGCTCTTTCGAAGAAGCCCTTGCAATGCTGATTCCCGCTCTTAAACCTTA
This sequence comes from uncultured Verrucomicrobiae bacterium, assembly GCA_963813135.1. Lineage (GTDB taxonomy): Bacteria > Chlamydiota > Chlamydiia > Chlamydiales > Rhabdochlamydiaceae > SZAS-15. The sequence goes on along the minus strand of CAWEXY010000006.1, from coordinate 20,966 downwards.
TTCTAAAAAGTATCCCGATATATACGCTCTTCCTCCACCAGTCCTGGGTGACTTTGGAAGAATGCCGGAATCGATGTGGGAAATTGTAAATAGGAATAGAGACTAGAGCTCACCCCAGAGGCGCTTTTCAACGCCGCGGACAAAGGCGACTATCGCGCCCTTGAAATCCTACTTGAGAAGATGCCGGTGGATACCAAACTGCGCGGGGAGACGCTTCCCCATAAATACGCAGAACTTATCTTTATAGAGTGCTGCTCCTACTCCAGGCCTAATAAATTAGAAGCCTTCCTGCATATTTTTCTCATTCTTCTTAAACATGGTGGAGGGCAATGCAAAAATGCAGAGGGAATGACTCCCCTTTATCTCTTAACGCATCTCTTAACGAATATATTTCCCGATAAGTCCATCGTTTTCGAATCGCTTCTGATGTTTGCCCTTAAATCCAAATTTTACATCCTTGCCTATGAAATACTGGCTTTCAGGAAATGGAAAACACTGGGCTTTCTCTTTAACTTTAAGATGATACCACAAAAACAAGATATTTTAATTCATAGCTTAATGCAAGCTGGCGCAAGTGAGCGGCTTATTTTTGAATCCATAAAAGAATTATTAGAGAAATTCCCTCACGCAAAAAACAGATTTTATTTCATTACTTGGAATGACCCAACAGAAAGCTTGCTTTGTTATAGCTTAGGCATTCGCTTCTATAAAACTATAGGATTTTTACTTAAAAACAAGCCTGAATTAACAAAGTTATTTCTCGGAAAAAAACTCGATGAAGTTGAAAAATGTCTGTGCCTATTTTACAAAGCTAATGTAGTAGTCCCTATCGAAATGATTCTTTCCGTTGCCGAAGAGGGGACTGCTGAGATTTTTGCAGCATGCTTGAGCGCCTTGAAACAGAAGCGAGATCTCTATGACGTACTAAATAACATAAAGATGTTTGTTTGCATCCTTGAAGGGAGGTTAATCCGCGAAATCGAAGCAGGGGGGCGAGCCGATTTTTCTTTATTGATAACCTTTTTCCGTTTTTTACAAGAATCGTACAAGTTGGGCATTCAAAAAAAATACGTCGACCAAGCCATAGTTCAGTTCTTAAATATAGCCATATCTCCAACCTTTTTAAATGTTCTGAAATCGGACGATTCTCTTCAGGGCCTTTTTGATATTTTTTATGACCCTAAAGGTAAATGCAAGTGTCCTCAAGATCCGGATATCGCCCTGCTGACGTTCGCGTGGGCTCCCAGGCTTTGCACGTCATTCAACCCTCTTTTTGTCAGGATGGCTGCGCAAGAAGAATTGGACAGAATTGCTGCGCACAAAGCACTGAACATGACTCCCCGGGAAGATGCGTTGGGCAGGATTATTCGGCAAGAAAATGAGAAAGACAGGACCCTTGTCGACAGGCGGTTCCCGGGAACGATCAAAGCTCTCCTTTATCGCATTGCCCAGCGTAGAAAAGCTGGGGAATTGCTCGAGAACATATCCCCGGATTATCGAGATCAGCAGGGAGCGACACTTTTGCATAAAGTGGCAGAGGCCATGGCAACCTCCCCGGCGCACAAAGCCCCATTCTTAGAGCCCATCGTTTTTGAACTTCTCAGCAAAAATGCGGATTTACAAGCCAAAGATAAAAGCGGCCGAACACCAAGGGAAATTCTGTTGAGCATCCCTTCTCTCAGTGGGGAGCTCAGAGATAAGATCGTTTCCAGCGCAAGAGCGGATTCGGAAGAGCGGCCTGCCAAGAGGCAAAAGCAAGTTTAATTGCATCTTATCGGCTCCATTATTAATGGCCCGATCTACAAGCCAAACCAAGAAGCCGCGTTTTTGGATCTGATTTGCAAAATGGACTTGAAAGATGCGCCTCCAGCGGCGCTCTCAAAAAAAAGGTCCTTTCCTACAAAATTCCTCATGCCAGCCAGCGAACAAAGGCCCTGGCCTTTGATATCGGATGCGCTTCCACTAACTTTGTCGAGCTGATAGTTGAGATAGTATTTAGTCTAGATGGCAGGTCATCGGTATTTTGCTAAAAGATCCTTTCGTCTAAGCTATAAAGACAATTCAGTAAAGGAGGCGTATTTATGGCAAATCCCACCACTATCGTTCAACTTAAAACCATCCCCTCCAAAGATTTCACCATAGGAATACTCCTCGGAAAAGGAGGCTTTGGTCAAGTCCATCTCGGCAAATGGGGTACCACTCCCATCGCTGTAAAAGAACTCCTCGTCCAAGTTATCGACGACCAATTTCTAAACATATTTAAAAGCGAAGCTAAAATTATGGCCCAATGCAACCATCGGAACATTGTCCAGCTATACGGTATCTGCGTGGAGGGTAAACTTGCTCTCATCATGGAATATCTCGAAAATGGCTCGCTCGATAAGTTTCTAAAAAAGGCCTACGAACTTCCCTGGCCCCGCCGCTATAGCATTGCTGCTGACATCGGCAAAGGTCTCGCATATCTCCATGATCGCAACATCATCCACCGCGACCTCAAAAGCCTAAACATCCTGATTGCCAAAGATAATACCGCAAAAATTACAGATTTTGGTCTCGCAAAAATCCATGATCAGACTAAATCCCATACGAACCACATCATCGGATCACCAATATGGATGGCTCCCGAGCAGCTTTGTACAAATACCCCCGCCAGCACTAAGACTGATATCTACAGCATGGGAATGGTCTTGTGGGAGATCGCTACCCAAAAACTCCCTTATAGCCATGCCGCCAACGTGAATATGATCTACGTTTGGAAGCTGCATAACGTCCCAGAAACTATCCCGCCCGAGACACCCAAAACTTATGCTGGCCTCATTTTACAATGTTGGAAAGCTCCAACAGAGCGTCCCAAAGCCCAAAACCTAGCCGAAGATCTCGTACGCCTTACCAGAGATCCCGATCAAACTCCTGCTGCTACCGAGAGCACCGGTCATTTATATCCATCCAATTGGCAACACACTCTTTCAGCGTTAGATCCCCAACCAACCTCCAAAAGTATCAGAGGTTCTTATCTCTCCAATTATGCTAACCTTTCGCCCCCATCGTCTATTCCACAAAACGCACTTTCCTCAAACCCCACTTCTTCCGATCTTAATAATCTTTCAGTAGAATCTCTCCGCGATCAAATTTACAGTCTTTTAGACAATGAAGAAGTACGGAAGATGAATCCTCTCTTTAATACTCTGAAAAGCCTAGCCAAAAAGCTTTCAAGCGCCTCTTCCATAGTAGATCAAGATCGTCAAATTTACCGATCAATTCAGCAGCTTTTTGATACAAATAAAAAAGTATGCAAAGATGTAGCCCAGACTATCATCGAACTGTCGGATGTCGCTAGTTCAAAACCGATTTCCGCCCCCATGCCCAATAACAACAACGCATCTCCACCTCAACCCGCTGTTAAGAAAGTTGCTAATACAGCACTTCCCCTACTCCTCAAAGATGATGATAAAACTTTTTCCGCCCCCATGCCCAATAACAATAATGCATCCCCTCCTCAACCTGCTGTTAAGAAAGTTGTTAATACATCACTTCCCCTACTCCTCAAAGATGATGACAAAACTTTTTCCGCCCCCATGCCAAATAACAATAACGCATCTCCACCTCAACCCGCTGTTAAGAAAGTGGCTAATACAGCACTTCCCCTACTCCTCAAAGATGATGACAAAACTATCTCGCTTCCTCCACCCCCCAAAATCGAACCTCCGGTGCAGCAGGCCGCACAGAAGCCAGCAACAGAAACTGTTAGCACTTCAAATTATGCTTGGACAGAATCTCGCGAAGCGAATTCTCCCATGCAGACAATTAATTATTGGGAGACCTCTGTTATGAACCGCGAGGACTGGGAGGGCTGAGAAAAAAAATCATAATAAAATGTTAGGCAGCTTCGCTCAGCTTAATTTTGTGGAGGGGCAGGTCAGGCATGAGGTCGCTGCAAGCCTTTAAGATAGAAGATCTTGAAGCTCTAATGGCCTCTTCGAACCGCCCTAGCGCTGAAAGAGCTCGCTGCAGGCGATTTTGTTCGATGATGCGGTGGCGCAGAAGCAGCGCCGGGCCATAGAGAGAAAAGAGGAAAAAGGCGCGGTCATTTTCTGTCCAAGCCTCTTTGCTCGATAATAGGCGCAAAAGTCCGTACATACTGGCCCCAAAGGCCGCCCCGGTATCGATGCCGTCTTTGCATGTAAAGCTCACAGCGGTGGGCTTAATCTTGTCGATCACGAACAAAATCAGGAACTGATAGAAAAGCTCGATGAAATCGCATCGTTCGTGGTGAGAAAGCGTCCGTTTACTGTTATAGATCTCTTTGTGAATGAAGGGAATTAACTGACCCGTCAACTTCTCGACAGGAAATTTTGCAGGAAAGCGATACCCGCAGGGCTCGCCGCTGAGGACTTGCTCTTCAAGCTGGCTGCAAAAGGCCTTGGCGTCCTCGAGGTCGGCATAGTCATGGACTTGGTGGTAGAAATCGGTGTCTTTAGGAAGTGTGAGGACTAATAGATCGTCCAGTTTAAGCTTTTCTAAGGCAATGGAGCGCGTATGTTCCTTCCAGGACGTTCGGTCTTGCAAATTGACGAGAAGATGCTTTTGCGGGCTCAAATACCGCAGGTAACCGACAAATTCAGGATAAATATCAGCCTTGTCGATGATCTGTTCGCGTGTGGGCGTAGGAAGATGCAGAAAAGAAACGTCGAGTCCCTCTGAAGAAAGGCCAAAGAGCTTATGGGGCAGGTTGTGGAGGAGGTGGGGATCAAAGCCTTCATGCTCTTCGTCGGTTCGAAAGGCTTTTAACACTTTGAGGACCGGGCCGGAAGGGAGCGAGGCCATTTTTTCACGCAGGGCCGTGTCATACGACTCAAGAGAAGGCAAAAGAAGCTGCGCGCCTTCGCTGCGATGGCTGGCAAAGCTATCGATTAGTTTAAGAATATCATTGTGAACGGACGACCGAAAATAAAGCAGGCCGCAAAACGTATGCGTCAGCTGCTGGCAGATGCGCGCGAAGGGAGCGAGAGCTTCTTCGGGGACGGTCAAGTTCTTATTGTACTCTTCGGAGAGGATCGCAGCGCGTAAATAGCGAATAAAGTCGGTCAAGTAATCGAGGCTATGTTTGTTCGGGGTGTTATGGGCCAGATTTTTAGGATTTTCTGCTAGGAACAGAGCCATCGCGGCCTTGAGGAGGGCTGAAACATAGGGACTCTGCTTATGGTGCATCGCCTCTTTATAAAATTCTGTTAGGAGATCGGCCCCCTCATCTTCAATTTGCCTCGCGGACAAATGGAAATCGCGGTCTAAAATGACGTCGATTTGGTCCAGAGGGTTTTCTACTTCCTCTGCAAGAAGCGCCTCGTCGAAATTGCCGACCCAGCGGACATGCTTTAAAAGATGCGGGCTCCAAAAAGGAGTTCCGTCGTGTTTTGTGATGTAAAAAAGCTCGTAGTCGCCGTCTTTCCGCACCATTTCCAGATCTTTGAGCGCCCGCATCTCAGACTCTAAAGCCCCTTCCTTGATTTGATGCTCCCATAACTCCCTTTCAGGCCCTTTTTTGATCTTATGCTGCACCTTGCTAGCGTAAAATTGGCGGAGCTCGTCATAGGCAGGGATCTCGACGGCCTCTTTGAAAAGATCGGTGTATTTGCCGACTTTCAACGCTGCTTCTTTGGCCAGCTGCATGACCGCGCGGATCCCGCGCTGGGCCAAAGGATCTGTCAGCTCCATACGCTCTTTTTGATAAAGATGATGGAGATAATCGCTGACGACATGGAAAGTCTCTTGGATCTTTTCCCGCGTCTCTTCGCGCTTAGAGGGGTCGATCCATGTGATTTCGTGGGGTTTTTCAACGTCGAGCTCGGCCAAGTTAGAAAGCCGATCGACCGCGTCCAGCATCGAAATCTTCTTTTTCTTTCTTTTCGCCATAACTTAAATATAATACTAATTAATTAAAATGTTAATTAATTTGTAATTAAATAAGAAAATAAGATTTTAACACGAAGACTCAACAGAAACTTAGCGTCTCTGCGCCTTTGCGTTAAAATTCTCTCTTAAATAGCTGAAGAAAAGAAGTTTAAGAACACTTTGTAAGTAATAGCGGAGACAAGGGCCGCCCCTGGAAGGGTCAAAAACCAGGCCAGGATCATTTTATGAGCGGTAATCCATTTGACAGCATGGCGCCCCTTGGCCGCCCCTACGCCGGTGATGCTTCCCGCGATCATATGCGTCGAGCTGACGGGCATCCCTAGGGCGCTGGCGATGAGGATCACAACGGAAGCCCCCACTTCTGCCGCAAAGCCTTGGCGCGGCTCGAGCTTAGTGATCTCAAATCCCATCGTGTGGATGATCCTAAAACCTCCAAAGGCCGTCCCGAGGCCCATGACTAGGGCGCAAGAAAAAATCACCCATAGAGGGATAGTCGGATGAGGGATTACCCCGGCCGAAAGAAGGCCCAGGGTGATAATCCCCATGCTTTTTTGCGCATCGTTGAGGCCGTGGGAGAGGGCTACGACAGCCGCCGACCCGATTTGCATATGGTGGTACTTTCGGATCTTGCCCGGCATCTTTATGATGATGCGCATGACAACGAGCCCTAAGAAAAAGCCTGCGATGGGCGAAAGAAACATCGGGATCACCACTTTATAGAGCACCCCGTGCCATAAAATAATCGAATGGCCGGCTTTGACGAATGCCGCGCCGATGAGGCCGCCGACCAGCGCATAGGAAGAGCTGCTGGGTATGCCGAAATACCATGTCACGATATTCCAAACGATGGCCCCTATAAGGGCAGCCAAAACCATCAGCTGGGTCGCTTCTCTCGCATCTATGAGACCTGACGTTATCGTATGAGCAACGCCGCTGACTTGCGTGGCCCCGAGCATATTGAAAAAGCTGGCCATCGTGATCGCTACGGCAGGAGCGAGCACTCGCGTGGCGATCACCGTTGAAACGACATTGGCAGCATCATGAAAACCATTCGTGTAGTCGAAGACGAGGCCCATGATCACGATCAGCACAACAAGTTCGATGGTCATATTCTTTGCATAGCTGATGAGCCAGTTGCAAAAAAGAGAATTTTAACGCCCCCGTGTCTTTGCGTTAAAAATCTCCTCTTGAACTAATCCTCTTTGAAAAAAAACTGAAACTGGCTTAAACAGAAGATATTTGGAGGCTATCATGATCATCCCTATGTTATGCGTTCTGCTTTTTGGTGCTCACATTGAAGGCGAGCGCGCCGGTGAATTGCGCGTTGTGCCCGTCGATCCCACTCCAGAACCTGATGAAGTCCGCACTCTCATCGTCTTCCCCGAAGAAGGCGTGACAAAAGAAACGATCCCAGCAATCCAGATCCGCCTCGAGGGATATCCCCTTGGAGTGGTCAGCGATTTCCCGCGCCAGCGCGAAGTCCGCGACCGCGGGCACGGCCAAACGCTCCAGCTTCTCATCGATAACAAAGACCCTGTAGAGATCAATGAAGCTCTCTACGACACGGCCGACCGCGAAGAGATCGACTACGATCAAACGATCCGCATCAAATGCCCCTATAAACTCTCCAACGGGCTCCACATTATCCGCGTCTATCCACAGCGTTCATTCGATGAGTCCCTCAAAGGCGATGGAACCTTTGCCTCTTCCTACTTTTACGTGAATAAAGAAAAAGGCAGCGTCGACCTATCCCGTCCCTATTTGACCTATAACATGCCCCGCGGAGAATATTCTTCCGGCAAGCCCGTCCTGCTCGATTTTCTGGTTGCCAACACCCAGCTCTCCAGAGATGGTTATAAAGTCCGCCTCACGATCGACAAAAATAAAAGAATTTTAACCCAGTGGATCCCCTACTACATCTATGGCCTGCCCAAAGGCACCCATACGATCAAGCTCGAGCTTCTCGACCCCGATGATAAGGTTTTGCCCGGCCTTTTCCCCAATGACGGCCAGCAGACCATAAGGGTAAATTAGTCAATATACCAAGATTGCTTGACTAGTAAAAATTTTTAGCATACGCTATTTTTTTTTAGATAGGGAGACGTATGCTTCGGATAGATTTCTCTTCAACAGATATAGAAGCCCTGTTCCAGCAGCAGTGCCTGCACCCACATCCACGAAGACATCTAAATATTGAAGAACCCTCCCATAAATGGAAGGGATTCTTCGAGGATTTAAGGAATAGACCAACTACAGGCCTGCCTAACCCACCCCTAAAGGGATGGGATTGCGGCATGGCAATCGTTCAACATCAACGTTTGAGGAGGTTGTTATGACAAGTTTTACCTCAGAGCTTCGCATCGACACAAGCGGCCACATTGGCCTCGACGGTACTCCCGGAACAAATGGAAGGCGTGGTCCTCAGCAACTAAGCAGTAGTTTGAAGCACGCTTCTGGAGGCTGGGTTGGAACTAGTGGAGCGCATGGAAAGCACAGTTCTCTGCCGCTAAACAATAGTTTGCAGCACGGTTCTGAAGGCTGGCCTGGAACTAATGGAACGCATGGAGACCATGGGAAAGACGCGAAGGATATTAGATTAACTTTAGCTGCTCTTGGAAACAAGATTATCGCTAATTGGGATGGCAAAACAGCCTACCTCGCTTTTGGAACTGCTGATAATGCCATTCTATTGCGAGCTGTCGGGGGTAATGGAGGACATGGGGGTGATGGTGGCAAAGGTGAAGATGGTGGCAATGGAGGCAAAGGACAAAATGCTACTCGTCATTCACGTGGGAGTGATGGGACGAATGGAGGAAACGGAGGCGACGGTGGCAATGGAGCAAACGGAGGAAAGGGTGGAAAAGGAGGAACTGTTAGGCTAATTACGACCTTTACTGACACCGATTTATTTATGCTCCAGCATTCCGTTTATACGCAAGGAGGAAGAGGAGGGAAAGGTGGAATAGGTGGCCATGGAGGGATTGGGGGTAAGGGAGGTCCTGGAGGAGATGCATACCAGTGGAAAGAGTGGGATAGCAGTCAACAAATTCATAAAACGTGTTCAAATCCGGGAGGAAACAAGGGACGCGATGGTGTTGATGGCAAATCGGGATCAAAGGGTGCTGACGGTATTAATGGCCCTAACGGTTCCTTTAAATACGTTGTCGATGGTGTGGAACATGACTCGCTATACAATTTAATGGTGAGTATAAAAAAAATTGTCAGCGTTACGTCTTCCAACCCGGAAGGGATCTTTGAGCCTGGCGAAAAGGTCAACTTTGAAGTTAGCGTCGCTAATAATGGATCTATGAGTTCTCCACCACAGGAAATCCAGATAACTTGTGCCGATGATGTGTGGCTAAAAAAAACCGGTTCTAATCTTTCATTCCAGGAAAGTATAGCTCCTCGCAAGAACTATCTTTTCAGACAATATTTGTCATTTGTAGTGATTGATAATTACCAGCCGAAAGAAGACCCTCTTTGTATAGAGAAGACGTTGAAATTTCAAGCTCTATTTGTTAGAGTTAATAAACTTTTGCCATCCGTTAGCATGCAGAAGTGTACAATCCAATATCCTGCACAGCTTGAGCCCATAAGTGGTAGAAATGCGATAGCTATTGATGAAACCGCTATCATTAATGTGATATTTAAAAATATTTCTTCTTTCAGTCTAGGGAAAAAAGGCGAACAAAAAAGACATCTCTATGCATCTGTGGAAGTAACAGACCAGGGAGATGCAAAATCAAATGATGTCCAACTACTCTCCGCAAAAAATGAGCCCCAAAATGAAAATAAACTTATTTTGCCGATTGAGTATTTAAAGGAATCTAGTTCAATACAGCAGTCTATCTCTCTTCGCTTCCTTAATTCTCATCTGCAACCCTATTCCAAGGTTACACTAATAGCTTCACTTTATTTGGAGCCATTACCAGATAGTGATGGACAATCGATTCCACGCTGTATTCAGAAGCGGAAGTTCGATGTTCAGCTAGCTGAAAAGTACCGTCACAATCCTGCTGCTGACGCCTTGCTTGTAACGCATGCTGGCGTTACGATAGAACGCTTGCAAGTATGGCGTCAATTGTTAACTTCTATGCAAGTTGTCCATGAGCTGTGGAATGCTTCATATTATGATCACCTTGACTTTAGAAAAATTATCGAACAAGGACAAACGCTCGAGGAGCACTTCAAAAATAGAAGCATCATCATCTTGAACGATATCTTTAGAGGAAGCTCCCAACCTGAATCGGTGCTGCAAAAACTTCCTCGTGGCGAACTTTACCGAATAGGGCAATACAGCAATATTAAAACCTACATTGTGGGAGACAAGTTTGATCATCAGATATTGTTACCAGCGGCAGAAGAGATCAAGAGAATTGAGGCAACGGTAATAAAAGAAAGGGTCGTAGTATCAAATCATGAGAAGCTCTTTAACGAACGAGTTAATGAACTTCAAGAGCAATTACGCAAGGATATGCCTCTTTTAAAATATATACTATTTACGGAATATCAAGGACAAAAATTATCTGGCGTTTTTCAGTATCAACTGGGAGAAATTAAAGTAGTCCCAATCTGCAATATCAGCCGTATGCGCCTATTGCATATTACAGTATCTGATATAGATCCTCCATTTATCAAGTCGCTCCCAAATCTCTATGCTACCTATAAATCCTTGCATTTTGAACGCAAAATTGAGGCCTTAGGCAAGGTCACAAATGAACGAAGACCTATCGTCGAGCAAGCGATAATTTCTGATTTGGCAGATGAGCTATGGGCTTTTAGCCAAGAGAATTGGACGGGAAAATGGAATGAAGATTTAATAATCAAACACCTCCATCTTCTCAATATTTTCTTGGAAATTGATTGGCAGCATATTTTCTTAAAAACAGTTCCGAAGCATGATGAAGAATTTCAGCCTGAATTCCCAAAATCAGCTCAAAAGATATTACTCACTGTGCGGGCTGTAGCCTCTTTAAATGTGCAAACCCGCGATTATGTTTTAGTCAATCGGCGCAAGCGCATCTTGAAAAATGCAGTGGAAACGCTTATTAGTAAGAACGAGCAATTAATTTTTGAACAGGAATGGCAAAAAGCGTTTGACCAAATCATGAAGTCTTTCGAAAATATGACGCCGGAGCAGCTCTGGCAACAAGTACGATTTCCAAACTTAAAAGATTATTATCAAGATAATCAAGAAGCGTTGTCCGTTGTCATTCCGGCCCAATTGTAATCTTTCCTTACTATGCGAAAAGGGGCGTGGACGTAACTTAAGTGTAACAAGGAACTTTGTTAAGGAAGCTCTTGGACGAGTCATTCGCCAAATCTTGCTGCTAAAAATCCTCGAAGAATCTCGTAGCTTCAGCTACGAGTTCTTCAATTTTATTTGAAAATCAAAGTAGGGCTCGCCAGAGCCCGGCTATATTAGGCTCTTGCCTTAGGGGCTAATTTGCTCTATAATTCTTTTGATGCGCATCTTTAAATTCGTATTGTTTGTCGCTTGCTTTTTTAGCGCGGCCCGATTTGCACGGAGCCAAACCGATGGATTTACCTGGGCGAAGGTGCGCTCGGACCTTCCCTTCAACTCCGAGTGGGCGGTCGATGCACCCCCTCCTGCCATTTTCAATCAAAAATTTACCTACCTTGCTAAGGGAGCCCAGTCCTTTGTCTTCGCGTCCGAAGACGGACAGTATGTCCTCAAATTTTTCCGCCACCATCACATGCGCGCTCCATGGCTTATTCGATCGCTCCCCTTTGCATGGGCCCAAAAGACCGTCCAAAAAAAAGAATCGAAGCTGCGAAAAGATTTTTTAAGCTACAAGATCGCCACCCAGGAAATGCCTGCGGAAACCGGCATCGTCTACCTCCATCTCAATAAGACCGACCATCTTAAAAAAACGGTTACCTTTGTCGATAAAATCGGCATCGCCCACGAGATTGCGCTGGACGGAATGGAGTTTATGGTCCAAAAAAGAGCGACCCTCCTTTATCCCGCCATAGCCCAGCTTATGGAAGAAAATCGCCCTGAAGAAGCCAAACAGGCCATCGCTTCATTGGTGCAGCTTCTTCGGAAGCGGTGCGAAAAAGGAATTTTTGACAAAGACCCCGATCTCAATACCAATTTTGGATTGGCGGATGGCATACCCATCCAAATCGATGTCGGCCGGTTCCGCTACGACAAAGGCCGAGCCTCCCCTGCCATCTATAAAGACGAAATTATTCGCATCACAGATCACTTCCATCAATGGCTCATGATGCGGTATCCTATGTTGGACGATTACTTAAGAGAAAAACTCAATGAAATATAAATATATTTTTTACATTCTCCTTGCCTGGTGGGGAGGGCTGTCCCTCACCCGTTTTTGCATGAAGCAGACCGGACAGTTGCAGCTATCCCTCATCCACTCGACAAGGCCTTGCGATCCCCTCTTCGATACCCGGCCTCCTACCCCCCAGGAAGAAATCGAGACAGATGAAGCGCTCTCCCAAAAATACACTTATTTCGGCTGCGGCGGCCAAGCGTATGTCTTTTTTAGCGATGACGGAAAATATGTCATAAAATTTTTCAAACAGCACCACTTCAACCCTCCCACCTATCTCAATTACATCCCTGGCATCTCTCAATACCGCGATCGGAAATTCGCCAAACGAAGAAAACGCCTCCTGCAGGATTACCTCAGCTACAAAACAGGATTCGAGCAGCTTCCCCACGAAACTGAAATTGTCTATGTCCACCTCAACCCCACCTCCCACATCAAAAAGCAGCTCACCCTCATCGATAAGCTCAACATCGTCCATAAAATAGATCTCGATACCACAGACTTCCTCATCCAAAGGCGCGCCGACGGCGTCCTATCTACGATTAAAGAAAAAATGCGAGCGGGCGATAAAGAAGGCGCCAAAAAGACGATCGACCAACTCATCACGCTCGTCCTAACGCGATGCCAAAAAGGCTTTGGGGACGGAGACCCGAACCTCATTACCAATTGCGGCATCTATAAAGACCACGCCATCAAGATCGATATCGGAAGGTTCTCTAATTCCCCTCTAATGAAAGAGCCCCTCTTTTACAAACCCGAACTCTATGCCATCACGCGCAACTTGCGCAACTGGCTCGTCCACAACTCTCCCGAACTCGTCGAACACCTCGACTCCTCTGTCATGGAAGTGATCACCGATGCGCGCTCTTAAATTTCTGCTTTTTGTTTATCTGTTTTTCCGCGCAGAGTCGTTTTGCCATAAACAAACAGGCGGCTTTACGATCTATCGCGTACAGCCCACCCGCATTAATCCAGCTTTTGACGTCGCCAGCCCCGATTGGAACTTTCCAGTTCAACGCTTCATCTACAAGGATAGCGGCAAGCAATGCTTTGTGTTCTTTTCCGAAGACGGCAAATATGTCCTGAAACTTTTTAAACGGGCCCATCTTCTTCCCAGCGCCTTGGCCAAGGTGCCCCTCGTCAACCTCCTCAAGCCCTTTCATCCCCAAAAAGCAAAGCGCGAGCAGCACAAACAGTGGCGGGACTTCATGGGATATAAAGTCGCCTTCGAGCATTTCCGAGAAGATACCGGCCTTTTAGCCCTTCATCTCAACCCCACGCCCGCAGGCCTTCCTACCATCACCATCGTCGATAAAATTGGCGTAGAACACGCCCTCGATCTCAACATCACCAGCTTTGCCCTCCAGCGCAAAGCGCTCTCATTCTCAGAGTGGCTCGCGCAAAGCGATGACGAGACCATTCATGCGGGAATTAACGCTATTTTCGAGCTGTTTCACAAAAGGATCGCCTGCGGCATCCGCGACGACGACCCTTCTCCCTATAAAAATTTCGGGTTTTTTGAAGGCAGGCCCATTCAGATCGACCCCGGACAATATGAACAAGCCTCCTCCTCCCAGCCCGAACGAGAGCTAGCTGCGATGCGAAAACGGTTCATCAAATGGCTCCGCACAACCCAACCCCAATTAATCCCCTATGTTGAAGCGCCTACTGCTGCTCGCTAGCTTATTGGCCCTCTGCTACGGCGTCCATACCTACACCGAAGGGTTTTCCATTGCAGGCATCTCATCGGGGCATGATTATGGATTGGCCGATTTCGGCTCTAAAACGGCGGCTATAGAGATTCTCGATCAACCTTTCCGCTATATGACATGCGGAGGGCAATCCTTCGTCTTTCTCTCCGACGATGGCCGTTATGTCCTTAAATTTTTCAAAGGACCGGCGACCCTTCTGCCCAAAGTTCGCGCCCGCAAAATAAAAAAAATCTCCCGCACGCTCGTGGGCTATAACCTTCTCCAAGATAAACTCCCCGCGCACAGCGCCACGATTTATGCGCACCTCTCCAAAACCCCTCTGCGCAGCGTCACCCTCATCGATAAATGCGGCATCCGCCATACCGTCGATTTAAGCTCTGTAGAATGCATCCTCCAACACCATGTGGAGCCGCTGAGTCCGGCCATCCTCCCCAAGGTTCACGCCTTAGCTGAACTCATGGCCCAAGAAAAACTGACCGACACCGATCCGCGCCAGCATAAGAACTGGGGCGTCCTCAGCGGCGAAGCCGTCATTTTCGATGCAGGACGCATTGCTCCCGATCCCCAGGGCCGGTTCCATCTCTCCGACAAATATATTTCCTGGGAAAAATCTTTATAGTATAATGACAATCATTATGAAAAAGCTTCCTATTGGATTGGAGTCATTTGAAAAAGTGATCGCAGGTGATTTTGTTTATGTGGATAAAACAGCCCTCATCCACAAATTGATCTCCGACCTTCCATATTATTTTTTACTGCGTTCCAGCGGATTTGGTAAGTCTCTTCTCCTGAGCACTATTGCAGCCATCTTCAAAGGTCAAAAAAAATTATTCAAAGGCTTGGATATTTATTCGAAACATAAAACCTGGCGTAAATACCCCATCATTCATTTCGACTTTTCAAACATTCATGTTAAAAACGCTGAAGACCTAGAAAAAGCTCTTAAGAAAGAAGTAATCCGTATAGGAAAAGAACACGCCATTAGAGTAGAAATGCAAACCCTTATAGAAGGGGTTAAAGATTTAGTTCGCAAAATCGGCAAAAAAAAGGGTGCCGTCGTTTTGGTCGACGCCTACGACACACCTCTCCTCGACCATGAGTCAAAACCCAAAGTTATGAGCGCGATCAATTTTGTACTTTGTAATTTTTTTGGCGTGCTCAAATCATTAGACGAATATTTACACTTCGTTTTTGTTACAGGCGATAGCCATTTTTCTGCGCTCTCTGCCGGAAATCTATATGACATTACAACGCATCCTTATATGCAAACCTGCTCGGTTACACAAATAAAGAAGTTGCTCACTATTTTTCAGGTTATTTTAATCATTTACAAGATTAGGGAAAAATATTGAGTGTTATTAATCAAATGCGCCCATCGACTGAAGAATATCCGTTCAGAGGAGAACTTCCATTCTTTATTGACCCAAAAAAAGTTCATAACCCTTGTTCGGTAATGCAATTCCTGCAAAATCTAACTCTCTCTTCATGAAGAAACTCTTCCTCGGCCTCCTTCTTTTTATTGCTGTAGGATACCTGTGCCGCTCGCAAACAGCCGGGTTCACCCCTAGCAAAATCGACGCCTCCGCCTTCCTCGCTACTCCCCAACCTCTATGGCACACCCCTGAACAAGATGCCTCTCCTCTTCTGGGCCAACCCTTCCGCTTTCTTGGCGCCGGAGCCCAGACCTATGCTTTTCAAAGCGAAGATGGCAAAACTGTCCTTAAATTCATCAAGCAAAGCCATCGAAAGCCCCTGCCCTGGCTCGCCCAGCTGCAACCCCCTCTTTTCTTGAGCCCTGGCGCTTCAGCCTCATCGAAAAACGTCGGCGCAATCTGCACAATCTCATAAAGAGCTGCTATACCGCTCGCACCATCCTTCCTGAAGAGACGGGCGTATTCTATGCCCATTTTCAAAAAACGGCGCAGCTCGAAGGAAAACTAGTCACCCTCATCGACAACCTCGGCATCGCCCACCAGATTCCTATCAACGATACCCTTTTCTTCCTCCAAGAGAAAGCCAACCTCTTTCTTAAGACCTTATCCCGGCCGCGTCGCGTCGATGATCGAGCTCACCTTCCGCTAATGCCAAAAAGGGATCGCCAATACCGACATGTCCTAGCCGCAATTTTGGATTCAAAGGAGAGAAGGCCGTCAGCCTCGATATCGGCTCCTTCTGGTTCAAAACCCCGCTCAAAGAACCGGGTAAATTCAAAGTAGAATTTCTCATCCAACTTCTCCCTTTACGTATACACTCTCAAATGACCATCCTGAACTTTTGGAAACATTTGAAGATAAAGTTACGACTATTCTCCGCTCTTAAAATATCCGTTTGTCTAGCGGCCGCTTATCGGTATATCATGGGACAAAAACGTCACCCAAGGCTTCACCGTCACCGCGATCGATCAAAATATTCCTTTGTCGGATACCCCCTCCCCATTCCCCGGAAGTGTCCCAGCGCCTTGCCCAACCCTTTTACTATTTGTGCTGGAGGTCAATCCTATGTTTTTTTAGAAAAGACCAAAAGACCATCCTTAAATTTTTCAAAAAAAACCATGGCCTCTCGGATAAAAGCGTCATGGGCGTCCAAGCCCTATTTCCTTCCTCGCTCGCCCCCTATCGCAAAAAATTCTTACCAACCCGCGACGAGCGGTTCAATTCGATCTTCGCCGGATGCAAAATCGCCTATGACCACCTAAGAGAAGAAACAAAAATTTTATATCTTCACTTAGACCCTGAGGCCCTCCCCATCCATTCCGTCACGATCGTCGACCCCATGGGGATCGCCCATAGCATTCCTCTGAGGCGACCTCTTTTCTCATGCAATGCGCCGAACCTTTTTTTCCCCGCCTTAAACAACAGGATCCGCGCCGGCAAGATCGATCACGCCAAAGCCTCCATCCACAGCCTCCTCTCCTACCTTGTGGGGCAGTGCCGCAAAGGCATCCGCGACTGCGACAATGGCCTACGCGCAACTACCCTTTCTAGACGACGTTGCCCTCATCGATACCGGCTCGCTCACGCTTCACCCCTCCATGGCCGACCCTGTTTAACTGAAAAAAGAAGTTACCATCAAAAGCCACCGCATTGAGCGCTGGCCAAGACGCAACTATCCTTCCCTCCTTCCCTATTACGAACAAGAATCGGAAAACATGACACAAATTTGAATATACTGCATGCTAGGAGGCTGCTTATGTCAAAAAAAATGATTCCCCGTTCTTTTTGGTCCTTTCCCATGTCCAGGTTTCCTTTTTTTTAAGAAGACGATGAAGAAGGATGGCTCCCTGACATTTAACATCGGGCCGTAGCGTCTCCGAAGACGATGAAAAGGTTTATGTCGAATCCGATGTTTTGGCCTCAACCCGAAGAGATCGAAGCTTCCAACATCAGGGCATTTTTGCATCAAAGGTGAAAAAAAAAACAAACAAAATTAAGATAAAACATAATAAATTCTATCGCAAAGTGATTACAAGGTTTTTCTACTTCATCGCCGTTCCCGGCAATGTCGACGAGAGCAAACCCCTCGAAGCCTCGTGCAAACACGGAGTCCTTCGCGTTATCTTTCCCAAAGCTAAACAAACTTCCACAAAAAATATCCCCATCAAGGCATTGTGAACGAATTATTTTTTTCTTTCATATTCTGGCCGCGGCAGCGGCCATTCGATTTTCTCTTTACCTGGGTAAAGAAGCGCTCATCACGCTAGTCGCCTTGATGGGCGTCCTCGCCAATTTTTTTGTCCTCAAACAAATCGATCTGCTCGGATTTACCGTCACCTGCAGCGATGTCTTTGCCATCGGCGACATCTCTGCCTCAACCTGCTTCAAATCCGTTTTGGCAAAAAAGCTGAACCCTTGCCATCGCCATTTCCCTTGGAGCCTTCCTTTCTTCGCCTCTTTTCTCAGATCCACCTGCTCCATACCCCTAGCTATTACCGACACGATGCATGAGCAGCATTTCGCCCTGTTCTCCCCTCTCCCTGGCTCCTCTTGGCCTCCCTCGCCACCTTCACCCTCGTCCAGTTTTCCACGTCCAGTTTTTGCTTATCTGTGCCGCCGCTTCCAGGCGCATTGGAATTGGCTTAGCCTCTTTTCTTTGCTTGTCTCCCAAGCGCTCGACACCGTCCTCTTCTCCTTCCTCGGCCTCACGGCCTCGTCGCCTCCATGGCCTCAATCATCCTCCTGAGCTACGCCCTCAAAGCGTCCACCCTTTCTTCCTCTTTTCCTGTAAATATTTATTTTCCCCGATGCTTTTTGAAATCGTCCATCGCTCAAAAAAATCTGCCGCCAGGGTCGGCTAGCTCCACACGCTCCATGGTGTCATCGTACACCGAACTTTGTCGCCGTTGGCACCAACGATCATCAAAGCCCTCGACAATGTCAGCATCGAAGTGATCGGCCTTCATCTCAGTGCTTCAAAACCTACCACCTCATGCTCTTACCCGGCACCGACGTGGTCGCCGCTGCCGGCGGACTCCACTCGTTCATCAAGCGCCGCATGCCCCACATCACCGACTCCGGGGCTTCCAAGTCTTTAACCTCGTCTACGGGTGCGTTGTCAGCGAGCTCAAAGGCCAAGGGACCAAGAAAACAACAACTCCGTCTCAAAATCACCGAAGAAGGCGTCCCTTGCCGATTCTACCGCGCTGGCGCTAAAATCCTCCTCACCCCTTAGACCTCCATCCCCTCCCAAAAATACTGGCGCCGACATCATCATCCCCTTCGAGGAGCCGCCTCCCGACCACATCCGCCCCTCCGCCCTACTCACCTCTCTCGAACGGAACCACCGGTGGGGAGAGCGCTCCCTCCATGCCCACCTACATATTCCTGCTGGCCGATCAATGTACGCCGTCGTCCACGGCGGGGTGGTCCACGAGATGCGCCGGCAAAGCTGCCGGTTCCTGCTAGGCTTCCCTTTGTTGGATTGCGATTGCCGGAAACCGGCAAGAACGAAGACGACTCAGCGAGGCTCGCCAGCTACGATGCCCTCCCTCCCCCCAAGGCCCCGACCCACCGGCTCGGCATGGCGACCTCCCCTCCATTCACGCCTGCATTCCGCTCGCCTCGATAGGTTTGCTAGCCCTTATCCCACTAAGGCCGTATGCTAAATATTTGTTTGACATTTTTCCTTCCATCACTACCAGGAAATCAGTTCGTCTTTTCATTGAGCTGGCTGGCTCGCCCATGTGAAGACTCGTTCCTGCTCACTCAAATCGACTTGTTCAAAAAGCGACATATTGCTGTTTCAGGATCACTGATGATATCCAGAACGCGACGTCCATGAGGCCGCTTGGACTGAAGCTATCACTGTTTAGTTCTGGCGTTTTGGGACTGAATCACCGAGTTTTTTAAAAAGCTTGAGGACTGAAAACTTCGTCTAGCTCCAACTCCAGCGGGCACTAGCTGTTTGAGGACAGCACCGCGCCAATTCTCCTCATCATGCTGAGAGCCGTTATCAACGCAAGCTTTTGTCTTCCCGCACTTTCATCTTGTCGAGGAGAAGGCCCGCTGCGACACCTAGCGTCGCAAAAAACAAAATAACCCAGCCCAAGCATGCGGAAGAGAAAAAAGCCCGCCTAGGAGTCGGCAAAAGGAAAATACAAGGCGAGTAATTTCCAATATTTTTCCACGAGAGGAAAGCCTTTGTTTTAGATCAGCAGCCAGCTTACCGACGGCAATTCCTCCCAAGATATCGATGGGATATAAACGGAGCCCCAAATAAACACGGGAAAAGCAGAGCAAAAATGCAAAAGCGAGCGCCAATCTATGATAAAGAGCCCGCTTGCACTCGATGTACAAAATATTAGCAAGAATGGTAGCCGTCTGCGCTGCCCCGCTGGGAAACCCCGGCGAGCGGGCCACAGGAATCCCTCCAGTGGGATCGATCTGGCAAGGCCTAGGCAGATCAAAAGTCCCTTTCAAGATTTTGTTGACAATTAGACTGATGATAACAGCACAAAGTCGAGTGCCGATGGCTGTTCAGAGAGGCACCACACAGTAGCCATCACCAAGATAGAAAAATAAGCCGAGTCGGTTTTATCTGAGGCCTTCAAAAAAGCCGTCCAGCCAGGGTGAGCGCAGGGCTTCCAGGAAACGCCTTAACCATTTCATTTGCCTCTCCATCATCTGAAATTGGGTAACTTAGGGAGAGAGATTTTTAACACAAAGACGCAAAGGTGTCAAACACTATAATCACTTTGCGCTAAAAATCTCTTTCTCTTGCTTTTCTTCACTTGAACTCAGGCTTTCTTCTTTCTCCCGCTCTCCAGCTGCTCACGGTTTATGTGTAACAGACGGGAAGGTACTTTTCCTCGGCGCCAATCCGAACCGTCGGGCCGTCGAGCGTGGGCTTTCCATCGCATATATGTTGGAGGTTCATGTTCCATTTGTGGTTCGCAGAAGAAGCAAGTCGCTTTGATCTCTTCGATCGAATCGGCAAGCTTGATGAGGCGCATGGAACCGGGGAACAATTTAGAACGAAAGTCGGTGACTCAGGTATTATCGGAATGCTCTTCTTCCAGAGTAGTGGTTACTCGGAGTTGCTGGACATTTTCCGGTGTGAGAAATTGCGCTTCATCGACGAGCATGCAGCTCACGCCTTCGGAATATCCAGGTCCAACAGGTTGGTCGTCGGAGAGACGAGAACATCGGCCTCCATCTGCAAACCTGCGCGGGATTTGATATTTTGCTTTCCAAAGCGTGTGTCGAGGTCGGGCTTCAAGAGGTCACCCGTTTTCCCCTACTTTTTATAGCTATGCGCTTCCGCCAGCAAATTTAGCTGATCGCTTCCCATCGTTCCGTGTCTAAAATAAAGCTTGGCCATATTTTCTCCTCCGAGTAAGGTTATATCTTATTAATTATTTTCTCATTTCGAGGTCAACCAGTGAGCTCGAATATAAAAATAGTAATGTTTGCAGGGCCAGCGGCCAAGACTTACATTCACATATTGCCAAGCTTCGCGCAGAAGTATTTCGCGAATATCCCTTCCTTTGCATCCAAAGCCTCGAATATGAAAAACGGTACCTGAAAAAATT
>CAWEXY010000005.1:0-16699 GCA_963813135.1 uncultured Verrucomicrobiae bacterium | reverse complement strand
CAGAGAGGCCGCAATTTCTTCGATCTCTTCGGGGGTGACCCAAACATAACCCGGCGCTCCCGTGCAGCATTTGCCGCATCCGGTGCATTGGAATCGGAGTCCGTCTCTATACCATTTTTTTACCACGTAAAAGAAGTGCTCCGTTCTTTTTCCCATTTATTGCCAAAGCTATAGACGTCGATGGTGCATTGTTGATCAGAAATTTCGAAGAAATTGCACGTCGCTCGTTTTCGAAAGAGACGGTTCCTGCATCGAGAAGGATCGGCAGTCCGTCAGGACGGAGGTCGGCGATGCAGTGGCGATGGGTATGGCCATGGAGATAGAGTTTGACGTTGCTGTGGCGGCGGAGCAGCGCTTGCAGAGCTGAGGCGCGCAGAAGCTGTTTGCGATCATGGTCCGGAGAGAAAAGAGGGTAGTGGGTTACCAAAATGATGCGGTCGGTTTCAGGGATTTGGCGCAGGAGCCTTTCTAGTGGGCTTCTGCCACGATAGAAAAAAGACCCTCGGAGGAGGCAAGGGATGTTGCGATGGCTGTATCGAGAAGGACCATCCACCATCCAGGAGCTAATTTTTCAGCGGCCACGCTATGGTCTTTGAGGTTGAACTCGCCCTGGTACTTGGCAGGGAAATAATCATAGAACCATTTTTCGCGATAGGCCTGGCGTGTATAGTGATCGTGGTTCCCCGGTACCGCTAGCGTTTTGATGCCTGTTTTCTCAATAAACGCTTTTCCCATAGCAAATTCCGCATGGCGGGAGGTCGACGAGATATCCCCGCAGACGACGAGGTTGTTAATTCCTTTTTCTTTCAATAAAGGGACGAGGTGATCGAGCCTCTCGGGCAAGAACTGCTTTTTTCTAAAGAGCAGCAGGTTAAAATTCCCCAGCCATTGCTTTGAAAAAAATTGCCGGGGGTTCCAAGACGCATGGGCGTAATGAAGATCTGAGATCTGAGCAAAACGGAGCGTCATTTCTTTTTGCGCGACATGATTTTATTCTGCGCGAGTGTCTGTTTTTGGAGAGTTTTTGTCCAACGAACGCCTTCGACATGCACGAAATGAGGGGCGGCAGGCTGTTCTCGCTCTTCATCGACGCGGCCTGGAGTGGTGCGCTTCGATTGTTTAGCGGTCTTTTGTTTTTTAATTTTAAGAGATTTTTCGACAGATTTTAAGATTTCGAGTTCTTTTTTCTTTTTTTTTCGGGCGAAGTGTGGACAAGAGATCTTCGGCCTTGATATCTTTATTGGTAAGTCGTTCTTCAGGTCTGGGGACCGCGCTTCTGATGGCCTTGCGCATTTTTTTTCGAAGTTGAGCTGTCATGGGACGTTTAGAATGATTCATATTATACCTCTGTATTGATTGTAGCCTATGCGATTAAAAAATTACCAGGAATTCATCCCAAAATCTTATTTGCTTTTGCGCAAGTACCAGCGCCAGTTTTTCAAAAAAGATTTACTGGCTGGCGTCACTGTCGGCTTGGTCGCCCTCCCCCTCGCGATGGCGCTGGCGATCGCCTCGGGCGTGGACCCTGAAAAAGGGCTTTATACCGCCATTGTCGGAGGTTTTTTAGTCGCTCTTTTTGGGGGGAGCCGTGTGCAGATTTCGGGACCTACGGCCGCCTTTGTGGTGGTAGTATATTCTATCGTTCAACGGCATGGCTATGAGGGATTGGTTGTTGCGACCTTCCTAGCGGGGCTGATGCTCATCGCCATGGGCCTTTTTCGTCTAGGCTCTTTAATTAAATTTATTCCTACCCCTCTTACAACGGGCTTTACAACGGGGATCGCCGTCATCGTCTTTTCGTCTCAAATAAAAGATTTTTTTGGTCTTCAAACCGGGCCCGTCCCCGCCGAGTTCTTGGCTAAATGGAAAGTCTATTTTTTAGCTATGCCGACGTGCGACCCGGTAACGCTCGCCTTCGGCTTTGGGACGCTCTTATTTCTGATGGGTCTGCGTCGATATGTTCCTTCTTTTCCCTGGGCAATCGGGGGGATCGTCGCAGCCACGCTCGTTGCGGCGCTCTTTCATCTGCCCCTTGAGACGATCAACTCGCGCTTCGGAGAAATCCCCCGGACGCTTCCGGCCCCCAGTTTTTCTTTAGAGTGGAGCCGTGTTTTGGATGTTTTCCCTGATGCCATTACGATTGCGCTTTTGTCTGCTATTGAGTCTCTTCTTTGCGCGGTGATTGCCGACGGTATGATGGGAACGCGGCATAAGTCCAACTGCGAACTGGTAGCGCAAGGGATAGGCAATTTAGGCTCGATCGCGTTTGGCGGCATTCCTGTCACGGCAGCGATTGCCCGTACGGCGACGAATGTGAAATCGGGGGCTCAGACGCCGCTCGCGGGCATGATCCATGCGGCTACCGTTTTTTTAGTCATTTTACTTTTTGCCCCGCTGGTCGGGGCCATTCCTCTCGTAGCTATGGCGGCCGTCCTCATTGTCGTGGCATGGAATATGAGCCATTTGCCGTTCTTTATCCACCTGCTCAAAGCTCCGAAAGGGGATGTCGTTATCTTACTGGCCTCTTTTTTGCTCACCGTCCTCGTCGATATCACGGTGGCGGTGGAAGTGGGGATGATCCTAGCGGCATTTCTTTTCATGAAGCGCATGAGCGAGAATCAGCAATTATTATCCAATGCGCATCGAGATACCGAGAAAGGCATCGAGGTGATCGAGATCCGGGGCCCTTTTTTCTTTGGGGTGGCGGATCGGCTCAAAGATGCATTCCAAAATCTGCCTCATCGGCCAAAGTTTTTTGTGCTCAAAATGCTCCATGTTCCGCTTCTCGATGCGACAGGCCTTCATGCGCTCAGGGAATTGGAGCAGCGATGCTTAAAAGAAGAGGCGCGGCTTCTTCTCACTGAGGTCCAAGAAGAGCCGGCCCAGCTTCTGCATAGCTTCGGACTGGGGCACCTCATCCACAAAGAGAAAGATTTTTAAGTCTTTTTCCATTTTACAGCTTCCTCTTAAGCGAGGGCCATTTTGTTGAGGTCAACAAAATGGCCCTTCAAAATTTGGGCAAGCTTTTTTATTCTTTCACGATGTAGCGTTTGAAGGATTCTTCACCCCATCGTTGATAGGTACAAGCGTCTCCTGCGATACCTCCGTACCGGCTATCTTTGGTCAGCTCGGAAGTGGAATGGATCGTGGTCTCCATGGGAGCCTCAAAAAAGAGCGCCATCGTATAGCGTTCTATTGAACCCGCTGCTTTATGAACACGATGCTCGGTAGCTCTAATCCCATCGTTGGTTACAAGTTGGCCAAACTCTCCCACTTGAAACATCATGACTTCGGGGTCGTCTGCCATAACTTTCTTAAAGACTTCTCCTAACGTTGTTTTAACAAAGAGACCGGCTTCTATAGGTTCGGGAACAGCTTTTCCATCTACGAAATAAAAAGCGGGGAGGAGCGCTGTGAACATGCCGTGATCAAAGTGAGCGCCGCACCAGAAAGGATTGTCAACGGCGCTATTTTCGGCTTTTCGATAATAGAGCATGCGTCCCACGCGGGGTGTTCCATCTAAAGAAATGCCCGTGGCAGGCCCGACAAGCCCAATTTTCTTCATGACAGCTTCGCCCATTTCAGACATCAAGCCTCCTAATTCTTGAAAAGGAGTACTCAAATCCATTTCACGAGGCCACTTGTTGAGGGAGTTTTCAGGGACAAATCCGTAATAGGAGACTTTGAGATCGTCGACAACCCATCGGCCATCCGGGCGCTTGAATTTTTCTTTGCCTTTTTCGTAGCCGAGAAATGTCTCCCCAAGATCGTGGTTTGGGGCATAGCTTTCTTTAACTTCTTCAGGAAGGGCAGAAAATTGCCGGGCTATTTGAATGTAGTTAAGGACTTTTTCTTTATATCCAGGAATCCCGCGGATCCCGACGATGCCTTTCTCGTGGAGCGCTTTCTTCAGCACGCCCAATGCAGCCGGGTCATCGCGGACAAAAGCTTCGTAGGGAATAACATCCAGGTCCAACACTTCCACTTCGGAAGCGCTGACAGCACCTAACCAAATGCCAAAAAATACGATCGATTTCTTCAACAAATCACACATAACGTACCTCCCTTTTTTATTTTTCTTCTTCCTCAGGAGCATCGCCTATGAGGACTTCAGAAAGTAGGACCATGCCGGCGGTTGAGGCGGCGAACTTGAGTCCGCTCTTCACAACTTTGGCAGGATCGATCACGCCAGCTTTGACGAGGTCTTCGACTTTCTCTGAGAGGGCATTAAACCCAAAGTTTGTCTCTTTAGAAAGAACTTCATCGAGTATGACGGAACTGTCGAACCCGGTATTTTGCGCGATTTGACGGAAAGGAGCTTCGCACGATTTAAAGACGATCTGCGCGCCGGTCAGCTCATCGCCTTGCAGTTTCATGTTTTGCAGGGCCGCGCTGGCGCGTAGTAGGGCGATTCCGCCACCGGGAACAATCCCTCCTTCCAGCGCTGCTTTTGTCGAGTTCAAGCTATCTTCGAACATCTGCTTTTTTTGCTTCATTTCGGGTTCCGTTGCGGCCCCGACGTTGATGACGGCGACGCCGCCGGACATTTTTGCTTTGCGCTCATCGAACTTCTCTTTGTCATAGGCATTGGCGGCTTTTTGGGACTCGACTTCGATCTGCTTGACGCGGTCTGCGATGGCCTTGGCATCGCCTTTGCCGCCGACGAGAGTGGTCGCCTCTTTTGAAACGATGATCTTTTCCGCTTCGCCGAGCACCTCGATGCCCGCATCTTTGAGGGTCATTCCTTTATCTTCTGAGATGACGGTGGCGCCAGTCAAAATGGCGATATCTTCCAAGATTGCTTTGCGGCGATCGCCAAAGCCGGGCGCTTTCACGGCGCAGACTTTTAAGAGGCCGCGCAGGCGGTTGACGACGAGAGTGGACAGAGCGTCGCCGTCGATGTCATCGGCGATGATGAGCAGCTCTTGCCCTGTGCTTGCGACGCCTTGGAGGATAGTCAAGATTTCTTGCGCCGAGGTGATTTTCTTATCCGTAATGAGAAGCTTGGCCTGGGCAAGCTCTGCGGTGAGAGTTTCGGGGTTGGTGCAGAAGTAGGGGCTGCTATATCCGCGGTCAAACTGCATGCCTTCGACCATTTCGATGGCCGTTTCAGTGGTCTTGCCCTCTTCGATGGTGATCACACCTTTTTTGCCTGTTTTTTTGATCGCTTCGGCTATGAGTTGGCCAATTTCGGTGTTGCTGGAAGCGGAGACGGTGGCGATATTTTGAATTTCATCATCGCTTTGGATCGCGATGGCCATTTTGTCGATCTCTTGGAGGATGGCGTCGACGGCTTTATCCATGCCGCGCTTGAGGCCGATGGGGCTGGATCCCGATGCGATATTTTTCACGCCGTTTTGGACGAGCGAGCGGAGAAGCAGAATGCTCGTAGTAGTTCCATCGCCGCATGTTTCTTTCATCTTGGAAGCGACCTCTTTGCCCATGAGAGCGCCCATGTTGAGATATTGGTCCTTAAATTCGATGTCTTTAACGATGCTATTGCCGTCATTGGTGATATTCGGCGCGCCCCAGCTGGCTTGAAGGCCGACGTTGCGGCCTTTGGGGCCGAGCGTGACGCCTACGACATCGGCGAGCTGTTCTATCCCTAAACGGAGTTTTTCTCGCGCATCTTCTTCGAAAATAAGTTCTTTTGCTGTGGCTGACATGTTATTTATTCTCCTTCAGAATTTCATTTAATCCTCTCATCGCCAAATAGGGATCGATGGCATCGACAAAATCACTTAAGTCGTCGGAAAGCATTTCGCTTGCGGTAGGCAGTCCTGTAGCAATCGCCATGACGGTACTGGGCGATGCAGAGGTCGCGCGCAATTCTGCGGCTATTCTCTCGGCTGCGCCTAGCAAGCCGAAATAGGCGCCGGTGGCCTGCTCGTCGGCGAGGACATCCGCTGGCTTGTCTGCCGATGCTTGAAAAGCAAAAATAGCTCCTCCTAGATATTGCCCTTGGCTCGTCACATAATCGCATCGCATTGTCTCGCCTAGGTCAATGATGATGCAATCGTTCGAAGGAAAATGATACAAGGCGCCATAGATATTAGCAATCTGACTAGAGGTTAGAGGCTTTCTTTCTTGCCAAAGCTTAGAGAAGCGGCTGGGCTGCATTATTACGCCCGCGGGCAGAATTTTTTGGACGGCATCAGCAGCGCCATTATGTGCCGGGGCGATGAGAATTTTTTCAAAGTTCTTTCCTTCGAGGCGTTTTAAAAATTCATCGGCCAGAGGAACCGAAAACATGAAGGCATCGACAAGTTCATCGTTTTCAAAACAGGCTCCCAAGATGCGCGTTTCTCTGGCTTCGATGACTAAATTCATGGGTTTTTCACCGCTTCGACTTCTAAATGGTCCAGAAAGAAAGGGACTTTTCCATTGGGAGAAGTTCCTGTTTTTTGAAGATACAGATCGATCACTTGTGAGAGGAACTTATCTTTCAAATGTTCGGGAAGGGGCCATAAGTACGGGAGCCATTGGCGAATAAAGCCATGGAAAGCTGCGCGAGAAGGAAAGTATTCTTCTTTGTGCACGACCTCGATGCGCTTAGGCGTTAGCTGCGCTCTTAAAAGAAGGGCCCGGTACTCATCGGGTTGATAAAAGCGCCAAGGGGGATTGAATCCGGCAAAATAAGTTTTCCAAGCATCTTGAGAAGTCGTAAGTTGTATGGCCTCTAGTAAAGGGGCGGGAAGGCCTGTGGGCATTTGAATGCATACTTTTCCGCCGTCTTTAAGAGCGGTATACATCGAACGCAGCGCTTTTTCTTGTTCAAGAACCCAGAACATCACGCGGAACGAGGTAATGATATCGAACTGATTCACATAATTGAGCTCTGCAGCGTTGCGGATAACAAAATGAACGTTTTCTCGATCGGCAAAAGTAGTTTTTGCCGTTTGTATCATCGAGGGAGAAATGTCGACCCCCACAGCATAGCCTCGCGGGAGAATGCGGGCGATCTCTGCCGTGATTTTTCCATCTCCGCATCCGACGTCTAAGATTTTCTCATTGCCCTCCAGCGATAATTTTTCTAGGAATGCCACTGCAGACACGCGCTGAGATTCGGAGTTTTGCGCGTATTCCTTTCCTTTCCAAAGGTCTGCTGCAGATAGGGGAGTGGCCAGTATTAGTAGGAGGTAGACGAGAATCATGTGCAAGCTCTCTGGTTTTCAGATACCTTAAGAGAAAGACAAAATTTGATCAAGAAAGACTTTTTCTAGCTGGAAATCATTCAAATTGTCATAATAATCGCATCAAAAACCACCAGGGGTGCCAAAATATATTGGCTGAGAAAAACCCTTAACAAACGCGAGTTCGGGATCTCCGCCCAGTTAAGATCGGTGAGATTTCAGGTGGATTTTGCACCAAAATAAGCGAAGCTGGCGTCGAAGACGCCGCCAGCAAGCGAGTTTTGGCGCAAAAGGCACTGAAAGATACCGATATTCATGGGTGCTGATCATGAACTCGCGTTTAAAATAACCTGACCTGGATAATGCCGGCGGAGGGAGAGTGATTATGAGTATTTCAAAATTAAGATTATGGAGCGCCGTTTTCGGCAATCTCTTTGAGCATTACGACGCGGCTCTTTTTGGCTTTCTGACCCCCTTTTTAGCGCCTCTTATTTTCCCCGATAAGGAGCCCCTCGTGGCCCTCATTCTAACGTATGCGATGATCCCGCTCGGCATGCTTGCCCGCCCCATAGGTTCCTTGGTCTTTGGCTATATTGGAGATGCCTATGGGCGCAGACAAGCCCTTTTTCTCACGCTCGGCGGCATGGCGGTCGTTTCAGCTTGCATCGCCCTCAGCCCGACTTTTGCAACGGCCGGCCTCCTCGCACCCGTGATCTTCTGCATAGGAAGAATTTTACAAAATTTCTTTTCCTCCGGTGAGACGATGGGCGGCGCGATCTATGTTCTCGAGGGCGCCCCTGAAAAAAAACATGATATGATCAGCAGCATTTACAGCGCGTCGACGATTGGGGGCATTTTACTAGCTTCGGCAGGAGTTGCGGCCATTTCGTATTTCCACATCATCGATCAAGGATGGCGCATTCTTTATGCTCTGGGCTGCGTAACAGGCCTTTTTGGACTTCTGATCCGGCGGCATCTGCCGTTTTTGCCGCCCATTAAGACGCCTTCCCTGCTCAAAGTTTTTTGGCAGGAGAGGCGTTCGCTATTTTTCATCGTGGTCACGGCGGGCTTCGCTTACGCCACGTACACGATGGCGCTCGTTTTGATGAACGGCTTTGTTCCTCTCATTACAGGCCTTTCCAAGACCGATATGATGAGCCTGAACACAGGTCTTCTCGTACTCGATTTTTGC
This sequence comes from uncultured Verrucomicrobiae bacterium, assembly GCA_963813135.1. Lineage (GTDB taxonomy): Bacteria > Chlamydiota > Chlamydiia > Chlamydiales > Rhabdochlamydiaceae > SZAS-15. The sequence continues at coordinate 8,374 of CAWEXY010000005.1, read as the reverse complement.
GCTCTGCCTTTCTTTGGGTGGGTCGCCTCAAAAATCTCTCGGGAGAAGCTCATGATGGGTACGGCTCTTTGCGTTGCCCTCACCGCAACACTGCTGCTGACGTCGCTGCAAAACGCCTCCATTTTCACGGTCATTTGCGTCAGAGTTTGTTTTGTCTTCTTCGGCGTCGCTTTTTTTGCCCCGTTTCATGCATGGGCCCAGCAGCTGGTTCCCACGGCGCATCGATATGCGATCATTTCGTTTGGATATGCCCTCGGTTCGCAACTGCTCGGCGGGCCAACGGCCGCTATTTCTCTTTGGCTATTTAAACAGACGGGGACGGTAGCCAGCGTTTCTTGGTATTGGATGGCCCTTGCGATCGCCAGTTTTGGATGTTTGGCGTTTGCCAAGAAGAAAAAACAGGTGCTTGCGGCCGCATGAGCTCGGACTCCAATCCTCTATCTAGCTCCGTTTTGGGGCTTGCGCGGAATTTATTTGTAGATACGTTCCTGTATCCATTCGAGGTTGTGAAAATTCACCAACAAAAGCTAGGTAATCAGGAAAGAGGCCATGACATAGCTTGGCGGCTTTTCAAAAAAAACGGTTGCGGCGTTTTTTATCATGGATTCGGGCAAGAGATTAGTAAAACATGCTTGAAGGCGCTTTCTTGGCCCATCGTTGTCGGAATGCCCTCCTTTCTAGAACGCTGGGATCTGGGCCCCTTAACCCAGCAGGCCGTGACGGGTTTGACCATTGGGACAGCGAGCGCAGTTGTTTCCATTCCCCTTGAACAACGTCGTATCGTTTCTATAGCGAAAGAAAATAAAACTTATTCGATCTTTCAAGGGTTTGCGCCCCATTGGGCCAAGCTGACTGTCGCTTGGGTGGTGTTTCTAACGGCACAAAAGGACCTTCGGAGCCGCTATTTAGCCTATGCAGGTCAAGAAAAGTTGACGGTGGGGCAGCTGGCGGCCGTGGGCACAGGTGCGGCTCTGCTCGTGAGCTTAACTTCGGCTCCCTTTGATCTTGCCAGCACAAGAAAAATGGGGCACAATGTGAAACTGACTTTTTTCAATGAGGCTCCACGTACGCTGCTTCGAGGACTGCCGCTTAGCGCCTTCATAAGGGTGGTCAATAGTGTTGCCAGTGTTATTTTGATCGATTGCCTTAATAGAGAAAAGCTATGATTTCTTTCCAGCCGTTGCGGCAAGACCATCTTTCTCTTCTTCTTCTCTGGCTCAATGCGCCCCATGTCCAAAATTTTTGGGATCGGGGCACCGTGTGGACCGAGAGCCTGGTTCAAGGGAAATATGGAACTTATATCGAAGGATATAAATGGATTGGACAAGAGAAAAAACCTCTGCATGCATTTATTATTTATCTAGATGAACTGCCGATCGGATACATCCAATACTATAATGCAGGCCACTTTCCTAGAGAAGGATATGAAATCGATCATCCGCGGCTGGCCGCCATCGACATATTTATCGGAGAGGTTTCCGTTCTGGGCAAAGGATACGGATCATCGAGCATCAAAAAAATTCTCTCCACACGCGTTTGGAATGATTTTGATGCCTGTTTTGTCGATCCTGACGTCTCTAACGCCGCCGCTATTCGCGCTTATGAGAAAGCGGGATTTCGCTTTTGGAAGAAAGTGGATAATATGGCGCTGATGATCTGTCATAAAAACTACCAGGAGAATGTCGATGAGGACGCGCGTGATCGTTTGTCCCCTTATACGCAATGTTCGTGACGAATATCTAATCTGCAAAATGCCCCCCAATAGGGGAGTTTATCCAGGGCAGTGGTGTTGCCCAGGTGGCGGAATCGAGCCTGGTGAAAAAATGTTAGAAGCTCTCCATCGAGAAATCGCGGAGGAGCTGGGAAGCGCCCTTCGCATTTCTGAAATTGTTCCTTGGACATTTAGGGATGATGTGCGTGAAAAGATTCATGCGGATGGGACAAAAGAATGGGTCTATATGATCTATTTAATTTTTGATTGCTTAGCTGAAAACGACGACATCGAGCATAATGAGGAGTTTGTTGAATACGCATGGGTGCCAGCTGACAATTTAAAAGACTATGATTTAAACGCGGCGACCCGTCGGACGTTTGTGCAAAAAGGCTTTTTACCAAGCGGGCTCTCAGTTCCACTCGCCACTGTTCCTGCAGAAGAGCTAGTTCAGTGAAATTACGCTTTCCCGGAATAATGTTTTCTCCAGCTGAAATTGAAAAGATGGAAGGCTGCATTTCCCAAAAGTCTTTGCTGCCTACGCAGCTTTATATCATCGGACATCGAGGTATGGGTTTATCAAATCAAGGTTTTGCTGATGCGATGCCAGAAAATACGATTGAATCTTTCAAACAAGCAATTATCTTGGGTGCTGATGGCATAGAAATGGATGTTTTTGAGACAAAAGACGGACACCTTTTAGTAATTCATGACGATGAGTTGTGGAAAAACGTTTATGGAATGGATAGAGATGGTCTTGCATTACCAGAAAAGGAAACCCAAGATAGTTTCTGCGTAAGTAAAAAGAATTTGTCAGATCTTTTAGGGTGGTCTGTCGGCCCAGATGGTCAGAAGGCTCCCAAGCTCATGGAAGTTTTCGATCTAGTTGAAGAAGCAAATTCTATACGTGCTGAATTAGGGCAAAAGCCGCTCATCCTGAATATTGATATTAAAAGTCCTTCTGTTGCGACTAAATGCATCGAGTGGATAGAGGACCGAGTCAAAAATGAACCAGCCTCCACGATAGATTTTGATGTTATATATTTCACTTCTTCTAGTGAACAAACACTGAAAAAGCTGATCGAGATGAGAGTAGATAATGATAGGCATATAAAAATTGTGCCCCAGATTAATACAAAACAAATTTTCGGATTGGAGAATACCGATGATAAATATCTTGTAAAAAACCGTATGTTTTATAACGCCGAATTCTTGAATTCATTGAAAGTTTCAATAAATGAAAACAAGTTTGTTGGAGTTGATTGCGTTTTATGGGATGTAAATGAACCTTTGTTACAGTTATGCAAAAACGAGGGGCTTCAGTTGCATGTCTATCCATCTAATTTCAAACATTTTCATGATTATTCGGATTTTGTCTTTTTTATATTCTACACAAGTCAGTTTTTGGCTTTATTCTTGAAGGTTGATGATGTTGAGGAGGTTGTTTCTATATTAAATCGCCATGCAATAGACGACGACTATATAAGAAAACAAAAATCCTATTTTCTCCAAAGGCTCCCTCTATCTAAGCCTTTTTCTTCATAACCTGTATTCTCTAGGAAGATGCCCCGTAATTGGGCTTGTGTTAAACTTAATGGGATGCTCTTTTGGAAACTTCTTGCTGTTCCTATCCGTTCGCAGTTACAATATCCTGCCTCCTTTTTGATGCTGTCGATGAGTTATTTTTTTGGAACATTCATTGACATATTAGGGATCTGGGTTTTATTCGATCGATTCAAAATGGTTCAAGGCTGGACCCTGTTTGAGGTGGGACTGATTTATGGCATTGTCCAGATAGGATTTGCCTTTGCCGAAGCTTTTGCTCGTGGTTTTGACACATTCAGCCAAATGATCAAGCAAGGAGAGTTTGATCGGGTTCTTCTGCGGCCCATGAGTTCATTATTTCAAATGGCTGTCCGTGATGTGCAGGTGATGCGTATAGGTCGCTTTTTGCAAGGCCTGATCGTCTTGATTTGGAGCGCTCATGAACTCTCATTTACCCTATTTTCCATACAAAGTTTGATTATCTTTTTTTCTGTGCTGGGCGCAGCTAGCCTATTCTACGGCCTCTTTATTATGCAGGCTACGATCTCCTTCTGGACCATTGAAGCCCTTGAGCTTATGAATATTGCCACCTATGGAGGTCTACAGGCAGGACAATATCCGATGAGTGTTTATAATCAATTATATCGTCTTATTTTTACTTTTCTGATCCCTCTTGCATGCATTGCTTATTATCCTATTGCGGCTCTGCTGCAGCATGAGGTAATTCCTTTTTGGCTGGGCGTCATAGCACCCGCTGCCGGTATAGTGTTTCTTTTTCTAGCCTGTCAGTTTTGGCGTTTTGGCGTTCGACGCTACTGCTCCACAGGCAGTTAATCTTGATAAGATTAGCAATTATCCGTTATAGTTAAATGGATTAAGTCAATGAAAACCTTGTCTTGCCCAACATGCTTTGATAATTCAGATGTTAACTCCATCCCGAAAGTTCTTATACACCCCGAAATGAATACCGATTTCGTAATGGAGTGTTTAAAAAAAGCCAAGGAAATCATTGCTTTCTCAGCTTTATCTATACCCACTCAAGAATTTGCGGAAGAGGTTGTCCATGCGCGCAATAGGGGAGTGAAGGTCCACATGTTAATAACGAATCCCTTTTTTGAAGTTGGCTCAGATTATACTTTGCTCTCCAAGAAATTTGGCACAGATATTCAAACCTTAAAAAACATGAAAGAGAGACTTCAAAGAGATATTGAATTTCTAAACACTCTTACCGATAACAATATCTATCCTCACTATTTAAATAGAAAATACTATATCAATCACCCCAAGCTGCTAGTAGCAGATGATTTAGCCTTTATCGCAACTTCTCCAAAATGCGAAAAACGTGACTTTTGTTTCACAATCTCAGATAAGGAAAAGGTCGATGCGCTAAGGGATTTTTTCTTTAGAGATTATAATAATCTAGAACATCAAGGGCAGCAGCTTGAAAGATTAGGTTTTGTTGTTGGTCCAGAGAACCAACGCAAGGCCTTAGAAGAATTGCTGTTAAGCTCGAAAAAATCCATACACATTTATGCGTCAGATTTTAATGACAAGTCTATTTGTTCGATTATACAGGGCTTGCTGCAAAAATCCGTGAAGGTGTTCGTGCTCAATACTCCTCATTTTTTTGGTTTCAATGAGCAATCTCTTAATACAAGCTATTATTTTAAAATGATTGCTCGTTTTGGGGCAGAGATTAGGATTGTTCGAGAACCTTTTATTCACTCAAAAGTTATTATGATTGATATCGATGATGATGAGCTCAAGAAAATGTATTTTGGGTCTTGTAATATCTTTACCAACAGTATTGATTATACTAGAGAATTAGGCCTTATCACTCAATCCGATGATTATATTAACCCCGTTTTTAGCACTTTCCTAAAGGATTGGGAAAGGGGCGCTGATTTCTAATAAACTAAATTGAGTCAACGAAGAGCTTCTTCTATGAGAAACAATTTCTTTTTTATTCGTTTCTTGTTTGTATTTATAGTTTTTTTCCTTTCGACATCTGCTGCAACAGAAAAATCTACTGTCATCGTCGTGCTAGGCCATCCGGGTGCCGGCAAGGGCACTTTTGCTCAATCCTTGAACGATAAAGGTTTTGTTCATATTTCTCTTGGTGATTTTTTACGAAATGAGTTCCGAAATGGGACTGATGTTGGCCTTAGATGGAAAGAGGAAATTCGAGTTTATGGGATTTTAGCGATCGGTGTTGTAAAAGAAGTTACAGCCGATTTAGTAAGAAAGATTAATTCCTCGCCTCCCCAAGTCTATATTTTAGATGGGCATATAAGAACTTTAGAGCAGGCACAGCATCTTGATGGGCTTTTACACGAAAATATGAATATATCCCCTATTTTTGTTTATATAAATACTAATAAAGATGAGTGTCTTCAAAGAATTTTAAATAGAAGAACTTGCAGTCAATGTCATTACATTTACAATTTAAAGTCATTTCCTCCTCAAAAGGTGGGCCTTTGCGACTTATGCGGCAGCCCTCTCGCGCAAAGGGATACAGACAATGCAGTAAATGCCAAGAATAGGATCGACACGTACGAACCCTATCTGATAGAAACAGTCGAATACTATAAAAATAAGAATGTATTGATAGAATTTAACGGTAATCTGCCTATTCGAGCTTGTATCGCTGAATATAGAAGGTTTTTTCCCTAATTGAGAATGCCGCAGGAAAATTATCCGAGAATTGATAGCCTCACTTCGATTAGGTTATTTTGTACCCTGCTCGTAGTTATTCATCATCTAAACTTAGGGCTTTATACAAACAATTCGTTTATCGTATTTCTTGATAAATATATTTTGCATACTGGACGTGGAATCGTTTCCTTTTTCTTTATTCTCAGCGGATTTGTTATTTGTTACGCTTCTCAGAATTGGTCCGGATGGAAATCGTATCTCATCAAAAGACTATCGCGAGTATTTCCTAATCATTGGATAGTTTCACTGACGATAGCAGGGTTCACTTTTGTGCTGCCATTGGTGGCAGGGGAAAATTTTTTCCATTATATTGCCAAAGCTGTCTTAAATTTAACTCTTCTACAATCATTTATTCCCGACCGCTCGATTAATTTTTGTTTCAATGGGGTCACCTGGACTCTATCGGTTGAATGGTTTTTCTATCTCTCTTTCATTTTCCTAAGAAAACAGTCAACAAAGAGCTTATGGATCCTTTTTTTAAGCCTTTGCGGGGCTAAGCTATTGCTGGAAACGGTCTGGGTTATATTCAGCATTAAGCCATTTGCCCATTGGCTCTTTTTTGTATTCCCCATCTTTAGATTGCCAGAATTTTTGTTGGGCATTTTGCTATGCAGGTCCTATTTTAAGAACCCGGCAGCCTTTTCAAAATTCAAAATGAATCCCCTCATCGTAATGTTGGCGTCAATACTGACTATTGCGATGTGCAGATATTATTTTTCTCCATATGCCATCTATTTATATTCTACCCTTCCGGCTATTTTCAGTGTTTTGATGTTGTTATGCTGCTTAGGCAATGGCAGTAGTGCGCGCCGCTTTTTGAACAACAAAATCCTGGTGTTTTTGGGAGAGGCCTCCTTTTCGATATATTTAATTCACCAGCCGATTTTCAATGGTGCAAGACGGCTTTTTCAAAAGTGGGGGCTTACGATGACTGTTAGTATGATGCTGGCTTTAATGGCCTTTTCCCTTCTTGTAGCCTTCCTATATTTTTTCTTTATTGAGAGGAAAGTATATCAACTTTCGGTTAAATTTTTAAACAAGAAGCCTGCGCCTATTCTTGCCTGAACACGACAACTAAGCCCTGGAGAAAAAATGAACTACAAATTATTAGGTTCTGGCCCAGAAAAAGTTTTAGTGATGCACAATTGGTTTTGTGACTGTACCAGTTATGAGCCGATGATGCCTTACTTTGACACGGATCAATATACCTACGCCTTTATGGACCTGCGTGGCTACGGAATGTCTAAAGATATTAAAGGATCTTACACAGTGGAAGAGGCTTCCCAAGATGCGATGAAGGTCGCCAGTTCGTTAGGATGGAAGGAGTTCCACGTGATGGGCCATTCCATGTCTGGAATGATTGCGCAAAAAATGGCTCTTGATTACACCTCCCAACTCAAAAGTATTATTGCAATTACGCCGGCACCCGCGTGTGGCTTGCCGGCATCCCCCGAAATCATGGGATTTTTGGAAGCGGCAGCGCTGGGCAATGATGATTTTGGTATGGAGTGCATTCGTCTGTCAACGGGTCGGAGATATAACGACTTTGTGGTGAAACGTATGGTGCAGAGTTGGCGGAACTGCTCTACGTCAGAGGCGCGCTTTGGCTTTTTGCAGATGTTTTCTAATACCGATTTTTCCGATAAGGTCAAAGGGCTTAAAACGCCGATGCTCGTGATCTTTGGAGAGCATGATATGGAAGGATCGGAAGAGCTTATGCGAAAGACTTTTCTTGTTTGGTATCCGAATGCATCGTTGCAGCGTTGCGAAGGCGCCGGACATTTTCCCCCGCAGGAAGCTCCTATTTACCTTGCAAGCCTGGTCGAAAATTTTCTCTGCGGGTGTAAATCGCATGTATAAAACTTGCGCGGCTATACTCCTTTTTGCACAGATGGTCCCAGCCATAGCTGAAGAAAAAATGACCCCCCTTCAATCGCAGACTGTAAAAGAATGGAGCTATTCCTTGGCATTGCAAGCGGCGACATGGGGCGGGCCCTTGGTAACGATGTACGCCCTACGCGCCCATGATGCCTTGGGGTCCTACGCCATAGCACGGCCCAATACCATTTGGCGGATGGAAGACGTTTCCACTCCTGAATTATCGAAGGTAGCCGGTTATGTCACGCCCAATGTCAATGTGATATATGGTTTTGGTTTCATGGATCTAAGAGAGGATCCGATTATTTTGGAGGCGCCTGATTCGGACGGTCGTTATTACATGGTCGAGATCGTCGATATGTGGACGAACGCCTTTGCCTACGTGGGCGGTAAAACGACAGGCTACAAAGGCGGCAAGTTTGCTCTCGTCGGGCCCGGATGGAAAGGGGACCTGCCCAAAGACGTGAAGCGGATCAACTGTCCTACGCCTTGGGTATTGCTGCAGCCTCGCGTGCACATCTATTC
>CAWEXY010000004.1:0-28526 GCA_963813135.1 uncultured Verrucomicrobiae bacterium | reverse complement strand
CGAAAACGGCTCGTTACAATCCATGACGTTTATTTTCTGGCCCATCCGCAGGAGTTTCCTCTGTATAAGAGAGCTTATGCGGCCTATTTTATCCCTGCAGCCTTGCGGCGGTCGGACCGCGTCATCACCGAGTCGACTTTTTCGTTCCAAGAAATTCTTAAACATGCCGGGCCCTACGCGCACAAAATGACCATGATCCACCTCGGCGTCGATCCTGATAAATATAAAAACACCTCCGTTGTTGATTTGCCGCAGATTCCTGAAAAATTCCTACTATATGTAGGAAATTTAGCTCCGCGAAAGAATATCTGCGGCCTGCTCCAAGCCCTCGATTTTTTGCCGGCCGACGTTCATCTAGTTCTCGTAGGAAAAGGCGATAAGTGGGATGATTGGAAGCTCGAAGCGGCAAAACGCAAGGAGAAAGTTTCAGTGCTGGGCCAAGTCAGTCATGATGCACTCGCGCAGCTTTATCGCCGGGCGGCTCTTCTCGTCCATCCTTCCCAATATGAAGGATTTGGGCTCACTCCTTTAGAAGCGATGAGCGCTGATTGTCCGACGGTCGTCTCCGATGCGGCGAGCCTTCCCGAAGTATGCGGCGACGCTTCTGTTTACGTCGATCCGAGCGACCCTGCGAGCATCGCTCGAGGCATTAATGCCGTCTGGTCCGATCCTGAGCTGCAAGGGACGCTGCGAGCGAAAGGAAGAAAACGTGTTGAGATCTTTAATTGGGATATTTCGGCTCAAAAACATCTCGAAGTTATAGAGAAACTTTTGTGAAAACGGCAATTATTCATGATTGGCTGACTTCGATCGGGGGCGCCGAAAAAGTTCTGCAAGCCATCGCTGCGATTTTTCCTTCTCCTATTTTTACTCTTATAAAAAATCGTGTGACGGTAGAAAGCCTATTGGGAAAAAATGCCGTCGTCGAAACCTCCTTCATCCAAAACATCCCTTTTTCGCAAAAATTTTACCGCAATCTTCTCCCTTTTTTCTCCTATGCGATCGAGCAATTTGAACTAAAAGAATACGATCTCGTCCTTTCTAGTTCTCATGCCGTGGCCAAAGGCATATTGACACATGCCGACCAATTGCATATTTGTTATTGCCATTCTCCTATGCGGTACGCCTGGGACCTGCACCATCAATATATGCGCGAACTTGGAAATTTTTCGGGGTTCTTGGCCAAAAGGATTTTATATAAAATAAGGCAATGGGATGTTGCCAGCGTCCCAAGAGTCGATCATTTCATCGCCAATTCTCATCATGTGGCGCGGCGCATCCGGAGAAATTATGGAAGGGAGGCCGTCGTCATTTATCCTCCTGTCGCGACCCATCTATTTCCCTTGGAATCGAAAAAAGAGGAATTTTATTTAGCGGCGTCCCGCCTGGTGCCCTATAAAAGAATGGACCTCATCGTCGAAGCGTTTTCCCGGCTTCCCGAGCGCCGATTATTGCTCATTGGAGATGGTCCGGAAATGGACAGGATCAAAAAAGGGCCGCCTCCAACGTCGAAATTTTAGGACATGTGTCCGATGAGGAAATGAGAAGCTATATGAGCCGCGCCAAAGCCCTCGTCTTTGCCGCCGAAGAAGACTTCGGCATCGTTCCCGTCGAAGCGCAGGCCGCAGGCACGCCCGTCATTGCTTATGGAAAAGGAGGCGCTCTTGAAACCGTGATCGAAAATGAGACGGGGATCTTCTTCGATGAACAAACTCCCGAAGCGATTTTGGCGGCCGTCCAACGTTTTGAAAACATTGAATTCGATCCTGCGCGCATCCAAAAAAATGCAGAAAAATATAGCCTGGATCGATTTAATAGGGAGTTTGAGTCTTTCGTAAAAAGTAAATGGGAGGAATTTAATGAAAATCGTCATATTAGCCGGCGGTAAAGGAACCCGCCTGTGGCCCATGTCCCGAGCTGCCTTCCCCAAGCAATTTTTAAAAATTGGAGACGAGCTCTCTTTATTGCAACGCACCGTTTGCAGATTCTTGCCGCTGGCCTCGACCAAGTCCATGACCATCGTCACAAGCAGCGATTATCAACACCTTGTGCTCAGCCAGCTCCAAGAGATCGAGGGCGGCTATCAGGGGAATATTCTGATTGAACCATGCCAGCGCGGCACCGCGCCGGCTATTGCGTTGGCTGTTAAGTATTTGCAAGATATTGAACAACTCGAAGAGGGCGAAGCCATCTTGGTCGTTTCTTCCGACAATTGGATTTCTCCCGAAGCTAAATTTTTAGAGGCCGTCGAAACCGCAGAAAAAGCGGTAAAAAAAGGACAGATCGTCGTCTTTGGCGTCCAGCCGACTAAACCCGAGACCGGATATGGATATATCCGCGTTAATAAAGACGAAAAAACAGAGGTGAAGACTGTTCTGTCATTCATTGAAAAACCCGGCCTTGCAAAAGCCGAAGAATATGCCGGAGATGGAGGATATCTATGGAATTGCGGGATTTTCGCCTTCACATCCGCAAGATTGTGGAACGAGCTCCAAAGACACGCCCCTATATTTTCTCCTCAGTGCAATGCCTCTTTAAGCGCTCTCAAGGAATCGTTCGCCTCCATTCCTCATATTTCCTTCGATTACGCTGTTATGGAAAAAGCGCAAAATGTCTCCGTTGTTCCTCTTCAACTGACCTGGTCCGATGTCGGCTCTTGGGATAGCCTCTATGAAGTACTGGAGAAGGATGAAAATCAAAACGCCAAAATCGGCAATATCGTCGATATGGGCACCACCAATTGTTTGATCGTTGGAGGCAAACGATTGATTTCGACGATAGGGCTTGACGACCTGCACATCGTAGAGACAGAGGATGCGCTGTTCATCGGTAAAAAGGGCGAGTCCCAGCAAGTGAAAGCCCTTGTAGACGAGCTCACCAAAAAGGGAATGAAACAGGCTGTCGAGCATCGCACGACGTATCGGCCTTGGGGATCTTATACGGTGTTGGAAGAGGGCGAAAGGTTCAAGGTGAAACGGATCCGTGTCGAGCCGCACCAAAAATTGAGCCTCCAATTCCACTATCACCGCAGCGAACACTGGGTTGTGGTCAAGGGAACCGCGCGCGTCCGCATCGGCGAGAAGTATTATTACCTCCATGAGAATGAAAGTATTTACGTTCCTAAATCGACCGTGCACCGATTGGAAAATCCCGGAAAAGTGCCGCTCGAAATGATGGAAGTGCAAGTAGGGGAATATGTCGGCGAAGACGATATCGTACGGCTCGAAGATGTCTACGGACTAGTTGAAGAGCAATCTACTACGACGGCTTGATTGGCTCGATGGGTGGATTTTTGTTTACTTTCTCACTCTTTCAGCAGAACTGCTGAATGTTCAGGTCTATCTTTATAAATTAAAGATAGGCCATGTTCTTGCAGCCGGTTTGTTTTTTGTTTTTTTTAGCCTATATAGAAAGATATACATCGACCGCTCAGTCCGTGCAACGGCGATAGCCCTCTTTTTTAGCCTTTTACTGTCGGCTTTATTTAGCTCGCATATTTTCCGATGCGCTGGCTATTTAGGGGTTTATATATTCAATCTAATCGCCTATTTTATTTTGCCGTATAATTTATTCGTTTTCCGTGGAAGTAAGATATTAACGATCTATTTTGCTTCGTTCATATTGATGGGAATTTACGCCTCAGCGCAAGTAGCTTTTTCTCTTTTAGGGATTTATGATCCGTTCGTTTTCCAGCGCGTCGCTTTTTTAGCACGCGGTCAGGCATTTACTTACGAACCCTCCTATTATGCCCTTTATATGACCCTATTTGTGATGTTTTATAATGCGCGTTTTCAACTCTCCAATTATAAAAAAAGCAGCCTGTTAAAACTTTTAGGAGTTAATATGCTGCTGATCGTATCAACTTCAACGGGCATTCTGTTTTCCTACCCATTATTCGTTATCACGATGATCCCATTTAAAATAAGTTGGAAAAAGCTATTTTATTTTTCCAGCATGCTAGTTTCTGTAATCGCCTCTATTTTTTTCTTTTGGCGGGAACTCATTCAATATTCTTTATTAAAGTTTTTTTATTGGGGGTTTGGCCATGGCTCGTTCTTGGCCCGGTGGGAGGGCATTTGCAATTGTCTGCAGACCTTCTACGATAATTTTTGGATCGGCGTAGGATTGGGCGGAATTGGCCCTTATCTCTATCAACATCATTATGCGGCAGGCAACCATATTGAAACTCTTTCCGAAGCAGAAATGTTCGATCCCACCAACACCTTTACAGAAATTTTAGGCAGCTTGGGGATCGTGGGTTTTTGTGCTTTTAGTTTTCTTGCATGGAGGTTTATCCAATCCTACAAGCGGGCCGTGGCATCTATTGCAATCACCCAGGACGCTAAAATTTTAGCGGCCTCTTTTTTTATTTCTGTATGGATGGGAGTGATTGTATTGCAATTAACAGTGGCCTATTTAGGCCCTATATTTGGGTGCACATCGCCCTAGCTTGGTCGTATTTCAGATCACTTGAAATGCGGACCGAGGACGCGCGCTAGCTGCATCATATCGATGGGCTCTTTGTTGCCGAAGACTTTAGCTAGTTTCGCATCGGGCACGATCTGCCGTTTGTTTTTAGGGTTTTGGAGGTCGTGCTTTTTGATGTACTCCCACACTTTCTTGGTCACCTCGGGACGGGACATCGTTTCTGCGCCGACGATGGCTTGGAGTTCTTTAGAAAGATTATAAGCCGTTTGCTGGAAGCCTTCCTTTTCCCTTTCCACCCTTGACTCTGGCCCTTTGACATAGGGAGTTTTGGGACGGTTCACATATTTGGAGGCGAGGTCTTCGAGGTTGTTGACGATGACATCGCAATCGGGATAGTTCGAGCAGGAATAGAAGATTTTTCCAAAGCGGGAGCGGCGCGGAGATAACTTGCCGTCGCAGCCGATCGCGACGCAGGCGGGCATCTCTTCGGGAGGCGGCTCGCCTTTTTTGGGAATGTTGACGATGCCGCGGCACTTGGGATAATCGGTGCATCCGAGGAAGGGCCCAAAACGGCCGAAACGGAGTTTCATGGCTTTGTGGCATTTGGGGCAGGCTCGGTCGGAATCAAAGCCCGGAGCGAATTCTTCCTTGTTGAAATCGAGGGCTTCGATGGGAGTGGTGAACTTGCACTCGGGATAATTCGAACAGCCGTAAAAGTATTTACTGCGGGACCAAATTTTTTGAAGCTTATGGCCGCAATCGGGGCAAGCGTGGTCCGTGAGGACTTTGGGGACAAATGCTTCCTTTTCCGCATTTTCGACAGTGGGAATGAACTCTTTCCAGAATTCGGCGATGAGCTCTTTCCATTTGATCTTGTTTTCAGCGATGAGCTCGAGGTTGTCTTCCATCGTGGCGGTGAAGGTGATGTCCATGATGAGCCCGAAATTGTCTTCGAGCATGCGGGCGATCACGCGGCCCAGTTCAGTGGGATGCAGGGCGCCCTTTTCTTTAACCGTGTAGTCGCGGCTTTGGATCTTCTGCATGATGGTCGCATACGTAGAGGGGCGTCCGATGCCCGACTTCTCCAACTCTTTGACAAGGGAAGCTTCGGTAAATCTAGCCGGGGGCTTGGTGAACGACTGTTCAGGGGTGAGGTTAAGAAGTTGGAGCGGCTGGTTCTCCGTCAGAGGGGGAAGCATTTTGCTCTCTTCCTCTTTCTCATCTTGCTTTTCTTCATAGACGGCAAGGAATCCTTGAAACTTGATCGTCGAGCCATTCGCGCGGAAAATAAGATCTTTATTGGTGGCGATGTCGGCAGAGACGGTGTCGTAGATTGCGGGGTTCATCTGCGAGGCGATAAAGCGGCGCCAGATGAGGGTGTAGAGTTTGACTTGATCGGGTGTGAGATATTTTTGGATCTTTTCCGGAGGATATTCGAGATTGGCAGGGCGGATCGCTTCGTGGGCGTCCTGCGCGCTTTTTTTAGACGCGTATTGCCGGGGTTCGTCAGGCAGAAATTCTTTTCCGTACTCTTTGCCGATGTGTTTGCGGGCGGCCTCGATAGACTCAGGAGCGCTGCGTACAGAATCGGTACGCATGTAGGTGATAAGGCCCTCAGATCCCTCATCGCCGATTTCAACCCCTTCATAGAGAGTTTGGGCGATGCTCATGGTGCGCGTCGCTGAAAATCCGAAGTGGCGGCTTGCCTCTTGCTGGAGCGTCGAAGTGATGAAAGGAGGCGTGGGATTTCTTTTCTTTTCTTTGCGGTCGACGGACTCAATTTTGAAGGTAGCGCCTTTAAGGCGGGCCGTGATGTCCGTGGCTGTTTTTTCATCGGGGATGAGGTAATAGTCCTTGCCCTCAACTTTTTCTTTTTCTACTTTTTTTCCATCGACGGAGTGGAGGAAGGCGGTGAAAGGTTTTTCTGTTTTTTTGGTTTGAAGCTCCGCAAAGATGTTCCAGTATTCAACGGGAATAAAGGCTTCGATCTCTTTTTCACGGTCGACGACGAGCTTGAGGGCTACAGACTGGACGCGGCCGGCGGAAAGGCCGCCATCGCGGGCCCCTTGAACGCGGCGCGTGAGGATCGGTGAAATTTTGTAGCCGACGATCCGGTCGAGCATGCGGCGCGCCTGCTGAGCGTCGACGAGAGCCTGATCGATGCTGCGAGGATGTTTTAAGGCTTCAAGGACAGCTTCTTTCGTGATCGCATTGAAGGTAACGCGCTTTGATTTAGTCCCTTTGGGAAGGACTGACTGAATGTGCCAGGCAATGGCCTCTCCTTCGCGGTCAGGGTCGGGAGAGAGGTAAACGACTTCGGCTTGCTTGGCGGCTTTCTTGAGCCGGGCGATCACTTCTTGCTTTTCATCGAGAATCGCATATTGGGGCTCGAAATCGTTCTCGAGGTCGATGCCGAACCCTTTTTTCGGAAGGTCGCGGATATGGCCGAGCGACGACTCAAAAAGGTAATTGCTACCCAAAAACTTTTTGAGAGTTTTGATTTTCGCAGGAGACTCGACTATAATAAGCGCTTTTTTCATAACCAAACAGGTAGTTTAAAGGTTGATATCATCTTTTGACTATTTTGCACAAGGATGAGAACATTGACGGAAATGATTTACCTATGGAAAATTGATAGGTAATGTCCAAATCTCTAATTTTTTTTATCCTTATCTCGGTTTTTTCACTCGGCCATTTCGGACCTAAAGTATGGAAAAAGTGGGCGAGGAAGCCGCCTGTCGAGGTCGTATGGGAAGTAAAAGAGCAAAAATCTTTTGTCGTCATCACCCCTTCTTACAACAACGCTCAGTGGTGTGAAAAAAATCTTCGCAGTATCCTCGAGCAAGACTATGAGAACTTCCGCGTGATCTATATCGATGACGCTTCGACGGATGGAACCTTTGAAAAAGTTGAAACGATCATTCAGCAGTCCGCTCATCCTGAGCGTTTTACCCTCCTTCATAACGATCGCAACCAAGGCGCTGCCGCGAACCTCTATAAGGCGGTCCATATGTGCGGCGATGACGAGATTGCGGTCCTTCTTGATGGAGATGACCAGTTTGCTCACGACGGCGTCTTGAAAAAATTAAATTCGATTTATGCCAATCCCGATGTGTGGGTCACCTATGGCAGCTATGTCGAATACCCTAGCTATAAGAAAGGGGGCTGGGCCAAGCCCCTGCCCGCTTCCGTCCTCGAAAAAAACCAGGTCAGGACCCATAAATGGGGAGCTTCGCACCTTAAAACTTTTTATGCAGGGCTATTTAAAGAAATTTATCTTCAAGATCTTCTTTTTGAGGGAAATTTTCTGCAATCAGCGTCAGATGTCGCCGTTATGCTGCCGATTTTAGAAATGGCGGGAACGCATGCCCATTTCATAAAGGACGTCCTTTATCTGTACAATCACGCCAATCCTTTGAACGACGACAAACTAAGATGGCAAAAGCAATTTGATATGATCTCTTATGTGCGGTCGCTGCCAAAGTATCAGCCATTAGAAGAGAGGCCGCAGGCAACGCAGAAGGCCGAAAAAGCCGACCTCATTATTTTTTCTTATAATCGCCCTTTGCAGCTCTACGCCCTCTTAGAGTCGGTGCAGAAATATGTAACAGGCTTGGGCGAAACGACAGTGCTTTATCGCGCTGACGGCCCGTTTGCCGCTGGCTACGAAAAAGTGAAGGCCGCTTATCCGCAAGTGCAGTTCCGCGCGCAAGGCATAGACCCCGCAAGCGATTTTAAGCCTCTCACCTTAGATATGATCAAAAGCACGCCTTCTCCCTTCGTCCTCTTTGCCGTCGATGACATCATCGTCAAGGACATTATTGATATCGCCAAATGCACAGAGGCTCTCAAAGCAAGCCACGGATATGCCTTTTTCCTCCGCATGGGTAAAGAGATCGATTATTGTTACATGAAAAGAAAACAAGAAGTTGTTCCTCCATCGGTCGAACTCCAAGAAAATATGCTGGCTTGGCAGTTCAAAATGGGCCGCGATGATTGGCGCTATCTCCACAATCTAGACATGACGATCTATCGTAAAGAAGAGATTCTTCCCCGCCTTCAAAAAATCGAATTCACGCATCCGACTTCGATGGAATCTCGCTGGGCCCTCAAGGGAGATAAGAATATGGTAGGCCTTTACTTCAATTCAGCTAAGGTTGTGAATGTTCCTCTCAATGTGGTGCAAAATGCAGAAGCCAACCGAAACATGCAAAGTTATACGACGGAAGAATTGCTCGGCAAGTTTGAAGCAGGGCTCAAAATAGATATTGCCCCGTTCCATCAAATCTCTAACCGCTCGTTGCACATCGAGCATGAAATCACTTTTGTGCCCCGCCGATGAAAATACAGAGAATTTTTAACGCAAAGACGCAAAGACGCAGAGTCTCACTTCATGCCTTTGCGCCTTTGCGTTTTCTTCTCTTGTTCTTTGTTTCCTGCCTTTATGCGGGGGAATTCGATACGTGGATGGGAAAGGAGACGAAGCATTGGTCCCATGTCAAGCAATCTATAGATTTAGCGGCGCTCGATAAATTCCGGTCGCTTTACGACAGCAATGCTGCCTATCGCTACACCGCAGAAGGCCCTTGGAAAATCCCCCCCGTCGTTCATTTCATATGGGTAGGTCCTAAGCAATTTCCTTCCGAATCCGTAGAAAATGTCCGCACGTGGATGGCCAAGAATCCGACATGGAAGTTTAAATTTTGGACCGATCGCGAGCGTCCGCCGCCTTGCCATGGCATGGAAGTCGTCGTCTTCAATAAATACCCTTTCCAACTAGGAAAATATTACGAAGCCTCCGACAACTGGGGAGAAAAATCGGATGTTCTCCGCTATGAAATTCTTTTCTACGAGGGTGGAACTTACGTCGACCATGACGCCAATTGCCTCATTTCTTTTGAGGGGCTCCATCGAGGATATGATTTTTATTGCGGCCTCGAAGTCCCTCATCCCATGGTTGCCGGGCTGAACGTGACAGCCGGCATGGGCGTCCTGGGCGCGCGCCCAGGACATCCGGTCATTCAACGCGTCATCGATCTTATCGAGGGGAGATGGGAGGAGCTGGCGGCAAAATATCCCAACAAAGATGGGTTTTCCCGCACGCAGATCGTCATGGAGCGCACCTATTTGCCCCTCACCCTCGCGCTGAGAGGTCCCCTTAGCGAGAATGGAAATCGCGATATCGTTTTCCCCGCAGCCTATTTCTTTGCCAAACCGGGCCTAAAACCTGTTTATTCAAAACATTTTTTTGCGAATTCTTGGTCCGACGGGAAAAAGAAAGAGGCTTCTTTTGAGAAACAGATCACACGCGATCTAGGCAAAGTTCAAAATAAATATAACCGTATGCTCATCTTGATAGGCATAATGGGCGCTTTTAATTTGCTTCTAATGGGACTTTCCATAAAATATATGGTAAGGAAAATATGAAAAAAATCGTTGTTCTGCTAGCACTGCTCCCCCTTTTGTTCTCCTGCTCTAAAAAGAAAGATGAAAAAGATAAGGCCGATTTTGAAACCCTCATGGGCAAAGGGACTGAAAGATGGCAATTTGTCCAAACCCCGGAAGATTTTGAAAATCTCGCTTTTTTTAAAAATATCTACGAGCGCAGCCTTCCTCTCATAGAGGAAAAAAGCATCGCTCAGCGGATTCCTAAAACCATCCACTTTATTTGGATCGGCCCCAAACCCTTCCCGCGCGAGTCCATCGAGAATGTCCGCTCATGGGTCGCCAAGCACCCCGACTGGACCTTTAAATTTTGGACCGACCGCGACCGCCCCGTTCCTCATCCCAAACTCCAAAAATGCTTCATTCAAGACCTCAAGTTTGCCCGTTTGTTCGACTGCTATAATAAATCGGACAATTATGGAGAAAAGTCCGACGTTCTGCGCTATGAGATACTCTTTGCCGAAGGAGGAATCTACGTTGACCATGATGTGAAATGCTTCAAGTCTTTCCAGCCCCTCAACTCCAGCTTGGACCTGTTCATTGGAATGGAGATGCCTTATAAAACGGCGCTCAGCTCTTCCGTTCTGCCTACCAACAATATTGTCGCATCGAAGGCCGGCCATCCGATTTTAGAGCGCTGCATGGAATGGCTCGCGCTAAAATGGGACCAGCTCGATCGCGATTATCCCGGCAAGGACCGCGATGCAGTGATCAACCGCGTGGCCCACCGCACCTTTTTAGCCCTCGGCGAGTCCTTTAAGGAGCTCGCTGGCAAGAAAGGAAGCCGCGATGTCGCCTTCCCCGCCTTCTATTTCAATGCGCCCCGCGATGATCTCGCGATCTATTCGCGCCATCTCTACGGTGGAACGTGGTTTGAGAATGAAAATCCCTTTGAAAAAATGGTGCGCGAGCGTCTCATGAAAATCACGAAGAAGACCAATAAAATCCTTCTCTTTTTTGGAGTAATCACGTTCCTCAATGTCATCGGATTTACACTCCTGTTCCTTAAGTACCGAAAGTCTCTGCGCCGCGCTTAGCCGCGGGCTTCTTCCGGGGCCGCAAGAGACGGCAGAAGCTTTTGAGAAGCGTATTCAAAGAGCTGCGCCGTCCTATGCATCCCATTGGCACGAAGCGAACGTCATTCTTCAGCCCTTGCTGGGCTTTGCTATCGATTGGGTTCCCGTCAATAAGGCCAAACGCCTCTTCTTTTGGGAGGGGGGAGCTACGTGGATCTCCGAAGAGGGCGCAGCTGCCATCGAACTCAAAAGCTGGGGTTACAAGCCCATCGAAGTTTTAACTCACGAAGCCGTCCATGTCCTCCGCTGCATGTTCCATGAGCCAAGGTTTGAAGAGCATCTGGCATACGCAACGTCGCCCAAGAAATGGAGGCGCTTCTGCGGGCCGCTTTTTCGATCTTCCAAAGAGTCCATTATATTTTTACTGGCCCTTGCCCTAGGAATTTTTGAGCCCCTTTGGAGCCTTCCCTTTTTTACTTTCTTTGCCGCACGCCTCTGCATCGAGCGGAGGATTTTTAAAAAGTGCTTGAACAAAGTCGGCCTGCGCCTAGCTGCTGGTTTGACCGACAAAGAAATGGCGCTTTTCTCTAAACTATCCATCGAAGAGATCCGCACATTTGCTTCTCAGCAAACGTGCCTCAGATGGCATCTTCTTCGAAGGCTTTTATGAACAACATGCGCATCACGCTTCTGCTCATCGCCGCTAATTTAATCGTCTATGTGTTAATGCTTTGCTCCGGCGTTTCTTTTTTTGCGCCGACGACCGAGCAAGTTCTGCATTGGGGCGGATGTAATACACAATCCATGTTGCATGGCGAGTCCTGGCGTCTATTTACTTCCATGTTTGTCCATTTTGGGATCATCCATCTTGGGATGAACCTCTACATCTTATTTGACATAGGATCTACTCTTGAGCCGCTGATCGGAAAAGCCCGATTTGCGGCAGTCTATTTAGCCTCGGGGATTTTTGGGGGGCTCGCCAGCCAGTTTGCGCATTTGCATTCTTATACGGTCGAAGCGGGAGCATCGGGGGCGATTTTCGGCATCATCGGGGCCCTATTCGCGCTTCTCAACACAGAGCTGTTTTCCGAAGAAAGGAGAGATTCTAATCTTAAAAAGCTTATTGGGTTCCTCGCCGTAAATATAATGTATGGTATGAGGGATTCTAACGTCAATGTGGCAGCCCACCTAGGAGGGCTTTTCAGCGGTTTTCTTTTAGGGTTTAGTCTGTATCCTTCCTTATCCTTACAAAAGCCCCTCATCAAACGCGCGACGATCCTTCTAATAGGTTTGATTACGGCGGCCTCTACGGCAACGGCCCTAAGCGCGATGAAAAAAACGGATGCTGTTCGATTCGACGAGTGGGTTCTAGAATTCGATACGATGCAGGATAAAATCGCAACGATGCATGAACAGATTCCTATAGAAGGGACGCTTTCCTTTTTTGAGTCGAATATCCTTCCGGAGTGGGACAAGATGAAGCAGTTTGCCGATCAAGCCAACGGATTCAACCTTTCGAAAGACAAAGCACGGCATCGCGATTATTTAGTGTCATGGATTTCACTCAATTCCCGTAAATTTCAGCTCTTCGCGCGAGCAATGAGGGAAGAGACCGACGCCTATGATTCCAAGATCAAAGAAATCGATGCCGATCTCACAACACTCCTTGAAGAGAACCATCTTTAATCTTCTTTGTTACACTCCAATGCGATCTTCTCCAAGAGCTGCTTCCACTTCTCAAACACCATTTTTTTCTTTTGCACGTTATGCTCTTTCATTTTTCTGCTTATTTCTTGGGTATCAACCGTTCGAAGCAATTCTTCCAAATGTTTGTAAGAGTGGAAATATTGAATATGCGGCATATTTTCTTGGTCATAGAAATCAGCGGTATCGATCCAGAATTTTATAACATTCGGATCTTTCAGATTATTAAGGTCTCCCTCGATAGTGGGCGGCGGCCTGGAATTAAAAATTTTAAAAGCGGAAATTTCGTTCAAAACCTCAGAAGGCCGGCGGCCCCACATCGAGAACAGAAGATTTTTTGTAGGGAAAAACAGGGGTATATTGGCGCTATATTGTTCAAACAACGACATGATGCTTATTTGGTAAGGAATATGGATTATGCCTTTATAGTCGCACATAGTTTGGAATGATTTGTGATTATAGGGATAGGGCATGATTAATCCAAACCGGCTTAAGAAAGATTCGGCTTCATTTATGAAGGGAGCGCATCTAGGATTATGAAATATGAACCCATTCATTTTTCCTGTATATTCTGCCTTTGTGTAAAGACAAAGGCTTGGGATAAATTCACTTTCAATGCCGGTATAACGTTTTAAATATTCTACGTCGCCGATGTTATTTGCAACGACGAATACTTTGTTTCTATTTACGCCATCAATTAGGAAGCGATTTAATAAATTCCAGTAATCCGGCTTGTCTGTAAAAGGCATCTCATATCGAGATGAGTTAACTATAATAATTGGCTTGTCGAATTTTTCAAATACAAGCGCAAATGACGAAAATGCGGTGACGATGAACCCGTCAAACTGACTTAAAAAATCACGATATCTTTCATAAAAGCGATTGCACATCTCTGTGTTTAAGTTAATCCATGTACCATGATTGAGTATTTCAACGGGATGGTTGTCATGTCCGAATATTCGTTGGGAATAGGGGGAGATGGACCAATACACGACTTCATGCCCCAGCGCTTCGAAAATATTCATCACATCAGCCGTCGCTGAACTATGGTAGTCAAGAGTAAAAAAGCGCAGGTGTTTTTTGGGCGCTAATTCTTCTTCGGCGGTAACCGTTGAAATGACGTTTAAAAATAAGATCGCAGCCAGTACAAATCTTTTCATAAAATGTTTGGGTTGACGATGAGGAAAATCTGCTTTATCTCTTGCCCAGAGAGATAGTTGCTTTTGTCTTGCGCTGTTAAATTGAATGGAGGCTTTGAAAGATCTAAAGGGCGGTAACTGCCTATCGGAATATCCCCATTTACCGCGAGGTCTCCTTGGCTAAACCCATTCACAAATATAACGTATTTGAATTTTTGTATTTGAAATAGGATCTGGAAAATTTTAGAAAGAGGCAAGTGTTGTAAAACGTCTTTACATATTAAAAGATCTGCACTTGGTAGAGCTTCGACCGAACCATCCAAATGAAGAAACTTAATGTTATCCGAAGCATATAAAGCTTGATTTTTTGCAATTACACTAGGAACAACGTCTATCCCTAAGTAATTTCGATGGGACCAATCGATCTCTCTCGCAAGCGCCCAATCCCCGCAGCCTAAATCGACAATAGACCGAACATCAAAAGAACGTAAAAAGTCCTGCACGTATTTGATGAAGGGCCTGCCTTCTTTAAGTGTAGACCCAGGGCCTGAGGTCCCCTGTCCTAAATGATCTTTGCCCCAGGCTCCCTGCTGATAGATTTGGCTAAATACTTTTTCTGCATCGCCTTGTCCAAAAAGCAAAGCCTTATGCAGAAAAAGCAGGCTGATCAAGAAAATTCGCCGCATGGTTTTAATTTAGTGAAAAGCGGTTCTTGAGGCAACATTTTTTTGTTGAGTCTGGAGTTCAGTAAATAATTGACCCAAAGACACGATTTCAATATCTTTAAGACGATCGTCAAAATTTTGAATAGGAGATTTTTGTGAGAGGATATTCTGTTTTTTCCATTTTGTTTACTGTCGCCATCTTGTTTTTTCAATCCGCAGAAGCTCATACAAGCCAGGCTGTTTTTGCAAAATTCCCCAATAAATATTTCATAGAAACGGGAAGTTATCAGGGAGACGGCATTCGTATGGCTTTGAATACCGGCCGTTTTCAGACGATATATTCGATAGAGCTATTTCCCGCTTTTTACAAAAAGTGCAGCCGCCTGTTTGCTTCAAACCCCTCCGTCAAACTTTATCTAGGGGATTCTTCCGATGTATTGCCGATTATTTTGAAAGAGATAGACGCTCCAGCAACTTTTTGGCTGGATGGCCACTTTTCTGGGCCGGGCACAGGCAAAGGAAATACCAACACCCCCCTTATGGCCGAATTAGAAAACATTCGACAACACTCCATTAAAACCCATACGTTGTTGATCGATGACGTGCGGCTGTTTGGGACGGCTGAATTCGACTTTGTTAAATTGGATGATGTCATCGCTAAAATCTTAGAAATCAATCCAGACTACCAAATTTCTTACGAAGATGGATATTGCCGTAATGATGTCCTAGTGGCAAAAATTCAAAGATGACATATAAGGTTACTACACAACTTTAAGAAAAGAGCGGAGATGGTGTGCTGACAAATTATAAAAAAACTGCGATCGGTATATTTTATTGCTACCTGATTTTATGGGGGTCTTTTTTAGTAGCAGCGAGTCTATCAGGAGCCACCTATTATCCAACATTTTGTCAGCAAGCAGCAGATAATGACGAAACGTTTGCACATTTCAAGAGAAGCCCTACATATCAAGGCATTGTTGAAACGGTAAGTCGCGAATCTGGAGGCGAATATTTGTATGTAATACTTCGGAAAGAGCCCAGCCTGGTTACTTTATTTGATAAATTCCGTGAAAACGATGCTGTTGGTGACCCTGTTATTTATAATTATGGAAGGTTTGGTTGGTTTTCTCCAACAAATTTACGTTATATAAAAACTGCTTGCGATTTAAAGCAACAGTTCCGGGACTTAAGCCAAATGCATATTGTCGAAATTGGAGGTGGATACGGGGGATTATGTAAGATTTTGAATGACTTGAAGGGGTTTGCCACCTACACAATTATAGATCTGCCTGAATGCAATGCTTTGGCGCGAAAATATTTATCCTTAATGGGCGTAAAAAATGTTCATTTTGTTGATAACAAAAACCTTTCAAACTTAGGATCATACGATCTTGTAATCAGCAATTATGCCTTTTCTGAAATCGACAGAGAAGAGCAGCAAGGATATATAGATTATGTTATTAAATGTACCCCTAACGGGTACATGACCATGAATTTTATATCCCAGCATTTACGCTCTATCCCTTTAGAAGAACTCCTTCAAATTCTCTATCAAAATAAAAAGCAAGGTTCAGTGGTAAAAGAATATCCTCTCACTCATCCCGATAATCGAATTCTTACGTGGAAGTCTATTTAACGCGATTGACTTGTCCCAAGGCTTCTTAATTGCTTTCCTCCCCAAGCTAGTTTTTGGTTCCGATGGCGTAATTACCGTTGAAACAAAATTCGACCTCATCGATGACGGGTCGATCGCCCACAAAAGTAGCGTGAAGTGGAGTGATCGTAACGGCGTAATCAGCGAGCTTAGAGGCGACAACGGAGAAATTAGACTGACTAATTACCAAGCAGTCAAATTTTGGGATTAAGAAAAAATCCTCCAAAACATTGATAGTGGGTCCATTGTTTCCTTTTCGGTAACCGAAGTGAATGTTGCGATTATTTATCGCAATTGCATAGCGTCGGGCGAGTCTCGCAGGGTCAAAGTCATCGGTTAGTATATAAATGTAAAGCGGCTTGTCATGAAAAATTTGAGCAATTCTTTTGATTTGCTGAATATAATAGTTATCAAAGGGGAATTTGAGAGGGTAGCGTTTAAAAGAATTTGCTCCGTCGAAGCCTCCTCCTTTACGGATGTGTACGCCCACCGTTATCCGATCTTTAGGCAAATTTATGGTTGCGATGGGCGCTTTTGGAGTTAAACAGCGTTTAACTTCGGCGCGAAATGCCGGATCCTGCCAGTCGATCTGGAAAAAAGGCAGCCAATAGAACCGCGTTCTATCGTATTCAAATCGATATTCAGCATAGTAGGGAAGGATAAACAAAGATGAATTAGGGACTGCTAGTTCGTTGCTGTCGCTAGCGATATGGATAGTGTTTTTAAAATGAAAAGCTGAATTCAAAGGCTGGTCTAATTCAGAAAGAAGAAACTGATCAGAATAAGGAAAAGGAATGTAATATAACGGAATATTGTATTTGAAAGCGAACCATCTTGCATGGAGATAGGCAAGCAAATTATCCCCGAGGCGTCCTCCGCTTAAGCTATAGGTAATCCCATTTCCACTTTGGAAACCAGTGGTAGGGCGGGGAATATTTCTTTCCTTCAGGGTTTGGAGTGAAGAGCCCTGCTTCCATGTGATTAAAACATTATCAGCGTGCGTATTGGGATGCTCTTTTTCGACGACTCCTGTCTTCTTATTTTGATAAAGGACTCGAATCATTTCCTCTATAGAAAGAGATTGTAAATGCTGGGATATAAAATTCATGGTCAAATACCCATTCGGGGTATCTTTAATGACACGCTCAATAAATGCCTGCTGTCCCATTCGATCAAATTGAGAAAATATATAATTGCTAATTACAAGATCGTAAGGCTGTGCTTGGGCAAGATTATTATTGTCAATAAAATGGACATTTTCGATGCCTAGTAATGCCAGATGTTTCTTTGCTAGGGCATTACATTCCGGAAGATCTATGATTGTATAACTAGCAAATCCTCCCAAGTCATGCAAGATCTTGCACAACCCCCCATATCCGCCTCCGATTTCAACGATATGCATTTGACTTAAGTCGCCGAACTTTTGCTTTAACTCGCAGGCAATTTTTATGTAGCGCAATGTCGTTGGAGAGAACCAGCCATAATTCCCGTAATTGTAGGTTATTGGGTCGCCTATTGAGTCGTTCTCCCGAAATTTATCAAATAAACTAGCAAAATTGGGATCCTTGAGAAGAATGAGGTCTAAATATTCAGCGCCGGTCTGATATTTGACGGTTTCCGAAACAGCTTGATAAATAGCCTCGCGTTTGAAGTGTGCAAAAGCCGCCTCGTGATCAGCGGCTTGTTGACAAAACGCTGGGTAAGGGGTCTCTTCGATCAAGCTTCGACCTTCGATAGGCAGGCAATACAAAAGAGCTATCAGTAACTTGCTTTTCGAAAAAGTTAGCATTTGTAGGCTGCCTAATCGGTTAAATTGTAATAGTCTTTTTGTTTCTTTGAATAGGCCTCTAGAAGCCGATAGAGATACAGATAAACATTTTCGGACCTCAGGGTTTCTTCGGCGACTTGGAAGGCATTCAGTGCTATTTTTTTGCATTCCTCATCATGGTTTTTGGCCCATTCTATTTGAGTAAAAATATCCGATAAATCTTCAGCAACGGGAATAAAATGGACATAAGGTTTTAATTTTGTAAAAAACCAAAGAGTATTATTTGAGGTTTGCTTGAACAACACCGAGCCAGAATAAAGGCATAAGGCAACTCTGGGAGTGTTAGCCGAGTGTCCATCGACATCCATCAAATAGCGGAAACGAGGAAAGTATTCGATTGGAACATGCCTGCCCAGCATTCCCTCTCGTACCATCTGATTTCGGATGGATGGATCATCTTCATAAGGAAGGAAATAGTTGAATTTAGCGTCGATCAAATCGGGGTGTTGCAAGGAGAGGGCAACCAGTTTGGGCCGAGCGCAATTTCTCCAATTCATGCGATCGAAAACTCCACTATCGCCTCCCCTAAAAAATAAGATAGGGTATTTCGATTCCCAAGATGAAAGCATGAGCCGCCTCCCCTCGAGGATTTTAGTTTTATCGGGATGGAATTCATGCAGAGCATACCAATCAGGCATGATGATTATCCCGGACTCCAATTTATTTTTGGTAATCGCAAAAATGGGTCCGGGAGGGCCGGAGGGGTAGTCTGCATTCAACAGAGAGCTATATTTGGTAAGTGATACATCATGAAGTGTAAAAATGAAATCCATGTCAGGTAAAGGTGTTAGCGCATGAAGCTCCGTCAGAGCGCCAATCATTGGCTTTGTCATTTTATAATTCACGGCGAACTTGCTTTTTTCAAAGGTTAATTGGCCTTGCGCAACCCGCACCCTGATAAAATAAAAATCTTCGTTGAATTTTGCCCAAAGCTCGTCGAGATATTTCTGGCTCAGTTCTTTTTGAAAAGGGGCCAAGTCCTTTTCAATTTGTTCGGTCATCCATTGAGGGGTCGGTTCCCTCAATTTTTGATAAAAAAGCTTTGGTTCAAGAGATGCGATAAGAGGCAGTTGTAGTAGGCAAATAAGGACGATCAAAAATAATCGGATTCTAAAACCTAAGTAGAGGGGCAGCAGTTGCATAGAAAATACTCCAAATTGCTCAAACTTACTCAAAGATATGGTTGTTGGCTAGTCATTTTTGGCGAGGCGCGAGCTGGCCAATGTCTTAAATCTTCGAAGGATCTTGTCTTCTTAGATAACGTACCAATGGGCTTTTCGTTTATCAAAATCTAAAAAGATTACCTCCAGAGGTTCCTTTTACCCATAGTCGAGCTTTCCGAGAAGCAACTTGGATAGAGTAGGAGGAGCTTTCTTACGTCAGGATGTGGCTCTACTGCAAAAATCTTTCCGTTTGCCCCTACCAATGCAGCAGTCAATAAAGCATGAACCCCGATATTTGCTCCGATGTCAACAAAAATAGGATCTTTTCTCAATACCGTACGCAGTAGATGTCGCCTGTTGGTTTCTCATTCCCTACGCTCTAACCATATGGAGGGCCATGAAAGGTTTCCGCATATCAAGAAACAATCTGTACACGATATCTTTTAGCCAGCTTGTGGAGTTTAATTTCATGAGGAAGTCTCCAGGTTGGTTAGTTCGACATTAACCACTTTTTCTGGCAAAAGCTTGCAGACCTCTTCAAATACAGCTTTCCATCTTTTCAGCATTTCTTCTTGGTGTTTAAGGGCATAGGCAACACTTTTTTGTCGGACTGCTTGGATATCAAGATTTTCCACCTTGTTTTTGAGATCTTCCCAAGAATCGAAATAGATCACAATATCTCTCACAGCTGGAGCATACCATTCAGAGATAGGGAGCATCTGTTTATCAATAGCGTCCTCTCTTCTTTCAAAGAAATAATTGGTGGTCTTTAATAAATGCAGTAAAAAAGATTCAGAAGGAACAAAAATGGGAATACCTAAACGCAGGACCTCAAAAAATGAGATAATGTACCATTGGTAAGGCAAGTAGAGAACTCCCTTAAATGCTTGAAGTTCTTCTAAAGTTTTATAGCGATAACAGGTGGCTGGAATGCCCATCTTCTGCAAAAATTTAGATACTCGAAAAGAACGGATGTGAAGCGCTTGAACGTTTTCAGTTCTTTCATGGATAAAGAGCTGCTTGTTTTTAACATGATTTTTAGGCCAATTATTTTTAAGGTTATAAAGATAGTATGCGCAGGCAGCAATTATCGAACCGTTCAAATCGACATTTTTCTGGTTTCCATAATAAATTTCGAAAGGAGTAGATGGTACAAAGAAAACGTTTTTTCTATGTCGTGCCTCTCTCATAAGATCATAATACTTTTTATCAGGGAAATCACAATCGGTTTCTCCATGGTATGAAAAATCAAAACGGCTATGGATCCATAAGATGATCGGTTTCGTCCAACCGTTCTGAAGAAAAATTCGGGCAACGGCAGTGATATCCGAAGTAATAATGACATCAAATTGATCAAAAAACTGTTTGTGTTTTTCCCAAATGCGGTTGGCTCGATCGTAGCCTAGGTTATATAAAATATTCCCTTTTTTGACGGCATAGTCGTAGAAATAGGGTGGAAGCTTATGAATGTTCCAGGAGGTAAGGTTCCATGATAGGGCATCAGCAATTGCTTGAAGCTCGTTGACGCAACCGTCATGATAGCAGACATGAAGGACTTTCAAGAGGTTTTCTTTTTGAGAGGAAATCGGGGGTTTACAGTCTGGGGAATGAGATGTGAATAAATTAAATAGCCATCGTAAAATTTTCATCGGCAGGACTTAAGTGTAATGGAACTTGCTCTTTTAGTCTGTATCATCTAAAATTTGCTCGTTGTCAGCGGTTGTCAAACACTGTACACTATTTGTAATAAATTATGAAACGTTTGATTCTTGCTCTAGAAGACATCGCCACCGCTTTTCGTCAATATCGAGTTTGGCTCCATTTAGGGCTCATGGAAGTGAAGCAGCGGTACCGCCGTTCGGTGCTCGGCCCTTGGTGGATCTCGATCAGCATGCTCATATTCATCGCTGCCATGGGTAAAATTTATAGCCGTTTATTTTCCCAAAATTTGAATGAATATATCCCCTTTTTTACCGCAGGCTTTTTGCTTTGGTCGTTTATCTCCACCAGTGTGATGGAGTCGACAGATCTGTTTCGCATGCACTCTGGATTTATAAAGCAAGTAAAGCTGCCATATAATATTTATACACTTAAATTTTTGACAAAAAACTTTGTTGTTTTGTTGCATAACTTGGTTGTTTATTTGTTGATTGTTTGGTTTTTTCAGATTAATCCCGGTTGGAATGTGCTTTTAGCGATTCCCGGCTTTCTTTTGCTGGCGGTCAACATGTATTGGATTTGCCTTTTTACAGCCTTGATGAGTACACGTTTTCGCGATATGGTGCCCATCGTGAATAGCTGCATGCAAATTTTGTTTTTTATCACCCCGGTCTCTTGGATGCCCAAGCTATTGGGGGAAAATTCTATTGTGGTCAAGTTGAACCCTTTTGCTTATTTTATCGATATTGTTCGGCAGCCTCTTTTAGGGTTTGCGCCCGCGTCTGAGATATGGGTGGTCAATATCTTTATCGCAATAGCGGGATTATCGATTGCAATTGGTGTTTTTAGCACAGCCAGAACTCGCATACCATTTTGGGTAGACTAAAGCATGGCCAATATCGAATTAGAAGACGTTTATTTAGAATATCCTGTGTATGGGACGCATTCCCGCTCTTTGAAAACAAGCGTCCTCAATTTTGCCACAGGAGGCAGGCTTAACAAAGAAAAACGCACGCTCCAAGTCGAGGCGCTCAAGAAAATTTCGTTTCAGCTGGTCAAGGGGGATCGCCTGGGGCTGATCGGACACAATGGAGCAGGCAAGACATCTTTGCTGAAGGTCCTGGCGAAAATATACGAACCAACGAGCGGCCGTATAAAAATCGAAGGGCAGGCTAATTGCCTTTTTGACATCATGGTTGGCCTTGACATGGATTTGACGGGATATGAGAATATCATCCTTCGAGGCTTGATTTTAGGGTATTCAAAGCTAGAGATGCAAAAACTCATTCCCGAGATAGAAAAATTTGCTGAAATCGGCGAATTTATGAGGCTTCCTTTGAAAAGCTACTCTGCGGGAATGCTTTTACGGTTGGCTTTTGGTATTATCACGACCGTGCGCTCAGAAATTTTATTAGTGGATGAGGTCGTCAATGTTGGAGATGCGAAGTTTATGGAAAAAGCCAAAAGCCGTATGAAGAGTTTGATCCATCAATCCGATATTTTGGTCCTTTCGACCCACGATCACCAATTAATCCGTGAATTTTGTAATAAAGCGCTCATCTTGCAGCAGGGCGAGATCAAATTTTTTGGGGAAGCAGAGGAAGCTTTTAAGCAGTATGGAAGATAAAAATAAAACAATTCTCGTCACTGGAGCGCAGGGCCTCGTTGGGACAGCTCTCATCGAAGAATTGAAGCGGGAAGGATACACCCAGATTGTCTCCTGTACAAGAGAAGCCTGTGATCTTCGTAATTTTGAAGCTGTAAAATCGTTTTTCTCGTCCGTTCAGCCTCATACGGTGTTCCATGCCGCTGCCGCGGTCTACGGCATTGGCGGCAATTTAAAAAACCGCGGTTCTGTTTTTTTGGACAATATTTTGATCAACACGCATGTCATAGAAGCTAGCCGCGCCGCCCAAGTCAAGAAAATCGTTGCGATGGGGACCGTGGCGGCTTATCCTGAGCCCAAAACAGTTCCGGTGAAGGAAGATCAAATATGGGAAGGCCCTCCCCATGCATCGGAGAGCAGCTACGCCCATGCTAAAAGAGCTATGTTGGCCCAGCTTCTTGCCTATCAAGAAAATTACGGCATCGATTTTGCCTATGTGGTTTCGACAAATTTGTATGGCCCTAACGATCGATTTGATATAGAAGGGGGGCATGTCATACCTTCGCTTGTCCGCAAGTTTTATGAAGCAAAAAAAAACGGCGTGCCGGTCGTGATCTGGGGAGACGGGACAGCGGCTAGAGACTTTCTCTACTGCAAAGATATGGCGCGAGCGCTTGTTTTACTCATGAATAGGTTTTCAGGGACGATTAATGTGGCCTCGGGCGCCAAAACCCTGATTAGAGAGATAGTCGATGTCCTCGCGGATTATTTTGACATGCAAGGCCAAGTTAAATGGGATCCCACCAAACCAAATGGACGCATCTATCACGAACTCGACATCACAAAACTAAAGTTGTTAGGATTTCAGCCTTTCTATGACCTCAAAGAAGGCTTAAAAGAAACATATGACTGGTTTGTTTCCAAATATGAAGAAAATCTCGTAAGGAAGTGAAAATGGCAAAAGAAAAACTAGCAATTCTAAGCAGCTACAATGAACTATGTGGAAACGCCAGCTACACAAAAGCATTAGCAGACGGCCTTTCTTTGCATTATGACGTGACCGTTGTCTCTCTCAATGTCGATTTGTTAAGAAGAGGAGATTCAAAAGTAGCAAGGATGCATATCAAAGAGATTTGCGAGGAGCTCAGCAAATTTGATTGTGTGAATATTCAGTTTGAAGCAGGTTTGTTTGGCGCAGATCTTAAATCGATGAAGAAAAGATTCTTTACGATTATCAAATCATGCAAAAGAGTTATGCTTACGATGCACCGCTATCAAGCACATGATAAATATCCCCTTTTTAGCACTTGGTTAAAAGATTTATCTGAGCGGAAAATCGGCCGGTTGGTCCATGCTATCCGTGTCGTTTATGGAAATAATCGATATGTGCCATTGTATGATTCTGTGATTAACTATTGCAAAAAACGCAATATTCCCATTTTAGTTCATACTAAGCGAGATCGTGAGCTTATTAATATAAAATTCAGCTATTTCAATGTTTTTGATCATCCGATCTGTTATTATGATCAAGCTTACATTGAATCGCTGAAACGTGACGATCCGAGAAAAAAACTTATAAGCCGACTGTCGCTGGATGAAAGCAAGACATACATTGGCATCTTCGGTTTTATTGGAGGGTATAAAGGGTATGAGGCGATTATTCAAGCTATGCAATATTTGCCCCATAATTATGAGCTGTTAATCATGGGAGCGCAGCACCCCCATACCATTCAACACAGCCTTCCCATCGATGGATATATTTTATCATTATTGAAGCTCATCGAAAAATTAGGCCTAACAAAAAGAATCAAATTTCATAGGTTAATGAATGATGAAGATTTTTTACTATCAATGCTGGGCTGCGATTTTAACGTATTGCCGTATTTGGAAGTAAAGCAAGGCGGTTCAGCTGTCGCGGCACTATCATTAGAGGCAGGCGCTAAATCGATCTTTTCACAAAATAATGCTTTCTTTGAGCTCGAAAAATATGCTGTGAATGCCTTCAAGATGTTTAGCATCGGTAATTATCTAGAGCTGGCAAACGCTATTCTCAGCTATCACCAAGCTGATTTTAGCGAAAATTTAAAGGCTTATCATAATAAATATAATATTCGCACAAGTGTAGAATTATACAAGAAACTCATATCACTGACCGCCGAGGTTCCCATTAAAACTTCCGTTCATGTTCCCGATGGAGCGGCAGGACTAAAAGGAGCGGTGTAATGAAGGCAGCCAAACCTCGCTTAGCTATCGTC
The DNA here is from genome assembly GCA_963813135.1 of uncultured Verrucomicrobiae bacterium. Classification (GTDB taxonomy): domain Bacteria; phylum Chlamydiota; class Chlamydiia; order Chlamydiales; family Rhabdochlamydiaceae; genus SZAS-15. The sequence continues at coordinate 3,964 of CAWEXY010000004.1, read as the reverse complement.
TCTTCACATAAAATTTGTTGCGCGCTCGCCTATTATGCTGAAGCTTTAAAGGATTTTCTTAGCCCCGCTTTCGATGTCGAAATCATCGATTTAAAAACCAGCGAACTTTTACGACAAGAAGGCAAAAATTATGAGAAGATCAGCGAAGCTCATATCGATCAGCTTTGCATGAAGCTCCAAGACTTCGATGTTGTGAATGTTCATCTCGAATTAGGGATTTTTGGAACAGAGACAAATCTGATCACTTCTCGGATCTTAAAGATATGCCAAGCAGCAGGGCGATTAATTTTTACGGTCCACACGATCGACTATAAACAAAATGGCGGACATGCTCCTGTATACTGGCAAATAATGCAGGCGCTCAAACAACGTCCCTCCAGCAATCCGTTTCATGTCATTACGCATTTGCCTCACGAAAATAAACTTATCCAAGAACACTTTGAAATCACTAATGTTTCAGACTTTCCGCTTATATACTTGACCAATGAAAGAAGAAGGCATTTTCTACAGACTCATAATCCAAATGTGTGGAAACAGCAGTTTGGCCTCAAAGAAGAAGATGTAACAATTGGGGTATTTGGTTTATTAAGCGAGCATAAAAATTATCTTCACGCCCTGCGCACATTAAAGCTTCTTCCCGCAAATTATAAATTATTGATCATCGGCGAAGCGCATCACATGAGCATCAAAGAGAGGCAAGTGGATCCTGTTATTCAAGAGATGATGACCTATCTAGATGCACATCCCGGGGTTGCTGATCGGGTCGTGTTTACGGGGAAGCGCGATGATGCCAAATACTATGAAGATCTCGCAAACGTCGATTTTGTTTTGCTATCCTCATTTGAAGTGGGTCAGAGCGGCTCGGCCACATTTTCTAACGCTCTTGAATTGTCTTGCGCGACTCTTAAAAGTAATACCTATAATTGCCGTGAATATGATATTTATTTCCCTAATTGTTTTGAAGCTTTTGACATCGGGAATTATTACGAGACAAGAGACAAAATACTCAACTTTGATAAAGCCAAAATCGCCAACCTGCGTAAAAGAGCAGATTTATTTTCGGAAGTGCAGTTACGGCAAATGTATATGACCATTTATGAATCTATGAAAGAGTGTAGCCCGATTGACTTGTCGTGGTCGCGCGCGGCGAAGGGAATGGTTTTAGCTGATTTGTCTGCAAAAATGGCGAATCGATCATTCATCAAAGCGATATTCCAGAGGATGCCGAGTCCTATTCAATCCTTATTGAGGAAAGTAAAACAAAAGATCTCAACCTAACTAATGATGCTCAGTTTAGGAATGGGCGAAACAAATTTTCCTCCCTTTGCAAGAAACTCTGTTTCTCTCGTAAGAAACTCTTTCATAAAGTGATAAGGAAATGCTAAAAAATAGTCGGGATTCATCGCCCGCGCATCATTTTCTGAAATAATGGGTATCCTGGTGACAGTTTGCCTTCCCCATTTAATGGGATTCCGGTCGGCCACGAATGGCACTAAATCAGGCCCTATCCCGTAATAGGCGAGAATGGTATTGCCCTTTGTAGAAGCCCCATACCCGATAACCTTTTTTCCTAATTTCTTTTGTTCGGCAAGAAAAGAAAGCATCTCTTGTTTGTTTTTCTCTACGCGAGATGCAAAAGCAAAATAAACAGAGGGATTTGCAAGATCATAGTGCTTTTCACGATCGCGAAGGGCTCTTAAAGCATCTGTTTCTTTCGCTTTGCCTTTGTGGCGGATATATAGCCTAAAGCTTCCGCCATTGATATCGTTCAATTCTACATCCTCGGCTTCCATTCCGGCTCTTGCCAAAATATATTCGATGGAGGTCAGAGAATAGTATTCCAAATGCTCAGCGCAGATCGTATCAAAGGAGTTTTGCTCTAGCATGGTCGGCAAATAGCTCAGTTCGATGATCCACAGACCATTTTCGTCTAATATTGCGCTAACATCTTTAGCAAATTGGATCGGATCTTCAAGATCATAAAACATGGCTATGCTGGTGACGATTTTGGCTTTTTTATCTTTCAAATGAGAAGCATAGGCGCTGGCGCTGAAGTAGGTATTGATATGCAAATCGCAGTTCTGGGGCTTAATGTTCTTAGCTGGATCGATTCCTACGCGAAACAACTCTTTAGGATAAAAGCTAAGCAAAGTGCCATCGTTGGAGGCTATGTCTACAACGATATCGCCGTTTGCAAGGGGGAACCCAGTTCGTTTGATAGCTTCTTCCGCGATGGATTTGAGAGCTTGTTTCATCGATAAGTTTACCCCGGACATGTACCAATATTGGCTGTACATCTCATCGGGATCAACGGTATGTTTGAGTTGGACGAGACCTGATTTTTCGGATAGGGAAAGTATTGTAGGATGGGTGTCCGGTTCTGGATCAGAGGAAAGGGGAAAACAGGAAATGGGGAGCTTCCCAAGGTCAAAAACATCTACAAGAGCGTCTTGAGATATTCTACAAGTTTGTCTTTCTGTCAACTTCATATTCTGCTTTTTCTTCCTATTGAGCACGCCGTAGGTTTATTGCGGCAACGTACTAGAAGCATACCTTTTCAGGATTTTCCTGAGCTAGAATTTTTTGCGGAATGCTTTATTACGCTACTAGTCGTTGTTTGATGCAGGCTAATCGTATTTTGATTTGCAGTAATGGGTGATGTTGCGGCTAGTGGCATTTTTCCTTTGTATTTTGAGGTTAGAAAAGTATACTTCCCTTTTAAAAGAGAGGTTATGATGCTTGGTGCAAAATTTTTAATGCCCGTATACAAATGGCTGACAAAAAAACGATCCGTCGCGCCTGCTTCTCCACACCCGGCAAGAGTTCATTCTCTATTGATGCGGCTCGACGAAAGCGAAGGAATTCAAAGTTTTATGGCACGAGGTATTTACGAGCCGGAGCAGACCGCCTGGGCTTTGGAATGTCTCTCGCCAGGAGACCGCTTCGTCGATATCGGTGCAAATTTTGGTTGGTACACGGCTCTTGCTACCAATATTGTAGGGGGTTCCGGAGAGGTGTTTGCTTTTGAACCGAGCCCTGTAGCAGCTGATGTTATTGAGAAAACCATCGCAGAGAATCAGCTGAAAAACATAACCTTGGTGCGTGCTGCTGTGGGCGACGCTGTCGGGCATGTGCAAATTTATATGCCTCAGAACAATTCTGTCCATTCGCCTAGCGTCTTGTTTTCAGACCCCAATTTAGTCCCTATTCAAGTACCGTTGATCTCGCTAGATCGTTACGAACCTTTCGCAGATGGTCAGCAGATTAAACTCATCAAGATAGATGTTGAGGGCTTTGAACCCAACGTGATAAGAGGCATGCGAGAGCTAGTGCAACGAGGCTTAATCAAGAATATCTTTTGCGAGTTTAACTCGGGTTGGCTGAAGCATAATGCAATGACGCCATCTAAGTTGTTTGACCTTATTGCCTCTTATGGTTTTTTGGTCCATAAAAAGACTGAACTTCAGAAAGGCATTGATTCCCAAGGAGATTCTTATGAGTGTCAAGACATATGGTTCAAATGGCCAAATTGATCTACAATAGCTTAAAATGTTGATCTACATCAAAATTTTCACCCATCAAATGCATTGGCACTGCTAAATAATCATGAATATAAATGCGGGTCATCACATATCCCAATCTTTTAAGTTTTTCCACGGAATTGATCATTTTTTGTTTGACGTCAGGAAGCGCGGTTTCCCAATGATAGCCTCCCTGTAATTCAATAACAATTACAGGTTTATTTTTTATAATAGTGTTGACCATTCCATCTAAAACTTGCCTTCTGACCTTTCCACATCAATTTTTACAAAGGATACATTTGTTAAATTGTAGCTATCTATGGTTCTCATTTCAGCCAGATCACCACCATGGCCAATACCTGTGCTTCCTTCGCTTCCAGGATATGTTTCTTTGTCCATTTCGATAATTTGGTGCAGATCACCGACAGCAATACGATGACAAA
>CAWEXY010000003.1:0-92488 GCA_963813135.1 uncultured Verrucomicrobiae bacterium | reverse complement strand
GGGACGGTGACGTGGGCGACCATGAACAGCGCCTTCTACGGGTGCGCCAACCTGACCATCACCGCGACCGACCAGGCGACGGCCAATATCGGGAACGTGACGGATTTCTCGAATGCGTGGAATTACTGCTCCAGCATGACGAGCTTCCCCGTCCTGGATACCCATAGCGGGACGAATTTCAACAATACATGGGCCCAATGCACTGGCTTGACCAGCTTCCCCGCCATCGATACCGGCAATGGGACGAGTTTCAGCAATGCGTGGGCCGGATGCTCGAACCTGGCCAGCTTCCCGCTCATCAATACCAGCAGCGGGACGAATCTCGGAGCTGCTTGGCTATTCTGCAGCGGCCTGACCAGCTTCCCGCTCATCAATACCAGTAGCGGAATCGATTTCGAGGGTACCTGGCAAGGCTGCACCGGCTTGACCAGCTTCCCCCTCATCGATACCGGTAATGGAACGATTTTCGAGAATACCTGGGCAGGCTGCACCGGCTTGACCAGCTTCCCGGCCATCGATACCAGCAGTGGAACGGATTTCATGTATGCGTGGGAATCGTGCTCTGGCTTGACCAGCTTCCCGGCCATCGATACCAGCAATGGGACGGATTTCTCGGATGTGTGGGCGTTGTGCACCGGCTTGACCAGCTTCCCGCTCATCGATACCAGCAGCGGAATTAATTTCGCAGCCGACTCTTTGCGCGATAAAACGATGCGGTGTTGTGCGCGGATCCTCGCTCTTTCTCTTATCGGAGTTTTTATAGCCCCGGCCGGAATGATCTGGCACATCCTTGCCATCACTTATTATGCCCTTAGATCTGTGAATGATGCTTCCCAATGGAAAAAAGTGGAGATCCATGCCAGCTCCTTTTTCAACGATCTCAAGATAGCCTTATGCATCGGCCTTCCTTGGTATCAAATATATCAGCGTAATTTTGGGGCCGGCAACGGCTCTCGCTTGTTTTACATACTGGCTCTTTTAACAATCCTAGCCGCCGCAAGCCCTGCCAAAGGCGCGATCCTTTTTTCCAGCAAACAAGAACGCGTCCCTCTTTATAAGTCCATCCTCCTTCGCAATGACCTGGGATGTTTCGCAAAATGGAGGGCTTCTTCCCTACAACATTGAAAAAGATCAAGAAGACTTTGAGAATAAAAAGGGAGCGTTGTTTGAGATTCATAAGCAAGCCGCCCAATTTTTGCTCCTGAGAATCAATGAAATCCAATCCCAACTCCCTGATAATTATTCATTGTTTTTTTCCTATCCGCCCGACGTGGCTAAAATGATCCGGCAAATCCAGACATGGAAAGATCTTAATATGAGGCCGCCATTGCCAGGACGCTCCCTTTGCGAACTACAGATCGAAGAGCTTGAGAGCGCCCAGTATTTTTTGGGAGAAGCAGCAATATATATCGAGAAGGCTTATGGAATGCAGCTGGGTCTGTTCGAAGGATTTTTCCCACCCTTCATAAAACAGTCATCCTTTGTTCTGCGCTTTCCCTTCGATGAGAGAGCAACGAGAGAATATTTCTTACGGGGAAAAATTGTCTCAGATAAAACAACGGCTAACTGGAAAAACGCGTTTGATAAGATCCAAAAATATCAAGTAGAAGGATGGCCGGATACCCCTCCCGAGTCACTCCAACATTTCAGCAATTTTGACCTTTATCCTTCTCTCGCTGCATTCAAAGGACTTCTTCTTTCACTTCAACCTACAACGACCGCACTACAACTGCTCGGCAACCCTACTCCAGAAACGCTTGGTAAGCTCTATGGGGCTAAAACACTTATCGTACATCCAGATAAGTTAGAAAAGTCCTTCCCTCCTTCTTTGCCGCCAGAACAGAAAAAAGCGATCTTGGACCAAGCCACAGTTCTGCTAGAATGTCTGCAACAAGCCAAAGAAGAGTTAAAAAACGACCCCTCTTTTTCTAGTCAAAAGTAAAAAACTAAAATTTCTGACGATGACGCGCCACTAATCGGTAAAACAGATCGATGAACGGCACGACATAGAGCCAACCTATGAGCTTCCATTTGCCGCCCAGCAGCCATAAAATCCTCATCACAGCCCTTCCGCGGACCCATTTCTTCTCGCCTTCTATCAGGATCAAAGAATCGGCCTCTTTTTTTAGAGGCTCAAAGGCGAAGATTTTTTTGCGGTCCCGCGCCTTAATCCAAGCGATGGAGCGTTGGCAAAGGGAACACGAAGCATCGTAAAAAATCGTGTTCATGGAAGGATAACTTCAGGCGTTTGTTTCTTAAGCGCATCAAACTGCCGAGCGAGCTCGAGGGCTTCTTCATCCCCCAGTTTGCCGGTATGGAGCTGGAGCTTGATCGCCTCGCGCTGCTCCATCCAGTCGCGCTGGAGGATTTTGCGCACCGTCTCGATCATTCCTTCTTCGGCTTTTTGCAGGTTCACTTTTTTCTGAACAATGTCAGAGAGGAGCGTCTGCTCTTCGGGGCGGTCAAAAACGGTGCCGAGGGCAAAGAGGTCGCGCGGTTTTTCCGGCGACATGAAGTGGGCATAGAGGCGGCGGCAGATGTCGATCCTGAAAATGCGTATCCTGAAGATTGCGGCGGGCAATGTCGATGAGGCGTGGAACTGTATCGCCAGCGAGAAGAAGCCAGCGGAGGAGATCGGTCTCGAGGATGCGGTGGGGATCGATGCCCCACGGCGTGATGTGGCCTGTTTTGCGCAGCGGAATGTTCGTGGTCGGCTCAATGCCGATCGCATTCTCAGGAAGGTCGGTGAGGTGGGCGAGTTTTTTGAGGGTCTCATGGATGTGGACCGGATGATCCCAGGTGCGGACGGCCTCGGAGATCTCTTGGACAAGGCTATTTTTGCCGGCGGCCGAGTTGATGTCGTAGCGCTTGGAGAGATGATCGATCCAAAAAGGGAGGAATTCATGGGGGCTTTGAAGGAGTTTGGCGAAGTGGTGGGGGCCTTCCTCCCGCAGGAGCGTATCGGGATCTTGACCTTCGGGCAATTTCACGACAAAGACTTCGATCCCGCGCTTTTGGAAGAGCAGGCCAATTTTGACCGTCGCTTCGCGGCCGGCATTGTCGCCATCCATCGATAGAAAAACTTGCGTTACGCCGAGTTGGACGAGCTCTTGCACATGCTGCTCGCCAAAAGCTGTGCCTAGGCCGGCGACGGTCATATCGAAACCCGCGGAAATGAGCTTGAGGGCGTCGATCTGGCCTTCGACGATGATCGCCTTGCGCTCTTTAGCGATGCGCTTGCGGCAATAGCTGAGGCCGAAGAGGACGCGGGATTTTTTGAAAAGCGTCGTCTCGGACGTGTTGATATATTTACCGCCTCCGGTCTCTTCTTTGAACTTGCGCGCGGAAAACCCGATCACAGCTCCTGTCGCATCGCGGATGGGGAACGTGATGCGCTGGAAAAAGAAATCGCGCACGCGCCCCTGTTCTGTCTTGAGGATAAGACCTGATTCTTCCAAGGCGGCGTCGGAAATGCCTTGGGCATGCATCACATTACGGAATGCATTGCGATCGCGAGGAGCATAGCCGACTTCGAAAAATTGGATAAAGTCGAGATCGAGGCCGCGCTGGTAAAGATAGAGGAGCGCTTCTTGCCCCTCTTCTGTGTGCAGAAGGGCAAAGTGATAAAACTGGCTGGCGCGCTCGAGGGCTTCCTTCAGCTGGGATTTTGAAGGGCCTTCGCCGCGTGCGCACCTCTTCTTGCTCAAGCGCCACGCCGAATCGTTCAGCGAGCATCTCGATCGACTCTGAGAAACTCATCTTCACATGGCCCATCAAAAAAGCGATCGCATCGCCATGGGCGCCGCAGCCAAAGCAATGGTAGTGCGTATCTCCCTTTTGGATCATGAAAGAAGGAGTCTTTTCGTCATGGAAAGGGCAGAGGGCTTTATAGGAGGCGCCCGATTTTTTCAGCTGCACGTAAGAGCCGATGACTTCGGCTAGATCAATCCGCTGGCGCAGCTCTTCTAAACTCTCTTTTTTATAAAGCGGCATATTCCTTAACCCTTAACGTAAAAAGAAAATTCACCACAGAGGGCACAGAGTAAGAAAAGAACGAATTTTCCCTCTTCCTCTGTGCTCTCTGTGCCCTCTGTGGTTGATATCTCTTCTTCTTGTTAGCGTAGGGTTTTTCCGTTTTATGAGGAAGCTTTGAATAACTCCTTGACTATGGCTTTTCTACTTTACAATAAACCATTTTCCTATGAAACTTTGGAGTCATGGGCTCCGATGATTCTCCAAAGCACCTGCGCGAAGTAATCCAAAAAACTTTTCTTTCCACCATTGAAAAAGTGGGAGCGGCCGAGGCTTGCAAAGATTTAGGATCGCGACTACTCTCATCTTCTTCAGAATCAGGACTTAAAAATTTGGATACACTCGAACAAGAATTGAAGGCGCTTCAGAGTTTAACAGAGGTCTGCTTAAAACGGATCGAAGTTACCCGGCAACGTTTGCAGGAGGGCGAGGAATGACCCCGATGATGGCCCAGTGGAAGGCGTGTAAAGAAAAAAGTGGAGGCGCGCTCCTCTTTTTTCGTTTGGGCGATTTCTATGAGGCGTTCGAAGAAGATGCCGCCACCCTGTCCAAAGAACTCGATCTCGTCCTCACCAAACGGCAAGAAACGCCGATGGCGGGCATCCCAGCCCATATGTGCGAAGTCTACATCGACAAGTTGATCGCCAAAGGATACCGCGTCGCGATCGCCGAGCAGATGGAAGATCCCCAAACCACGAAGGGCATCGTCAAACGTGATATCGTCCGCACGGTCACGCCTGGAACTCTCATCCAATCGAACCTTCTCTCTGACAAAGCGGCTAACTTTGTCGTGAGCATCCATCAGATCAATGAAATTTTTGGGTTGGCGATCTTGGACCTTTCGACTGGCGATTTTCGCGTGATGGAAGTCGAAGGCGAAAAGGCCGTCGCCGATGAACTGGCGCGCCTGCAGCCGAAAGAGATCATCGTCTCCGCCAAATCCAAATTACAATTAGACACTGCCTTGACCATTCGCAAAGAAGAATGGTGCTTCAGCTTCGTGGCAGCCCAAGAAAGATTGATAAAACATTTTTCTCTTCACAACCTCGATGGGTTTGGGCTGCAGGGCATGAACGCCGCCATCAGCGCCGCCGGCGCTCTTTTCGCTTACGTGCAAAAAGATTTACAGCTTCCCCTCTCGCACATCTCCTCGATCAAAAAAGAAGAGACAGCCCGCTTTATGGCCCTAGATAGCGCCACGCAGCGCCATCTAGAGCTCGTTGAATCCCTTCACCCCAAGGGAACCTCCCTGCTCGACCACCTCGACAAAACGGCGACTCCCATGGGAGGAAGGCTCCTTCGTTATTGGCTCCTCCATCCCCTTCTCTCCGTAGAAGAGATCCACGCCCGGCAAGACCGCGTGGCAGCTCTTCTCACCGTCGATATTCCTCATCTCAAAGAGGTGCGCGATTTAGAGCGGATCATCATGCGCATCGAGACCGGCTACTGTTCGCCCCGAGACTTAAGCGGCCTTAGATACTCTTTGGAGCCTCTCCCCGAAATTTCTCGCTTTGAGCCGATGGCCGACCTTTCATTTCTGGCAGAAAAAATTAAGCACGCGATCGTCGACACGCCTCCCATAAAACTTTCCGATGGCGGCATTTTCCGCCCTGGCTACAATGCCGAGCTCGATGAGCTCCGCAACCTCAAAACCCACAGTGAAACATGGATGGCCTCTTACCAAGCGAGGTTGCGCGAGGAACTCGGCATCAAAACGCTCAAGGTGGGATTTACAGCGGCCTTTGGATATTTTATCGACGTCAGCCGCGGCCAATCCGATAAAATGCCCGCCACATTCCAGCGCCGGCAAACGCTCGTCAGCAGCGAGCGGTATACTTCAGCCGAGCTCAAAGAATATGAACATAAAATTTTATCGGCCGAGAGCCGCATGGCCGCTCTCGAGGCGCATCTGTTCCACGAGCTGCGCAGGGAAATCGCCGCCCATGCCTCGCAAATCCGCCTCGTGGCCCGCCAAATCGCCGAGCTCGATTGCCTCCTCTCTTTGGCCGCCGTCGCCCGCACCTATCGGTACGTTCGGCCTACCGTCGACAACCAAGATGTTTTGACGATCATCGACGGACGCCATCCGATTTTAGATGCGCAGCTGCGCGAGCAGTTCATGCCCAACGATGTTCTTTTAGACAGCGTAGACCGCCGCCTCCTTCTCATCACCGGCCCCAACATGGCAGGAAAATCAACCTACATCCGCCAAGTCGCCCTTCTGACTTTACTCGCTCAAATCGGTAGCTTTGTTCCGGCTAAAAGCGCCCACATCGGCATCGTCGACAAACTCTTTAGCCGCATCGGCGCGAGCGATGACCTCGCGCGCGGACAATCGACATTCATGGTCGAGATGACAGAAACCGCCAGCATCCTGCACAGCGCCACCGACCGTTCTCTCATCATCCTCGACGAGATCGGCCGCGGGACGAGCACCTATGACGGCATCGCGATCGCCTGGGCCGTCGCCGAATATCTCCTTGTCACCAAGGGCAAGCGCGCCAAAACGCTTTTCGCCACCCACTATCTCGAACTGACGCAACTTGAAGAAGAGATCACCGGAGCTATCAATCTCTCCGTCGCCGTGCAAGAATCGAGCAAAGGCATCGTTTTCTTGCATAAGATCGTGCGCGGGGCTGCCGATAAGAGCTATGGGATCCATGTTGCTAAACTAGCTGGCCTGCCCCCCGCGGTCGTGCAACGGGCCGAACATCTCCTCTCCAAACTCCATGCCCAAGGAGCTCAGCCTCTCAACCTGAGGGAAAAGCAACTTGAGCTCTTTTTAACCTCGAAAACTTCCCCAAAGACAGCGGCGTCTATTTGATGAAAAATAGCCGCGAGGTCGTCATCTATGTGGGCAAAGCGAAAAATCTCAAAGCCCGCATCAAACAGTATTTCATCCCAGGCAGCGACTCTCGTCCCATGATCCCCTTCCTCGTGGAGGAGATCGCTAACATCGACACGATCGTCGTTCCTACCGAACGCGAAGCTCTCCTGCTGGAAAACACCCTCATCAAAAAACACCAGCCGAAATACAACGCCTTTCTCAAAGATGATAAGACGTTCATCAGCCTCATGGTGAATCACAAGCATCCCTGGCCGAAAATTTCGCTGTTTCGCTACAAGGGAAAGCCGCCGAAGGATGGACTTTATTTCGGGCCCTATACGAGCGCATTTGCCGCACGCCAAACCTACGACCTCCTCTGCCGCCTCTTTCCTCTGCGCCAATGCTCCGACGAGGAGCTGAAACGGCGCACGCGGCCCTGCCTGCTCTATGGGATCAAACGGTGCATCGCCCCCTGCGTCAACCTCTGCACCAAAGAGGAGTACCACACCTTTGTCCAAGGGGCCATCGACTTTTTGAAAGGCGAGGATAAAAAAATTCTCCATCATCTGCGCGATGAAATGGAAAAAGCCGCCGACAAGTTGGAGTTCGAAAAAGCCGCCGCCCTCCTCCAAACCATCGAGCAGATTGAGCACGTGATCCAGAAAAAGAGCGTGATCGCCAAAGCCGCGGGCAAAGACATCGATGCCCTCGCACTGTACCGCGCCGGCAATGAAGTGATGGTCATGCAGCTCCTCTTCCGCGAAGGCAAGCTCGTCGGATCGGAGCATTACTCGTTCTCCGATGTCATCGAAACCGATGAGGAGCTCTTTTTCTTCCCTCCTATTGCAACTTTATCAACACAAAAAACCTCTTCCCGAAGAAATCCTTCTACCCTTAGTCCCCAGCAAAGTCTTATCGGAGATTTTGGGCACGACGATTCATCATCCCCTCAAGGGAGAAAAGAAAGAGATCATCGAGATCGCTCTCGCTAACGCCAAAGCGACATTTGAGAAAGAAAAGAACCATGCGTTTGTCCGTGAAAAACTCCTGCTCGACCTGCAAGACAAACTCAAACTCTCCCGCTTCCCCGAGCGCATCGAATGCTTCGACACCTCAAATCTCTCCGGCACCAACCTCGTCGCTTCGATGGTTGCTTTTACCCATGGCGAATATGATAAAAAGCGGACGCGCCTCTATAAAATCCGCGATATCAACAAGGGCGATGACTATGCGGCGATGCATCAAGTCCTCTCCCGCCGCCTCATCCGCGCCAAAGAAGAAAACGACCTTCCTGATCTGATCATCGTCGATGGAGGGAAAGGACAGCTCTCAACGGCGCTCAAAGTGATCAAGGAGCTCGATATCGCCACGGTCGACGTCGTCGCTGTGGCCAAACAACAAGGGCGGCATGACCGCGGTATGACAGAAGAACAGCTTTTCTTGCCGCACCATAGCGAGCCGATCCATCTCGACAATCGCTCTCCCCTGCTCTTTCTTCTGCAAAAAATCCGCGATGCCGCTCACACACGAGCTATTGGGTTTCAGCGTAAGAAGCAAAAATCCTCCCTGCTCACTTCCGCGCTTGCTTCTATTCCGGGCATTGGGCCCATCAAGCAAAAGCGGCTGCTGCGCCATTTTGGCAGCCTAGAGCAGATCAAAAAGGCTTCAGAAGAGCAACTGCGCCAAGTTAAGGGCATCACAGCTAAAGACATCTTGGCTATTAAAAATTCGTAAATCACTTATTCTCAAAGGCTTATTTATCTTCTTGGAAATATTATCGGTTAAACCGATAATTATTATCGGCGCCACTGAGGAGGTTTTATGCATTATCCACGGTATCTGAAACAAAAATTACTCGATGCCCTACGAGTTAGCCCTATTATCCTTTTGCTAGGAGGCCGACAAACGGGGAAAACGACCCTCATGAAGGAAATCGCAAGCCAGGCTGGGCTAGGTTATATCACATTCGATGATCTTATCCAGTTAGGAGCCGCTCAGCAAGATCCCATCGGGTTTATCGAAAACTTACCCAAACCAACGATTATCGATGAGGTCCAGCGAGTACCTGAAATTGCCCTTCCAATCAAGGTAACTGTGGATAACGAACGAAAAGCGGGTACATTCGCACTGACGGGATCTGCAAATCCTCTTGTAGCACCGAAGCTAAACGATTCCCTTGCTGGCCGTATGTTTATCTTGCATATGTGGCCATTATCCCAAGCTGAAATCCGCAAACGCGATAACACCTTTATCGATATGATCTTTGCTCCTGAATGGAAACCTTCTTCCTACCCAGGATGTAAAAAAGAAGAGTTAATCCAATTATGCCTTCGTGGTGGATATCCAAACATTCAAAATCTTGCTGATAGTGATCGTCTAACATGGTTTAATTCGCATCTCATGACGCTTCTCGAACGCGATATTCAAGATTTATCGCAAATCACCCGATTGCATCAACTACCACGCCTGCTTCAATTACTTGCTCTTCGTGTTACCAAGCCTCTGAATGTTTCCGACCTCGGTCGAGACGTTTCACTAGCTTATGCTACTCTCACCCATTATCTTTCTCTTCTAGAAGCGCTATTTCTTGTGTTTCGTATTCCTTCATGGCATGTGAACCACACCAAGCGCATGACAAAAATGCCCAAATTGCTCTTTGGGGATTCGGGCCTTCTTCTATACATCCTTGGCGCAAATGCTGATCAGCTCCATCAAAATGATTCCTTATTTGGCAACGTATTAGAAAATTTTGCACTCTTAGAAATTCAAAAACTTTTAAGTTTTCGACCCCCTGAAATTTCACTTTATTATTATCATGAAACAGGAAAAGTCGAAGTCGATGCCGTATTAGAAAATCAAAAAGGCCAAGTCGTAGGCATAGAGATCAAAAGCACTTCGACTCCTCGTCCTGATGATTTTAAAGGACTCAAAATGGTCGCTGAAGAAAGCGGAAATAAATTTTTGCGGGGAATTCTTCTATATCCAGGCGATCAAGTCGTGGCTTTTGGGAAAAATCTTTTCGCAGTTCCCCTTTCCGCTCTATGGACTTAGGATTTATTTTTCGATGGCGGTAACGATGAATTTGTCTCGATAACCCAGCTGGACCGCAAAGAGGGCGCCAAGCTCTTGCTCGACTTCGGAGAAAAGAACTTCTTGGGCCTCGGGGTCTAGAGGCGGTATTTCGATAAGGCATTCGATGCGAGGGCCCGGATGGAGCAGAATATCGACATCATGCTGTGGGAAGCGTTTTTTCCAATAATCTTCGAGGAGATCGCGGAGTAGCTGGGAATCAATCGAGTAGGCCTCCATGGAGAGCTGGGCAAAGCGGCGGCGATGGAGCATCAAAAATCCGGCGAAAAGAAGGATGGCTAGCCCCAAGATGATGGCGCCCAACGGAAAAAGCAGGTCGGAATGATCTAAGAAAAATTGTGAAAGTTGTAAGCGCGCCTTCGGGGCCCAGGGAAGGAACATCAAAAAAGCTCCGGTGCAAAAAACGAACGTTGTGAAGATAAACTGAAAAGCAGAGCTAAGAAGATTAAAATTCATCGGAGTATTCGGTTTTTACAGAGGAGGCAGGCGCTGCAGGGGCGGCGCGGCCGATCAAATCTTTGAAGATCACATGCACAGAACCGACGTGCAGTCCTGTATGGCGGCTGACTTCCTCAGCCACTTTAGTTTGGATCTCTTCTGCTTTTTGCGGAATGGAGATGCCGTAAGCGATATGGACTTCGACTTTGATGCGGACGGCGTGGTTTTTTTCATCTTGCTCGACGGTGATGCCGCTCAAATGTTCGAGCGGATCGCGGCCGAGAAGATAGTCGATGATATTGCCTTCGACGAGAGCAATTCCCTCTATGCGGGACAGGCATTGCACGACGATGGCTTGGAAAACCCGCGATTCAATATTGTGGATGAATACTGTCTCGGGAAGCTTCAATTCTTTGGGATCTATGTTTTTCAATTGGCCGTACATACCAGCCAATTCTACGTAAACCCTTGAATTATTACCAGCTGGCTTTGACGATACCGGGGATGAGCCCTTGGTTGGCCATCTCGCGGAAGCACAGACGGGAAAGCTTAAACTTTCTCAAGAATCCACGCGCACGACCAGTGAACTGGCATCGGTTGCGGAGGCGGACGGGAGAGGAGTTTTTAGGAAGTTTATTGAGGGAGATCATGGCAGCTCGTCTTTCTTCGTCACCCTGAGTCGGATCTTTAATGATCTTCTTAAGGGCTTGGCGTTTGTCCCATTTCAGTTTCGTGAGACGCTCACGCCGTTTTTGCTTTGCGATAGATGACTTAGTGGCCATTACTTCTTTCTCCCTGGACCTTTTTGACGTTGTTTACGATTGGGGTCTGTTTTGTTGATAACATAGATGCGTCCCTTCCGGCGAACAATTTTGTCGCCTTTGGAGGGATCGGCTTTAATGGAAGCTCGGACTTTCATGAACTTTTCCTTATATGCTAAAGCTGAACATTCTAACGGCTTGGGGAATTTCTTGGCAACAATTTCCGTGTGCGTTAGACTAAGCACTCATTAGGAAAAACTATGAAAAGAACATACCAACCCAGCAAGAAGAAACGTCAAAAGACATGCGGATTTCGCAAGCGAATGAAGACAGCCAAGGGCCGGCAGATCATCAACCGGCGCCGTCGGATCAAACGCAAGCGCCTCGCCCTCTGAAGTTTACGAAAAAACTTCGCCTGAGAAAAACGGCCGAATATCAGCACGTGGCTAAAGCGGGCCGTCGCGTCAGCGGGGCAAGCGTCATTATGACCTTGGCCTCTACGGACAAACCTTATCCCCGTCTAGGAGTGACTGTTTCCCGCCGTTATGGCAAAGCGCCTGTAAGAAATCGTTTTAAACGCCTCTGCCGAGAAGCGTTCCGAACTCTTGCGCCTAAACTTAGCTTAGATATACATATTGCTCCAAGAGGAGGAGCTCCCCTCCCGACACTCGCATCGATAAAGGAAGACTTGTTAAATGCTGAACAGTCAGCAAAAAAGGGCCGTTGAAACGACCGAGGGGCGGCTTCTCGTCCTGGCAGGGGCCGGCAGCGGGAAGACAAAGGTCATCACGCACCGCATCGCCCATCTTATTAAAAAATTACATATCGAACCCGACCGGATTTTAGGGCTGACTTTTACCAATAAAGCGGCCGAAGAGATGCGCAAAAGGGTCGCCGAAATGATCGGCGCCGAGAAAGCCGCTGAGGTCGTGCTGTCGACGTTTCATAGTTTCTGCATGAAAATTTTAAGAAAAGATATCGATAAGCTGGGCTATACACGCCATTTCAGTCTTTATGACGAGAGGGATGTCAGACGGCTTGTGCAGCAGCTCGCGGGCCAATTACTGGGGCAGGAAAAGAATTTGCCCAGCATGGAGGAGACGATCGCCGCGATCACGATGGCCAAGAACCGCGGCGAGATCGCAGATGGCAGCGCCATCGTAAAAGAGATCTTTACTCATCTGGAAACATCGATGCGCGCCTATAACGCCGTCGATTTCGATAGCATGCTCTCGCTCACATTAAAGCTGCTTCAAGAACATCCCGAGGTGTTGAAAAAATACCAAGAGCAGTTTCGTTATATCATGATCGACGAGTATCAAGACACGAACCCCACACAATTCAAGATCGCCGATCTTCTCGCGCAACACCACGGCAATCTCTGCGTGGTCGGCGATGACGATCAGGCAATCTACAGCTGGCGCGGGGCCGATGTGCAAAACATTCTCCGCTTCGACGCCCACCATACGATTAAACTCGAGCAGAATTACCGTTCTACTCCTTCGATCCTCCATGCCGCTAACAATGTCATCCGCCATAACAAGACAAGGCACGCCAAGGAATTATGGTCGTCGGGAAGTCCGGGCGATCAGGTGACCGTTTTCCATGCGCCCACCGAAAAGGAAGAGGCCGAAGCTGTCGTCTATCGAGCGCTCCAATTTCATAAGGCGGGCATTCCCTGGAAAGAGATGGCGATCCTCTATCGCTCGAATGTTTTGTCGAGTCCGCTGGAGATTGCGCTCATGCAGACCTCATGGGACGACCGCGGCACATGGGTGCGGGGCATTCCCCACGAAGTTTTTGGAGGCACCGAATTTTACGAGCGCAGCGAAATTAAGGATATTGCCGCCTATCTCCGCGCCATTATCAATCCCCAGGACCAAGAAGCCCTGCTGCGGATCATCAACGTGCCAAGGCGGGGCATTTCTGATGCGGCCCTGGACCGCTTGACGCAGCTCAATCGCCAAGAAGGCGCGCCTTTATGGAAAATTTTACAAGATGTCGATGTCGAAAGCGGCCTGTCGGACCGAGCGCTATCCGGTGTAGGATCCTTTGTGCGCCTGATCACACAGGCGCGAGAAAAATTTAAACAGCCCCCTCATGGCGAAGCGCTGCGCTGGCTTTTGCAGGAAATCGATTACACAAAAGCGATTCAAGAAGAAGTGAAGAGCGAAAAAGCCCAGCAGATGAAAGTCGACAACGTGGAATCTTTTGTCAAAGCCCTCGAATCTTTCAACGGAACGCTAACAGATTTTCTCGAGTCGCTGGCGCTCGGAGAAGAAAAATGGAAGAGCGCCGCCAAAAATGAAAACGCCCTGAGCCTCATGACGCTGCATAGCGCCAAAGGGCTTGAGTTCAAGGTCGTATTTTTAGTCGGACTGGAAGATCACATTCTGCCGCATGAAAAGAGTGTCGCCGAGCGGGGGCTGGAAGAAGAAAGGCGTCTCTTTTACGTAGCGATCACGCGGGCCAAAAAACATCTCTTCTTGAGCATGGCGAGAAAGCGGAAGCGCTACGGCAAGGATGTCGCCTCTAACCCTTCGCGCTTTCTTTTCGAGATCCCCAAAGATCTCTTGCGTGTGACCAACTGGGACGCAAACTAAAAAGTTGCTTTGAAACACCTAATATTTTAAATTGAACCTCTTAACCGGAGGTATCTATGGCAGAAGTCGCAGGAGTTGGCGCCGAACAAGAGATCGACGCTCTTTCTCTGATAGAGATTGATCAAGAATCTGAATGGAATGGAACTACAGTCATCCATCTCCATCAACCCACATTCTTTTTCGTTAACTTCGAAAATTTCGAAGACTATTCGGAAAGTAGGGAATTAAAGCTGCGGATATCCGGAACTCCTGATGCCGTGTTGCTAGAGCGCATCCGACAGCTCCTCGAAATGAAAGGACTTGGGGATGCTAAGATACAGCTCGATAAAGAGGATCTCGATCCAATCCTCGTCAAAGCTTAGGCATAGGCCTCGGGCATTTTTTGCACGAGGCGTTTGATGACGGCTTTCCCCCAGAGGCCTACCCAATGGATGATCACGGCGTCTAAGCTGATACCGTGTTTCATCCGCCAATTATATTCTTCGGGCAGCTCGACAATTTCAACGTTATCGCTTTCGATGATAAAGCTTAGCACATCTTGATCGCTCAAAAAGGCGTGATTGTAATGAATGCATCGCGTCCATCCACTGCTGGAGAAGGAGGGAATCTGCGGCTATAGGCCACAACGCCCGATTATACACGTTATCCCCTTGAAACACCTCGCGTGCGAGCGCCATGCCGGAGTAGGGATGGATTTTGGAAAAAAGCGGTTTTAAAGAACCGACAACTTCGCAGTCGAGGTCGACCCAAATCGTCTTTTCAAACGGCGTCTTCGCCATGCAAACGGTTTGCGGATACCAGCTTCGCGCGGAGCCCACACATCGCCTTGATAAATCGCTTCCATTTCTCGGTAAGATCTTCGGAAATCTCTTCTTTAGGGCAGATAAACTCATACAGACCGGACAAGTCCAGAGCTCTCCGCTTTTTGCGCAACCAATTCGCGTCCTTCTTCTGTCATTCCCCATATCCACAAATGCGACGGGAAACGTATTATGCCGCACATAATGCTGCCACCACCAGGGAAGCATCCACTCCATTTGCTTATCACATCCTACAATCACACCCCTCGCTCATGCTTTTTTTTCCTTTAAGCTAAGATAACGTTGCTTCGATTCGTTTCTTGTCTATTTCCGGCGCTCTTTCTAAAGCGGCAGCCGCATGCTTCAAAGCTTCCTCGAATCACTCTCCCCGGATCAGGTATTGCGGCAAGGAAAAATGCGCCCGCCAGAGATGTTCTTTTTCTTGCTCGCCAAATTTGTCGATATAGCGCTTCAAAGGCTTAATCACGGAAGAGATCGGCTGGTTATTACTTAAGCGCGCTTCAGCGTCGATGATTGCGATCTGCAGCCGCGCACCTTGGGCATGATCTTTGTCGCGCTCTAAAATCTTCTCACGGACCTCATGCGCCTTTTTGGAATGATCATTTTTGAGCACCGCGTATTTTTCTAGCAAGAAAAAGATACCCGAGTCTTGCGCAAGGCCAACTTCTAATATTTTTGTTTTCCACTTATCGCAAGGAATGGCCGCAACTTTGTGATAGAGCATCTCCATCTGCTTGGCATCAAGGTTTGCTAAATTTTCCATTTCGGATTGAAGCGCTGCATAACTCGCGCATATTTTGAGGAGATGCTCAGCAAAACCCTCAGGCGAAAGAGGGATGTATCCCAGCCGGGTGATTTCTTCGCCTTCAGAGCTGAGCATAACTAATGTGGGAACTTCGGTGATGTTAAATTTGTCTTCAAGCTCAAGAGATGAGCTGCGCTGGATGACGATTTTTCCTTCTACACTTTCTTGAAACGATTTCTGCGATAAAATCTCTTCTTCGAACTTGCCGCACCAGGGACAAGTGTCAGGCCGCATGAACACCATCAAGGTGGGACTGCCTCCCAGAAGAAACAGAGGAAGGAGCGCAAAAAATAGAAGCTTTCGCATATAATAAAACTCCAATATCAACCCCTCTATAAGAAATGTTTTACTTTCCTCCAACTATAATTTTGCGCCATCGCCGCGAAAACCTGAAAAAGTGCTCTCTCACCGGGTTAGAAACCCGCGAAGACATGCGGTTTTTCACCTATCCGAAAGAGTCTCTCCCCGATGTGGCGGGCTATATTTTGCTGACGATGAATGCCCCGCTCCTGACTACAGCGGATGCGCAGCGAGGGCTGTTATTGATCGATGGGACATGGAAGTATGCGGCGCAGATGAGCAAGGCGGTGCCCAAAAACGTGATCGAGCGGTCTCTGCCGGCACAGTTTCGAACGGCCTACCCTAGACGCCAGGGAGATTGCCCGGACCCCGAAAGAGGGCTGGCTTCCGTAGAGGCGCTTTATATCGCCTACGGAATTCTCGGAAGGAGCACGGAAGGGTTGTTAGATCATTATTATTGGAAAGACACTTTCTTAACCCAGATGTAGGTGTCGACGCCGTCGTCAAAATTGTGTTTGAAAGCCACAGCTATGGCAAGTTTTTCTTTATCCCGTGCAAATACTGCTACAATTGCTTTCGCTGTTTCCACTTGCTGAGCTTCCATGTAATCAAAATTAGTGATATCGCGCAGATCAGAACGCTCCCAAAACTTTTGACAGTTATCTATATTTAAACATCCGTCCCATCTACCTCTCGTTGCAAAGAGGAGCTGGGGCTCTTTAAGATGCGCGGGAATATAGGAAATGCTTTCAACCCGGGCCGAGCTGAACGCTGTAAAAAATGTTATAACTCCCCAGTCCTCCGGCTCCATTTGTTCCACTTTTTTAAGCAGAGATATGGCTCGCAGAGTGGATAGTTCCATACATTCTTTATGAGTTTTAATTAATCGCTCATCGACGGCCGAACGGAGCCGCCTAGCCCTTTCCTCGGCCCCGCAAGAGAGATGCGATCGATTCATTTTTCCAGAAATGACTGTAAGTGTGGACATTAAGGGAGCTATTTTATCCACATAGAACATAAAGTCAAATTTTACATTTAAATAATAATCATAAGTTTAGTTCGTTTTTATTTAATTTTTATGATAGTATTGCTTTTAAAAAGGAAATATTAATTACAATGGTTGATAAAATTTTACTAAATTCAAGGCCTTCTTTTTCCGAAGATTTGGAATTCGAGTTCGACCGTTCCGAATCACGGACGCCGCCGCCTGAAACCCCCAGCACATTCCAAACCAAAATTAGTCCTGCAAAAGGCACTCCGAAGAAAATAGAAAAACAAGTCCGCAAGCTGCGCGAGATTTACTACGATCCAGATCATATCGGCGCCTCTATACTGCCGGGAAAAGTATCGAGTAAATTACCTGGCATTCTTCAAGAGATCGATGAGCGCACGCCCCCAGAAGCGAAAGCTGATATGATCCGTAAGTTTTATATGGAACCGCTTAGTAGAATGGAGTACGCCAATAAAACCTACACGACTGAGGGAGAAGGGCCTAGTGCAAAACGCCGATGCATCGGAGTAGACCAGCAGACCATCGAGCTTAATATCGATCGGTCTTGGCTAAATGGCCTTTTAATCGATCTGAAAAAAATGCACGAGCGATCGAGAAGCCCAGACGATAAAGAAGTTCCAATGCTCGTAAATCAAACGCACATCACCGAAATGGACGATAAAGGATTTCATCTGTGCCCATCAGAAAAAAAAGCTTTGGTCCGCACTGTTGTAGAAAACACTTTAACCGGCATTTGGTATGGAACGTTTCAGGCTGCTAAGAAAGAAAAGGGTTCGACTTTTTTCCCATGCAGCTGGACCTTCAATGACCTCTTAAAAGTGATGTCCGAAGCTGAAATTATTGCAAAAAACCCTCAGGGCCGCGCACTGCTGGATCTACCCGGATATGAGTTTAAAGCTGAGGCCTTGATGAGCCACGGAGGCGTTGTTGCCTGGTCTTGCTATCCCATTTGGTACTACATCTCCTACGACGCCAAAGCCACATATAATATTTTCCCTAGCATCTCCTATTCTGCTGAGCAAATTAAACAAGCGGGGATGGATTCGGCGGCGGAAAATTGCATATATCAACTCAAAAATGGCGATAAGATTATCGATATTGCTCCCCGCCTCCCTAATAGTCCCATCGACCGAGGGGTCTATATAAGATTTTCTCCAGGAAACCTTGACAAAGCTTAAGCATTTCCCCTAATCTGTTCAGGTCATGAATCCAAAAATATATACCGCCGGCGAGCATGGAATTTCCCTTGAGGACATCGACAGCGATGCCCTCTTTGTTATGGAAAGGCTGCGCGCGAAAGGGTTCACCGCCTATTTGGTCGGGGGAAGCGTAAGAGACCTTCTACTTAAAGAAAAACCTAAAGATTTTGACATTTCCACTTCGGCGCTTCCCGAAGAAATCCGCCAAGTATTTCGCAATTCCATCTTGATCGGCAGAAGGTTCCGCCTGGCCCATATCCGATTCGGAAAAAAAGTCATCGAAGTCGCGACGTTCCGGTCAGGAGCTACAGAATCGGACGCCCTTATCGTCCGCGATAATGAATGGGGAACTCCTGAGCAAGACGTGCTCCGCAGAGATTTTACGATCAACGGTCTTTTCTTTGATCCGGCGGAAAAAACAGTCATCGATTACGTCGGCGGATATCCCGATATCCAAAAAAAGGTTCTCCGCACCATTGGCCAGGCCTATCTCCGATTTCGGCAAGATCCTGTACGCATGATCCGCCTCCTCAAATTCCAAGCCCGGTTCGGACTGGAAATCGACGAAGAGGCCAAGCTCGCCTTGGTCGACTGCCGCAGCGAAATCATCAAAAGCTCGCAAGCCCGCATCTTAGAAGAGCTCCTCCGCATGTTAGAGTCCCGCGCCGCAGAGCCTTTCTTCCGCCTGATGACGCAAAATGGCGTCTTGCAGCTCCTTCTCCCAGGTCTCGGAGCATTCCTGGAAACGGAAGAAGGCGAGGACGTTTATAGTTTCTTAAGAGAAGTCGATACGACCTTTCATGCTCCGGAGGTTGCGCCGCTGGATCGATCCG
Organism: uncultured Verrucomicrobiae bacterium; assembly: GCA_963813135.1. Lineage (GTDB taxonomy): Bacteria > Chlamydiota > Chlamydiia > Chlamydiales > Rhabdochlamydiaceae > SZAS-15. The sequence goes on along the minus strand of CAWEXY010000003.1, from coordinate 73,767 downwards.
TTTTACTGTCGTGCCTTCTCTTTCCTCTCTTTGAAACCCATCTCAAGGTGCATTTTCTCGATCGCGATAAAAGGCCTCATCTAGGAGAGATCTTTCATGAAGCAAGGGCGAGCACCGATGAGCTGTTCCGACCCTTTTTCCTGCTGCCGCGGAAACTCAAAGTCAGCGTGGTCTCCATTTTGACAACACAGTACCGCCTCACTCCCCTAGAGAAAAAAAAGCAGGTGCGCCTCAGGGCTCCTTCCGACCCCGACTTCCCGCTCGCCCTTAAATTTCTTGAGGTCCGGGCTTGCCTTGAACCTGGGCTGAAACAAACATGGGAAGCGTGGCAAGAAGTTCAACTCCCCACTCCTGATTCTCCGCCGCCTCGGAGACGCCGCAGAAGAAGGAGGTAAGCGTGAAAGATCTCCTGTTTCTCGGCCCGCGCCTCGAAGAGGGCCCCCTTCCTGCCGTTTTTTATTTCTCTCTCTCCGCCCACGACAGCCTTTTTACAACCCCTTTCAATCAACCGGCCGAATTTCTTCTCGAATATCGCCTGCGTGTTTTTTCTTTGACTCTTCCGGGCCATCACTTGCCTCCTAATGAAGCGCTCCCCTTTTGGGCTGCAGAAGTGGCCGCCGGACGAGACCCGATGGCTGAATTTATCAAAAGCGCCGCACAGACGGTCCATCGGCTCTTCGATCACAATGTAATAGTTCCCGAAAGCTTCGGCATGATGGGACTGTCTCGCGGGGTATTCATCGCTGCCCACTTAGCGGCCCTCTTTCCTGCCGTAAAAGCGATCGTTGGGTTCGCGCCTTTGACCCGCCTCGACTTTGCGAGTGAATTTGAAGGTTTGCGCGATCATCCGATCGTGCAGGGCTCCAGCTTAGTAAACTTAGCGCCCGCCCTTTGCGGACGAAGCATCCGCCTCTATATCGGCAACCACGATACGCGCGTCGGCACAGATCATTGCTTCGCTTGGATGCAATCGCTGGCGAATGCCGCCTGGGAAAATCGGATCCGCTCTTCTCCCATCGAGCTTTTGATTGGGCCCTCGCTCGGATATCAAGGGCACGGAACTTCTCCTGAAACTTTCCGCGATGGAGCCCTATGGCTCGGAAAAATTCTTGGAGCTGAGCGTGGTTGACTATTTTATTTTTTCGGGCGAACTGAGCGCCGACCTTCATGGTTCTAAACTTCTTTCACAGCTTTTTGCTCAAAACCCCCATCTTAAAGTCGCGGGCGTTCTAGGCCCCGAGATGAGAAAATTCCCTGCGGAATGCATCTTGCCCATGGAAACATTTGCAGTGATGGGATTTGTCGATGTCGCCAAACAGCTTCCGCATCTCATCCGTTCCTTCTGCCGTGTAAGGGATGCGATCCTCCGGATGAACCCCCAAGTTGTCGTCACGATCGACTATGCCGACTTTAGTTTACGCTTGGCAAAATCCCTGCGCAAAAAAGGGTTCAAGGGAAAAATTTGCCACTATATCTCGCCCTCGGTCTGGGCCTGGCGCAAAGGCCGCATCAAAACCATGGCAAAAAATCTCGATCTTCTTCTGACAATCTTGCCCTTCGAAAAAAAGTATTTTTCTTCAACATCTCTTCGCGTCGAATATGTCGGACATCCTCTCGTCTCTCAAATAAAACCCCGCACATCATTTACACCTCATCTCATCGCCCTGTTTCCTGGAAGCCGCGCCCATGAGGTCAAACGCAATCTGCCCGTTCAGCTCGCGGCCTTTCGCCTCCTCCAGCAAGAAATGCCCGACCTTATGTGCACCATCTCGATCGCCCACGACGACCTGCGCCCCCTCATCGAGGCCCTGGCGCCAGGCGTTCCCACCTCTTCCGACCGCCATGCGCTTATGAAAACCGCCCAAACAGCCATCGCCAAATCGGGGACGGTCACCCTAGAGCTGGCCCTCTACGGAACTCCCACGGTCGTCACCTACGCGGTATCACGTTTCGATGCGTTTCTAGTTAAATATATTTTACGCATCCTTCTTCCCCATTATTGCCTCGTCAATATCATTGGGGGTAAGACTATTTTTCCTGAACTCTTTGGACCGGCCCTTCAAGTCCCTGCCTTAGCGACAGAAGTTAAAAAAATGCTTACCGACCCCTCCGACTGCCTAGCCGGCTGCAGAGAGGTAAGAAATATCTTGGGAACACAAGATGCCAGCGAGCGATCTGCCCAGTTGCTTTTATCTCTTCTTTCCAAGTAAAATCTCCCTATGTTTTCAATCCATATCGACCGCTTAAGACAAGGACATCCAGAAAAAATTAATTTGGAAGCCCCTGCCGACTTTCTCGACGTTAAGGAAGACGAGCTTTCCTTTCCGTATCCTGTGCTGCTCAGGGGAGAGGCGGTGATGGTCGACGAAGAAATGATTATCAAGCTCCATATTCAGACAAAAGCCAAAATGGCCTGTTCTATATGCAACAAACCGATCGATCTAACTATCGATATTCCTGACTTTGTTCATGCTGTTTTCAGTTCCGAACTAACCGGGTCGCATTATAATTATAGCGACGCCGTTCGTGAAGAAATCCTCCTTCAGATCCCAGCCTTTGCCGAGTGCGGCGGGTCCTGCCCCGAGCGGGCAAACATCGATCCCTACCTCAAAAAGCCGACCCCGCAACTCTATCCATTTGCAGATTTATAAATTTTTTTACACTTTAGTCAAAATACCGAGTTCCCTATAATAGCTTGAAACTTTATAGGAGATTTTTCTCATGGCCGTCCCACGCAACCGTACCTCTAACGCTCGTAAGAATTCCCGTCGTTCGCACCATGCTAAGACCCCCAAAAACCTTGCTGCCTGCCCTAACTGCCGCGAGATGCGCTTGTCGCACCGTATATGCCCTCATTGCGGCCATTACGCTGGCCGGTCTGCAGTTTCTAAATGACAATCGGGTTTCCCCGCATTGGCGTTGATCTCATGGGGAGCGATACTTCTCCCCGCGATCTTTTTTCCGCCGTCTTACAGCTCTCGCAGCAAGAATCCTCCATAGAACTTATTGTTTTTGCAACCGCCGACGTTTTAGACGAGATTTCTTGTCCCTTAGAAGCGGTGATCGCCAAAGATTTCATTACCATGGAAGACGACCCTCTCGTCGCAGTGCGTAAGAAAAAAGATTCTTCGATGGCGCTAGGCCTTCGCCTCCTCAAGGAAAAACGGATCGATGCCTTTGTGTCCGCAGGGAACACTGGCGCCCTGCTGCTCTCTGCCAAGAAAAGCCTGTCTACGCTTGCAGGAATTGACAGACCTGCCCTGCTCACCGTTCTCCCGACACAAGGAAGAGACCTCGCCGTCCTCGATGTCGGGGCCAACCTCTCCGTCAAACCAAAACATATGCTCCAATTTGCCGCGATGGGCATCGCGTATCAAAAAAGCCGCGGCATCGAGCTGCCCACCGTCGGCCTCCTCAACATCGGCAGCGAGGCCCAAAAAGGAACACCCGAACTGCGCGAAGCCTACCAAGCGCTCGAATCCCTCAATCACGATCGGATGGTCTTTGTCGGAAATATCGAAGGGCGCGACGCGTTCTTTGGCGACATCGATGTGCTCGTGACCGAGGGTTTTACGGGCAATATTTTTTTAAAGACTGCCGAGGGCATCTCGGCATTTATTTGGGAAGAGCTGGAAGAGACGGCAACAATCGATGCGCCTCCGCACCTCAAAAATCTCCTCACCAAACTCCGCCATCGACTGCATTACGCCGAATATCCCGGAGCGATTCTGTGCGGCGTCGACGGAGTCGTCGTCAAATGCCACGGCGATGCCAGCCCTGAAGCCCTGCGCAACGGTATTAAAGGCGCTATCCGCCTCGTCGAGCACAACTTCCTCGACCGCATCAAAAAACAACTTTAAAGTTGAAGAGAGATTTTTAACGCAAAGGCGCGGAGGCGCAAAAGAAACCTCAGCGCCTTTGCGTTAAAAACTCCCTCTCCCCTTCTTTGCCTTTTAACTCCATCCTGTGTAAACTGGAAGTTCAACCCAAAGAACGTTTACACATGGAAGAAATTCTTTTAAATATTGAGACTAAAGAGCGCCGCTTCGCTCACCTGCGCAACGGCCAATTGCACGATCTGATCATCGAGCGTAAAAATACCCGTCAGCTGACGGGCAACATCTACCGCGGCCACGTCACTAACATTCTCCACAACATCCAATCGGCTTTTATCGATATCGATGAGGGAGAAAACGGCTTTATCCACATCTCCGACATCATTGAGAACGCTCAGAAATTTCAAGAGATGTTTGATATGGATTTCGATCTCGAGCTCCAAGAGGGCAAAGGCAAAGGAAGAAGAAAGCAGCGCGAAGCTGATATCTCTAAATTGCTCAAACCTCGACCAACCCGTTCTAGTCCAGGTCGTTAAAGAGCCTATTGGGACAAAAGGAGCCCGCCTCACTTCCAACATTTCGATCGCAGGACGATATCTTGTGCTGCTCCCCAACACCCCCCATCGCGGAGTCTCGCGCAAAATTGAAGACCGCGCCGCTAGAGAAAGACTTAAAAAACTGATCCGCTCTTTCGAAATGCCCCAAGACATGGGCCTCATCTGCCGCACCTCGAGCGTCAATGCCACCGCCGAACAGCTCATCGCAGAAGCGCACGAGCTTCTGGCCACTTGGCACGACATCATGGAGAAATTCGAAAAGTCGACCAAACCGACATGCCTCTTTGAAGAGTCCGACCTCATCAAACGCGCCGTCATCACCGCCGTCGACAAAAAATTCGATCGGCTCCTCATCGACGATTACACGACATTCCAACGGTGCAAGACACCTCTATTGAAACTATGCCCGCTGAACACCGATCTTAAAGTCGAAATGTACCGCGATAAAACCCCCATGTTTGAACGATTTGGTGTTGAAAGCGAAATTGAAAAAGCGCTCGCGCCGTAAAATGTGGCTTCCCAGCGGCGGCTATCTCTTTTTTGATCGCACCGAAGCGATGCATACGATCGACGTCAACTCGGGCCGCAGCAAAGATCAATCAAGCTCGGGCTCTGTCGAAGAGTCGCTCGTCCGCATCAATATGGAAGCCGCCGATGAGATCGCCCGTCAGCTGCGCATCCGCAACATCGGAGGCCTCATCATCTGCGACTTCATCGATATGCGCTCGCGCAAAAATCAGCGCCGCGTGCTCGACCGCTTGCAAGATGCGATGAAAGACGATGCCGCTAAATGCACGATCTTAGGCATGAGCGAATTCGGCCTCGTGGAAATGACGCGCCAGCGCAACCGCGAATCGCTAGCGCAAACGCTGTTCACCAACTGCCCCTATTGCAGCGGCAACGGCATGATCAAGTCTCACGAAAGCGTCGCTATCGAAATTGAGCGCGCTTTGAAAAAACTCATCCAACAGCAACAGCAATTTGCTCTAGAACTCGTCGCCCACCCCACCCTCGACAATTTCCTCAGTCATGGCGATAAGAACCGGATTGCGAGAGATGGCTGAAAAATGGAATGCCGATCTCAAGTTCGGATCCGATGACACACTCCACCTCAATGATTTTGAGTTCTACTCGACGACCAATGGCAAGCGTATTGACATTTGATCAAGCTCTCGCCCTAGCTCTGAAGAAGGGCGAGATCACCGAAAAAATTGCCGCTCTCATGGGCGAATTTTATCGCAGCTATAAAGCCTCTCTTGCGGCGCATGGCATCGACATGGCTCCTTTTGCCGTCTATTTTTTTACCTATTTTAGATCTGGTGAAGGCACAGCTCAAAAATCCTTTCGTCTTTCAACCTTTCCATCGCCGTGTTCTCCACCCTGTTGACTATTATAAATTTGGCGTCGAGTTCATGCGCCCCCTCGTCGATGAAAAACTCTCCACCATCCGCGGAGAAAAAAATTTGTCCGAAGTCCAGTCGCATCTAAAAAAAGGGCACAACGTCGTTTTCTTGGCGAACCACCAGATCGAGGCTGATCCCCAAGCCATCAGCATCCTCCTTGACGGGCGATTCCCGAACATCGCCCCCGAAATGATCTTCGTCGCCGGCGAGCGCGTCATCACCGATCCCCTCGCTGTCCCCTTTAGCATGGGCCGCAGCCTGCTTTGCATCTACTCCAAACGCTACATCGATAATCCTCCCGAAAAAAAAGCTGCGAAACAAGTCCACAACAAACGGACGATGGAGCTGATGAGCCACCTTCTCAAGGAGGGAGGCAAATGCATCTACGTCGCGCCTAGCGGCGGCCGCGACAGGCCCAATGAAGAAGGCAAAATCGAAGCCGGCTGCTTTCGACGCACAGAGCATCGAGATGTTCTATCTCATGGCCCAAAAAGCGGGCACGCCCACCTTCTTCTATCCGATGGCGCTATCGACGTATGACCTTCTGCCGCCCCCGGAAACAATCCAGCTCGAACTCGGAGAAGCGCGCACCACCCAGCGTGGAGCGATACATCTCGCCGTGGGGCCCGTGATCGATATGGACCAATTTCCAGGCCACGATGGTCCCGATAAGCGCCAGCGAAGAACAGCCCGTGCCAATTTTATCTGGAATCAGGTATACAAAGATTACCAAACACTAGGAACTTAAAAGGTTACCCATGCACATCTTTAAAAAGCTAAAAGAGATTTTAACGCAAAGACGCAAAGACGCAAAAGGAGCCTTACCGCCTCTGCGCCTTTGCGTTAAAATGCTCCCTCTCTTGCTAAGCTGTGGTTTTTTGAGCGCCGCTCCTTATAAAATCATTGAAGATAAAGTTACTGTTCCCACGCTCACACCCTCACTGGCCAATCGCAAAATAGCGAAAATCGAACTCGAGAACGGCCTGCAAGCCTACCTCGTCTCCGACCCTGATATCAAGCAATCTGCGACAGCCCTCGCCGTTGAAGCCGGCTCGCTCGATGATTCCAGCGAATATCCTGGCATCGCCCATTTTCTTGAGCACATGCTCTTTATGGGGACCAAAGCATACCCTGAGGAAGCTGAGTATTGGCAGTTCATTCTCGATCACGGCGGACTCGCCAACGCCTTCACAGCGCCTGACCGCACCGTGTATATGTTTTCGATCAACAATGATGCCTACAAAGGGGCCTTGGACCGATTTTCTCACTTCTTCATAGACCCATTATTTTCTACGTCGGCCGTCGGCCGTGAACTCAATGCGGTGAACCAAGAACACGCTAAGAATATCGAAAACGACATGTGGCGCATCTACATGATCACCAAAGAGACCGGCAACCCCAAACATCCGAACGCCCGCTTTTCTACCGGCAATGCCGAAACGCTCCGCGGCATTCCTCAAAGCGCCCTTCTCTCTTGGTATGAAAGTCATTATTCCTCCGATCATATGCACCTCGTCTCCATTTCTTCTCTTCCCATCGATGAGATGATCGCTCTTACAGTCCAGCATTTTTCTGCTGTCCCCAAAAGGGCCACCATCCCTCAGCAATACCCCTTCGACATGTTTTCCGACGCGCAGCGCGGCCACTTTCTTTATATCGAGCCGATCCGCGATATGAAAGTCCTCTCCTTGGCCTGGCAATCTCCCTCCGCATTTGCCTTCGACATCGATAAACAACCTCTCGCGGCAGTCGCTTATGCTCTGAGCAGCGCCACCAAAAATAGTTTGCGGGAAGAACTTAAAAGAGAAGGCCTTGCCGATGATGTCCGCTGCGACGCAGACCACTTTGTCCAAGATCAAACCCTTTTCAACATCGATATCTCTCTCACCGAAGAAGGCGCGAAAAATATTTCCACCGTTATCGAACGCGCTTTCCAAGCCATCGCCCGTCTGCAGCAAAAAGGAGTCCCTTCGTATTTATTCGATGAAATGAAAACGATGGCCACGATCAACTATGAATACCGCTCACGCGACGACATCTTTAAAACGATCAATGCGATGGGCGCCAAGATCATCGACGAGCCCCTCGAAACTTTCCCCCAAAAACTTTCCATTCCCACCAGCTATGATCCAGCCGGCATCGCTGCCTTCCTCAAAACGCTTCGCCCGCAAGATTGCGTGTTCATCGTCTGCGCCGACCCCAAGCTCACGGGAGTCGCCCCCGATAAAAAAGAAAAATGGATGAACGCCAAATACGCGCTCCGCGCCATCGATCCCCAGCTGATGGCAACGTGGGCCCATGCTCTACCCCATCCAAGCATCGATCTTCCGCATCCCAACCCATATATCCCCAAAAACCTCTCCCTTATCGCGCAAGCCAGCGCGCAAGAACCCGCCCTTCTTTCCGCAACCGATCGCGGCAAAGTCTATTTTTCCCCCGATGCGCAATACTTAGTTCCCAAAGCCAGCTGCACCTTCGGCCTCAAAACACCCCAGCTCGACGGCTCGGCCAAATCGACCGTTCTCTTCGATCTCTATACCGACGCCCTCCAAGAAAAATTAGCCGAAGATCTGTCTTATGCAAGTGCGGCCGGCATCCAATGCCAACTGATGCAAAAAGATCTCTCTTACATCGTCAGCACAACCGGCTACAGCGAAAAAACACCCCAGTTCCTCCAAACCCTCTTTGCCTCCATGCGCAAAGTCCTCCCTTCGCGTGAAGAATTTGCGATGTACAAGGAAGCAAGACTTGCCGACTATGACAACGTCGCAAAAAATCTTCCCGTTATGCAAGCCATCGTTGCGCTCCAAAGCATCGTGCTCAGCGACGCGCCCACCGGCGTTGCGAGAGCCAAGGCCCTCCAACAAATTTCCTACGAAGAGTTTGTCTCTTTTTGCCAAAACGTCTTCCAGTCTGCCTACTTGCAAGGCATGGTCCATGGCAACCTCACCGAGACCGACGCTAAAAATCTCTACAGCTCCATCCAAACATCTTTAGCGAGCGCCCCCTATGCCCCAGATCTCCACCGCCAAAAACAAGTCCTTGTGCTTTCCGAGAACCAAGGCCCCTATCGCATCTCCAAAACGACCGAGCGGCAAGGCAATGCCATCGTCCTCATGCTCCAAGAAGGGCCCTTCACATTTGAGCGCAAAGCCGCCCAGCTCATTCTGTCCAAAGGCTTAGAAGATAGCTTTTTCGACACGCTGCGCACCAAGCAGCAAACCGGATACATCGCCAAGTCCTGGAATGCAGAATATGAAAAACAGCTCCTCCAGCTTTTTGCCGTCCAATCGATCACCCATCATCCCCATGACCTGCTCTCTCGATTCGAGCTCTATTTAGAAGACATCCACCGCAATTTCCCGGAACGCTTTCCCCAAGACCGTTTTGAAACGCTCCGCACCGCCACCATCGAACTTCTCTCCAAGCCCCCAGAAAATCTCACTCTCATGACCCAGCGCTATTACGATCTCGCTTTCACACAAAACAGCGACTTCGCCTTCCTCGATAAACAAATCGAGGCCGTCAAAGCGTTGTCCTACGAACAACTCGCCGCCTATGCTGATGAGTTTTTATCGCGCCGCAACCTGCGGCGGCTTGCCATCCTGATGGAAGGCGTCCTCCCCCAAGAGAACCTTTTCCGCTATGAAGAGATCTCCCAAGAGGACCTCCCCCAGACCGGCAAGTTCATTTCGGCTAGGTAAATTAACTTACCTAATGAACAAGACCTCCGCTCTTCGACCAACCGTCGCTGCTGGCCGCCTAAAGAATCCAATTCTTCCAAATGGCCTACAACTTCAACAGCCCCACGACGCCGATGCTCGCGCAGTCGAGGCCGCTGTCATCGATGAGGAGGCCGCTGTCGGAAAAACCGCCAACTGCCAATTGCGATTTATTATTAAACCCTTCTTGGCAACGGGTATAAGTCCAGGGATTATCGCTGCATAAGTGCTTTCTATTCATCACATGCTCCATTAAAATGCATGTTGTTGCTTCTAGAATCTTGGGGACTTGGTATTTTCGTGCTTTTTCTACTAGATGCTGTTGCACTACATAGCTTTGCGCTCGGCTACCTGGAATCACATCTTTCGTCATCAGCACCCAGTGTGATGCTTCAGCAGGCATGTCGGGGTTATATTCGCCTGCACGAATATACTGAAATTTTGTCTCATTCCCGTGTTTTGGTTGTTGTATGAGCTCGCCTAAGATTTTCAGTGATAGAGGCTTTCCATCCACAGTTTGAGGTATGAGCATGAGAATATGCGTATCTTCGACTTTCTTATCCGGCCAAAAGGGACAGGGTCTTTGCAAAATCGTTTGTATGTCCGCTGGAAGCAGAGGTTCAACACCGACATCCCCAAAATAATGGGCCCATGCGTCTTTGCCAAACCCTATTTGGGAAAGCGTTGAAGATTTAGTTATTTCAGAACTTGAAACGGTTGGAGGAATATTATCATATTCGTTACTTTTGCGAATCAATTGGTTGTATAGATCCTCTTTGTTTTGCAATGAAGGAGGCGCTAAGGCCCCTTGCGGAACGTTATCGTAGATGTGAGCTATGGGAACAAATTGATTGGATGGATCCACTTGATCTTGCAATGAAGGCAGGGGTAAAACGACTCGGGAGAAGTTATCATACTTGTGGACAAGTTCAGGCTCTTTGGGTTTATTTTGAGGTTCTTCTGCCCGAATATCGAAAGTGGGAGCAAGAGCAACAAGTTTTTCAGCAACTGTATTGCGTAATTTATTATTATCGGGATCGATAAGCTGAACAGACCAATGGTAGAACTTAGCATCTTCATTTGCAAGAGAACCTGAACCTACTCGACCGATAAAAAACTCTAACTTTTTTCAAAAATTTGATAAAGAGTTACGTTTTTTTAACCTCATCATTGTCCATTACTTTGAAAATGACGTTTAGTAAGTCTTGAACAGATGGAGGCGACAACATCGATAAATTTGCTTCCATAAAACCTCCTCTGATAAAAAATTAAAAACTAATCGATGAAAATTTATAACTCTTCATAGGATTGATTGCAAGAGACTCTAGATGATATGTTAGACCAAAATTGTAATGTCACCTTCCTCAATAAACAAATCGAGACCGCCAAAGCGTTTTCCTGCGAACAACTCGCCACCTACATATGGCTCGTTCTGTGCCTAAATGAGCCGCTTAAGATATTTGACATTTTTACCGTGTGATAATAATATAGGTTTAAACATATATAAACCGAGATTTCTATCACCATGGCCTCCAAAGAAAAATTCCTGAAAGCAAAAAAAATATTTCGTAAGCATAAGGGCATACTACGTACAAAGGACGCTCTTGAACTAGGAGTCCATCCCAAAACTCTTTATTCTATGCGGGAAGAGGGAGTTATTGAGCCTTTATCTCGAGGGCTATTTCGACTGCAAGAATCACCTGATATTTCACAAATCGATCTCATCATCGTGTCGAAAAAAATCCCCAACGGCGTCATTTGTCTAGTCTCCGCCCTTGCTTTTCATGAAATCACAACTCAAATCCCCCATAAAGTTGATATTGCCATACCTTTGAAAGCCCACCAATCCAATCTCGATTACCCTCCCACTCAATTCTTTTGGTACTCTGAAAAGATGTATTCGAGCGGGATTGAAATACATCTTGATCGAAGGAATCGAGGTCAAAATTTATTCAATCGAAAAAACTCTGGCAGATTGTTTTAAATATCGCAACAAAATCGGTTTGGATATTGCTTTAGAAGCCTTGCGTTTTTATTGGCAAAGAAAGAAAACAAACATCAACAAACTATTAGAGTATGCCAGAATATGTCGCTGCGAAAAAATTATCACGCCCTATATCGAAGCCATCGCACATGAATAATTCCCTATCAATTTTGCAACGTTTGAGAAAGTATGCTCAAAATACAAATCGACGCCCCAATGAACTTTTCCGCTACTTCGCAATTGAACGATTCCTTTATCGACTTAGCCTATCCAAACATGCGTCTAGATTCTTTTTGAAAGGTGGTCTAATGCTTAAAGCCTGGCAGATTAGCCGCCATAGGGCAACATTGGATATCGACCTGCTTGGGAAAACAAGTAATACGCTAAAAAATATACAAAAAATCATCGAGGATATCTGCAAAAAAGACGTAGTACCAGATGGCGTGCGATATGAAACTTCTGACTTACAACTTAAGGAAATACAGCTGGGTAGAGAATATCACGGGTTGCGAGCCATTTTTAGTGCTTACCTACATTCGACAAAAATTCCTATCCAACTGGACATCGGATTCAGTGACATCATTTTGCCCAAACCACTGTTGATTCATTACCCTACAATTCTGGAATTTCCCTCTCCGCACATATACGGCTACACTCCCGAAAGCGTTGTAGCTGAAAAATTCGAGGCCATGATGAAACTAGGCCTAATAAACACACGGATGAAGGATTTTTTCGACATCTGGATTCTGCTCAGACAATTACAATTCGATGGATTAGCTTTGCAACAAGCCATCGAAGAAACTTGCAAAAGAAGACAAACCTCCCTCACTCTGCCAGACTCATTCAATCCGGTGTTTTACAATAATCCTGTTCATCAATCGCGATGGCTGAAACTTCTTCAAAGCATTGAAAACGATTTCTCAATCCCTCTATCCCAGGCTATCTCTGAAATAAACGAATTCCTACAACCTTTACTCAAAGCTTCACAGGTAAATCGCCGATTCAAAAAAACCTGGACCTATTCTCAGAAATGGAATGAGCGCTAATTACTATTTCTTGTGCATGCCGAGCTGTTGGATCAGTTTGGCGATCAGCCCCGTCCAGCCCGTTTGATGCGAGGCGCCGATGCCTGCCCCTATGTCTCCGTGAAAATACTCAAAGAAAAGAAGATTGTCTTTGAAGTAAGGATCTTGATCAAAGATCGCCTGGCCTCCATAGGCCGGACGATGCCCCTGCCCATCTAGCGCGTAGATTTTAACTAAACGGCGGGAAATCTCCGCAGCGACTTCCCAGAGGTTCATCATATTCCCTGAACCGGTAGGGCATTCCACCTTCAATTCATCGCCGAAATAGTAATGGTATTTTTGGAGCGCCTCGATGAGGAGCATATTCAGCGGGAACCATACAGGTCCGCGCCAGTTGGAGTTGCCTCCATAAAGACGCACGAGCGACTCTGCCGGCTCATATTCGATTGTATATTCTTTTCCATCGATGACGAGAACATACGGATTTTTTTCGTGATACTTTGAAAGCGAGCGGATGCCGTACGGACTAAGGAACTCATTCTCATCGAGCATCCGGCGCAAAATGCATTTAAGACGGTCGGGCGTCACGATCGATAGAATTTTCCGACCCTTCTGCCCCGGACGGCGCAGGGAAGCGATATTTCCGCATAGGTCTGTGCGGTGATCGATAAACCACTCCATTCGTTTATTAAAGCCGGGAAATTGATTGAGGTGATCGGGCGATGCTGTCGCAACCGATAAAAGCGGAATGAGCCCCACCATCGACCGTACTTTTAGTGGCACCCACTTGCCGCTGGGCAGCACGACGACATCATAATAAAAACCATCTTCCTCGTTCCATAAACTGACCGCGCCGTCCGCTGTGTAATTCATCGCATGCGAGATATAGAGAAAATGCTCCAAAAACTTGCTCGCCATGTCTTCATAGCTCGGATTCTTTTGCGCTAGCTCCAGCGCAATCTCCAACATGTTGAGCGAATACATCCCCATCCAACTCGTCGCGTCGCTTTGATAAAGTTTGGTGTCCGGCGGCAGATCGCTGCGGTTAAAGATCCCGATATTATCGAGCCCTAAAAAGCCTCCGTGGAAAATATTTTTTCCTTCAAGGTCTTTGCGATTGACCCACCACGTGAAGTTGAGAAGAAGTTTTTGGAAAATGCTTTCCAAAAAGAGACGGTCCTCCCTCTGCCAGCTTTTTTGTTCGATTTTGAACGTCCGCCATGCGGCCCATGCATGAACTGGAGGATTCACATCTTTAAAGGCCCATTCATAGGCGGGGATCTGCCCGCTCGGGTGCATGTACCACTCGCGGGTGAGCAGCGTCAGCTGCTTCTTGGCAAACTCGGGATCTATCATCGCGAGCGGGAGCGCATGAAAGGCCATATCCCATGAACAAAAATAAGGATATTCCCATTTATCCGGCATCGATAAGACATCTTCGTTAAAGAGATGCTCCCATTCTTGATTGCGCTTAAACTCGCGCGGCTCGGCCCTAAGCCATTCTTCCACGACCATGCGGTAATATTGTTTGTTCCATAACAGCCCTGAAAAAGCCTGCCGCTGAATTTTTTTCAAATCATCAGAGTTTTCCGGGCAGCACACCTCTTGATAAAACGCATCGGCCTCTTCCTTCCTCTTCTGAAAAACTTCTGTCCCGCCTGCCAGCCCCTCTTCCTTCGAAAGCCGCAGCATAACGCTCTTGCTCTCTCCACTTTTCAACGCGACTTCAAAATGAACGCCAACCTTTGTTCCTGCGGGATGTTTATTAATGGCCTCTTTCTCACCTCGGACCAAATAGCGGTGAAAAGCGTCTTTCAGGCCTGTTTCATTTTCTGTGAAAAGAACCTCTTTTTCTCCTTCAAACACGAGGCCGTATCGTTGGAAATCCGAGTGGCTGACTACAATTTTCCCTTTTGAGCCTTCGAGCTTCGGCCTAGCCACCGCCCCTCCCCAGCTCCACGTATTGCGGTACCAGAGCGTCCCGACCAGATGAATCGTCTTCTCCTCCGGCCCCCGATTCGTGACTGTCATCCGCATCCACACATCTTCCGGCCCTTGCTTGGCATATTCGGCGACGCAATCAAAATACCGATTTTCCGCAAAAACCCCCGAGTCCAAAAGCTCGTATTCCATCTCACGCGTGCCGCGGTTTTTTCCCTCTTCGACAAGCTTTTCATAGGGAAACTTATTTTGCGGGTATTTGTAGAGATATTTCATGTAAGAATGGGTCGGCGTATTATCGGCGTAAAAGTAGAGTTCTTTCACATCTTCGCCGTGATTACCCTCGGGCCCCGAAAGCCCAAAGAGGCGCTCCTTCAAAAGGGCGTCTACGCCGTTCCAAAACGTCCAGGAAAAACACAGTCTTTGATGATTATCGCAGATGCCGGCAATCCCATCTTCTCCCCACCGGTAGGCCTGCGAGATTGCCCTCTCAAACGTCATCGACTCCCAGACATGGCCATCCGTGCTTAAATCTTCGCGTACGGTGCCCCATTCCCGCTCACTTAAGTAAGGCCCCCATCTGCGCCAATGCTGTTTTTTCAGCCGATCTTCTTCAAGCCGGTCTTTTTCTGCGCCCATTCCTTCCGTATAGGACACAGCAGCGTAAATAGGGAAATAAAAAACTGCTATTCTTCGATTTTCATATTGTGAGTGACCGAGTCGACATCGTCGAGGGCCTCGATCCATTCGATGAGTTCCAGGTTGGCCTTTGCGTCCTCAGGCGAGCACTCGACCCACACCTTGGGGATCATCTCAAGCTGGGCCGATTCGCACTTGACGCCCATCTTGTCGATCGCCTCTTTGACTTGAAAGAGAGCTTCGGGCGGTGTCGTGATAAGATAGAGATCGTCCGCCACCTCAAAGTCCTCCGCGCCCGCTTCGGTAGCGGCGAGAAAAAGATCATCTTCGATAGCATTTTTTTTGAGCACTTGGATCACACCCTTGCGATCGAAGTTGAACGCCACAGATCCGGGACTGGCGACGTTGCCGCCCCGTTTGTTCGTCGCTATGCGCATATCCGAAGAAATCCGATTCTTGTTATCGGTCATCGTCTCCACGATGATCCCGACGCCCCCATGCCCATAGAGCTCATAAGTAATTTCGGTATAGTCGGCCTGGTCAGCGCTCGTCGCTTTCTTGATGTTGCGCTCGATATTGTCGCTGGGCATATTGGCCTCGCGCGCTTTCTGCAGCACAAGGCGCAGACGTGTATTCGATTTGGGATCAGGCCCGCCTAGCTTAACCGCGGTGATGATCTCTTTCGTTATACGGGAAAAGATTTTCCCTTTGATCGCATCAGCCCTGTTCTTGCGATGCTTGATATTTGCCCATTTACTATGTCCAGCCATAGAGAAAAATACTACCGTAAAAGAGATTTTAACGCAAAGAAGCAAAGGCGCAAAAAAACTTAGCGGCTCCGCGCCTTTGCGTTAAAAATCTTTATAACGGTCGTTGCATCATGATTTTATCGATATAGGTGCCATCTTCCAGCTTGATGAAGCGGGGATGGCGGCCGTATTCGGTAAAGCCGTGCTTGAGATAGAGGCCAATGGCCGGATTGCCGTCGTAAACTTCCAGGTGGAGAAGTTCAATTTTAAATCTTTCCTTGGCATACCGGATCACTTCGCCGAGCAGCTGCGTGCCGATCCCTTGTCCGCGGTGGGAGTTTTCAACGATGATGGCAAAGAGGCACTGGTGAGCAAATTTTTGATACGGCTGCAGGTAGATGTTGGCCATGCCTACGAGCTGCCCATTGTGAACGGCAGAGACGCCCGCCTCCATCTTGGCATACCCCGTCCAGGTCCGCACCGAGTCTTCGATCTCGCGCTCATTCGCCATGGGAAACCACCGCAAAATCTCGGGGTTGTTCAGCCACTTGCCCAGCGTCGGGGTATCTTCAGCGGTCGTCAGACGAAAAGTTACTTTCATAGGGGGGCCTCATAAAGGAGCCTTGCCTTGTAGGAATTGCCCACTTTCACATAGTTGTCTTGCTTAGCAAAAAAATTAAATCCTTGAGCTTCGAGGATCTTCGTGATCGGGTTGCCCTCAAAAACTTCCGTGTTCATCTGCTCGAGATGAAAATAGTTCTTGGCCAGATGCTTTAAGTTCTTGATCAGAGAAGTCCCGATGCCATTGCGCTGCCATTTCGGGTCGACGACGACTTTGAAGAGGCAATGATGGGCCACTTTTTTGTAGGGCATCAAAAACAGCGTTCCCATACCGACCGGAACGTGGTTGATCGTCGCCGTTAAGCTCGCGCTCCACCGGCAAAACCCAATCCAGCATTGGATCGAGTCTTCTAATTCTTTTTCCGTCGTGATCGGGAACCACGGCGCGATATCGGGATGCTGGAGCCACTGACGCAGATAAGATGTGTCGGTAACATAAGTGTAACGGATGTCATGATCGGTGCTCACGAACCAGACTCCTTGAGGAACGCGATGATAAAATCGTCGATCTCGCCATCCATGACCGCTTGGACATTGCCCACCTCATAGCCTGTCCGCGCATCTTTCACCAGCGTATAGGGTTGGAAGACATAGCTGCGGATCTGATGTCCCCATGCGATCTCTTTTTTCTCGCCGCTCATTTGCTCTACTTTATTTTTTCTCGCTTCGACTTCTTGCTTATAAAGCTCCGCGCGCAACATCTTCATGCACGACTCGCGGTTCTGGATCTGGCTCCGTTCTTTCTGGCATGACACGACCACTCCTGTGGGCAAGTGGGTGATCCGCACCGCCGAGTCTGTCTTGTTCACATGCTGCCCGCCCGCACCCGAAGCCCGGTACGTATCGACGCGCAGATCCTCCGGCCGAATCTCAATCTGTATATCATCGCTGATCTCTGGACTCACATCGACCGAAGCAAAACTTGTATGACGCTTGGCATTGGCATCAAAAGGCGATATGCGCACCAAACGATGCACGCCCCGCTCCGCCCTGCAGTACCCATAGGCATAAGGCCCCGCGATCTTCATCGCAATGCTCTTGATGCCCGCGACGTCGCCCTCCAGCACATGCAAGACTTCGACATCCCAGCCGCGCCGCTCCGCCCAACGCTGATACATCCGCGCCAGCATCTGCACCCAATCGCACGCCTCCGTGCCTCCGGCGCCCGCATTGATGCTTAAAAAGCAGTTCTTATCATCCATTTCTCCCGAGAGCATTTTACGGATTTCCAGCTCGGCGATCACTTTCTCGACGGCGCCCAACTCTTGGAGAAGCTCTTCAAAGAGCGCCTGGTCTTCCGCCTCTGCTTCGGGCAAAAGCGCCACGATATTGTTAAACTTTTCCTTTACTTCCTGATATGGAACAGTCCATTCCCGGAGCTCTTTGCACTCTGAGATTACCTTTTGGGCCGCTTGATTATCGTCCCAAAAGCTGCCCTCTTCCATCATCAGCTGTAGTTCTTTGACGCGGTTCTCTTTTAGACCGAGGTCAAAGATACCTCCACATATGAAGGATACGGCTCTCAATACTCTTAATTCTATCTTGCGTTTGCTGGTTCATAAACCGTTCACTCTATCATGTCTGCATTAAAAAATCAATTAGGCACCCATAAAGATTTAAATGGATATAAAGAAAAACCCTCTCCTGCTATCATACCGCGCCGATAAACCATCCTTACGGAGAATGGATACATAAGATGAATAAAGTTTGCTGGCATCCTTCGATCGACCTTTACCGCAAAGCAGCGCATTCCTCCGCCTCGGGCAGCTTCACACGCCTGTTCCTTTCTAGAGTCCATCCGCCCGTGTGCCGCCTTATCCAAAATTATCCTTACGCCGTAACATTTGCAGGAGCGGGCGCCCTTTTGCTTATAGCAGCCTGGGCCCTCAGCAAATTCTGGCGTCCATCATCCCCCTCCAAGAAAAATACAAACAACACATCTTTGAATGACACAAAGAAAACCACTCCGCCTCCCGCACTTAAAACGTCTAAAGCCGAAAAAAGTCAATAATAACGGAATAATTCCCCATGGCAATACCGACAGATCTTATTCTTCCTCCACCTAATTGCCCTGCCCCGACCCGCCTTGATTCTCCCCCGACCACTTCTCCCAACGGTGATGTGGAACGCCTCAAGCAAGCCGTCCAACAAGACCTGACTGCAACGACACAATGTTATCTTCTTATGAGAAACTCACTCACGAGAAAATTTATGAGCGATCCCATTAAGATCAGGGATGTAGAAAAATACCTCTCCAATTTTGACCAAGCCTTCCAAGGAAGCATCTTCTCCTCTCTAGAAAAGCAGTTAGACGAAGAGCGCTCACGATTAACCTCTTTTCGATTGAGCGATATTCTCACTATAGATTCTCTAACAGCGCTTCGTGACCTTAAAATGGGGATCATCGAAGATAATGAAAACGGACGCTTTGACAGATTTGTCCTAACTTTAATTGATGCCCTTATTCGTTTTCTTAAAACTTGTTCCGACGAAACTATAGGAAATAAAGCGGCCTTCGAACACGTCGAAAGGGAAATTTTAAATAAACTAGCGCAAGAAAGAGAGAAATTTCAGTCGCTTGCGAAAGAAGGAGAAAGAGGGCCGCCTTACTACCAGTCAGCCGGAATAATTCAGAGCCTCAATAAGCTGGTAGAATTTTGCACTACGGTTGAACTGTGCATGGAAAATCCGGTCAAGCGGGGAATTGAACCATCGCCGACATGGCCGGATTGGCGGCCGAATGAAAAAGCTTGGGAATCGATGTGGGAGTCTGATTTTGGCCAATACGTTACTATCACTTACCTCATCGAGATCTGTAAAAAAGAATATCAAAATTACAAAAAAGATCCTAAAAATCCGCTTAATAAATGTGCATACACAGTCTTACTAAGCTGGATCACAGAACTGCTGCTTACTTCTTACCCTGAACTAGTTGCAGAAACCCATGTCATCATCGGGGAAGAAATCGCTGATCCAGAAGCCTCTAACATCGATGCGCTCAAAGAACTTCAGATAATAACAACCAGCTGCTACCAGGAGTATTACCCCCTGCAATGGCAAAAATATATTCTAAGCCTCCTTTCTTCATCTGTAGATCAAGCGGCCGAAAACAGATTGCTCCAACCCTATGAGACCACGCCCAATTTTGAAAGCTGGCTAAGAGAGGCCAATAAGGACCGCCTCATCAAATCCACCTTGACTCTGGAAGCTGTTGCTCCTTACCACAAAAACCATCCCCAAGCTGCAGCACTGTTACAACCTCTCGTCAACGATACGATTGATGCGATCTATTTCTCCCGCCTCTGGAAAACATATATCACCCAGCTCACACAATCCTATCCCAGCAAACCAAAAACTAAAGAGTTTTCGACGATCGAACAAGAGCTCATCATAGCTGCCCAACAACCCAACACTCCCAAAGCCATCATGGATTATTTTCATGAAGTGCTCAAAGAGGCCTACTTCAAAACCGTCGATTTCAGACACATCTCTAATATTTGGCAGAGAAAGCCAGTTGTACCTGGCCCGCTAAAAAAGTTGGTCGAAGAGTCTTACAACATTCTATGGGGGTTTAGAACAACTCAGGTCATCCAAACCCCTTCTACTTTCAATACCCCGCATGGCCGCGCTAGCAACATGATGATGCTGGATTTCCTGGCATCAAAAGGATCCAAACTATTTCCATCACCGATTAATTCTGAAGACTCCATCCGCAAAAAACTGTCGCTTATGTCGACATCGGGGCTTGTGACGTGGTATTTTGGCCAGCTCCAAAAAAAACAAAATGCGAGCGAAATCAATGCGGCCGTGCAAGAAATCGACAGCCGCCCCTCCCTCTCTAGTACAGATGTTCAAACTGCCGACCTTTCCATCGCCGCCATGAAAACCCTTCATGACGCAATCGCTCAATCAAGCCTAAATCGCAAACAAGTCCTCCTTGGCGCTCTGAACAAGAGCATTGAAAACAAACTACCCCGCGCTTCTCTCGCCGACCTCAACTGCTTTCTCGCAGCCATGGAAAATACTCCTTCAAATGGATGGCACCCCTTTGCGGTCGCCGCCCACGCAAAACTCCTCGTTTCTGAATGCAGGCTCTATTTTACCAACCTTCCAGAAAATCCCCCCTTTGCTGCGCTTGTTGCAACCAAAATCAACAACCGCTTTACCCATTTTTCTCCTCAAGAAAATGATATTTCTTCCCTCTTGGATCCTCTTACGGCGCCCGAACTGCAGGCGCTCCATGCTGGCATCTCCAGCGCAGCCGCCTTGGATGTGGCGCCCAAAACGTACTTTTTAAAAGCGCTAGAACAGCGCCTTCTGAAAAAAATCGAAGCCATGGACCATCTCCAGGCCCGCCAATTTATCGCCTCTCTGAAAGCAAACCCTGAAGATCCCCATGATTCTTCCGGAACGCTCTACGCGCTCGCAGAGGCGCATGTCGAAAAATGCCTGCGTAAGAAATCGACAGAAGATCTCATAAAAACCTACCTCAAAAGCCGCATTGCGATTCTACAAACACCCGCTCTTGCGGACGTGACCGATATAGCCCTCATCGAAAAAATTCTTCTCACAAAAAAGAACTTTTTCCCGGCTATGACGACAATCCTATCCCATAAAAAAATGTCCAACGCCTTTCAACTTGACGACCTTATCTCTCTTGAAAAAGCATTGGATAGCCTGCTTGAAGATTCGAGCCCCTTAAACAAACTAAAGGTCCTTGTCCGCGAGCTCATTGCCCTCGGGATTTGGTCACTTCCTAAATCCGCTCTGGCCGACATATGCTTGAACACGGCCTCGCCTTTCATCCGGCAACTCGCCCAGCAGCGGTACCACTCTTCCTTTAATCCACCGGACCAAAAGACCGACCCTTTAAGCTTGGCCCTCTCAAAAGATCCTTCTGCCCACGAAAGGCTTCACGAGCTTCCCATGCAATCTCTTAAAGAAGCGCGTCAAAGCCTCATCCACCTACGCGACTTTTCTTCGTGCCAGATCAGTTCCATCCAAGACCGCCTCAAAGCCTTAAAAATTCTTGATCTAACCCTTCAAAACCCCTCCCGCTCGACGCAACCCCTCGATCATCTGTGGAAGTCCTTCATTACTCATTTTGCTTCCGAGAAAAAGACAAATGAATTAGCCGCTCTTCGCAAGGGTATTGAGAGTAAAAACAGTGAAGACTTTCGTTCTTTTATTCATAAAATCACCGACGATCATCCCTTCATGCAATCGTTTTCGTTGAAAGACGTTATGCGCATGGAAAGCAACCTAACGATCGACGGGGCTTTTTCCCAACAACTTCACAAGATCCTGCGAACGATGATCATTATCAAGCTCTGGGAACTCCCCAAAGAAACTCTTAAAGAACTGCAATCGAAACCGCTCAGCCCTTTTGCCAAAAAGGAAATAGACAGACATTTGCAAACCCTCGCTCAAAGCGCCATCTTCCAATCAAAATTAATGGATCCTCTTTTGGGGAATATAGCAAGCTCTTTAGCAGCCATCCCTCAAGACGATCTCCCTACGATGAAAGACTATATCAAGGCAAAAAAGCTTTCGGATTTTGGGAAAAAACTGTTCAAAACCACGACAGTCTCTGATGCCCCTTTCGAAGAACGGCTCTGGAATGCGATTGAACCCCTGTCCATCCCCGAATTGCAATCGCTGGAACAAACCATTTCCCATGCAGGCATAAAACAGATCATCACCCATTACCTCCAAGCTCGCCAACTCGCCGATTCTCCTTCACCCACCCAAACTACGCACTATTTCCCCATCGCCCTCGCTCTTGCCCTTAGACCCAATGAACCCCATCTGATCAAGAGCCTCATGCAACGGCGGCCGTCGAGAGAAAACAAGCTAAAGCACATCGAGCAGCAAATCACCTTCCTTGAATCCCTCCCGAACAAAACCCCTTTTATGAAAACCTTGATCCAAGCCTACCGTTTCGCACTAGAGCCCCCTTCGATTCCCACCTCCCTCCAACCAGCGACTTTGCCTCCACCGCCCGCACCCAAGCCCAAAACCATTTCCGAACCCCCCCTCAAAAAACTTGTTCCCCTCTATTTCCTTGAATTACACGCAAATGGTCCAAAAGCTCAAGAATACCTCTTAGAAATGGCGAAAAACACCCAAGATATCAATCCTAGGAAGCTCGCTGTCGATTGCTTTGCAGAGTTCAAGCATCTGTCTCTTTCAGATTTTGAACGTCTATTCTCTTTGATAGCCCAAATTGCCGACGCTCCCTTAAAGGGGAGAGCAGCTCCCTACCTCATGGAATTATTATGGGAGAAATTGGCATCGCTTTCCGAGGAAGAGATCAACAAGCACGTTGAAAATAAAAAGTCGGTCGCGACACCTATCCTACAGACTTATCGGGCCGTGCTTCTAGCAAAGCCCGCAGCACCCCAGAAAGTGATTGACGCGGAACAAGACCCCTTGACCCTTGCTTTGGCCATCGCCCGGCAGCAACCGCGGCCGCGGAAGGTCCTAGTCAACGCTCTTGAGGCTCTGCTCCAAAACAAACCGTTGGATGAAAAAAATCGACTTTTGTATCAAAAACACATCGCTAATTTAGCTTCCTCTCGCACTGGCCTCATCAAACACCGGAGCGATGCCTATCAACTCCTTTGCCAAAAATCAGCCGAAATAAAAAACCCACATTCTGAAACTCTCTAGAGAAAATCGATTCAAGTTCGATAAAATCTAATCTGTATTTTTATTTTCTCTTTACTCAAATCCAACCTTGAATATAATTTCCCTCTATCACTTAACCTAAACCCACCTTTGAAAGGAGGATTTTTCACATGGCATCTAAAATTCAACCAATGCGCCCCGCTAGTAACATGTCAGCTAATGTCGTAGAAAAAGGACAATCTCTGATTTCTCAACTTTTTTACGGCACTTTAAAAACAGGAAAAGCCGTGGTATGGGATTTTCCCAAATGGTCCATAACCAAACACCCCTACTATTCAAGCATCGTCGTTATCGGCGCAGTCGTCGGCTGGCATATATGGAAGGGTGGACTCACTCAGTTTAAAAAAGCTGAAGCAAAACCAAAGGATACAGCGGAGTCTCTCTTTAAACAATTAGAAATCCTTAAGAAACCAGAAACACAAGCAGAAAAAGAAAAAGACCTTAAGTTTTTGGAAGCAGCTTTAACTGAAAAACAAAATGCGCGCAAAAACATTGAAAAAGCCACAACTGATAAAGCAACAGCAGTTGCACAAGCAAAAGCTGTACTCGAAGCTGCAACTCTAAAAGAAAGAAACTTTAAAACCGAGGACTACTCCAAAAACAATGAATTGTTAGCTGCGGATGTGAAAAAAGCACAAGATGATGTAAAAGCTGCTGAGGCTGTAGTAATTCCTACAAGAGAGGAACTCGATGTGGAAATAGCTCAGATTAACCTCAAGATTGCCGCTGAGCAGGTCAAAATCGCGAAATACGTACAAGAAATTGCCGTACTCACAAAGAACCATGCAAAAGCTGTTGAAGCAGAAAAACACCCCGTAAGCCAATAATCTGTTTCTTTTCCCTAAGGCAGCGCTCATTAAAAGCGCTGCCTTTTCATTTGCTCAGAGTGATGTTATTTTCAGAATCGGCCGCATATTGCCAATGCCATGTGGGCGCTAGTAAGGGCTGCCTTTCGAAAACGACTTCCCCATTCTCCTCTCGAGCAATGAGACGGACGCCGTCTTCCACTTCGATGAAATGATCCCCCGAAAGGGTGACGTTCTCCGCATGAAATTCGCTGAGCCCCCGCAAAATAATCTGGCAAGTCTCTAGACGAGCGATTTCGTTTTTCCAATAGACATTGGGCAGCTCGAGATCGATCCCGCGATTGCGGATGCGGACATTTTTAAGGGTCACACGTCCGCAGCGCTCAGAATAAGTGAGTGTATTTTTTTCGAAATGCCCCATGATGCTGTCGGCATGGATGCGAAGAGATCCTTCCACCTCGAGGTTTTCGATATCGACTTCGGCGATGTCGAGCTGGAGCTCGCTGCCCGGATGCAGCCGGCCCCCGCGAAGCTTTTGAGCAATGATGGAATAGAGGGGGCCTAAGGCGGGATGATAAATAAAGATGAGCGAAGGCCCGCTATGGAAGAACATCGTCGGATCGGTGTCTTCGGCAGCGATAAATCCGCAGCGCTCAAGGAGTTCTTTCGCATTATGGAGGACCTCAAGGAAGCACCCTTCGGGAGTCTCGAGAAGGGAAGCGCCGAGCGTGAACTCGCGTTTGGCCGTCGCGATCGTTTTGCGGCGGACATTGTAGGTGAGATAAGAACGGAGCGTTTGAGAATCATCAGGCAAGAGGCGCTGGGGCAGCGTCTGTGTGAAAAAATCGGCGATGTTCTGCATCGTCGACTCGAGGCGGGCTATCTCTTCTTCGCGCTTCTCTCCGCTCTCGGTGCGGTAGGTAAGCTTTTTGAGATTGACGAGGATCCCGGGTATGGGGCATTTTTCGTACGGCGGCTAGCACCGCGGAAAGGTCGGCGAATAGAATGTTGGTATTCGAGGGAAATAGCGAGTAAGAACTTCCAGGCTCTGCAGGCTTGTCGGCAATGCCCAGGCGTTTGAAGTCGCAATACTCGATGTTCGTCAGAACGTAGCCGTAGCCATTTTCTTCTTCTTTTTCGACGAGGATGTTGATCCCTTCCGCAGCGCGCACTTGGCGCGGGCACGAAGCAAATCCAAAGGCTTTATCTTGAAAGCAGCCGATGCCCGTGAAGGCGAAAAGTCCATGGTCCGTATTGGCGACAGGGTTGTTGATCTGCCGGACGAGGGCTTTTTTTCTTCCCCAGGCCAGGAGCCAATCAAACACCCCTTCTTCCCGAGCAAGCTTCCAGATTACGCCGTGGCCGCCGGGTTTTAAAGGGGCTGCGCAGGCCCTTGGAGGCACCAATGGCCTTGCTTATTAAGGGTGGGAACGAGGGGTTGTATAAAAAGACGAAAACTCTCCTTGGACCTTCCGAACCACTCGTGCTCTTCACAGATGGCGACGATATGGGCGTGATTGTCTTTTTCCATCGAAGTCATGATCGCGATCGGGGTCGTCACTTGAGAGTGGAAAAGTTTATAATAGAGATATTCGCGGGATTGGAGATCGGCGATGATGTTCTCGAGAAGCGTTTTTCCTAAGAAAGGAAGGCATGCGGCAGGAAGGGGCTTCCCTGTCCGTTCGTCATGAAGGCGCAAGCGGTCGGCGGCCCCTCCCAGGGGATAAATCTCTGCCATGAGAGGAAGGGAGCGGATTCCTTCGAGCGTCATCTGGCGCACAAAAAGATTTTCTTGAGTGATATCAATGCCTTTAGGCGGAAGATATGTCGACTTTTCTTTTTTCAGCGGAGGAGAAGAGATCAGGCGCAGCATATGGGCGTGATAGCCGACGAGTCCGCCGATGTCGCTATAGAACCGCTCGACCGGAACGAGCATATCTAAAAGATCTATCATCTCTTTTCCACCATAGGGACGGTCAAAAAGACGCTGGGCTTGGCCGAGTGCAACGAGGGATTTGAAAATGAGATCTTGCTGCTCGGTGAGCTGCGAGGGGAACTCCACCCATTCCTGGACAGCAGGATGCCTCTCGAGAAGGGCCCGTTTTTCCTCAAGAGTCGACGCATCTTTCAAAAGATGGGCCAGCTCCTCTACACTATTGATTTGACTAATCGTTGCCATTATCCTTCAGAGATACCCAAAATTACCCTAAATTACAAGCATAGAGAGGTTCCCAGGAGAAATTTTGCTAATTCGAACGATTTTTTTTGACTATAATTCCCTAGGAGAGCTACAAGATGTTCCTTGAGGATACATACATGTCCTTTAAATTTTTCCTAGTATAACCATAACCTATAGGAGATTATAGAAATGGCAAAAAAACAATCCAAATTCATGGCCCCGATGAAGCTCAGCGAAGAGCTTTCAGCTGTTGTCGGAAAAGGCCCACTCCCACGCACAGAAGTTACAAAAAAACTTTGGGCGTACATTCGTAAGAATAACCGCCAAGATCCGAGCAATCGTCGCAATATCCTTGCTGATGAAAAACTCGAAAAAGTTTTCGGCAAGAAAAAAGTTAACATGTTTGAGATGACAAAACTCGTCAGCAAACATCTTTCTTAAGATAACTTCTTACAGGGCGCAACCTACGTTGTGCCCTGTTTCATTTTCATGAAATATAAAATTCTCTTGGCCTACGATGGAACCCAGTATGGCGGCTGGCAAGTCCAAAATAATTCTACCGCGATCCAGGCCCTTCTCGAAAACGCCCTCGCGACCATCCTGCGCGGGCCTATCGCCGTCACAGGCGCTGGCCGCACCGACGCGGGCGTCCATGCCCTCGGCCAGGTTGCCCACTTTTCTTACGAGCCGCCCCTCGATCTATTCCGTACCCATGGGTCGTTAAATGGCCTTCTTCCGCCCGATATTCGCGTTTTAGAGGTTCAGACAGCTCCTGACGACTTCCATGCCAGGTATAGCGCTAAATCGAAAATCTACCACTATCACCTGCACTTAGACCGGGTCATGAGCCCGTTCCTACGCCTGTACCGCCATCATGTCCATTTCCCTATCGACCTCGAAGAGCTCCGTGCCGCGGCCCAGATGTTTATAGGAACGCATGACTTCTCCGCCTTCGCCAATGAAGCGGCCGCCGGCGCTGCGGCAAAAAACCCCATCCGCACCCTGGCCCGCCTCGATATCGTTCCCCAAGAAGGAGGGCTGCGCTTAGAGTTCGAAGGCGATAGTTTTCTTTATAAAATGGTCCGCAACATCACAGGAACGCTTCTGGATGTCTGCCGCGGCAAAATACGGCGAGAACAGATCCCCGAAATCTTTGCTTCCAAAGACCGGCGCATGGCAGGTCCTGCGGCCCCGCCGCAAGGACTTTTTTTAGTGAAGATCGACTACGTCGAGTGAGATAAAGTGGCGCACAAGGCCGCTGACAGGCTGCTCCATCTGAGGATGCCCTAGATCACAAATCAGAACAGGCTGCGAGACGCCCGCTTTGATAAGAGAAGCCAAACCCCGGTATGTATCTTCAAACCCTACAACCTTCCCGCCAGGCTTTAGAAAAAGCTGCATCGCCTTTTGATATCCTGCGGGATGTGGCTTGGGGAGCTCATAATCTTCCCGCGTCAGCCAATGCGGGATCGTATTTAATAGGGGCAGCTTTTGCTTGATAAGGGCGACATCCTCTGCTCGCGAGTGGGTGACGACGCATCGTTCTATTTTATTAGCATTGAGAACATTGAGCAACGGCTCTACTCCAGGCATCAGCTGAAGCGCTCCTTTTTGCAGCGCATCTGTCAAAATAGCCTTCTTTTCGGCATACAAAACATCCCAATCGATCTTCTTCAGTTCGGGAAATTCCCCATATAGAGGCTCTGATAAATTGCCGGTACCCATGTGAGCGGCCTTATAATATTGCATCAGGCTCCAGGGCAAAACAAAACCTCTACGGGCCAGCATTTCCCTATAGGCCTGATAATGAAGCTCTTCGGTATTGACTAAAAGACCGTCTAAATCAAACAGAAAAAGGTCGAAATTTGTAATCCATTGCATAGAAATAACATACCAAAAGAGGTCATTCCCAGCCATAAATTAAAATAATTACTTAACGTCTTAATTGTAAATTAATTATGACAATACTTCAAATTTTAATATAATTAATGTCAAAACAAGGAGATAATTACAATGTCTACAATAATGAGCTTTCACAAAGTAACTTCGGGTGCGGTTTCTGAAGAGTTTGGTTTCACACCGCAAGAGAAACACTTTTTAGAAAAAGCAATCACCGCCCGCGGTTTTGATTCTGAGCAAAAAATCACTTATGCAATCAAATTAATGCAAAAGGACGATTTTACAAAAATGCTTCCTGAGACGATGGGCCGCATTTTTGGAGCGATGCATTTCACTTCTGGAGAAAGAGATACTCTTAAGGATCGCATAGGTCATTTAGATTCCCTTGCTCCTTGCCTAAAAGTTTTGCTTCACCCAAATCAGTTTAGCCTCGGTGACTTTGAATTTGAAATAATGTCCTCTCCCTTAACAAGGCAAGAAGAAGGATTTTTGGTCCAAGCCAATCATGCTAGCCATTTTGATTCTCAGCAAAAGATTACTTTTGCTGTCACATTAATGAAAAAGAAAGGTTTTGCAACAATGCTCCCTCAAAAGATGGGCCGCATCTTTGAAGCCTTCCGCTTCACTCATCAAGAACTAGTAGACCTTACGCACAAAATGTTCACTACAGACAATGCACTTCATCCTTCTTGCTTAAACGTCCTGGCTCAAGCAAGTCTGTTTAATCCCAATGGCTCGGAACAAAAAGATGAAGATGCAGAGATAGAAGAGAACTCAAAATTTTTAAAAGCTTTCAACACTACAGCCTCTTTTCTGAGCGAGGGCATAGATACAATATTTCAAGCGCCTTTTAAGCTCGCTCTGAGAGTGTTAAAAAGCACAAATTAAGATTTTAATTTTATGACGATAATTGCTGAATCCAATATCACCCCTCTTCTTGGCAATCCGTCTACAGGCCCTTTTGTCGAGACGATCCAGAAGGAGGTGTCCAGGCTTGCAAAGAAGATCTACATGGCGGAGGCTGCGTCATCCCCGGCCATCTTAAGAGAACAACTCTCTCAAAAATTATTGAGTACGCCTACCGCGGACTTTGATAGTGCAAAAGAGAAACAATTATCCGGTCTCCTGCCCGAAGATGTTGATAGCGCGCTGGTCAATTTCGTTGACAGTTTCAATTTGCCTGAAGAACACCCTCCTTCGAACCTCTATGGAAAACATTTGGTAAGCTATTTTCAGCGGATAACGGCTGGTATGTCGGAAAATCAAAAACGGCTTTATGCCGCTAAGATCATAAATCATAAGGCATTTCATCAACGTTTGATACCCGCGGAACAAAAAGCTGCTTTGGCAAATTTAGGGCTGTCCTCTGAAAGCTATGCGCGCCTTAAAAAGGACCTCCCCGAATCACAACAGAGCGCGATGGGTTCCATGATCGATGCGCTAGCCGGCAGCAATCTTGCGGTCGCTCCCTATGGCCATATATGCGCGCAAAATGGGGACCGTAAGCCAATGACCGCTAAAAATTGGGTCAACGAATTACAAACAAGCGCTTGTGTCTTGTCAGGAATGTCTGTCCCATCGATCACTGGAACACATAATGAACTTATCACGCTTCAAGATGCGCAAGCCATTGTTCGAGTTTTCTCAAAACAAACATTATCCATCTCCGGTTACTCGATAACGTCCGAGGCCTTTGATTTTATTAAGGCCCACGCCCCTTCCATCCAGTGCTATCGCGTTGAAGTGCAAAATAGACCGGCGCAAAATAACGGAAAAATTCTCCAAGCGCATGAACTCGATCAAAAGTGGAAAAATGTTCCAAAAGACGTGGTCTATCAAATAAAAAGCACCGATCCTGCGCAATATGATCTCCCTTTAATCGACGAAGCAGATGCGAAAAAGATTATAGAAACTAATGTACGCCCCATCATTACGGGCTATGCTATTACATGGGATGCGCTTAGCGTTTTTAATCAAAACTCTATCAATATTGACCTGAGTTCCAACCTAATTGTCAACAGACTTGAATCTTCTCTTTTTGCTTTTCGCCGACCAAATGATTGGGCCCAAAAGATGAAAGGCGATGATCGCTACAGCGCACACAAAACGGTCTTCGATGAGCTCAACAAAATTGAGCAATTGCACCAGTCATTGGAATCCACGAACACTTTGCTGCTGATTACAAAAAAGCCAGAAACCATTGGGTTGGAAGATGCCAGATGTATTGCCTCTAATTTACAGTCATCTGCAAAAACGCTCAAGTTGATCGGCTATACGTTAACAAAAGCCGCTGCTGAATACTTTAAAACCAACGCCTCTAATGTTATTTTCCAAGAGAGCCAGATAATCCCGGGGACTGACCCCGTATGGATAAGGGACAATTCGGAGATTTCTTTCAAAGAGCAATGGAAACTTAAAATTACCCTGGCCGAGCGCCGCTTGCATACTGCCTACATGGAAGGTGAAATGAAAGACACGGGCTTAGAGATCGTGCCCGCTAATAAAGATACGGTGATCGATTATTGCAGCGCCCAGGCCCTTGCCCTAGCTATCAACGAAACAACTCAACCCATCGAACTGGTCGAATTCTGGCTCACTAAACCCGCCGCGGAATATCTGAAAGGGTTCCCAAAGATAACATTCCAACAAAAACAGATCATAACGGATAGGGACCTTAGCTTTGAAAGAAGCATACAACTCTCGGGAAAATGGGCAGAAGCGCTCAAAAACAAAACGGTTCCTCTCCGCCAATTCATTAAAGATATCAAAGGTTCGTATCCCGTGATTGATAAAGATGAAGTGATGGAGCTAATGGACAACTGTAAAATCAAGGACGTCTCCGATCAACTGCAGTTATCTGGCTACGCCATAACCGAAGATGCTTTGGCTATGCTGTTACAGACTTTTCCCTCGATGGAGCTCGACTATACCCATTCCAATCTGATTATCACTGGAAAAATTCCAAAAGATGTGAAATATCCGGACTTTGGCGAGATACTAACATCCAGCGCCAAGTTGGACGGAGTCCTTGCCGCCGCCGCCCAGAAAGAAAATTTTTCTATCGTCGATGATGAAAACGCCGAGGCGCTGATTTCAGCGCTACAACAACTCTATCCCAACCAGCGGGTGGTAATGCCGGGCTACACCGTCACTGAGGACGTCGTAGCACGCCTTGAGCCGTTTGTTGACCTTCGTTTTTGCCACATTATTCCAGCGTCTCCCAAAGCTGAACGCAACTGGGCGGTGATCTTTCAAAACACCCAATTCCCCCGCTTCGGGGCGCTCGTCATTCCTAATATAAATGAAGAAGTCGCTGTGCCCGCTGAAAACCCGAACCTCCCTACTATCGATAAGGAAAACGTCGATGCCCTCCTTTCCGTATTACAACAACGCCATCCCAACCAGCGGGCCGCACTACCTGGCTACTCTATTACCAGCGATGTCGTAGACCGCCTTCAAGGTTATGTCGACCTGCGCTTTTGCCGCATTATTCAAGCGTCGTCCGATGAAGATGCCGAAAGCACCGTTAGGATTGTAACAAAGCAAAAAGCGCTCTCGCCTGTAGAGCTCGAAAGAAATTGGCTCATTCTCCTACAGCAAGACACCGATGTCTTGACGGGCAACTATCAAGCTCTACCCTTCTCTGCTGAAGATAAAGTCATCGAGATCGTTGATGCCAAAATGATTCTTCTGGTTTGCGACCAAATTACAGGTCCGATATCTGCGATCCGCGGCCATACCATCAGCCAAGAAGCCTATGACTATTTACGTATAAACGCTCCTCATATCGACTTGCGCCTTAACCGTATCGCCCCCACGCAAAACGCCATGATCACTTGCGCGCAAGTTGGAAAAGCATTGGGCATGATTGTGGGCACCCTTGTCGTGGCAGGGGCCTTTGTAGGGTTGGGCTTGCTGATCGGACAGGTCTTTGCGACCATTCTCGTCGCTCTCGTTTTACTCATCCTGATCGCGGCAGTAGCCTCTGCTGCCAACAACTTTGCCGCTAAAGTGCCCCATTGGCTGTAT
Source organism: uncultured Verrucomicrobiae bacterium (assembly GCA_963813135.1). Classification (GTDB taxonomy): domain Bacteria; phylum Chlamydiota; class Chlamydiia; order Chlamydiales; family Rhabdochlamydiaceae; genus SZAS-15. The sequence continues at coordinate 41,687 of CAWEXY010000003.1, read as the reverse complement.
ATGTTGGGATTATATGCCCGGTCTCTAGGGCCCATCAAAGACCCCTTCAAAGACCCGATGCAAGAAGCTATGGAGGAAATCTCCGCCCCTGCACGCAGCTGGATCGGCCAAAAACTCCAATCCCTTTGGGCATCGCTGCAGCCCAGTTCTCAAGCTTTAATCGTTCAAGGCTAAAGTGGTTAAGATATAAATCCCTTATTTTACTCTCGCAAAATTCTCATGGCTGATCAAAAGGGTGGCCGTGCTTGTTTTAATACATAACATTTTGCTACGGTTTCTCTCAGATTCGATAACCAAGGCTCTCGAGCAACCGGATCGGCGGAGGAAAAGGCTCAAAAAGTTTGAGAGCCTGAAGAGCGCAGCTTATGCCTTAAAGTGCGAGAGGATCAATTAAAATTGATGATCAATCCCTATAATGAATTTTGGCATAGCCAGTTCTTTTCCCAATGTCTTCGAGGAGAGGTACTGTGTCCGCCTGTGCAAACTTGCACTCTTTTCAATCTTTATAAACTCGTTGTTGATAAGTCCAACCTGTTAATGGAAAACTTTTACATAAAAAATCCAAATCTTTTCGAGTGATCTGGATTCACAAAAAGGGAGAAAATATGATGTATCCTGTCTCACAAGTATCGAAAGCGTACGATGACTTCTTTAGGCACAACTATTTCAAAAAGAATTTTTCCAAAAATGTAGTGTTTTGTCTAAATAGGATGATATTTCTTGGAGAATTAAATTCGGCATCACTTTTGATACAGCATGATAGGACTAAATTAGCAGGTGGTGATCAGTGGCAACTTACTCCATGGCATATTGCTGCCATAACAAATAACATGGATGCAGCTCGATTTGTTCAGCAGATAAATATTTGGAATGTAGATGCTCAAGATAATAGCGGTTATACCGCCATGCACCACGCGGCTGTGTTGGGAAATCGGACTTTCATTGAATTCTTAAAGTCCATTGGGGCCTCTGATAAAATACGCGATGTTATTAATGGTGGAACCCCGCAGGATATTTTGGCGCAATGTTATCCCAATACTAATCCAAGCGAGCAACAAATTTTGGTAAAAAAGGAAGATCAGATCAGAAAAGAGACAGGAGAATTCTTTGAAAAATTAACAGGAGCTGCTTTCCTTGATAAAGAGCTGGTGATATCACCCGATTTCGTATTCAAACAATGGCAAGGCTACAAGTCAATCGCATTTAACTTTACTGTCTTTGAGATACATTTGATCGAACGATACGAGAAATTTAGGGCTAATTCTCACCTCCCTAAAATGTATTTAGACAGCCATCCTACAATCGGCCATTTAGTCCGCGCGGGGGAAAAAATACCTGCCTTCACCATTATCGGAGAATATTTGGGCGAAATACAAGAACGACCCAAAACAAAAGCAAGACATTGTAATGTCGGCTTTAATTATGATAAAAACCCTGAAGATCACTATACATACAAATTAAACGATGGTTCCATAATAAATTCGTTTAAAATGCGAGGGATGATGGCCATGCTCGCCAGTTCTTTTCCAAATGTAATGGTAAATCATGTTTCTTTGCAAAGGGGCCAATTTGAGCGTCTTGTCTGCTATACAATCGAAGATGTGGAAGTGGATGAACCATTAGTTTTAGATTATGGGGCTGGCCACCCAGTCAAAAAAATGTCTTATGTTGAATTGCGGCGAAAAGAAATGGAAGCCTTTTTTCGAGGCAAAGATGCAAAAACGTTGTTTTCTAAACTGAATTTTTTCAAAGAGAAGACTCCGCCAAATATAAGCTTGCATGAGGAGCAAATTGCTTTGAGAGAAGAGGCGAAGGTTAAGTACTTAATGACGACACCACATGCGATGCTCAAACTGCTTCTTAAACGGTGTATATCTCATGAGGTAGCAAGAGAACTTATTGAAAGGGGAGAATTTCTAGAATACCAAAAAGAATTTAACTCGAAACTTCTATCTCTAAATGAATTGCTGGGCAACGAAGAAGGCGAAACGGCCCAAAAGATCAAAGAAGAGCTTCTTGATGCTACACAGAACCTAGAGCTTTCTGGGCTATGCCGAATGATGGAAAAGAAGATCGCTCAACTTGATCCTACCTAAGTTGTGTAGTGCTCCCCATTAAACAAAAAGCTTGGATTAGGAGTATAATGACTCAAAACCAAAGGGAAATCTAATGAAGATGAGAAAATGGGATCAGACCGGAAAGACGACCTTTTCTCTTCGAAGGAAAAGCCAAGCTCGCGTTACACAACTGTTGGCTTACTTCACGTCAAAAATTAGTAAATTTTTGCCGATGACTGGACTCCTCTTGGGCGAGCCGCTTCGCTCTTCGTCCCAAGAGCCGGTTCGCGACCTGCAGGTCGCTTCACTTCGAGACCAGACGTAAGCCAAATTATTGGCTTACTTCACGTCAAAAATTTTGGAAAAATTTTTGCCGATGACTGGACTCGAACCAGCACCCTATTGCTAGGAGTAGATTTTGAGTCTACCGCGTCTACCAATTCCGACCACATCGGCATAGGAAATAGAGCCAAAATCTATCACGATCTAGAGAGAAATGTCAATTCTTTATCGTTTTGCGGGTGCTAATCAGCTGCGTTGATTCCCTCGCCAACCCCGTAAAGGGCTGTCTGCACCAGGGACCCGCCTGCGGCGGCGCCTTGTAGATTCCCCTCTCGCTCTCTTTTTGCTATCTAACATTTTCAATTACACCCTCTTTCCCAAGGGTAGGGTTCCCGGTCCCGATGCCTGATCGGGGGCTCCTTATAGGCAACCTCCCCTTCTCGGCGGATGACATATTCGCCGTGGGCGTTCTGTTCCCGCATCTTTTCCTGCTCCGATTTCTCTAGGCCCGAACAGCCCGTCAGGAAGATTATTAGAAATCCTAATTGCGGAATAATACTAAATTTTTTACTTTGCAACTTAGAGGGCATCATGGGTTTCACAAAAGTTCTGGTCCAAGAGAGTGATCGTCTCCTTGTCCGCTTCCTAGAGGACAAGAATCTTGATACCACATGGGCGAAAAATCGCCAAATGGCAATTGAACTTTTGGAGAAATCCCCCTATGAGGGAATTTTTTGCGAGGAACTCGAAGTTCTCGAAAGAGCCAAACAGCTCTACCCTCAAGCCTTCGTTATCGTCGTGACTCCCTTTGCTAGCGTCGAGCAGGCGGTGAGGGCCATGCGCCTGGGCGCTTTTGACTACCTGACCCAGCCCGTGACGCCCGATCTCCTGGAAAGAGTGCTCGATAGAGCTGAAGAGTGTTTCTTTTTGCGCCGGGCCCTCAGCTCCCAAGGTTCGGGGAAAATTGAGCAGATCATGGCAGAAAGCTCGGTGATGAAGCAGATCGTCCGCGATATCGCCAAGGTATCGCAGAGCGATGCTTCGGTCTTTATCTGCGGAGAGTCCGGCACGGGCAAGGAGGTCATCTCCCATGCGATCCACTCGCAGTCTCCGAGGGCCTTAAAGCCCTACATCAAGGTCAATTGCGCCGCCATCCCCGAAGCGCTCATCGAATCGGAGTTTTTTGGACACGAAAAGGGCTCTTTTACCGGGGCTCATGAAAGAAAATTAGGCCGTTTTGAGCTGGCTAACCAGGGAACGCTCCTCCTCGATGAAGTCTCGGAAATCCCCTTAAGCCTGCAAGCCAAGCTCCTGCGCGCCATCCAAGAACGGGAGTTTGAGCGGGTGGGAGGGACGAAGACGATCCGCGTCGACGTGAGGCTCATTGCCACCTCCAACCGCAATATGAAACAGATGGTCGAGCAAAAGTTGTTCCGGGAAGACCTGTATTATCGGCTCAATGTGGTGCCCATCGAGCTGCCGCCTCTGCGCGAGCGCAAGGAAGACATTTTGTCTCTGGCCGAGTATTTCCTAGCCCGTCTGTGCGAAGAGAATCACAAAAAACAAAAACGGTTATCCTCTGCCGCTCAAAAACATCTCATGGGCTATTCGTTCCCGGGCAATATCCGCGAGCTGATCAACATCCTCGAGCGGACAGTCGTCATGGACGCCAGTGATTGCATCGAGCCCGAGCATTTAAGGCTGGAAAGCTGTCCTCTTCCGGTGAAAGAAGAAGCGATGTCACTGGCTGATGTAGAAAAGCGGCACATTTTGTCGACCCTGGCTTCATGCCAAGACAACCGCACCGAGGCAGCTAAAGCTCTCGGCATCAGCCTTCGCACGCTGCGGAGCAAGCTCGCTCATTATCGCGGCATGTAGGTAACGGCCGCTTCGCGCAAAAATTCCCATTTTTTGTCTGTCCCTGACACTTTTGAAAAGCAATGGTTGATGGATCTATGAATGGGCGCGAGAAGAAGACGATAGGCGAGCTCTTCTTCCAGCTCCGTCTCATGGAGTGCGGCGATGCCCTCGCCAAGGTTCAGCTTCTGGCATAGAGCTGCGCACCTCTGCAGGCTTTCTGTGATCTCTACAGTGGAAAGAAGAGGCATCTTAGGTCCTTGAAATGCCTTTTCCAGGCGCTGGGATATGTCATAGCTGCCCTTCAGCGTAATCGGTCCCCTGACAAAACCAGCAAGAGGAAGACCGTCCCGGGAAGCATCGATGAACCGTATTTCTTTATGCTTTTTGGCATAGGAGGAAAGAGTCGCTGCCTCCATGATCCATTTCGTAAGAGTAGGGACTCGATCGCCATTTTTCCCTTTGCGCCATAGAAGCTGCTCCGTCACATGCTTTTCCTCACGGAGTTTATCGAGATTGATGCTGCCTTTTTTATGAGCGTAATGGCTCTTTCCAGAATAAGCTAGATCGATACCGACAAGCGTGATGGGGTCGCAGCCGAGGAAAGAGGCCAGTGATACTGCCAATGTTGTGACCGATAATGACTCCCTGCCCAGGTCGGGCCCAATAGGAGGAGCTGTAATGCCTGCCATCTCTTCAAAATAAGCCTCTAAAGGCCCTCCCGTCGTCGTGCTTAAATATCCCAAGGGGCCTTGAAATAGCTCAAAAACGCGCGAGCATAAGCGACTGCCGTAGAGAAGCGGGGTCGTGTAGGGTGTGTCGCCGCGTACGCAGTCGTATTCTCTTTCATTAGGATCGATCGCTATCGCCAAATGCGGCTTAATGCCGAAATGATGGAGCGCACGGATCGCTGAGCCTCCTGCGATGAGAAGGGCTTGGTTCTTGACTTGTTTGATTAGGGGAACAGCAGCGGTCAGCGAGGGGCCAGCGCCGCAGATGATGACGGGGACTTTTGCAAAGAGGCCTTTCCAATTGTTCACCAGGCACGAGCGGGGCCACTGCTGGAGGCTTGTCCAAATGTTTTTGGCGAGAAAATGGGATTGAAGGCTTTCTGTGAATGAAGCATGCCAGAGTGCCGTTTTGCGCAGGAGATTGAGGAGAAGATTTTTAGGCTTTTTCTTTAAAGCGACGAGATCGATGCGATCGACGGGGAAATCGCGGGCGCATTCTTCCAGCATTGCATCGAGCGATCCAGAAATGTAGCGGAGATGGATCTGTGGATGGGTAAAAAGATCCGCAACCCCTGGGCGCTCGGCAGCAGCAGCGATGACGGCAAGGTCATCTTCGAGGACGATGAGAAGACGTGTGGGATCGGCCTTTAACCAATCGATGGCGGCTACCAGATGTTGTCCCGAGCCGAGGCCATAGAGGTAAAGGGCGCGGGCAGTGGTGGTTTGGAGGGTGGACTTCCAGGAATCGATGTCGCCAACATGCCCCTGAGTTTTAAGGGGTGTATAAGGGGTGAAGGCGAGATGAAAATCAATGCTGGGAAGGCCAGTCGTCATACAACATTAGCCTAGCTTTTTTTAGCCAAAAGCTGAAGCTCTTTATCGGCTGGCTTAGAAGGATCTAAATTACATTGGGCAACTTGAGCGTTGTAGTTATGAATGAGGGCTTTTGCAAGAACATTTGAGCGCCATTTTTGTACATAAGGGATTACTAGCTCTGGGCAAACCGCCCGCCGCTGGGGATTCTGGTAGCGCCCGCCACGCACATAGGTTTGTCGATAATGCTGGAGAAGAGTCATAAAATCCCAACTTTTTAAATCCTGTAAAATCTTCTTTTCGACGCGTTGTAATGCATTTTGTTGATCTTGGAAAGAGAGTTCCTTAATCATTGATGAGAGCCTTTCAAAATCTTTACTTTCCTTAACATATGCCATCAAAAATCATCAATAGAAACTGAAGAGGAATCTCGATTTTGCGCACGTCTGTAAATTTGATACATTCGCCATACCAAACTTATCTTTTTGAAGGTGGGTTTCAAATAACGATAGGCGGCAAGCGAGAATCCCAACAAAAGTACTCCTCCTAGGAAGATGTACGTATAATGGCGAGTCGAAGCAGAAAATTTTGGAACATGGGAACTAAAGAGATTCTCTATGCGAGCCGACATTTTCCCCTCGTTAAATGCGAATGTAGGCAAAGAAGGGACAAATTGAGTAGGGATTATTCGCATAAAATCTGGTTATAAACTCAATGTTGTTCTTATTTTTTTACGATCAAACGTTGGATAAGATCGGTAAAGAATAACATTTGGTGGAGGAAAAGTCCAGGAGAGCCCTCGGGATTATGGCGAGAGAGTGGAAACTTCCAGATCTCCCAAATGGGAAGCAAGGTCGTTTTAAAGGCGAGCTCTTGTTCGAGATCACTATGGAGAAGAGCGATCCTGCCGCTTTGGTCAGGGGTTTTGGGAAAGATCGCCTTCATCTCTGCAATAATATTTTGGGTGATGGAGAGGCACCGAGTAAAACTGTCCTGGAGAAGGGAGAGGTTGGCAAGGGGTGGCGCAGGAAGAGGAGGGAGTGAGGGAAGTGTGATCCCGGGGAGCGTATAGGTGCCTACAGGGATGCTCTCGAGGGGAAGGCCTTTGTCCGAAAGGTTGAGCCAGGTGCGGTCGGGATGTTTTTTGGCGGTCTCGGAGAGCCAAGCAGCCGCGCGGATCCAATCGGGACGGGTGAGATGGCCGCGGAACTGCACCATTCCATCGGGCTCAGCATTTTGGATGCCGCCGGCGTACATCTGGGAAGCCGTGCCGGAAAGGTCCATTCCCACGAGGATGATGGGGTTGCAGCCAAGGGCAAGCGCGGCGGAGACAGCGCAGGTGCCGACAGTCCATCCGCCATCGAAGATGCCATCGTGGCCTTGGGCCCAAGTTTCCAGCGGGAAATTACCAGTGGCGGGAAGGAGGAGCTTGGGGCCTGAGATTTTTTGGACGACGGCTGAAGAGGTGCGGAGTTGGACGAAGGTGGGAAAGGGGTTGGGGCTGGTGCGGAGGAAACGGTGGCTCGGATTGGGGTCGACGTGGAGGCCGAAGCGGGGCGTGATGGAAAGGCGGCGCAACGCTTCTAGGGCGGCGCCTCCGGCAAAGAGGAGGGCATTTTTTTGCGCCGATTGCAAAAAAGGGACATGGTGGGACAGAGAAGGTCCGGCTCCGCAAACAACGGCGGGAATGTTCGCGTAAGCGCCAAAGAGAGGGCGGGCGTCGAGAAGGGGTTGGGACAAATTAGCGATCACGTTGCTGGTGAGTGTTTCGCCCTGATCAGCAAAATCGGAAGCAAACAATTGGACTTCGCCAACGATCTGCTGCAGCTCGTCCATGATATCTTCGCCGCCCGGCTTTGCTTTTTGGAAGGAGAGGGAAACGAAAAGATTGTGCCAAGCGATTTTGCGGAGGATCTCATACCGATTATGCTCGTTGACGATGAAGAGGCGCAGCTTTTCACTCTGAGGGACGTGCATCAGCAGTTGAGGGTCGGTGTCCAGAAAAATGAGATTCTTCTTTTTCTCTTTTTCTGCCACTTGAGGGTCCCAGCCAAAGATGCATGTGGCCTTATCGGAGTGCATCGCAGAGCTCCTGGTACGTGGGAAATTGGTCGAAGGCGGGGCGCAGCAGCATCTGCTGGGCGTTTACGAGAGCTAGATAGGGAGCTTGAATGGTCGCATTATAGCCGATCACTTGGTCGAGGTCGGCATGCGTTAGAGCCTCTGCCTTACATTCCATGAGGAGGAGCGGCGCGCATGCGCGGGAATAGACCAAGATATCGGCCCGGCGCATCGTCAAAGATAGTTCTTTTTCCACGGCGATGTACTCTTTAGGATATCCCAGCTCTTGGATCATCTTTTGTATCCACTGCTGCCGCACGATCTCTTCCGGCGTCGCCGCGACCCACTGATGGCGGACGACATCAAAGACTTGCTTCATTCGGCGAGAATAAGACCGTAATTACCGTCTTTTCTGCGGTAGATCACTTTGAGTTTGCGGTCTTCTTCGCAGCGGAAAAGCAGGAAGGGATCTCCGGAGAGCTCCATCTTCATGACGGCTTCGTCGGTTGTGAGGGTCTTGAGCGGCCTCTTATCGGTACCGATGATGCGGTGGGGTTTATACTCATCGATCTCGGATTTGTTATTGGCGCTTTCGATCTCAGCATTGATCTCGTCGAGGTCGGAATAGGGGCGCTGCAAGACATTGACTTGCATGTCGATGACGTTCATCGGTTTTTTATGATGATCTTGAATTTTGCTTTTCCAACGGCGGAGTTGCGCTTGGAGCTTATCGACGGCTTTATCGATAGAAGCGTACATGTCGGTGCTGACGGCCGACACTTTAATTTTAAAGTGATTGAACTTTAAAACGATGATGGCCGAATGCTCAAATTTCTGAATGTCGAGATTGACATGGACGTCGAGTACTTGGCTGTGGAATCGATCGATCTTGGAGATCTTTTCCATCGCATAGTTTTTCATCGCATCGGTAACATAAAGATTACGGCCGACAATCGTGATCCGATATCCCAGAGCCTCTTCTGCTGCAAATTTTGCTTTATCAACCATAAATTTTACCTCATAAAAGCTTAGTCTAGCCGTTTTTCGAGTTTATTAGTAGTTTTCTGTGCGATCGATTACCGAGCTGGCCGCAAGCCGCCATAATGCTCCTCCCTTTATGATGGCGCAGGAGCACCTGGTATCCATGGGAGCGCATCTGCTGCATGAAGGCCTCTTGAACTCCGAGAGCGGGCGGAGAAAACCGCGACCTGCTTTGGGAGTTGTAGGGGATGAGGTTGACCTTGACGCTGAGGCCCGATAAATACGCAGCCAGCGCATTGGCATGCTCTAGGCCATCATTGATATTTTCCAAAAGAACGTACTCGATGAGAATTTCTCGCTGCCCCGTTTTGCAGTAGTCTTGCATCGCTTTTTTAAGGGCTTCCATGTTCCAGCGCACATTGACCGGCATGACTTTGCGCCGGATCTCATCATTGGGAGCGTTAACCGACACAGCTAGATGCAAAGCAGGGTGGCCCTTTTCGAGAAGCTCATACATCCCTTCGACATGCCCGCTGGTTGACACGGTGATATGGCGCGGACCGATGGCGAGCCCCCGTGGATCTGTCAGGACGCGCAGTGCGGTCAGAACATTATCTAAATTGTCGAGGGGTTCCCCCATGCCCATGAAAACGAGGTTCCGCACAGGAACTTTTAGTACATGGCGCGCGACGAAAACTTGCGCTACGATCTCCTCGGGAGCGAGGGAACGCAAGAGGCCCATGCGTCCGGTTTCGCAGAAAGTGCAGCCCATGCGGCATCCGACTTGCGAAGAAAGGCAAAGAGTGATGCCGGCTTTCATAGGGAGCACGACGGTCTCAGCCTCGAGTCCATCGGCAAGCTTGAGTAAAAATTTAACAACGCCGCCCTCTTCTTGCTGTTTGACGATCGGAGGCAGAGAAAAATCGGTCCTTTGGATCATTTCCTGGACAAGGGGCTGCGCTTGCGGCTCGGCCCAGGCGGCATCCACTGCGCCCATGCGCATCCACTGGCGATAGAGAAGCGCCGCATGCCGCTTTCCTTTTTCCATTTTCGCCGAATATTCTTGCTGTGTAAGTCCCAAAATAGAAATCATATGATCTTATAGAAGCATCGCACCGAACAGGACTTGAACCTGTAACCACCCGGTTCGAAGCCGGGTACTCTATCCGATTGAGCTATCGGTGCAGAACACTAAGATTTAACCAGAATAAGGCATTTAGTGGAAGAACGGGTCCAGGCCATTGTTTTAAAAACTCTTGATTACCGAGACCATCAGAGGATCGTCACGGTGATGACGGAGGAGCTTGGCCTACTTTCATTTTTAATCCGCGGACTGAAAAAAGGTAACCGTTTTATCCTTACCACCCCTTTTTCCCATGGAGAATACGTGCTTAAAAAGAGTAAAGGAGATCTTTTGAACTTCCGCGATGGGTCCCTCCTGTCCGACCATGAGGCGCTGCGCACAGACTTCCAATGCATTAAAACCGCCGGCGATATGGCCAGCCTTCTTCTCAAAACGCAGCTTCCTGGAAAGCCCGCGCCCAAACTGTTTGCTTTGTTTCTCGCCTATCTACAAAAAATTTCGCTGTTTGAAGACCCGCAAGTGTTGTCTTTCAGCTTCATGCTCAAACTGATGACCCACGATGGGTGGATTTCCTGGGAAGATAGAAGTTTTTTTCCCGTCAGCGTGACCGAGGTAGAGTGGCAGCTCCTGAAAACGCTGGCGCTGAGCCGCTCGTTTGCTCAGCTCAGAGGGCTGTCTCCCTCGATGAACCTCTACGAAAGAGTGCAAGAGCTCAATACGTTCTCAGCTTAGTCAAAAAAGCTTTTATCTTTTCTGCCAGCTCATCGGCCGCAGCGAGGGTCAGTTTTTTACCTCTTAGCCGGATGAAGGCCTTTTCTGAGGTAAATGCGAAGGTTGGCATTTCTTTGATGGCTGCCCCGCTTGCCGATTCGAAAGCCAAAGCCCGATAAAAAAGATAGTAGACTCGCGCAGGAAAGGCGGTTTTATTTCTCCAATAGTCGGCTATTCCGTGAAAGGCCCTTTCGGGCGGGCTGGGCTCATTTTGCCGGGCATTGATAAAGCGGCCTATCTCGCGCAGCTCCTGACAGGCCGCTTTATCAATGTTTAGCGTCAACTGGTAAAGGAACATCATGCCGATAGCAATGAGAGGATAAAATATCGTGGCCCAAAGCGCCGCTTCTTCTTTCAAAGAACGATAACGATGTTGAGGTGAGTACACAGCGGTATAAGCAAGTTCAGCCCCTAGGATGGGAAGCCAAAGCAGTGAAATTTTCTTGCAAACAGCGTCGAATGCCTCTTCAGGGTTATATTTTGTTAAATCTTTTTTTCCATCAATAACAAGGGTATATTCTGAGAGAGATAAAGAATTGAGAGGATCCATAAAAGATATGCGAAAGGTGGGACTCGAACCCACACGAGTTGCCTCACTACCACCTCAAAGTAGCGCGTCTACCAATTCCGCCACTTCCGCGAAAAGGAACATCATAACGGGAGTGCTTGATAGAAATCAATCCCCTAAATGGCATATGATCCGGCTTATGATCCACAGATGCACCACCTATTGCACCGCAGCCGCCTATGACCTCCCCCGCCTATTCCAGTCGCTCCAAACCTTCGGCGCGGCACAACTTTTCCGCGATTGCATCCACCTCCTCATCAAAGAAGACCGCCGGGTCAAAGGGGATGTTTTTTATTTTTCTTATGGCGGCGTCGTTTTGTGGGGCTTTTCCGATGAAGAGGAGCAATCGATCTTAAATTCTTTAAAAGAATATGAGCGGGATCCGATCCCCCGGCCTGAAATGGATGAGTTTACATTTCTTTATGGCGATGCGATGCAGATCGACGAAGATGAGATCGTTCTTCATAATAAAAATACGCTGACCAAGCTCGCCATCTCCCACGGCCTGGCCCAGTCGGTCAAGCTTACCACGTTTGAGGAAACGATTCAAAAAACCATTGATAATACTAAATCCCTTCCTGAAAACCTTGCGCGCAAAGGCAAGATCAGCCTTTCTCGAAAAGAAATTTATCAAAAAATGGGAGAGCTTTTCTCGGAACGTAATTTCATCAATATTCATTCCGAAATCCTCGATACGCCTGAATTTTTCTGGAACTATCCTGAATTAGAACCCTTTTATCGGCGCACAGCCCATTATCTCGATCTGAACAAACGGGTCGAAGTCCTCAACAAGCGCCTCACTGTTGTCCACGAGCTGTTCCAAATCTTGAGCAACGAGCTGAACCATCAGCACACTTACCGCTTGGAATTGAGCATCATTATTTTGATCGCTATCGAAGTGACCATAGCCGTCTTGCGCGATCTTTTCCACCTAATTTAAAATAATTTTTACAATAAAAGTTAATTCTGCCTTAATACCAAAATAGTAAAATTGTTACTGAAAAAGGAAAAAATTATGTCATTTAACATTGTGATCAGTAACGCTCAGAAAGAATACCAATGCTACGCCAGCCAGATTAGGCCCAAACTTGCTCAAGCTCAGTTACTTGCAAAACAACAGGAAAAGGACGAATTTAAAGCCCAGGTTGTGAATCTCTTAGAAACCATCCATGACGGCCATATCTCCTTAAACCTCCAAGAACAGCTCGACTCGTGTAAGAAAATTTTTGAATCTCTCAAGGACCATCAAAATCCCGGCTGCTTTTTCTTGCTGGATCGGATCATTGCTTATTATACATTTGAACGGCCTGTCCAGCAAATGATCGATAAAATAGCCGCAAGCATTCCCAAGGCTGTGGAAATGCGGGTGATTGTTCATCAGCCCGTCGAAGAAAAGCCGGCAGACAACCGAACTGTCGGTCAAATCGCTTATGACGAATTGAGAAGCCAAATACTGAAAACAAAAGATTCCGAGCTTTTTGCAGATATCATAAACATGCCCCGACCAAAAACAGAAACAAACAACATTTTTTCTTCACTGTTCGGAAAATTCGTTCTCATGAATAATTAAAGCGTGAAATATCTTTTTTTAGGTTTGATTCGCCTCTATCAGTGGACGATCAGTCCGCTCATCCGGGCAGAATGCCGTTTTTATCCTTCTTGCTCAGCCTATGCCTACGAAGCATTCCGAAAGCATGGCGTTTTTAAAGGTTTTTATTTAACAATTCGCCGCCTCGGCAAATGCCATCCTTGGCACCCTGGCGGTATTGATGAAGTGCCTTAAGAGATTTTTAACGCAAAGGCGCAAAGAATTCTTAGCGGCTTTGCGTTAAAAATTCTTTCTTAGTTTCCTGAAGCTTCGGGGATATGAAGCGTACGGCCGACGCGTACGCGGTCTGTCTCAAGATTATTTTCTTTCTTAAGCGCCTCGACGGAGACTTTATGCTTCCGGGCAATCTTCCAAAGACTGTCCCCTTCTTGAACGATATATTTTTTCTTCGAGGCAGGAACTAGCTCCGGAGCTGGATTTTGTTGGGCGGGAACGGCAGCGCCCAGCGAAGCGAGCTTCTCTCCTGCTTTTTTCCAGATCGCATCATTGCGCGGACTTTGGAGCAAAATTTTTAAGAAAGCCTCATACCCTTTCTTTTTCTCCGGACAGACGTCCAAGAAAAGAAGAAGATCGGCATCATCGAGCCGCCGCACAATATAATCAGGGTCCCAATCCAAAAGCATCTGCGCCGCAAGCGGTGATCGTCTTTGCACCAAAGATGCAAGAAAAAACTTGAGCCGTTCGGGGGAAAGGTCGCCTGTTTTTTTCTGCTCCTCGGTAAATTGCGAAATTGTTTTCCAATCTCCCTGAGAAAGGAGTTCTATGAGAAAAGATTTTTCAATCGCAAATCCTGTATGGGAAAAAAGATTGAAAATCGCATAAAACTCGGGCGTTAAATAAAACGCTTCGAGAAGCGACGGATCGCGGGGCTGGATATGTTGGATCTCATAAAAGAGCCCTTCGGGCCGCATAGGCCATTTTTCAGTCTTAGCAAAATTTAAAATGGCAGCAAAATGATCGTCCGAGAGGCCCGGAAGAACGGGAACATCCACTTTTTCTTGCCCATCGGGATGGATAAAGGAAAGGGTTCGCGGCTGCGTCGGAAGCACCGTGAGCGCTTTATCGAGAGGGAAAAAGTGAAATGAGACGAGGGCGCCTAGAGCCAAGTCCCGCTTTTTATAGCCGGCCTCAACAGGTTCTGCATTTTCTAGGAGAGACAGAAGCTCCGCATAGGACATCGCCGCATATTGCGAGAGAAGGGCGTCGTTCGAGAGGGGGGCCAGGATCGGTTCCGCGGGGGACATATCAAACGCCACAGCCTCTTGCTTTTCCTTCATGACAACAGAAAAAAAAGTTGCCAAAAGGGCAATATTGAGCGCCCCGCTTAAAATAAGCGCTTGGGTCAGAAAACGGGTCCTTTTTTGCCAATCGGTATTGATCATCATGGTGATAATGTGTTAATCTCTTAAGATTATATGAAGTGAGGCGTTTCGTGAAAGTCCCGATTGCATGGTTGAAAGAATTTGTCCCCTGCGACCTATCTCCCGAGCAAATAGCGAGCACGCTCACTTTGCTTGGCCTCGAAGTCGAAGGCATCATCGAAACTCCTTTAAGTTTTACAGGCGTCGTAGTGGGCCAAGTGCTCGAGGCGAATCCCCATCCCAACGCTGACCGCCTGCGCGTCGCAACCGTCACTGACGGCAAGGAAAATTACCAAGTCGTGTGCGGCGCCCCTAATTGCCGCAGCGGCATCACAGTCGCATTTGCGAAAATGGGCGCGTCGCTCCAAGATCCCGAAGGAAAGTCCTGGAAAATCAAAAAAAGTAAAATCCGCGATGTCGAGTCGCAAGGCATGCTATGCTCGGAAAAAGAACTGGGCCTTTCTGAAAATCAAGAAGGGATCATCGAGCTGCCCTCTTCGTGGCCGCTGGGTACAGATCTCGCCAGCTTTTATTCCAATCCCGTTTTAGATGTCGCGCTCACAGCCAATTTGGGCCATTGCGCGAGCATCTACGGCATTGCGCGCGAGCTAGCGGCAGCGCTGAAACTGCGGGCTTACCAGCCTTTAATCGCCACTTTCAAAGACGAGATTGCAACGCGCATCCCTGTTAGGATCGAGGATCCCAAGCTATGCTTGCGCTATGCTTGCCGCGTTGTTGAAGGCGTTCAAGTCGGGCCATCTCCCGAGTGGCTGCAAAAGCGGCTTATAGCTTGCGGCCTGCGACCCATCAACAACCTCGTCGACATCGGCAACTATGTGATGTGGGAAGTCGGCCAGCCCCTCCATATGTTCGATGCGGATATGATCGACAAAGAACTCATCATTACGGCATCGGCCCCTTATACATCGATCACTACGCTCGATGAAAAAGAGCGCGCGCTTCCCCCAGGAACTCTTCTGATCTGCGATGCCAAGAAGCCGCTGGCGATTGCCGGCATCATGGGAGGCCAGTCTTCTGCTGTAACAGAAAAAACTCGGCGCGTCCTCATTGAAGCAGCATCCTTTCATGCTTCACAGATTCGTAAATCGACGCGCCTGCTCGACCTGCGCACCGATGGCTCGTTCCGGCACGAGCGCGGCATCGATAAAGGCGGCACGCTCCTTGCCTTGTCCCGGGCAACTCAGCTCGTCCAGGAATTAGCGGGAGGCAAAACAGGGCCCGTCGTCGATAAATATCCTGAACCGGCGGCCCTCAAAAAGATCCCCCTTCGATTAGACCGCATCTCACATATCCTTGGATGCTCTTTATCGCAAAGCGAAGCCATCTCCCTCCTAGAAAGATTGGAAATGACCGTCAGCGATTCCCTTATCGTGACTGTTCCGACTTATCGCAATGACATCGAGACTGAAATCGACCTCATCGAAGAAATCGCGCGTGTTTACGGCTACAACAATCTTCCCAAAGCCCCTCCCCGCCATATTTCTTCTTCCCTTTCCGATGCGCCCCTCTATACTATTGAAAACCACGTCCGCCAGCTCCTTCTCCAAAGCGGCCTGCAGGAATGCATCACCTGCAACCTGCTCAGCCCGCAGCTCGTTCAAGAGACCTCCGAGAAATTAAAGCCCATCTCCGTTCTTCATCCGCGCGCCCTAGATCAGTCCGTCCTGCGCACGTCCCCTTCTTCCCGGCCTGCTTCAAGTCGCGCGCCATAATTTCTCCCACCAGACGAAAGATCTCTCCGGATTTGAAATTGGACGCGTCCATTTTCAAGAAGGCGACGCGTATAAAGAGCAAACGTGCCTAGGGATTTTCCTTACGGGGAAAAAAGCCCCCTATCACTTCGATCCCAAACCCTCCGATGCCGATTTTTTTGATCTCAAAGGCATCGTCGAAAACCTCCTAGAGGCCCTTCATATCGCCCCCGTGCGCTTCCTTCCCTCACATCTCCATACGCTCCATCCTGGCCGTCAAGCCAAGATCGAAGTGCGAGGAGAGATCATCGGCGCGCTGGGAGAAGTCCATCCCCATCTCGCTACGGCCCAAAAAATCTATTTCGCCGAGCTGAACCTCCAAGAAATTCTCGCTTTAAAACCCGCGAAGATCGAATTTAAGGCCCTGCCCGCTTATCCCGGCTCCGAACGCGATTGGACCCTTACAGTGAAAGAAAACACCCCCATCGATACTATTTCTCAGGCCATCCAGAGCCTCCGCCCCCGCTTTTTAGAAAGTTACTTCCTGCTCGATCTTTTCCAAAACAAGGCCGACCGTAAAAATATCACCTTCCGATTCATCTATCGCGATCCTACCAAGACGATCGAACTGGAAGCCGTCGAGAAAACTCATCAAAAGTTGATGCAAGCAGTAGCGGAAAAGTTACACGATCATATAGTATGAAACTTAAACGTCCCAATTTATCGAGGTCATTCATGAAATGTATTAACATAGCAATATTTGGAATTCTCACTCTTCTCGTCACATCTTGCGAGCGCAAACCTCAAGAGAGCGATGTCGTGAGCCAAAAATATATTCACAAATACGGCTATGCCGTCTCCCAAGATGAGTTTGAAGCCAACCATTATCCTGGCCAAGTCATCACCATGCTTAAGAATGGCGTCACCATCACAGCGACCTATGAAAATGGCGTCTTGCATGGACCTTGCACTCATACCTTTCCCAATAGCCAAACGATCGAGTCGTACTATCTCTATAACGATGGGAAGCTCGTGAAACAACTCCTCTATGACATCGCCGGCATGCCCGTCCGTGAAGAAGTGCAGCTCTCTCCATCGCGCTATTCGACGACCCTTTGGTATAAATCCGGAAGCCCCCTCTGCATCGAAGAGTTCGCGAACCAAGAGCTCCTCGAAGGGCAGTATTTCACTTCCAACAATGACCTCGAATCTCAAGTCGTCAAAGGCAAGGGAATCCGCGTCCGCCGTGATCCTGATGGAGTATTGCTCTATCGCGACATGGTAGAAGAAGGCCTTGTCACCCAGCGCGAAACCCTCTACCCATCCGGAACGCCAGAAACGATCGCCTATTATCAAAAAGGACAGCTCTATGGAGAAAAACGGTCTTTCACCGCTCAAGGGGAACCGCTTGCCATTCAAGAGTACATCCAAGGAAAACTCCATGGAAAATCGACATTCTTTAAAAATGGCGTCCGCGATCATGAAATATATTTTCTCGACGGCAGGAAAAATGGGCTTGAAATCCATTACATCGATGGCAATATTGTTTCCCAAGAAATCCTCTGGGAAAATGATAAACGCCATGGCCCTGCTAAATTCTATAATCTCGATGGCAGCATTGCCAACATAGAATATTATTATGACGGAAAAATCGTGAGCGAAAAGAAATGGAACGAATTCAGCCGCCTCGACGAAATCGTCTCGCAGATCTCTCCCGCCGCGAGACTATGATGACCCTTGTAAGGAGCGAAACCATTGTTGTCGCTCCTTATCCCCGCATTGCTATCGCCTTTGATGGGCAGGCCTCTTACCTTTCCCCTGCCCCTCGATTCACTTGCACGCTTACCGATATTGCTACCCATCTTCGCACTAAGATCTTAGCCTGGCTCCGCGCCTATGCCGACAAGAAACCCATCCCCTGGCCTTTGCCCACGCTCGCCCCCTCCTTCACGAACTCCGTCCTTCACTATCTTCCCCAAATCCCCTGGGGGACAACCCAGACCTACGCCCAAGTGGCCGAGGCCGCTGGCTCTCCCCGAGCAGCCCGGGCTGTCGGCCAAGCCTGCCATTACAACCCTCTTCCTCTCTTTATACCCTGCCACCGCGTCGTCGCCACAGGCGGCCGGCTCGGCGGTTTTGGCCCCGGGATCGACCTCAAAACAGAACTCCTTCGCTTTGAAGGGGTTCTGATCTAATTTCGCAAAACGCTCATTATCAACAACTTACATAGTTTGGCACGCATCTTGCGTATTCCTTTATCACCAACAAATGGAGGAAATTATGGACCCGCAAGAAATGCTACATAAAATTGCTGAACTCGAAACCATTAATGATCAGCTCCAAGCAGAGCTCCGCTATCTAGATACCCTGCTGAGGGAAGCCGGCTTCGAAGAAGGACTTACGACCCTTAAATCGGCCGCGCAGGAACTCATTGAGGAAGAGAAACGTACGCGCAACGAATAAGCGCCTTAAGTCCTTGTAGATTAATGGCCTATACCCGAAGAATTTTGTATATTTAAATATTTATTTATTATATAATAATTAATATAACGGGAAGGAGATTAATTATATGAGAACATCGCAAGTACAACAAAGTAGCTATTTTAGAGATGAAAGTAAGTACCCTGCTGAAAAGCCGCGAGTTTCGACCGCGGAGAAGATACAAAGCTTAGCTCACGACTTTTTCGTTTCTATCGGAAATTTTTTCTCGAAGATTCGCGCTAAATTATTTGGGGCAGAAGGCGAGTGGGAATTCGATGCAACAAAGAAGGAGTGGGTTACTAGACCGCATTCACACTTACAAAAAAACCCCGTCTCTAACGAAGATCTCATGCGATGCAATAAAATCAGCAAGCGAACTTCGGAACAGCTTGAATTAAAAGCGGTACAGCTTGAATTAAACAAACTTGAGCAAATACAAAGTTCATGTAAGTTAAAACAAATATTCATCAATTGGCGCAAAAAGAATCTTCAAAAGAAAATCGCAGCGTCACAGCAACAAATGCAATCACTTCAACTACATGATAAAAACATCGCAACAACAGTGCCAATGTAATGATTATGAACCGACAATTAATTTCGACAGAAAGAAGTAATGCTAGCCCACCTATCCCTTCATCCCAACCAATGTCGGGGAATCAAGAATCATTTTTGCAAAAATTTTTCCAGGCCATTGGGAATTTATTCTCAAAGGTATATTCCAATTTTTTCGAACAACGAACTGTTGAAGTCCTAACACAAAATAATAACACGGTTGATAACAGAAATTCCCAAAGAAAAGTTCCTATAAAACCATTTATAATGCCTAAATATGTAGGACAACACAGCTTTATTAAGAAAACATTATCTCCTGCAAGCTCTCTTCCGGCATCAAATACGTCTTCCTATGTTCCACAGCAAAGACAGGAATGGCCACCTAAAAATTATGCGTCCCTCAAAAAACACTATGAAGATCTCGAGGATTCCGAATATTTACATTGTGAAGAAGATGTTTTTCATTTTCCATCGACTGCTCTGACTTCTTTAAATAATAAATCCAACGAATTCGATGATGATTTAGACTATCTACATTTTGATGAGGAAGATAATCAAAAAGAGACAGATTCTGAAGGGAATAGATTGCCTCCAGCCTTTTATGTGCCTCAAGGAATTTTCTCTTCTCGGCTTTCTAATAAAACGGAAGACAACACTTCCTTATCCTCTTCTAATGAACATAATGGCATCACCAACTCGGGAACAGAATCTCCCCCACCGACACCCAATGCAGAGAGGAGCGCAACACCCCCGGCGCTCATGGAAGCTGCTTCTTCCCCAACTGTGTTACCCAAACACCTTGTAGTATTTCATGCCATGCTTGCTGCAACATTTGAAGGCGCTAAAGATAAAGAAAACAATCCCATAGATGGGGAAAAATTAGCTCGAAGCTTCATTAATATATTACATTTAGAAAAAGCCACAAGTTGTACACAAACACCAGCACCCGATGGAAAAAACATAACATACACATTTGATTACAATGTCCTCCAGAAAGGCTCCGTAGATTTAGGAAGGCCAGGAAAGTGGAATATAACGCTCGGGCCCCAAGTTGCTATAACGCTGGATGTGGAGAATAAACTGCTCACCTTTGCCCCCGAGGGAGCTCCGAAAGGCCTCGTTTCTCTAAAGAGCATTCGACTTCTTCCCCATGAAAATGGCCATTCCAGCCGCTTTGAGATAACGTCGGATAGCCGGGCATTCAATTTTACCATGAGTAAACTTCGAAAAGTCAGCGCCAACACTATCGTCAGATATGGCACGCCAGGCTTCGTCGAGCTCAAGAATGCATAAGACTTTCTAGCTCTGCGATTGACAGATCCTCGCCTTTGATCCATTCGCTCGCCAGATGAGCTTTTTTAGCCTTCAACTCCAACACTCTCTCTTCAATGGTCCCCGCCGCAATGTACCGCCGAATGATCACGGGCTTTTCTTGGCCGAGCCGATGCGCCCGTGCAATCGCCTGCTCTTCTGCAGCCGCATTCCACCACGGATCATAGAGCATCACATAGTCTGCCGCTGTGAGGTTAAGCCCAACGCCTCCTGCTTTCAAACTAATCAAAAAGACAGAAATACCTGGATCATTTTGAAACTGATCGACCACGGCTGCCCGGTCTTTCGTGCTTCCATCGAGGTAGACAAAAGAAATGCCCCTCTCTTGAAGAGCTGCGGCGATCAGCTGGAGCATCTCTGTGAACTGGCTATAGACGAGAATTTTATGGCCAACGGCTTCCTCAATGTCCGCTAGCAATCGCTCCAGCTTGGAACTCATCGGAGGCCCCTCAACGAGCAGAGGGTGGCAGGCGATCTGCC
Organism: uncultured Verrucomicrobiae bacterium; assembly: GCA_963813135.1. GTDB lineage: Bacteria > Chlamydiota > Chlamydiia > Chlamydiales > Rhabdochlamydiaceae > SZAS-15. Next base: position 20,955 of record CAWEXY010000003.1, on the reverse strand, counting down.
GCAGGCGGAGGATCGCTGTGAGGACTTGGATGTGGTTTTGCGGCATCGAAGCTTTGAGACGACGGCGCGTCCCATCGTAAAAAGAGCGTTCTTCTTCAGAGATATCGACAAAAACTAGTTGTTCTTGGCGCGGAGGAAGATCGAGCGCGACCGATTCTTTCGTGCGGCGCAAAAGAAATGGACGGATCTTTTTGGGCAGCAGCTCTCCGAGGCCAGGGATTAAAAAGCAGAAGAGGCTTTCTAGATCGCTGAGGCGGTTTTCTATGGGGGTTCCGGTGATTGCCAAACGGAACTGGGCTCGAAGACTGCACGCGATTTGGGCGGTTTGCGAGGCAGGATTTTTAATGACTTGGGCCTCGTCTAAAATGAGCGCATGAAAATGCATCTGCTGGAAGATCTCTCGGTCTTGGCGCAAAAGGGCATAGGAAGTGAGAAGAATGTCGGCATCCGCCATTTCGCGTTCGGCCCCGTGATGGAGATGGACTTTTTTTGCAGGTAAAAACCGGGCTATCTCCCGCGCCCATTGAACAAGGAGAGAACTGGGCATAACGATAAGAATGGGGCCCTTATTTTCTAAAAGAGAGAAAAAAGCGAGGAGCTGCACTGTTTTCCCCAAACCCATCTCATCGGCAAGAAGGCCGTGAAAACCGCTGCGATAAAGAAAATAAAGCCAAGAAAGCCCCTGTTGTTGGTAAGGATAGAGCGTGCCTTGGAAGGCTGGGGAAGGTTCTTTTTCTTCCCAGGGAGCTGGAGTAAAGGGGACCAGGTCTTGGAGGAGCCCATAATGATGCCGCGGTAAGGAAGGACTGACGGTTTTCCATGCGGGGGGCAAATCGAGAAGCATGACGGTCCCGTCAGAAACAGGAAGAAAGAGATCTCCTTGCTGGAAGACAGAAAGAACGGAGGCGAGGGGCTTATCATGGACGGAACCTTCGATGCATAGCTCGCCTTGGCTTTCACGCACGCATGCATCGATTTTTTCCATCGGGATCACGCGCCTTCCAACCGCATCGCGCACCTTCCATCCTTGCTGAAGGAGGGCCGCTAAGACCGATTTGACGCGGTCCGAGGCGCAGCAGTAGTTCGATTTTTTGATAAAACCGAGCGATAAAAGCTGCTTCTCCCACTCTTTTTCTTCTATTTTTAGCGGCCTCTGGCCGTACTCGTCTTCCACGACAACGTCCGCGGTCATGCCCCGCGCATCTTGCAGGACAAGATGGGGAATGGGGGCCGGTTTTTTCTTCCAGACGATCGGCGGCGCAGCCGCGTCAGACTTATGAGCTGCAAAAAATGCCCGAAGCTCCTTTCCTTGCAGAATCTGCGCTTCCTTCAATATCCACTTCGCAGGGAAGGGAAGAGGGAAAAAACGCTGGACGCCGCAGAGAATGGCGTGGGTGGGAGAAATTTGGTCGGTCGGGCCTATGTCGAAGGCCCGCTGGCCGATTTTAAGCTTCGGCGTCACGAGCGCTAAGTCGGTTTCGCCCTCAACTTCAAAAAAATAATCGATAGGAGTGTAGCGGTCTACAATCACAGGCGTCGATAAGGACGGGGACGCTCGGTCTTCTCAAAGGCGCGCACCCGAGGAGCGCTTTGACAATCAGCGCAGCAGCATCCTTGGAGCTTCTCGGCGCAGGCCGGGCAAGAGATGAAGAGCTCGTTGCAATCGACGTTAGCGCAGTTGTAATAGAGGTCGGAGGTCTCGCCGCAATGGATGCAGCGGCTGATGATCTCGCCAGGCTCCGTCTCGCTTAAGGGAACGGAGAGGCGGTCGTCGAAGACAAAAAGACGCCCCTTCCAGTGCTGGCTGCCCTTTTCAAGGCCGTATTTGATCACACCGCCGTCGAGCTGATAAACCTGCTCAAACCCCTGCTGTTTGAGGAGGGCGGAATAGAGCTCGCAGCGGATGCCCCCGGTGCAATACATCATGACCTTCGTCTTCTTAGGATCGCGCTCCTGGGCCAGGTCCTGAGCATATTGGGGAAATTCCCGGAATTGGTCGAGGTCCGGTAAAACAGCACCTTCAAAATGCCCCAGCTCCCACTCATAGTCATTGCGGACGTCGATCAGGAGGGTGTCGGCATCCTTTTTTTCGAGCATCTCTTTCCATTGCTCCGGGGAGACATGCTCGCCCGTCATCGCTATATCGACCTTGGCATCGAGGGCAACGATTTGGGGACGGTATTTAACGGTCATGCGCGGGTAGGCCTGGGTATGGTAAGAATGAATTTTAAACTCAAGATCGGCAAAGCGGGGGTCCGCATGCATCCAATCGATGTATTTTTGGGCATCCGCGATCGTCCCGCTGAGCTGTCCATTGATCCCCTCTTCGGAGATATAGATGCGGCAGGTGATCTCTTTCCCCTCAAAAAAGGCTTTATGTTTGGCCACTTCCTCGTGGGGATTTTCGATCGTTGTGAACCGATAATAAGCCAAAACCGAGTGCGTCATAGGGACTCATTATACAGACAATCGATTTTTGATAATCGTTAAGAATTAATTTTACACTAGATCTCCTTGTAAAAAAAAACCCGCTCCATTACCATTAGCTTCTTTAAATCGTTTAGGAGAAGCAATGGTTAGATATACCGGTCCGAAAAATCGCATCGCACGTCGTTTTGAAGTGAACATCTTTGGTCGTGCACGCAATCCCCTTCTTCATAAAGCTAATCCTCCCGGACAACACGGAGCGAAGCGCAAAAAGAAATCCGACTATGGACAACAACTCGAAGAAAAACAAAAACTTCGCGCTGTCTATGGCATGCTCCCTAACGCTCAAGTTACCCGTTATTATAGAGAAGCCCTCCGTAAAGAAGGCAATACGGCCCACATCTTCATCCAACGCCTCGAAAGCCGCCTCGACAACGTCGTGTACCGCCTGAAGCTGGCCCCTACCATTTTTGCAGCCCAGCAGCTCGTTTCCCACGGCCACGTGCTCGTGAACGGCAAAAAAGTCGATCGCCGCTCTTTCGAAGTCCTCCCTGGCATGACAGTTTCTCTAAAAACAAAAGCTCAAGGCCTCTCAGTTGTAAAAGATTCTTTAGACAACACCTCCCGCAGCGTTCCCGACTATATGAGCAATGATCCTGCGACATTCTCAGGGCAGCTGCTCGTGAAGCCGATGCCGGAACAAATCCCGTTCCCGCTGCCAGTGAATATCCCCCTCGTCTGCGAGCACTTGGCACACACAAGTTAAGTTGAGGAAGTTCTTGATATGTCATACATTGAAGAACCCTCCCATAAATGGAAGGGATTCTTCGAGGATTTAAGGAATAGACCAACTACAGGCCTGCCTAACCCACCCCTAAAGGGATGGGATTGCGGCATGGCAATCGTTCAAGCTTTTGAATTCTATTCGAGTTCTGTAAACATTTTCAAATCACAAACCTTGACCCAAAGATCTGATATTCCTAATGCTGAACATGCTTTGGAGCTGAATTCTCTAAATGACCGCCACAAGCTACTGCAATCTTTCTATAACGACAAATTAAAAGAGTCAGACCAGATCGGAGACCAAACGCTTTGGAGTGGAGCTGCCGCTTCTGCATTGGGGGGACTAGGTTTAGGAGTCGTTACTGAGAGTCACAAGGCTCAACGCTCAATATAACCTGCTGTTAAAACAAGATGAGGAACTGCGCGCTAGTCTATTCAGCAGCCCTAAGATTTTTTTCTGAGAATTAACTTCGCTGCCCAGCAACTCGTCTCTCACGGCCTTGCCCGTGAATTTGCGAGCATCTAGTCCCCACGAGCTAATTAGCAAAAAAAACTTTAACTTAAGAACGCAAAGACATTTTCTTTGCGCCTTTTCATTTATCTTCTACCTAGTTTATACTTCATTTCTTTATGAAACTCTTAATCGGCGCGCACACATCGGCTCAAGGAGGCGTCCATCACGCACTCCTCGAAGGACAAGAAATCGGCGCGACAACTATTCAACTCTTCACCGCCAACCAAAAGACTTGGCACACGAAACCGATCGCTGAAGATGAGGTCGAGCGCTGGCAGCAGGCGCTTAAAACCACCGGCATGCAAAAAGTCATGAGCCACGACAGCTACTTGATCAATCTAGGATCGCCCAGCAAAGAGTCCCGCGATAAAAGCATCGAGGCGTTCAAAAATGAGCTCCACAGATGCCACCAGCTTAAGCTCGATTTTTTAAACTTCCACCCCGGCGCTGCCTTAGATTCTACCGAGGAGGAATGTTTAAGCCAGATCGTGGACAGCTTGCACCAAGTAGAAGAGATGGCCTCCAAAGGCCCCACCCGGCTTCTCATTGAAGCGACGGCAGGGCAAGGATCATCGGTGGGCCATAAGTTCGAGCACTTGGGATATCTCATCGAGCATCTGCACAAAAAAATTCCTGTCGGCGTCTGCATCGACACGTGCCATATCTTTGCCGCCGGCTATGACATCCGCACCAAAGAGGGCTGGGACCAGACCCTGAAAGAATTCGACCGCATCGTGGGCCTTAAGCATCTATACGCGCTGCATCTCAACGACTCGATGAAGCCCTTCGGATCGCGCAAAGACCGCCATGCCCCCCTCGGCGAAGGGGAAATTGGTATTGCCGGCTTTGAAGCCATTATGCACAATGATCACCTGAAACACCTGCCGATGTACCTGGAGACTCCCGATGGCGTCGAGCTGTGGAAAAAAGAAATCGCTTTACTTAGAAAACTTGCCCAATGAAACACACAAAAATTTCTAACATTACCGCGCAGCATTTAGGACAAACTCTCACCGTTTGCGGGTGGGTTAAAACCGTGCGCGGACAAAAAAACCTCTCCTTCGTTGAGCTCACGGACGGCTCGACCTTTGCAGGCCTTCAAATCGTAACACAAAATTTAGCTCCCGAAGTAACGACAGGGGCCGCTGTTGCTGTGACGGGGCCTTTAGTCGAAAGTTTAGGGGGCAAGCAAAAATGGGAAATCCAAGCAGAAAAAATCGAACTGCTCGGAAGATGTCCTGAAGAATATCCCCTGCAAAAAAAACGGCACTCTTTTGAGTTCCTGCGCACGATCGCCCACCTGCGCCCGCGCACCAACACGCAAGGCGCCGTGCTGCGCGTCCGCAATGCTCTGGCCTTTGCGACGCACCAATTTTTCCAAGAGCGGGGGTTCCTATACGTTCAAACGCCGATCATCACCGGGTCGGATTGCGAAGGCGGCGGCCAGCAGTTTTTAGTCACAACTCTCAACCCCAACAAACTTCCGCGCCACTCAGACGGCTCGGCCGATTTTACCCAAGATTTTTTCCAAAAGCCGGCCTATCTCACGGTATCTGGACAACTCAATGGCGAAGCGCTCGCTTGCGCCGTTTCTGACATCTACACCTTTGGTCCTACATTTCGTGCGGAGAACTCCAACACCACGCGCCACCTCGCTGAATTTTGGATGATCGAGCCCGAAATGGCCTTTGCCGACTTGAGCGACAACAGAGAATGCGCCGAGGCCTATCTCAAATATGTTGTCAAATACGTCCTAGAAAAATGCCCCGAAGATCTCCAGTTTTTTGATTCCCTCATCGAAAAAGGCCTCATCGACCGGCTCCAACACGTCGCCAGCTCGCCCTTTGCCCACATGACCTATACCCAGGCCATCGACGTCCTGCAAAAGTCGGGAAAAACCTTTGCCTTTCCTGTTGAATGGGGCGCCGATCTTCAATCCGAGCACGAACGGTATTTGGCCGAAGAGTATTGCAAAAAGCCTGTGATCCTCAGTGACTACCCCGAAAAAATCAAAGCATTTTATATGCGCACGAACCCTGATGGAAAAACGGTCGCCGCGATGGACGTGCTAGTCCCCAAAATCGGCGAGATCATCGGCGGCAGCCAGCGCGAAGAGCGGCTGGATGTACTCAAATGCAAGATCGTCGACTTTGGCCTCAAAGAAGAAGATTATTGGTGGTACCTGCAGCTCAGACAATACGGAACGGTGCCCCATGCAGGATTTGGCGCGGGCTTTGAGCGGCTGATCCAATTTGTTACTGGGATGGAAAACATCCGCGATGTGATTCCGTTCCCCCGATATCCTGGACATGCAGATTTTTAATGAATAAAGTATCGCCATTACCTGTTGATTGCGCAAGACCAGGGTGTCCTATTCCTCTTTCTCCTAATTTAATCGAAACAAAATGCAAGCACGTCTTTCATCAACAATGTGTTGAAAATTGGGTGCACGAAAATAAATTACAAGCTATGCCAGCAAGTTGTCCAACATGCAGAACTGATCTTTCCCCCATCGACCCAAAAGAGAAAAGCACTATAAACCCTTGTGCAGAGTGCTCAATGTGCATGATGAAATTACAGCCCGATGTCGTTGTCTTGAGCTGTAATGATGGATTGCATTCGGAATGTCTTAATCTTTTTTATTCAGAGAAGGTGCCTCTTGACAAATGCCCCCGTCCCTCGCCCCATCAGCATTCCATCAATTTTGGGGCGCGAAAGATTTATACTTCTGAAGAATATGCCGCTTTGCTCTCTTCAAAAGCCTCATCTCCGCCTAAGCCTCCCGTTGCTCAAGTACAACAAACGAGTTGGCTGGGCACGGGGTGGAAAATGTTCAAAGGAGGCGTCTTAGTGACTACCGTGGTTTGGGGAACAAAACGCTTGTTCTTTTGAGGTAAAGAGGGCGATTTGACGATCGACGCGCTGCGTAATGTAATCGTGATACGACTGCCCTGAATCTTGATCTTGTTTCATCATCACACTTAATTCTTCCATATTCCGCATCGTGACCGGATGGCGCCTTAAGAGAGGATCGACAGTGCGCGGCACGCTTAAATCCAAAATCAGGCGCGTTTTTAACTCTTCCGCCGTATCGCGGATCAAATAGCCGTCCGCATGCGTAGCCGAAATCACCACATCAAAAGAAGACCAATGATCGAGAATGCGTCCGTCCGTTAGAGATATCCCATGATCAAGCGCAAAGGCTTCAGCGGCCTTAGGGGTTCGCGTACAAAGCGTAATAGAAGGATGTTTGAGATGATGGATGATCTTTCGGTTGATCTGAGAGTTCCCAACGACGAGGATCGATGTGGGAGCATAGCTTGAAACGAGCTCCGAGACGGTTTTTTCAAGAGATCTCTTTGGATTCCATGCATGGCTCGATCGTATCTCTTTGGCGACCTTTAAGCTCTTCTGGAACAGAAAATGGAGGGGGCTGGGCAGCTTTGTCGACTGCATCCCTGTTGTATAAGCGACTTTAACTTGGCGCTGAATGTCGCTCTCGCCTTTGATAACGCTATCAAGCCCGGACGTTACAGAAATGAGATGAGTAAAACAATCGCGTCCGATAAGGGAATACAGCTCATTGCCGATGAGGCCTTTCAAATGGCAGGCCAGCGCTTGAAAGAGCGCGGCTTCGATCGCATAGATATTATCACCGCTGAAGTAAATTTCTGCCCGGTGGCACGTGGTGAGAAAAACAGCCGGCCATTTTCCTTGCTGCAATAGATGGAACGCCCGCACGACCTTTTCGTGAAAAGCGATATCGGCGCGCGAATAATTCGTTCCGAGAACTCCAACCTTCATTGATGTTGTTATATTTCAAAACGAGATTTTAACGCAAAGAAGGAAGAAAACAGAGATGTCAACCACAGAGGACACAGAGAGCACAGAGGAAATGCAGAGAATTCTTTTTTTTCTTCCTCTGTGCTCTCTGTGTCCTCTGTGGTAAATCTTATTCTCTTTCATCGCGGATTTGGGAATAAATCGCTTCGGCGGAAAAGCCCCGGCGCGCAAGGGCGGCTGCTTTTTGCTGCGGGGACTTCTTTTTCCAATTGGCCTTCTGAAGGAGCATGCGGATGACCTCAGTTTCACTGGAAAAACCCGGATTTTTAAGGCCCCAGCCTTTAAGTTTCATTTTGATATAGCGGGGCCCATACCCTTTAGCCTCAAGCTGCTCGACTCTCCTTTTAGACGTTTGATCGTCGTTGAGATAGCCGGCCTCTTGGCAATAGATAAGAGTTTCTTCAATTTCTTGGGAAGGGAACCCTTTTAAAGTTAATTTTTTCCTTAACTCTTCAGTTGACCGGCTTTTGATAGCCAAAAGGCGAAAAGCCGCCATTCTCACTGTTTTTTGTTTCATTTTTATGATATTATCGTTACGTTTGAATTATGACTACCCCTCCCGGAGCCGCGGGACCCGGCGGCACAAGCGGATCAGGACAACCACCTCCTCCAGGATTTGGACCAGGTGAATTGCCCCCCATGGGGAAACCCCTCTCTCCAAACGACCCCTGGGTCAAGATGATGGAGAAAATGTTTCCTGATACCAGCCCCTACGAGGTTCAAATGTATGCGGCTCAGTTCCGCGATAACATGCTAAAAATGCTGCAAAGCGCGATCAACCGCATGACGCAAAAATCGCACGAGGCAGCGATGAAAATGAAGCGAGCGATCGAGGGGAACGATTAAAACATGAAACTATGGAAACGGAAGAACTTACGATCAGCTCCTCTGAGATGTGCATCCGCTTGGACAAATTCCTGGCGAGCTCCTATCCGCTCCATTCGCGCACTTATTTCCAATATTTAATCGATCGCGGGCTCGTTCTCGTCAATGGCGAAGTCTGGAAGAAAAAAGATATTCCCTGCATCGGCGACACGGTCGAGGTCTGTTTTGAGCTCACGCCCGAATTAAATCTTGCCCCTGAAAATATCCCTTTGGACATCTTATATGAAGATGACCATCTGCTGGCTGTAAATAAGCCGCCTGGCATGGTCGTTCACCCAGCTCCCGGCCACCCGCAAGGAACGTTCGTCAACGCCCTTCTCTACCATTGCAAATCCCTGCCGGAAATGAACTCCCTAAGGCCGGGCATCGTGCATCGCCTGGATAAAGAGACTTCCGGGGTGCTCTTGGCCGCAAAAACGTTGATGGCCCACCAAAAGCTCATCGCGCTCTTTGCTTCGCGCCAAATGGAAAAAACCTACATGGCCATTTGCGCCGGCGCGCCCAAAGACGGCGTGATCGATGCCCCTATCGGACGCCATCCTACACGCCGCCAAGAAATGGCAGTCAGAGAAGGCGGCAAAGAGGCCATCTCTGATGTGAAATGCCTGAAAGTGAAAAATGATATTTCTCTCGTAGAGATCCACCCTAAAACAGGACGCACCCATCAAATCCGCGTGCATCTCCAACACATCGGCACTCCCGTTCTTGGAGATCCGGTGTATGGAAAGCCGTCCCTCAATCAAAAATTCCAGGTCGGACAGCAGCTCCTGCATGCCCATCGTCTTCGTTTTTGCCATCCTATCACGGGCCATCTCCTTGAGATCCCCGCTCCGCTCCATAGACGATTTGCCAAGTTCTTAGAATATCTTGACCAATAACCGAGCGGTCAACTATTATTTCACCATAACTGCCTATCTGAAAATGGTTAGTTTGCTAATTGCAAAATTTTCGGATAGATACCGACACCGACCACTCTACCGACGTCAACCGAACCTGGCCTAAGCGACACAGAGACCGACTTTCTCGACAGATTCAGTAATGGAATTTGGATAGGTAACCAATAACGAGGTGAAAATTCTTGTGTCTACTTCTTAAGTTAAGGATTGAAATATGAAAGAGTTTGTCGAATATATTGTGAAAAATCTGGTCGACCATCCTGATAAAGTCCATATCAATGAAATCGGAGGAACCCACACCTTGATTCTTGAGCTCTCCGTAGAAAAATCAGATATTGGCAAAATCATTGGGAAAAAGGGAAAACGATTAATGCGATTCGTACCCTTTTGATGTCAGTCGCCAGCCGTAATGGAATCCGAGTAAGCCTCGAGATTCTAGAAGAGCCCGCGAAGATTGAGCTGCAGACCTAAACTATAGGTGAGGCAGATAAGGGGAGATCATCGCTTTGCGTGAATTGATATGGCCTGCTTTGAAATAAAGCACAGCTATAGGCAATCCTTTTTTGAGCCTTTTCTGCGGAATGGAATAAAAGCTCTCTTCGAAGACCTGCGCAAGCTCTTGGCCGTTTTCCCCTAGGAATTCTACTTCCATCTCGCTGGTTTTCACGTGGGGAGAAGCGCCAAATGAGCTGAGGAAGTTTTTGAGGTGCTGCGTAGCTGTTTCTGTTGAAGCCGCCCAAATCCATATCTCATCTCTATGGGAATATTTTCCCGCCGTTCCTTTATAGAGTTCATCGGCGCCCTCCACCGTACTGATCATATGGAGGTGGAAATCGATTTCTTTTTTGCTCTGATTGGCCTTTTGCGCCTCCGCCAGCCATAGACGGCGAAGCTCCATACTATTCTTCTAAAAAGGGGAATGTTCTTCGGGAAAAATTTCGTCTGCCCAACGCGGCAGCAGCCATTTTGTTCTTTTGTATCGGCGAAAATGGAAGAAGGCTTGCCGCCGAGGCAGAGTTTAAGGTTTTGTTCGACCGCAGCTTCTTTAGCGACATAAACGCGGCGGTACAGCGCGTACATTTCTTCGTTTTGAAGAATTTTTTTTGCAGCGGTTTTGGCAAACTTTTTATCGCGCGGGACATCATCAAAGTCAACGACTTCGATTTCACGCCCATTTTCCAGCGAGTGAAGGCGATTGAGCAGGCTGGCCACGCATTCGACATCGCGCACGGAAACTTTTGTGAGAAGGTCTGTATCGTCTAAAATCCCGTAGAGAAAATGGAGATATTCGATTTTTTCCCTATCAGGGGAAATGAAGAAATTATGGTTTTCTTTACTATTTAAATGGCGCTGCAAAAGGCGTTGCAGGATCCGCTTGGCGGAAGCTTTAGAAAGGTCTTTTTGCACCGCTTGCATCTGTTTCTCGATCTGGGCAAGCGTCATGTTGCCGGTGCTATAACGATCGTTAATGGTAAAGGCAAGCTCGGCCACAAGGGCATTCGATGATTGGGCATCCGAGATGCAAACAACGGGCGGGGTCGAGGTTGCAAACTCGCTCTTATGATGGTCGATGACGCTGATCACTTCCAAATAAGGTGGAATTTTTGTTTCATTGCGATTACAAAAATCGCGCAGGGTGACAGTCCCAAGTATCGTCTTGAAAAGGTCTGGCGCATGGATCACTCCGAGGGGAAATAATTTCCCTTCCTTGTCGGAAGCTGTGACAGTCAGGTAGGGGAAATGGCCGATTTTCCCACGGATCTCTTCAAGGTCGGCTCGAAAGTTAATATATTCGGAATGCCTCCCGAGCACGGGAGTTTTCACTTGCAAGGCCACATCGAGCCTCTCGACATATTGACGCGTCGTGTAGATAGCTTGATCGAGTCCATGGATGACCTTTGTCAAATATTGGAAAAGAAGCGTACGGTTTTCTTGGATTTTTCCCTTAGCATCGAAAACAGAAGATTTTTCCAAAGCTCCCAGCTCTTTTAAAAACGCCTCAAAATTGAACTTCGACTGCGCGAACTCTTCGATCGTACTGTCGAGTCCCTTCGGCATTTGAAAAACTGCGGAAAGATATTTTTGTACCAGCTTCTTTTGCCGATCGGTGAATTCTTTGGCCGGCTCGCTGCTGCTGATTTTCATCTCGGCGATCGTCCGCACAAATTGCGTGAGCTCCTTGCGCGTCAGGTCTTCTTTGGCAAAAAGAGAGATCAAACGGACATGGAGGTGATTTTCATACCAACGCAGGCACTGATTTAAAAGCGTAATGATAAAGCGGACTTCTTCCGCATCGACGCCGCTCCAATCTCCCAAGAAATACCCTTCCTGGTCGACGAGGAGCACGGCAGTGGACCCGCCTTCAAAATTAATGCTGAGGCTCGAGTCTTTCGTCTGTTTGCGGACAATTCCCTCCTGCGTCATGAGGTCGAGGCTCGAGACCGTCAAGCTCGTTCGATACTTGGCCAGCTGATCAAACACTGAAGGGCCCAGCAGCCGATGAAAAAGCATATCGACTTCCACCGGCGATGGAGGCGGGCCTCCGGGGACATTCCAAATATGCAAACCATGACTGACGCGCGCCGCAAAAGCATCGATCCATCCCCAGAAAGAAGCGATCGTGGTGTCGAGATCGGGGGACCCTGTGCGCCGTGACAAAATGACTTCCCGGATAAACTTTTCCCATTCCTAGAGGAAACAATAACTGATATTCTTCCCGGGGGACCCATTTTCCCATGATTTTGCCGCGGATGCGATAGTTTTCCTCGAACGAAATGCCGGAAAATTGATTGAGCCACACTTCGAATGTTGAAAATGTGTAATGTTCGAGAATTTTTTCTTCAGCGATCATGCTTAAAAAATCGAGAACGGGAGGAAGGAGGAACTCCCCCTCTTTTGCTTCATCGATGAGATTGAAGAGAGTTTTGCTGACCTCGTCATTCTTTTTTTGCTGCGATGCTTTGGCAAAAGCCGCCGTTCTCAAAGGTTTGAGATGTTTTTCAAGCCCAGAAAAAGAAGAACGTTTAAACTTTTCAATATCCATTTGACCTCTAAAAATTCGGATTGAGCAGGATTCGAACCTGCGACCGCCCGCTTAGAAGGCGGGTGCTCTATCCTCTGAGCTATCAATCCACATCAATCCATTCTATCCATGAATAAACCAAAGTGCAAGGACAGAGAAAAAAAGAAATAGTGTCGGGCTCTGATGAGCCCGAATAAATAGATTTAATTTTTGGTTACTTATGACATGTCGGGACCACGCCACTAACGTGCGCGCGGTCCCCGCTGCCCTCCTTGAGCTGACACCGTCTGCGCCAATGGGTCCTCCTGCGCCGCGGCGTGCAGAGCACTGCCGACGGCTTGTTCAGACACCATTTTGCATGGCCGGATGCAGCCGCCGGCTGCTCGCTGCGCGGTGTCCCCACTTACGTGGAGCACCGTCGGCTCGCAGAAAAAATTTAAAGAGATGCCATTTTTTCCAAATTTTGTCTGCGAAGAGACGCGAGAAGGGGCCCGCTAAGCGGGAAGTGAGCGCCTGAGCAGCCGGCGGCCGCTACGGCACAGCTAAACCGGTCCGAACAAGCCGAGGTAGTGCTCCGCACGCCGAGGATTTGAGAGGATCCGGTTTGGCAAAGCCGTAGTCGGCTCAAGGGGGGGCAGCGGGGAACACGGACATGCAATGCCGTGGTCCCGACATGTCTATGGAAACTCAAAAAAAATTCATTCGGGCTCGAAACGAGCCCGAAAACCCTTTCCTCTTCTCTTTATTTGGGGAGGGGGAGTTCGATGCGGAAGCCAACGTCGGGATAGGTCTCGTTGGGATCGAGGACACGGCGGGCGGCAACGTGGAGCTCCTGGGCGGGGCTTAAATAGGAACCGCCCTTCGCAATATGGCCCTGTACCCACTCCCAAACGTTGCCGCTCATATCATAGCATCCCCAAGGGCTTACCGCATTTTTCGTCACTAGAGATTTTCCTTGATGGGCAAAAAGATGCAGGCCGTTATAAAAACCGACCGGCGTCGTTCGATTGAACCCCGCCCTCCCTTTTGCGCGATCATAATTGGCCCACGTCGGGTCCATTTCGTTGCGGCTGAATCCAAATCGAAATTTCTCACTATCGCCCTGCATGCCCGCTGCCCGCTCCCATTCGGCTTCGGTCGGAAGACGAAAACCCATGTCGCTGCAAAAAAGTTCAGCTCCCTTAAAGCTCATATGAACAACAGGATGTTCTTCCGATCCTTTTTCCATTCCAAAATAAACCGTATTTCCCGCCACGCGCGTCTCGATCTGGCTTTCAAAGGCAGCCTCTTTCGTTCGGAGGATGAGCGTATGGCGATCAAAAAAAACTTTTCCCCTTTTTGCCGTGACCCTTCCTTCAGCTGCAAGGCTATTGAGCCAAGTAGCCACGTGAAGGTTCGTCATAGGAACTACTCCTATAAAAAATCCCTCTACGGGCAGCGGCGGCTTCTTGGCTTCCGGCTCGCCCATCATGACTTTTCCTGGCGGAATATAGACCATCGCCTGCTGGCCCGTGCCCGCATTGATGCCGCCCCCTCCTTTCTTTTCCCAAGGAAGCGGGATGAGGATCAGGGGCGAGGCAGACTGTTTCTTCGTGTCCGCTTCCAAAGCGCGGAGGGCCCATATCAAATCTTCCCTACTGCGGATCTGTGCGGCAAATTGCAGCGTTATGGGGTATGGGACTTTTTCAGCTTTTGGATCCAAAAGCACAGGAGGTTGTTCTAGTTCAGAAAAAACTTGAAGTCTTGTCTGAAGGAGCTCCAACGCGGTCTCTTCTTTCCGGGGCAGCGTGCCGATCACTTTCTCCATGTTGCCCATGGGAGTTTTAAGCCCCCCTTCTAAAAGCGCCTCTAGTTTTTCTTGTCCCTCCGCAAGGGTCACGGAAGGCTCCTCTTGAGGCGCTAGCAATTTTATCCCTATTTCCCGTAATCGATTCAACTCTTGCCGGATGGGCAAGTCAGGGTTGCTAGAAAATTTTTGCAGCAGTCCGTCCCACAATATTATTTTTTCGATAAACCCGCGGACAGCTGGCGTAAGGGAAGGCGCTCCTGGAGTCAGCATGGACTGAAAAATGTTTTTACCCTGGTCGATCTGCAATTGCGCGGAAGTCTGCTTTACCATGGCAAGGAGCAAAGTTATTTCTTGACGTGTGAGCGGTTCGGCTAGCCTCGGAAGAGTTGGCGGCCCTCCCGGTTTTGCAGGAGGCTCCGCAGTCGAAGGAGGCGGAGAGGAGGTGCCTTTGGCGGGCCGTGAAGCGGCAGGCTCTGCTCTGTCAGGAGAAGCACTAGGCGCTCTCGCAGGAGCACTTGGACGTCCTTGCTGTATTGGAGCTGTGGGGGAAGAGGGCCCGGACGCAGAGGGTTGCGGGCCCGTCTTTGGGAGAAGCCCTGGCTGAAATAATGTTCCCCCAAAGGTCCTGCCGCCGGAGGGAGCCGGCTGCTCCCCTTCTACCGAAGGGATCTCTACGTTTTCTACTCGGCCCGTTGTTTTTCCTTCTTCGAGAGAGATAGTTCTTACATCTTTAGCTGGAAGAGTCGGTTCTGATGGCGGGGCCTCGGTGTATTTCTTAAAAATCAACGTCAGAGTAATGCCGAAGAAATTCAAAGTGATGGTGAAGACATGACTTTTAGGTTGGATAGGATCCATAAAATTTTTTATACCGTACATCGAGGATGTGTGCAAACATGTTCTGTGATACAATGAGGAATTATGAAAAACGTTAAAGTTAAAGATTTTTTGATCGGGAAGGGACAACCCCTAGTTCTTATGTCAGGGCCTTGCGTCATAGAAAGCGAAGAGAGTTCGCTGTATGCGGCACAGTTTCTCAAAAATCTCTGCATGGAACTCGATATCTCCTTCATTTTCAAATCAAGCTATGACAAAGCCAATCGTTCCTCTTTCCACTCTTTTCGAGGGCCTGGCCTAGAGGAAGGACTAGCCATTTTAGAGCAGGTGCGCAAAGAATGCAAGGTTCCTGTGCTCACCGATGTCCATTCTCCCGAAGAGGCCGCGGCCGCTGGCCAGGTATGCGACGTCTTGCAGATCCCCGCCTTCCTCTGCCGTCAAACAGATCTCGTGACCGCTGCGGCAAAAACGGGAGCCGTCATCAACGTCAAAAAAGGACAATTTCTCGCTCCATGGGACATGGCGAATGTAGTGGGTAAAATTGTTGAAGCCGGAAATACCAATATTGTTCTCACAGACCGCGGGACTTCTTTCGGCTACAACAATTTAGTCAGCGACATGCGCGCCATTCCCATCATGCAAGATTTGGGATATCCCGTTTGTTTTGATGCATCGCACTCCGTTCAGCTGCCAGGAGGGCACGGCCACTCGTCAGGGGGGCAGCGCCACTTCATCCCCACGCTTGCTAAAGCCGCCATCGCTGCAGGATGTAATGCCCTTTTCATCGAATCGCACCCTAACCCCAAAGAGGCAAAAAGCGATAAAGACTCCGTCTATCCCTTCGAAGGGCTAAAGGCCCTCCTGCAAGAACTTAAAGAAATTTACGCCGTCGTGCAAAAATTTGAAGGAGCTCATGTTTAAGAAGGCAACGCTCTTTTCTCTGATAGGGCTCGCTGCAATCTCCCTTCTCTGGATAGGGCAGCTAACGTTTTTGCGTAAAAGCGACATTGCCCAAGCGCAGTCCCTTCTCAAAAAAAAAGATGTTGCTGAAACGAAAACACCCTTGTCTGCCGATCAACGGCGCAATGGCGTGCGCAAAGAAATTTGGTTCACCCAGGAGGACCATTCGCGCCTCCATTTTCGCATCGACAGCAAAGCTTCGACGCTCACCCTCTTGCCACAGGACGACAAAGTCGATATGATCGAAAATTTAGAAGGAGTGCGGTGCTGGATGCAAGATAAGCTCTACAAATCAGAGACCGGCCCTATGCAGCAGCTCCGGTATTTCGAGGCAGAGACGGGAACTTATCAACTCGCCACGCAGCAATTTCTCGCGCAAGCGGTCCACCTTTCCCTCTTCCGGCTGCCGGGAACGGTCCTTCCCGTCCAGCTCGACTCTAAAAAAGCTTTTTTGCGCGGTGTCGCTTCCGATGTTTCCTTCTCCGTCGCCGGAAAATCGCCGCAATTCCACGCAGAGAGATTCCGTGCCATTCTTAAACCCTCACAGGAGGAGGTCCCATGATGCTCATATGTGCCGCTCTGGTTGCCGCAGCGCCTGCGATCGATTCGGGTTCCGTCTCCTCCGCTAGCGCGAATTACGATGGAAGCGCCCTCATTCTCAAGGGCGAAGTAATGCTCGACCACGGCCTTGGCAAAATGCGCGCTGAAGAAGCCAAGCTCCAACGCCAAGAAATGGGAAAAGATTTTCCGTTTTCCATGATCCATCTCCAAAACAAGGTCAATCTGTTATTCAAAGACGGCGCAGAAGTGAATTGTGAAATAGCCGATCTCGATTTCACAGCCTTGCAAGGCGCTCTCACTTCTTCGGAAAAAGTCGTCTACACCGACACATGGAAGCGAAAAAAAACTCCCTTCCGCCTTCTCAGCCCGCAAATCGACCTAACTTTAAGCAAGCAAGAAAACGGCGATAAATCGACCTACGACATCACCCAGGCCGTCGCCCTTAACACGGTCGTCGTCGATTATGGTTCTGATTTTCATCTGCTCGCTGACACCGCTACCTACCACAAGGCCAAAGGGCACATTATCGCCCTGCCCAAAGACGCCGATCACCCTTGCAAGTTAACCCATGGGGAAGACGTCGTGCTGGGAATAAGCGCCCTCTTCGATCTCGCCGCTTCTCGCGTCGACATCGATCAGCCTCTAGGGACGCTCCGCCTTCCCGAGCAAGAACAGATCGACTTTTCCGCACAAGCTGCCTCTTGGGATATGGCAAAAAATGTGCTCTTCCTCAAAGGGAATGCCCATGTAGCTCAAGCTCCGATGGGAACGATCGATTCCGAAGAGATCATCCAGCTCCATCCTCAATCGGTCAGGACCCAAGGGAAAACCACGATCGTTTATCAAAACCGCCATAAACTGACCTCCTATGGCCCCTTGCACCTCGATCGCGCCAAACTCCGCGCCACAGCCGATAGCCCCAAAGGCGGAAAACAAATTGTGTATGAAGAGGGACAGCTCACCGCCTTTGCCGACCAAGCCGTCGTGGAATATTCCGATACATGGGAGCCCGTCTCGATTGCACTGAAAGGCTCCGTGAAGATTTTCTCCACCGATCCTAAAGCGCCGCGGCGCGTCGGCATCTCGGACCGTATCACTTATCTTCCTCCTAACCGCACCTTCATCTTGGCCGCTAATCCCGGAAAAAAAGTTCTCTTCCTCAACGAAGAAGAAAACCTGCGCATCAGCGCCAGCGAAGTCCACATCACCGAAGACGCCACGACGCACCAACAATCGGTCAAAGGCATCGGCGCTGTGCAGCTCACCTTCTCGCCCGAAGAACAGGCTGCTCTTGAAAAACTCTTCCAATTCACCGAGAGCCTCCCATGAAATACAAAGAGAGAATTTTAACGCAAAGACGCGGAGTCGCTAAGTTGTCTTTTGCGCCTTTGCGCCTTTGCGTTAAAAACCTTTCTCTCAAAAGGACTCCATGAACTTGCCGCTGCTTAAAGTCATCCAGCTCAAGAAAAATTACGGCAATAAAAATGTTGTCGATGGACTCTCTTTTGACGTCGCCCCCGGCGAAGTCGTCGGACTGCTCGGCCCCAACGGCGCCGGCAAGACGACGGCTTTTTACATCACGATGGGCCTCATCCGCCCCGATGATGGCCATGTCTTTTTCCGCGGCAAAGAGATCACCGATGTCCCGATCCACGAGCGCGCCCGCCTCGGCATGGGATATCTTGCGCAAGAGCCTTCCGTCTTCCGCAATCTCTCCGTCGAAGATAATATTCTTTGCATCCTTGAGACCCTTCCTCTCACAAAAACGCAGCGCCTGGCGCGCCTTCAAGAGCTCCTCGCCGAGCTCCACCTCGAAAAACTTGCCAAGAAAAAAGCAACCGCCCTCTCTGGTGGAGAGCGCCGCCGCCTCGAAATCACCCGCGCGCTCGTCACGCAGCCTCAGATCCTTCTACTCGACGAGCCGTTTGCGAACATCGATCCGATCGCTATCTCCGATGTGAAAAAAATGATCCGCCATCTGAAAAATAAAGGGATCAGCATCCTCATCACGGACCACAATGCCCGCGAGATCTTTTCGATCGTCGATCGGAGCTACCTCATCCGCGATGGCAAGATCTTGGCACAAGGAAGCGTGCAAGAGCTCCTCGAACACCGAGAAGCCCGCTCTTCCTACTTCGGCGAAGAATTTAAGCTTTAGGATTGTATAAGACTCGGCTTGTTGAAATCGTAAATTTTCCCTCGGGGCTAATCCCTCCCGTCGCATCGACATACTCAAAAGGAACCTGACAGCCTAAAGCATCAAGTGCTCCGGAATAGGCAGGGTTTGTACCAAGATCTGGATAATCTATCTCGCTAGCGACTAAGCAAAGGCCCATCGAGCGCGCTTTTTCTATACATCCTTCCTGGACGATTTCCTCTAAAACACTATCGTCTTGACGCATGTATGTCCTTTCCATGAATAAAACTGGCATCTTGGAAATAGGATCTTGTAACATTCGCAATATCGCGCGCGCAATGATCTCCCCATTCCTATCACGTACAATCATGGCCCGGTTTTTCCCGTCTAGAATGTAGGCCAGCAAACATTTATTTGTGTTGGGTCCTCCCATAATATGCTGACAACTATTGGATACCTCCGTGCCGAGAAGAAGCATGTCCTCCCATTGATCGGTATCCTCAATGCTAAGCCCTTCATAGACGATCTTTATAGGATTAAAAAGCTGCTTGCGTATATCGGCTATGTCTCTATGGAATTGCATTTGGGGAGGAATCTTATCCTGCAAGATCCTCAATGCCTGTTCTAATTTTTTGGGGTCTTCTAGAGTTACAAGAGTGAGACATTCGATTTCGATTTGTTCAGCGAGGGTTCCTTTACCCTGCGATGCAATAGAATGGATATGCTTTTGGGGATTTTTCCAACCTTCCGCTGTCATTTTGCTAAGAGTGGGATATATTTTTGCCTGATCACTGCCCAAATGCTTATCCCTAATGGCTCGAGATAGGAGCCTGCGGACTATTTTCTGCGGACTGTTGTGACGCGCCGCGATCGCACCGCATGACCTTTGAATCGGCTTGGTCCATTTTGTTATTAGCTCGGAATTGTTGGCAGCCAAGGTCTTTAAGTGCAGATTTTTTTCTAAATCATACCGTATTTGCGGGTAGGTGTCATCGAGCACTCCTTGGACGAGCTGCCCTATACACTGGTTCAGAGCATCCTTTTGATCCTTTGTCGCTATCCTTTGCAAGCGAGCCGCATAAATAAGCAGTCCATTAGGATAACGCTTGGATTGACTAAATGTAGCAAGAAATTGATTTATTTTTCCGACATTTTGAATTTGGAATTTTTCTCGCAAAAATTCTTGCCATTTTTGTAACAAAGACGGCATGTCGGAAACTTTTGTCAATAAGTCGGGATGCTGAAATAGAAGAAGCGTATTTATCGCAGCGATGCCGTGTTCTTGATCGATCCTATGTTTTTCTAGACGCTTTTGATAATCGGGAGCTCTTTCTCGCTCTCCTTTTTTGGGCTCCTGGAAGATAAGGTCCAAAAGAATATGCTTATCTTCCGAAGTTAAACCCTCGGATCGAATAACAAGGCTGATCGTTTCGTTGATGGATTGCATCCATTTGCGATCTCGGTATTTTCTGGCGCTCAAACCAGCCAAAATGGCGTCTCTCGTTTTGGGTGCTATCTCTGCCCCGACTAACAAAAGCGAGGTCGCCAAACGATGGTCAGGACATTTTTGTTTGAGCCACACTTCCCTTTTTTCTTTGTTTAGATAAACCGAAAATAAAGCCGATGTCGCCTCCTGCTTTAATACCGAAGGACTCTCCATCATTGATATCTCCACTAATGTCTGAAAGAACTCCTTATCGGCGAGGAGGTCAGGAGTAGACTCGAACTGGCAGCGGATCAAAATATCCACGAGCCAAATTAATTTTGGGTAAAATTGACCGGGGTTATTTATTTTCTCTAAATCGCCGACTAAGATCTTGAAATTTTCTGAATTAAATCCTTCTTTAGTGGCGTTTTCGACTAATTGTGAAATAATGAAGCGGGTATCAGAAGAGTTAAGAAGAATTTGTAACAACCCGCAAAGTTTTGAGAGATCCGCTCCTCTAGAAGGCTTGGAAGGATCCATATAAAAAGAAGAAAAACCTTCACCATCGGCATGGCCCATCAATCTATCAATCACATTTCTATGGATCAGATAATAAAGTTTCTTTAACTCGGATTCAGGCAACACGTGTTCTTCCAAAAAGGAAAGCAGGCTCTCGCCTTTCTTTTGGGCGATCATTTTCAAAATCTCAAAAGTTTGTTCGGAATTGAGTTGAAATTCTGGTAATAATTGAATCATTTGACCCAAGTTGTGCTGCACAATCATCTGCGCAAGGCTAAACCTTTTTTTGTCATCCTGAAGAGGAAAGTCTTTAATGTCCCATTCATTGGGCGATTCTATTAAGGCGATCTTGGCTAAGG
>CAWEXY010000002.1:0-17963 GCA_963813135.1 uncultured Verrucomicrobiae bacterium | reverse complement strand
GCCGCCGGGGTGGATCACAATCGGCGAATGTTCTAAAACCCCCGAAAGCATCATCACTCCGCTGTGGATATTTGTCGGACCTCTATGAGTATTTGTTCCAGAAATTAGAAGAGCGCCCTCGCCGTGTTTATCGAAACCGCCGGAAGTAATCGAAGCTGCAATCTCCATGTCGATCGGATTGTTCCCTTTGGGGACAGCGATAGGACGGACATCATCACCAAGATCTAAAGTTCCTTGAATTAATGCGGTGCCGCCGTTTGCGGGATCAAATGAGATCCCTTCATTCACTTTAAAGTCGCCATGAATGGCCTGGCCTTGGATATCGAGATGGCCGAGCGTAATCCGGGCTCCTTGCTCTAGTTTGCCGCCTTGAAAATGCAGCGCATCTAGCGCCAGGGGATGGCCTGATAGATCTAGAGTTCCATTAACTAGCGTAATTTTCGCTTTTTCTCCGAGTTGGCCCGGGGTAATGATAGCGACTGTTCCGCCATGGATCAAAATCTCGTTGGCAAGCGCGGGACCCTGTGTTTTATTAAGAGCTAATAGTCCGCCGTTGACAATGGTTTTTCCCTCGAAAGTATTGGGATCGCTTCCCATGAGCAGGACCGTGCCTTGTCCGTCTTTGATAAAATCGCCGCTGCCCGATAGAACGCCCAGAAGCGCTAAGGTCGACCCCGTTTGAACATCCAGGGGAGACTCTCCGTTGACTAATTGTAAGTTCCCTAAAAGAAAATGACTTCCCGATAAGATGCGCAGAGGAGCATCTAAGAGCGAATCTTTAGTAATTGTAGAAACTTCTCCTGATAAGATTGTCGGTTCTGTTCCAAAAGCAGAACTAATTGAAACAAGAGAAGTGAGCAGAGTTAGAATACGTCGATCCATAAGCCACCTTTTCTTGATAACTACAGGATCTAGATAAATAATTCAAATTATTTTTTTACAAACATCAATTCAAACGCAATGTGGGAGACCGAATCGATTTTGAGGCGATCGCTTTTAATTTTGCATTAATTTTACTTAATTCTCCCCAATTAGCGGGGAAAAATGAAACCACTTTTTTGCCATTCACTTCGAATACGATGGCGACATCATCCGTAATCCAAGTAGTTTTATCAATGATCACACTTTTTAAATCTTCCAGCCGAGGCCCGCCGTCTAATCCGAGATCGCATCGATCTTGAATCAGAGAAATAACAGCCGATGTTAAATCAACGAACTCTTTCCTCAGGTTGATATCTACATCAGAAAACTCATGCTCTTCATTCTTGGTATTTTTTACTAAAATTGAATCAACGTTTTTTCCTGAAGCGCAATTGATCTTTATTTCCGCGTTATTAATGCTTATACTCATAAACTCCTCCGCGTACTTAATTTTAGCTGTTTTTTAATATGAATTCAAGTAATTATTTGACATGTAAGTGACTAAAATTAAGGGAGATGTGACGATTGTAACTAGCTGATAATCAATGATCTTTGAGGGCGCGGTCGATAGCCCGCTTATGCTCGCGGGCCTTGATAGCCGCCCGTTTGTCGTGGGCTTTCTTACCGCGGGCGATAGCGATCTTCACCTTGGCGATCCCGTCTTTGAGATAGATCGCGATAGGGATAATGGCCAGACCCTTTTCTTCGGTCTCCGCCCGCAGCTTGAGAATCTCCCGCTTGTGGAGAAGGAGTTTGCGTTCGCGCCGATCTTCATGATTAAAGACGCTGGCAAATTTATAGGGGGCGATGGAGGAGTTTTTCATCCACATTTCGCCATGATGGCAGACGATGTAGGCGTCTTGGAGGCTTCCGCCTCCGGCCCTTAATGACTTGATTTCTGTGCCAAGCAGCATGATGCCAGCTTCATAGGTCTCAAGGATTTCATAGTTATGAAACGCCTTGCGGTTGCTGACGAGATCTTCAGCCATTAATTAACCAAAAAGTGATTGGCCAAAAGCAGTGACGGTGAAGCATTCTTTATCTTCGTGCGTGCCGATGGCGGTGATTCCGACCTCAAAAAACCAATCGAAGATGATCATTTTTAAAATCGCTTTTTCTTCGCTTGTATAAGAGGGGAGTGTATACTTCCAAGATTTTCCTACTTTCTTTAGGCTGACAATCGATTGGTCGCTCAAGGGAACAATAGTGCCTTTGAGAAAATCTTCAAAATAAACCCATCCTGAATAAACCACGCGCCCGATCGATTTCTCCGCTTCGCGCAGGACCTTTTCAGAAATGGCGCAGGCAGGATGCCGGTACATATAGAGAGCGCGGCCTTCGAGGCGGTCATCTACCCAAGCGTCAGCTGCACCGGTAGGAGAAAACTTCGTTTGCTTTTGCTGGGCTAATTGGAGTTTAAGGAGGCGGCTGACAAGCCGTTCTGTATAAGAGGTGTTATCGCCTAATTTTGCGAGGGGCTGCGGCTGCTTTTTGATCTGAAGGAGGATGGCCGTCATGTCTTGTATAAACGCAAAATCGTGAGGTTTGAACCGCTCAATGCGGGCGGGAGTTTTAATAGGCACGGGAGTTGTGTTGTGTAAAAAGGTAAGATATTCCCGCCATTCATGAAAGGGAGTTACGACCTCCTTCCAATGGCTGCCAGGACCGCTCGAATGTGAGGCAGCAAATAAAGTGAAATTCTAAGAGCAGCATCGCCTCTTCAAATTCTGTGCGGGAAAGGTCGTATTTATGCATCAAATCTTTGGCCGGGATGCGAAAATCCGGGGCCCGCATCACGTCGTGCGCGATGGCCGTCAAAGTCGCATCGGCTAAATTGACTTCATGCAAGTAGCGTTGGAACAAATAGGGCGTTGCGAAGTATTTTTCCATCAGCGAGTCGAAAATATTGTTCGACGTGCGGGGAATCGCGTACCAGGTTGGCAGGACATGGATGGGCACTTTTTTAAGCAGGTGCTGGAGAAAATCCATATCAGGCTTGAAATCGGAATCAAATTTAGCCGCCTCGACCTCAAAATACTTGCGCATCTCCTTATCCACGGTGATGATGTCGCCTTGCAAGGAAAGAAGCCCTGTTTGGGAGAGCTTTTCTAAAATAGGACGGAGCGTTTTTTGGCTTTCATCCAACGCCTGAGCTATCTTGGAAATGGGAAGCTGCAGAGGGCTAAAGAGGATCTCCTCGAGAACGGCAAGATCGAGCGTCGAAAACGAGGCCATTAAAAGCCGATTTTCGATATCTCTCCGATAATTATAATCGGAAAGGGAAATCTTATTCTTCTTTGTTGCTCCGATCTCTAACATATGCCTAATTAATGACTCTAAGGAATTTTTACTTTTTTGTAAAGTACGCATTTGCTATATTGCACCTTTTTATGAAATACGATCATCAACGCATCGAGCAAAAGTGGCAAGCCTATTGGGAAGAACGGAAGACATTCCGAGCAGAAGTCGACAAGTCAAAACCTAAATACTATGTCCTCGATATGTTTCCTTATCCTTCCGGAGCCGGGCTGCATGTCGGCCACGTCACGGGCTATACGGCCACTGATATCTTAGCGCGCTACAAAAGAACGAAGGGGTTTAATGTCCTCCATCCTATGGGATGGGATAGTTTTGGACTTCCCGCGGAGCAATATGCCGTTCGCACAGGGACCCACCCCGCCATCACGACAGAGAAAAATATCGCCACCTATCGCCGTCAATTAAAATCTTTAGGATTTAGTTATGACTGGGAGCGGGAATTTGCGACGAGCGAGCCCGACTATTACAAATGGACCCAATGGATTTTCACGAAGCTTTATGAAAAAGGGCTTGCTTACGAAGCCGACATCCTCGTGAACTTTTGCCCCGCTTTGGGCACCGTTCTTTCCAATGAAGAGGTCGACAACGGCAAATCGATCGACGGGGGGCATCCCGTCGAAAGAAAGCCTCTCCGCCAATGGGTATTAAAAATTACAGCCTATGCCGAACGCCTCATCGACGATCTGGCCCTTGTCAATTGGCCCGAATCGGTCAAAAAGCTCCAGATTCAGTGGATCGGAAAAAGCGAAGGGGCCAAGATCGATTTTGCTCTAGAGAATGGCTCTGACAAGATCACCATCTTTACCACACAGCACGACACGCTTTTTGGCGTTACCTTTTTAGTTATTTCCACTGAGCATCCTCTTGTACCGCAAATTACAACCCCCGAGCATAAAAAAGCCGTTTTCCAATACTTGAAAGAAGCGTCAACAAAAAGCGATTTGGAGCGCACCGAACTTGCCAAAGAAAAAACGGGAGTGTTTACTGGAGCTTACGCCCTCCATCCTGTCACGCATGAACTAATCCCCATTTGGGTGGCCGATTACGTTCTCATGGGCTATGGAACGGGCGCTGTCATGGGAGTTCCCGCCCATGACGACCGCGATTTTATTTTCGCTAAAAAATACGATCTCGCCGTTATACCTGTCATCGATCCAGGAGAAGGGGAGGGCCGCGCTGAAATATTAGGCGGCAGAGCTTGTTGGACCGAAGGGTGGAAAAATCTCGGAACACTGGTCAATAGCGACTTTCTCAATGGCCTCAAACCAAGCGACGCCAAAGAAAAAATCGTATCTTACCTAGAGCAGCACAAGAAAGGGGAGGGGACGGTCACTTATAAGCTAAGAGATTGGCTCTTCTCGCGGCAACGATATTGGGGCGAGCCTTTCCCGATTCTGCACTTCCCTGACGGGACAAAACGGGTGCTCGGCCTCGATGAGCTGCCCCTCTTGCTGCCGGAGCTGTCCGATTACAAGCCCTCCCCAAAGGGAGAGAGCCCCTTAGCTCGCGCCAAAGATTGGATTGAAACGACAGACCCCAAAACAGGCAAGAAAGCGCGCCGCGAGACCAATACGATGCCCAACTGGGCCGGATCTTGCTGGTACTACTTACGATTCTGCGATCCTCATAATGAGCACAAGGCCTGGGAGGCTGAGAAGGAAAATTATTGGATGCCCGTCGATATGTATGTCGGCGGCGTCGAACACGCTGTCTTGCATCTTCTCTATGCCCGGTTTTGGCATAAAGTTCTCTATGATTGCGGCTATGTCTCCACACTGGAACCGTTTCAAACGCTGCGCAACCAAGGGCTCTTGACCTCGCGCTCTTACCGTTTGCCGTCCGGCGTCTATATTTCTCCCGAGGAAGTCGTCCAAAAAGGGGACCAATACTTCCAAATGGGCACCGATGAGCCTTTGTCAAGCCAGATGGAAAAGATGTCCAAATCAAAGCTCAACGGCGTCACTCCCGATGAAATGATCGAAGAAGTGGGCGCTGATTCCTTACGCCTCTATGAAATGTTCATGGGACCTTTCGATCACGAAAAAGTTTGGAATACCGATGCCGTCCAAGGGTGCCATCGGTTCCTCTCTCGCTATTTTGCGCTCGTTACGTCAGAAAAAGTCACAGACACTGATACCGAGGAAGCGATGAAGCTCGGCCATCGCCTCGTGCATGTCGTCGAAAAAGATGTCGAAGAGATGTCGTTCAACACCGCCATCGCCAAAATGATGACCTTCATCAACGACTTTTCTCCGCTTCCGCAGTATCCCAAATCGGTGCTCCGCATGCTCACGCAGGTCCTATATCCGTTCGCACCCCATATCACGGAAGAAGCTTGGGAGATCTTGGGCGGCGCCGAAAGTCTCACATATGCGCCATTTCCCAAAGTCAATCCTGCCTATTTGGTCGATGCGACAACCCTCTATGTCGTGCAGATCAACGGTAAAGTCCGCGGCAAATGGGAACTCCCCAAAGATAAGGGGCAAGACGAGCTGCTCGCCTTCATCAAAGGGCAAGAGCAAATCGCGCGCCATATCACAGGGGAAATCGAAAAAGTGATCTTCGTGCCCAACAAGCTCATCAACCTCGTCGTTCTTCCTTAGCGTCTAAAGATTTTAAAAAATGGCCGAATTTGCCGAATACGGCCAAAAAACCCGAAAAAAGTGGCCGTATTCATCGAATACGGCCAAAAATTGATTGAAAAATGGCCGTATTCCGGTTAGATTAGACCATATTCGGTTTTAAGACCGCAGGAAACCCCTTAGGGGAACAGTATGAACCTACGTGATAAAAAATTAATTGTGTTTCATCATCTGAGTAAAGAAGGCAATCCTCTTAGCATCAAAGATTTGCTTGAAAGACTCGGCGGCCACTATTCCGAGCGAAGCGTGCGACGTTGGTTAGCAGGAATGGTGAAGGATAATCTTGTTGAGCAGGTAGGGCGTAAAAAGGCCACAAAATATCAGGTACTGCAACATAGCACCCCACTAAAAGTCGGCGCAAGCGTCTGCTTTAGTTCCGCGAGTATCAGCGTTATTGAGCAAGTGCGTCGGCCACTTTTTGTCCGCGCCCCTGTTTTGTATAACGACACGTGGTGCGATGATTACCAACCGAATAAAACCTTCTATATTCCAGCCGACTCGAGATCGCAACTACATCGTATGGGGAAAAGAGCAAAGCATGAAGATCCGGCGGGAACTTATGCCCACCAGGTTTTTAACCGGCTCCTCATCGATCTTTCTTACAACTCATCCCGCTTAGAAGGGAACACTTACTCATGGCTGGATACAGAGCGACTCATCTTAAAAGGGACTGCAGCAGAAGGAAAATTAGAAGACGAAAAGATAATGATCCTCAATCATAAAGAAGCTATCAGATACTTAGTAGACAACGCTCATCGCCTTCGCCCAACAAAAGAAACGATTTATACCTTACACTTCTTACTAGCAGATGGATTGCTAGACAGAGAATTTGTTGGCAAAGTGCGCACACATAGTGTTCGTATAGGAGGATCGACCTATATTCCAATTGAAGATTCCACACGTCTAAAACTGCAACTAGAGCGAATCATTTCAAAGGCAGCTCTTATAGAAGACCCTTATGAACAAAGTCTCTTTTTATTGATTCATGTTAGCTATTTGCAGGCTTTTGCAGATGTAAATAAGCGGACCGCCCGCCTAAGTGCTAATATTCCTTTAGTCGTTCACAACCTTGTGCCCCAGTCGTTCAACGACATTGAGCGAGATGACTATAATTCAGCTCTTATCGCTGTTTATGAATTGCAAGATATACGCCCCATGGTTGATTTGTATCTATTTTCTTATATGCGAACTTGCACCATTTATGACTCAACCGTTCAAACCAAAGGGTTCGATGAAATCCATATACGCTATCGAAAACAACGCCGAGCTCTTATAAGAGAGGTCATTTTAAAAGGCTTAACAGGAAACGCTATTACTCATTTTCTTAATGTCGAGGCTAGCAAACAAATTGCAGAGACAGATCGGCAATCTTTTTTAGCCGATGCCATGGAAGACTTAGAAGATATCAACGAAATCCGGATAGCAGGACTTGGCATCACATTAGAGCAACTGAAAGCCTGGCAAAAAAAGCATGTTTAGAGCGCTCTACAACTTCGTCTTAGCGCTTCTTTTGCCGCTATGGATTTGGAAAGAGAAAAAGCGGGCCCATATCGCCGAGCGCATCGGCCTAAAACTTCCGGCTCTATCTCCAGCGACGATTTGGATCCATGCCGTTTCGATGGGAGAGACACGGGCCGTCATGCAACTCGTTACCGAGCTTCAAAAAAACCATTCGATCGTTTTCTCTACGACAACAGAAACGGGCCTCGCCGAAGCTAAAAAGCTATTCCCTAACATTGCCGGGCATTTCATTCTCCCCATCGATTTTTCTTGGACCATTCGGCGCCTGCGGAAAAAAATCAATCCTCGACTGCTGGTCCTCGTCGAAAGCGACTTTTGGTACAATCTCATCACCCTCGGCGCCCCCAAAGTCGTCCTCGTCAATGGAAAAATCTCCGAACGCTCGGCAAACCGGTTCCAAAAGCTCCGCTTCCTCGCGCGCAAAATTTTCACGCCGATCTCCCTGTTTTGTGTTCAGTCAGAAAACTACAAAGACAGATTTTGCCGCATCGGCATTCCTGCTTCCAAAATCGCCGTCACGGGCAACCTCAAGCTCGATGCCCCTGCCACACCGATCGATAAAGAACAATGGAGAAAGCGGCTCAGCATCGATCCGCAGGACCGCGTCATCACGCTGGGTTCCACCCATGACTGCGAAGAAGAACTGCTGTTAGATGCCCTGGCATCCTTGCCCCTAAAAATCCTCTTAGTTCCCCGGCATCCCGAGAGGTTCGATGCAATTGCCGATCTTCTCAAACGCAAGGGTATCGATTTTGTGCGCTACTCCGAGGGAAAACCAGACCCTAGTAAACGCGTCGTTCTCGTCGATGCCATGGGCATCTTGAACGCTTGCTATCAACTATCCGAGCTCGCCATTGTGGCGGGGAGTTTTACTTCCCGTATCGGCGGGCACAATATTTTTGAGCCAGCGGCGCTCGGCGTGCCGGTGATCTTCGGGCCTCATATGCACTCCCAAAAAGAGCTCGTCGATTTAGTCTTAGGCGCCCAAGCAGGGAGACAAGTGACGATCGAAGAGCTTAGATCCCTCATCGAAGAGTTTCTTAAAAATCCTCCCGCTGCAATGGCCGAAGCCGGCAGAAAGCTTGCTCAAAAATCTCAGGAAGCAACTAGCCGCACGATTGAAGCAATAAGGCCTATGTTGATAGATTGATCCCATGAATAAATTGAGTACAGCCGCTTGGTCCGCTGAGTATAAGAAGCAAGGGATACCATCATCTTTTAGAAAAGACCCCACGCGCGCCGTGACAGAGTTCATAGCCTGGCTTGAAAAAGAGGGTGTCGAGGGGAAGTCAGCCGCTGATTTAGGATGCGGCCTTGGGAGAAACAGCTTTTATTTAGCCGCCCAAGGATACACAGTTACCGCCCTCGATCTCCTTGAAGAAAACATTGAAGCGGTGAACGATCAAGCTTCCCTCCAGAAACTGCCTATCAAGGCATTTGCCCAAGATGTCTCGGAGCCGTGGCCGATCGCTCCTAATTCATTAGACATCGCCATCGATATCTTTTGTTATAAGCACATCACCAACAAAGAAGCCCAAAAAAATTATCGAAAAGAGCTCCACAAAGCTCTTAAACCAAACGGTTTTTATTTTATTTCTTTAGCCTCCGTCAACGATGGATTTTATGGCCCTCTTTTAAACTACTCTCCCTCTCCCGAAGAGAACCTTATTATCGATCCCTGCGCCAATATCGCATCCTACCTTTATTCTATCGCAGATTTAGAAGCCGAATTTTCTGATATGTTTACCGTGGTGCAAGCGTCAGAGCATACTTCTCACAGCCCCATGCATGGGAAAGAGTATACGAGAAAAGTTTTAAATTTTATTTTTAAGAAACATTAGAGGGACTTATGGAAAATTTGTTTTCTTACGGAACTTTGAGATATGAAAAAGTCCAAATTGCTACATTTGGCCGAAAGCTCATGGGCAATGAAGACAGCCTCCCAGGCTATAGTATTAAAAAATTAAAAATTACAGATCCTGACGTTGTCGCCAAAAGTGGAGAAGACGTCCATTCTATCATTCAACCCTCAGGTCCGGCATGGTATTTCAAGTTTCTCTTAAGGAACTAGAACAAGCCGACCACTATGAGGTATCCGACTACAAACGAATAAAAGTGCGATTGCGTTCAGGCCTGCCAGCTTGGGTCTATGTCGCAAAAGACTCGTGATTTTTCTTTTTGAAGCAAATGAGACCCTGTGATATGTTGCTGACCACATTATCGCGGGGTGGAGCAGTGGTTAGCTCGTTGGGCTCATAACCCAAAGGCCAGAGGTTCGAATCCTCTCCCCGCTATTTTTTAAGCTTTTCCAGCGGTATAGCTCAGTTGGTTAGAGCAGAGGAATCATAATCCTTGTGTCGTTGGTTCGAATCCGACTACCGCTAACCAATGAGTTTCGTTAGGAGATTGAAGGGAAAGATCGCGAAAATCCCTGAAATTGACTGAATGCCTTAATCGACAATAATTCCACAAAAACCGACCAAGCTGAAACTATAGATGATCTTGTTCTCTTCAAATTTTTCCAAAAATAGTTCCAGAAGAGAATCTTTACCTTTTAAAGGAGATTCTCCATTAAGCGTCTCTCGGTGCCATCGATGGATATGGCTTTCTAAAGACCAATACGCCTCATCGCATCCGTGAGTAAATAACCCGCTGTTAAAATGATAAATCGGAGCATCAGTTTTGTTCTCTTTAATCTCGTTAAGGAGATTCGCTAGGCCAATAAGAGTCTCATCGAGTATCTTACACTGGTCTTTATCGAGATGGAATTGTTCTTTGAATTCATTGACAATTTTTACTCGAATTTTCTCAGGTACCGCGATGAGAGATTGTTCTTTAATATATTGACGAATATTTTCGCAGCTAACTTTGATGAAGCTTTTTCCTTGCTCTACGCTCTCTTCAACTAATTTTAATTCCTTTTCTTCGAAGTAAGCGCGACCCACGCCAAAGATGACATCCCCATGATAAGGGTAAAGATAAACGAGTGATTGTAAGCTCTCAATAGACGGCTTTTGCTGTTTCATATTCATATGTTCGAGATCAATCAGTCCAATTTTAATCTTGTTATCTTCAAAGAAGAAGGGGATGTTGTCATAACGGGTGTTCCAATTAAACTCTCTAGGAAAACTTCTTCCCTTAATTTGAATCAAATCGCCCAATCCGGATTTCAACACAAAGTGCGCCATTTCACGAATAACCGGGGTGAGCTCATCCAAATGCTCCAGATATAATTTCTGTTGGTCAAATCGGCTTATACTTCCAAGGGGCAGCCTTTCTTCGACAAGATAATCACCTTTTAAGAAGGAATCCTTTAATTCTAGTTTATTGAAGAAAGCTTTGGGCACCACCAAAGAAGTAGATTTAATTTCGGCACAGATATTTCGAGCCTGAATCATTTTCTGAAAGCGTTCGCAAGACCCATATCCAGACCTTTTCAAAATGAGAGTAGGGAACTCTTTCGGAAAGAAGACAGCTGTTTTCCCAAAAGTGTTTCCTCTGCGCTCTTTTGTCATATCCGTTTCCCGAAGAAATGTATTGACTTTGGTTCTTAATAGATGTGTTTCGGGTAAACGATGCAGGGATGCGCGATATTCTTTACGACAACGCCAACCACGACATACTTTTTGCAATGTGATTGCAGCAGCCTCTACTTTCTTTGGATCGGCGTCAAATTGGAGATATAAAGTAGATGCAGGGTTGTTTAAATTATTAACATTCATAATTGTAACAATGATAATAGCAATCTATTCGAATTAAGACAACAATATATAAGTGCTTTATAAATAAAATTTTACGTTTAAGGCTTGAGAACCTTCAAATGTTACTAAGCTTCCTGTATTTAAGATAAGCCACGCTGCCGATGTAGCGTGATAGAATAAATCCTTCTTTCCCACACAAAAATCCCCGTTTGAAAATATAGCTTTTCACAAAGGCGAAGATCCCATGCAAGACAGCTTTTGCGAAGGAAGATTTTTTTTTACCCTTGTTTTGCTCTACAAATAACTGGGTGTAAACTTCCTTTTTTCTTTTCAAATCCTCTAGGGAACGATAGGGCGTATGGCGCAGGGAATGTTGGAGCTTCACGACCCGGAGGCCTTGCGAAATCACTTTCTCATGAACGGCATCGTCCGAAAATCTTGTTCGCTGTTTGTTATAGAGCCGCACCACCCAGTCAGGGTACCAGCCCGAGCATCCGCGCATGCGTTTGCCAAGGAAGTAGTTTTCCCGCTCGATCGCGTAGACGCACGATGGATCAAGCTTTAAAGATAAAATTGCATCGATGAGCTCAGGACTTAAAACCTCATCGCTATCGACGGAAAGGATCCAGTCATGCTCCGCCAGGGCGCTAGCTCGGTTGTGGGTCTTTCCAAACCCTTCAAAAAGGCTCTTTTCGATACGGCACCCTTGCGCCGCTTGAAGAGTCGCATCGGTCGAACCCGTATCCAAAATGAGGACCTCAGCAAATTTTTGAACTGAAGCGAGCGTCGCGGGCAGGGTATCGGCGCAATTTTTGGTCAGGATCGTTACAGAAATCATTTATATGGACTCTTGTTTCGTAGAAAATATAGTATATTGTCATATGAAAATTCAGGCTATTAAAGAAGAACTTTTACGCTATACGGGAACCGACCGTCTTTTTATTTTTTGCGCGATGCTCTGCGCCTTTTGCATCAGCGCCGAATATGCCATCATCCGTCCCGTCTGCAATGCCGTCTTTATTACAGCCTATAAAAGCGATTTTTTAAGATATGCCTGGCTGGCCACTCCTCTCCTCAACATCCTTGCCGTCGCCTTCTACAACCGCTTTTTGCCCCGTCTCGGGTGCTGGAAAATGTTTCTTGTCACGATATCGCTGATCGCTACTATGAGCCTTGCCTGCGCCCTCTTTCTCACAAAAATCGCCATCCTTCCGTTCCTTTTCTATGTGTGGAAAGAAGTTTATATCATGCTCCTGTTCCAGCAGCTATGGTCGGTCATCCACTCGACAATCCCGACGGACCGCGCTAAATACCTCTACGGCTTGATCTTTGCCGTGGGCGGGTCGGGGGCGATCTTCGGCAGCATGGTCCCTGGTTTTTTTGCGACCTTCATGGGCAGCGAAAACCTTCTTTTCCTCACGATCCCTTTTTACGTCGTGCTGACGCTGGCTTATCGGTTCCTCATCAAGCACAGCCACCCCTCGACCAAGAGCCCCTGGGAGTTTACCGCTGATTCGATCAAAAAAGGGGTCAACCTTATCCGGTCGTCCAAGACCCTTATTTTCATTCTCCTGATCGTGCTGTTGATTCAAGTATGCACCACCCTGCTCTACTATCAATTCAACATTTCTTTAGAGAGCCTCATCGGCGATAAGGATTTGCGCACGGAGTACTACGGAAAGCTCCTGGGCGTCATCAGCATCGTCGTCGTCTGCCTCCAGCTTTTTGGGTCATTCCTGCTCGTCCACTTCTTGGGGCTGCGCGGAAGCCACCTTTTCATCCCCGCCGTTTTGGGGGTAGGGGCGCTCGGCGTCCTCATCATGCCCAGCTTTGCCATGATATCTTTCGCCTTCCTGACTATCAAAAGTTTTGACACTTCTCTCTTTGGCATCATCAAAGAGATGCTTTACATCCCTCTGAAAAAAGAAGAGAAGTTCCAAGCTAAGTCCATCATCGATGTCTTTATCTACCGCTCCGCTAAAGCGGTCGCTGCCGTCGTCATCTCCCTGCTTCAATGGATTTCAAGCTCGCCTTCCATCCTTTCGTGGGGATCGCTTGTCCTCTTTGCTTTTTGGTTTTGGCTGGCCTACCGCTACTTCGCCGCCCAGCGCCAAGAAGTCATCGCTTAGAATATTAAAAATTCCTCTTTTACTTACTTTGCCTTAAACTTGTTGTTTAGCTAAAAGAGGGGAATGACCCCCGACCAAATCCTTTCCAGCCCCTTGCTCAATAAAGGCACAGCCTTTACCGAGGAGGAGCGCGACCGCCTCCACCTCCACGGCTTTCTTCCCTACCAGGTCTCGACCCTCGAAGAACAGGTCAAGCGCCGCTACGACAATTTTTTAAGCCAGCCGAGTGACCTCGACAAATGGACGTTCCTCACCGCCCTTCAAAACCGCAATGAGATCCTCTTTTACCGCCTCGTTTTAGAACACATCGACGAGATGCTTCCCTTTGTCTATACGCCGACCGTCGGCGATGTCTCGCTGCATTTCAGCGCGCTCTATACCCATCCGCGCGGCATTTATCTCTCCTATCCGCTGCAAGACAAAATCGACGATATTTTTGCCCACCTTCCGCACAACGATGTCGACGTCATCGTCGTCACAGATGGAGAACGGATCTTAGGCCTCGGAGACCTCGGCGCCGGCGGCATGGCGATACCGATTGGCAAATCGAGCCTCTACACCCTTTTTGGCGGCATCCATCCCTCGCGGACCCTTCCCATCATGCTCGATGTCGGGACGAACAATAAAGCCCTCCTCGACGATCCTCTCTACCTCGGCTGGCGCCATCCGCGCATCACCGGCCCCGATTACGATGCTTTTATCGACCGCTTTGTTCAAACCGTAAGAAAGCAGTTTCCCAAGGTTTTACTCCAGTGGGAAGACTTTGGACGAGATCATGCCCGGCCTCTCCTCGACCGATACCGCGACAAAATATGCTCGTTCAACGACGACATCCAAGGAACTGCGGCGGTCGTCCATGCCGCCATCCTCGCCGCCACCCACCTCACGCAATCGGACCTGCAGGAACAGCGCATCCTCATTTTTGGCGGGGGATCGGCCGGCCTTGGCATTTGCCATCACCTGCTGGGCGCCATGCAAGAAAAAACGTCGGAAAAAGAAGCAAAAAAAGCCTTTTATATTTTCGATAAGGAAGGCCTCGTGCACACGGGCCAAAAAAGTTCCGCCGCCGCAAGCTCCCTTTGCACGACCCCAGGAAGAAGTCCGCTCATGGAAAACGTCAACCCTCGAAAGCGCCATCTCGCACATCCGCCCCACTGTCCTCATCGGCGTCTCTGGCCAACCTGGAGCCTTCACACAAGAAGCGATCGCCGCAATGGCCAAGTACACCCCTCGCCCGATCATTTTCCCGCTCTCGAATCCCACCTCCAAATGCGAAGCCCACCCTGCCGATCTTCTCGAGTGGACGAAGGGAAAAGCGATCATCGGCACGGGCAGCCCCTTTGAGCCCGTCTCCTATGGCGGCAAGCTCCACACTATTGCCCAATGCAACAACGTCAGCATCTTCCCTGGCATTGGCCTCGGCGTCATTGCCTGCAAAGCTAAAAAAGTCACCGATCAAATGTTTTATCGTGCGGCAGAAATCTTGAGCGGCCACGCCCCGCTACTGCGCGATCCGTTTGGCGGACTCTTTCCGCCTTTTGAGGAGCTGCGAGAAATCTCCAAAAAAATTGCCCATGCCGTGATTGAAGCAGCAGGGGAGGGGAAGATTCCTTCTAAAGAAATCGAGGCGATGATCGCTAAGGCGATGTGGTATCCTGATTATCAGGCGTATCCAGCATCGATTTCAAAGCAATAATTTCTCTTTCAGTAAAAAGAAAGACATCTTCGACTAGTCGGTCAAATGCCGGAAAATCCTTTTCCCTAGCATGTTTTTTTAGCCTAGAAAAAAAATTTATAACCCAACCTGAATTACTTATTTCTAATTTATCGGTAATTTTCTCGAAGGTGTTTGGCACAAGGAGAACCTCAGGGTTGGCTTTTTTACGGATAGCATCTTGTATGTATTGCTTCGTTCTACTACTGGGAGTGCCGCTTTCTTGAAAAGCAGGATCTTTTTTCATTCGTTTAAGAATAGCAAGGGTATCCGCGCGGCTATGGAATTGAACCATTGGAAAAAACTTCGACCATTCCTCATTTGTAAAACGCACTGCAACATTTCCACCCAAATTCATTTCATAGCTTTTTTGTATAGCGATATAAATCAACGAGC
This sequence comes from uncultured Verrucomicrobiae bacterium, assembly GCA_963813135.1. Classification (GTDB taxonomy): domain Bacteria; phylum Chlamydiota; class Chlamydiia; order Chlamydiales; family Rhabdochlamydiaceae; genus SZAS-15. Next base: position 2,620 of record CAWEXY010000002.1, on the reverse strand, counting down.
TTAAAATTTGCGGAGAATGATCTAATTCAATTAATTTCATTCCCTCTACTTTTTCAATGATCACGCATGGAGGATCGATCTTGCTTGCATAGCGCAATTCCATCTGAACTGTGACCGGCTTGGCGACAGAATTAAAACAGTTCACAGTAAGAGTATGAAGATCTTGTTTGCTCTCAAAAGCAATTACGGGCGGCAAATTTAATAGATTGACTAAATCATAATTAAAAGGATCGTCTCGCCAAAATTTTTCCCTTCAAATTCGGGGTCTTGAAAATTCACCCAATTTTTAAAATAAACGCCATTTATGGGGGCCAGTTCTAAGGGAAAGACTGTATTTTCAGCAAAAGTAGATCGGACTTTCATAAAAGGGGGATTATCTTTTAAATCGTTTTTAAAACGTTTTGAAACAAAGCCCAAATGATAAAAAATATAAAGCTTTTGCGTATTATTGGCTTGAAAAGAAGGAAGAACTCCCTTTTCTTTTGCAAAAAGCTCTGCAACAACTTTCATATAGAGCTCGAGCTTACGCTTGAAATCTATGTCTTCTTCTCCTTCAATTTCTAGGCTTCGCATTTTGATTCGCTTTTTCTCTGGGTGAGTCTGTATTTCGACACGTAGCGTTCCTTCTTCCTCAGGCAATATAAGATATTCCGTAATCCACCGCAGCGACAGTTGAACAAGGCTCATATCTTTTTTGCCCACTCCTTTTCGAGCCAGCTATGGGTCGAAATGCTTCCATTTTTCGTGCTTTGAATTCCGAAGCTATTGGTAGCTCAAATCCGTATGTTGGAACTAGATTTTGCCAAACAAGTGATACAATTTGAAAGGCTGAACATATGCTCGGCACTGTTTTTGACAATTTGTTTGATGGCCTTTGTCATGATTTCAATTTTTCTTCAACTGACAAAAACTGAAATGGCTATGAATCCCAACCTGTTTCGGAAATTTAGTGTTGAGCTTCACATGACAACCAACTGATTTTGATTTAACAAACGGAAATTCATTTGGATTTTTGAAGAAACTATCATAGCAATAATAAAAGAAAGCTGTTTCTGACATCAGCTTGTGTCATCAATTCAACAATTCCTTCTTTGAACTCTCCGTGAACTCCAAAATGAGATATATCCTTCCTGATTGCGGCCATCCTTTATCTCCATAAAGCAATAACAAACTTTCAGATGATCAGTCAAATAATACCGTCACTGACAGTCCTTCGGGAACCAGTACCTTGATTTTGAAATTTTCAGCTTGTTTTTGGAACCGGATCCACCCAGCTCAAACTGATTTCGTTTCAAATAGGCTCTGCAACATTGGACGCTGCATCCGTCGAGCATCCGATAAATGGAAGATGGTTATCGAGTTTTCAGCTTCATCAGGTTCCCAAATGAAAACTGATCGACATGATTCACTTTTGTGATGATGCAATTGCCGACGATCGGCATCAACTGATCTTCACCAAATGTTTGCTGAGCAGCGACAATGACTTTGAATGTGAATAATGATCCGATTTTCGGAAATGTAATTTGAAATTCATTTGGCATCTTGGCAAAAACAGTTGAATGCGAAATACAAATTTACAAACAAGCAAAATGGTCTTCCACCAAATGAATGCCTTCGAGTAATCCGATATGATGTTTCTGTCCCAAATAGCCACAAATTGTCCGCGTTGGCATGCATAAATACTGATTGTTTTCATAAGCTTGAGGAATAACTGAAAGGCGCTGTGGTTTTTGGGGTAAAATGAACACAACATCCAATAAAAAGCTTTCAAGCCAAGTGGACTTGAACATATGCATTTGACTAATAATAAACTAATCATCATCACTTTTTGATGAAATGTTCACACCAAATATACAAATAAATTCTCATCAATAAAAAATAAAAGTCTATGGCCAAATGTGTCGTGGCAAGGAAATGATAAATGTTCACTTTGCCTTTATTTCCATCGATTAATTCGATTTCTGACCTAAACCTTTTCCGCTATCAAAGAAATCAAACGGTTTTGATGATAGCTTCATGTTCCAGAAATGTTTTCAGTAGAGGACATGTAAAAAAATGCTTGCCGATGAATCAAAAGGATTATGTCCCTTCAAGAATAAACAATTTGATTCATGGATTTGCGTAATATTCAAATTTCAGCTCCATATCAACAACTTTGTAATTTAATGGAACAAACGAAATGTTCCAACAAAAAAGCCGACAAAGGCCATGAATAATGGGATTCCATGATCCTGCAAATTTTTCAAGCAATAATGGATGAGTAGAATGTTGTCGATTTTCCGACACACAAACATCGGTTTGCCAGAAGGGAATGGGCCAGAATGACGGATTGAGCATTTCTTTGGCGGACAGCTCGTTAATTTTTTTGGCAATTGAACGGGAAATGTGAGCTCGGCACCCAATGAAAACTGTCCTAAAATATTCCAAAAATGCACTTATTTGAAATAGCAGTAAAGAAACAAAAGAGGGTTTTTGTGACCAATTTGGGGAAATTCTCACTAGTTTCTTGAATTCCAAAAATCTTCAGGAAATTTGCACCATAAAACTACAGTACCTTCAATTCATCCCAACTTTTCACTTCAAATTTTTAAAAACGGTAAAATTTCACAATGTGGAAATG
>CAWEXY010000001.1:0-11700 GCA_963813135.1 uncultured Verrucomicrobiae bacterium | reverse complement strand
TCTTTGTCCGTCCGCTCATCATCCATTCGATGGAAGATTTTAAAAAGATCACGCAAAATCAAGAGAACCTTCACCGCGCCCAGGCAAATGCTGAGGCTTTCGATAAAGGCTTAGGGATCGTAAAAGAATAACTCTTGCAAATAGGAGGGTTTAGTGTGATTCAGATATGGAAAATCCCGAGGAGGGCCATGTTGAAGCAACATGGCCGACGAGGGATTTTTCATAGGTGAATTCGCAATAATGCCCTGCTATTCTGCAAAGGTTATTTTTTTACGATCCCTTAAAGCTAGCACAATAATCAACGTAAGTAGCAAGACAGTTACTCCCAGAGACAGTGCGGGAATGCGAAGCGCTCTGTCTAAAATCATCGGCGGATAAGTCGTAATAATAAGAATCGCTTTCGTGAAGGCGTTGCAGAGCGGGAAAAGAAAGGGAAACGGCAGCGCTGCAAGAAGTAAACAGAAGGAAATGGCGGCCAGAAATGGGAAAAAGAGGTTGTAGACGAGACTGAGCAGCGGAAATTTTCCAAAGAGGCAAAGCAGGACAGGAAGCGCGAGAAGGTGGACCGCGGCATTGAGCGCCAAGCTCTCGCGCAGGAGCGCGCCGATGAGGTAGGCATGCTTGTCCAGAAGGGAGAACTCTTAAGCTCCTGCAAAGGCCGCTGCGGCAGCAATCGAAGAAAGAGCCGATGCATGGATGGGTAGACAAGAAGAATGGCCGCGGTGCAGATAAAGCTGAGCTGAAAACCGATGTTAGTGATAACAAGAGGATCTAGCGCTAGCTCAAAGAGCAGGCCGACCCCTAGCGCGTTGATGGCTGACGTGGGGCGATTGAGAAGGATGCCCAGGAGATAGACAGTGGAGGCCGCCCAGGCTCGCATGACAGGCGGCGAGGGGCCGAGAAAGAAAAAATAAGCGGTGAGAAGTACGAGGAGAAGAGACGAGGCCCACATGTACGGAAGGAACAGCCCGCAGGAGCAGCCCTAGGGCAGCTGCAATGAGGATAAACTGAAAGCCTGATACTCCTAAGATATGCTGCAGGCCGAGGCGGCCAAATTCCATCGAGATGAGGCGCTCTTCGATATCGCCCGTGATCATCGACGACAAAAAGACGCGCGTGCGGCTATCGGGGATCTTTTGTTGCAAATATCCGAAAAATTTTTCTTTGAGTGGAACCGCCACTCGGCGATCCCAGGCGGGGAGTTTTCCCACGACTTAGGTTTGAGGACAAAATTTTTAGGATCTTTTTGGAGGAGCTTGCCTTTCACATGCACCGAAGAACCGATAGGACGCTCTTTATTGAGGGCAAAATAAGCGCGGCAAGGAATGTTTTTGTAAGAGCCTTTATAGAGGAGCGTCTTATTAAAAGGCCCGCTTTGCCGGGCGATGGACTCAATGGTAAAAGCTCCATCCGCTTCGATTTCAGGAGCAGTCGGAAAATGGTGAACTATTTGCGCATAAAGAAAAAAAGCGCCGCAAAAAGAAAGGCCTATGTAGCGCAGCGATTTTGCGGGAGACCAGAGAATTAGTAGGGTGAGCGGCAGTGTATAGCAAAAATTAGGCGCATAGGCTATAGCGGCGCCCAATAGAGCGAAAAGGCCTAAGTAAACGCTGGAGCTTTGCGGGCTATTTGCGAGCGAAATGACTCTCGACCGAACTGTAGATAAGCCGCGCTCCTCTTTGCCCAGTCAAATAAAATAGGAACCATTCGAGCATTACCGTAAGACGATTTCTAAAACCGATGAGGTACACGATGTGGATAAAACACCACATGAGCCAGGCCACGATGCCCGTCAACTGCAGCTTGCCTACCATCGCTATCGCTTTTCCCGCCGATAGTGGCCATGCTTCCTTTGTCGAAGTAATGGAAGGGGGATCTTTTTTTATGCGCTTTTTTGAACAAGATGGGCGACGATATTTGCCTTGCTGGATAGCTACTGGAGCGATTCCGGGAAGCGGTTTGCCATTCTTCCCCATGGAACAGGCGGCATCGCCGATCACAAAAATTTCAGGATTGCCGGGATGGAAGATCGGGCTCAACGAGCACGCGGCCTTGCCTGTCGAGGGGAACATCTAAAGTTTTGAGAAGGGGAGCGGCTTGGTTCCCCGCAGCCCAAATGATATTTTTGCACGGATAAAAAGTTTCTTCGACTTGCACGCCTTCGGCAGTAATGTTTGTTACTTTTTTCCCCGTGATCACGCGTACGCCCATTTTTTCGAGGTCTTTGCGCGCATAGGTGGCTAATTTTTCGGGATAGGTGGGCAGGATTTGGGGAAAGGCCTCGATTAGAAATATTTGCGATTTTTCAGGCCGGATGCGCCGGAAATTCTTGAACATCGTATGGTGCGCAATTTCGGCGACGGCTCCGGCCATTTCAACGCCGGTCGGACCGCCGCCAATGATGATAAAATTGAGATATTTGTCAGCTTCCGAGAGATTGTCCAGCCGTTCCGCTTTTTCAAACGATATGAGGACTTCTTCGCGGATGTTCAGGGCATCTTTAATGGTTTTAAGGCCGGGCGCAAACTGTTCCCACTCGTCCTTGCCAAAATAGGAATGCTTGGCGCCGACGGCGAGCACGAGGTAATCATATTCAAAGCGATCGCCATTGAGCATTTCGATATGCCGGGTATTTTTATCGACGCGGACAACGTCGCCCATGATGACGGTAACATTTTCTTGTTTGCGCAAGATCTCTCGAATCGGAATGGCGATCTCTCCAGGAGAGAGCGCGGCGCTTGCTACTTGATAGAGAAGCGGTTGGAAGAGATGATGGTTTGTTTTGTCGACGAGCAGGACATCGGCTTTTGCTTTTTTGAGCTTTTTAGCGACGTTGAGCCCGCCAAAACCACCCCCAACGATGACAACTTTCATAGTGCCACGATAGCGGTTCCCTGCGTTTTTGACAATTGCGCAAAATCTCTCTTTCACAAAAGAAAATGAAAATGCTATATTAGACTGCTTACAAAGGCATCTTGTAGATAAAAAAGACCAATGGCATTGTCCAAAAAAGGGGACACAAAGTTGAAACGGGTGAAGAAAACAGTCAAGGTTAAGAACCGCCTTGGACTGCATGCGCGCCCCGCGGCCGTCATTGCAAAAATATTGCAAGGCTATTCTTCTTCTGTCTCTATCTCCTATCGGGATCAAGTCGTCGATGCACGCAGTATCATGAACCTTCTCATGTTAGCGATCAAAAAAAACAGCCTCATTGGGCTGGAGGCTGTGGGCGAAGATGCTAAAGAAGCCATAGAAACTCTCATCGCAGCTTTTGCAAGTGAATTTGGGGAAAGAAAGCCTTGAACGAAACCGAAGTTGAAATATATCTGAGAGGAGCTCCCGTTAGCGATGGAGTTGCTATCGGCATTTCGCATTTCCATGCGCCTTTAGACCAAGAAGAGATTCCTGAATTTCCGATCAAGCATAGCGAAGTGGATCAAGAAATCTACCGTTACCGCAGGGCCCTTTCGTCCAGCAGGGAAGATTTACGCCGTTTGCAGGCGCATCTTGCGAAAGAAGGGTCCACAGAAGTCCTCTCCATCATCGGCTCCCATATTCAAATGCTCGAAGATCCTCTCATGAAAAATGTCGAGGGCAAGATTCGAGAAATGCTCAAAAACGCCGAGACGGTTTTTCAGACGGTGATCAACGATTACGAGCAGAGCTTTTCCCATATCCCCGATTCTTTTTTTCATCAAAGGATCATCGATGTTAAAGATCTTTCACAAAGGGTGATGCGCCATTTAAGGCCAAGGACCCGCCCTTTCTTGGATGGAATTCCAGCGAGCGCCGTTCTCTTCACAAGAGAGCTTATTCCTTCCGACACCGCCGCGTTGGAGGCTTCCAAAGTATGCGCTGTGGTGACGCAAGGAGGCGGAGGCACGTCCCACACCGCCCTCATCGCCCGCGCCAAAGGCATTCCTTATGTTGCCAACATTTCTCTGGAAAATCTCAAAGAACACCAAGGAAAACAAGTCATCGTCGATGGAGAAACAGGAGAAATCATCATCAATCCTTCTCCTGAGTCTCTGCAGCGGTACCGGGAAAAACAAAAAGAAAAAACCCGTTTGCAGCAACACTTAGAAAGCGAGCGTCAGCTCACAGCCGAGACGATCGATGGCTATCCTGTAAAGATCTATGCGAACGCCGCCTCGTTAAACGATTTTGACCTCATCCATCATTATGAGGCCTCCGGCGTTGGACTCTTCCGGTCCGAATATCTTTTTTCTACAGGACCGGACTCTCTTCTTTGACGAGCAAGCGCAATATGAAGCCTATGTGGCGATGCTGCATAAAGCCAAGAATCTATCCGTCGTATTCCGCGTCATGGACCTGGGCGGCGATAAATATCCCGCGTTTTTTCCCGACCTCCTCCATGAACCCAACCCCGTTTTAGGGTGCCGCGGCATTCGCTTCCTCATGCGCTATCCTGACATCTTTAAAATCCAGCTGCGCGCTATTTTGCGCGCCAGCGTTGAAGGGAATGTCCGATTGCTCCTTCCTTTGATTTCAGATATTCATGAACTGCGCGATGCCAAACAAGTCATCGAAGAAGTCAAGCAGCAGCTAAAGAGGGAAGGCTCTCCTGTCGCGGACCATATACCTCTGGGATGCATGCTGGAAGTCCCGTCCGCCGTCCTCGTCTGCGATGTGCTTGCCAGCGAAAGCGATTTTCTAGCGATCGGGACGAACGATCTCATTCAATACACACTGGGCATTGACCGCAGCAACCCTGCGATGAGCGATTTTTATTATCCCACGCACCCGGGCGTCATTCGCATGATCAAGATGATCGTGATCGAAGCCAAGCGGCAGAATAAGCCTGTCACGATCTGCGGCGAGATCGCCGCTAACCCGCTCTTCATTCCCTTGCTCTTAGGGCTTGGGATCCAAAAATTTTCCTGCACGCCGCGCTTCATACCTCTTCTGAAAAGAAGCATTAGGAAGTATACGATTTTAGAAGCGCAAAAGATTGCAGATGAGGTCCTGCAATTTAAAACCTCCAGTGATATCGCCCATTTCCTTTTAGGCGTCATCGAATCGAAAGAAAAATCTCATCTGTAAATTAAAACAGATTACCCTGAGGTGATTGCTGCTGCAGTTTCGCGCATGCATCGGCGTATGCCGCTTTGATGAGATCTTGCAGCCCTTCAATGTCGCTTTTGTCGACACAATCGGGTTTGATCTCTAAGTGAATGAGTTCGTTGGCCCCGTTGAGAGTGAGCGTTACAAGCCCTCCGCCGGCAGTTCCCACGACTTGGATTTTTTGCATAGCAGAGCGCATCTGCTCCATTTGGCCTTCCAACTGGCGCGCCTGCTTTCTCATCTTCGAAAATCCACTACCCATAATTATCCTTAATTTTTAACGCTTCCTTCGAGCTCGACAGCGGCAAAGCGAAGAAGAGTATCATAGCGGTGCTGCGGTGTTTTCGCCGGTTCTACAGAAGGCGCCGCCTCAGCGGCAGCGGGTTTTTGTTCTATAGCCGGCTCAGGAATCGCTTTATTTTCTACAGTCACTGGCTTCGGCGGAGCGCTTACGGGAATAGCTTCCTTGGGCTCATCCGCTCCTTTATCAAGCTCAATGAGGCGGCGCACGAGAACGGGAGGGGAATCCGCTGCTTGCTGCGCAAAAGATGGAGGAGGATCATCTCGAGGAACGCTTGTTTGAAGGGGATTTTGGAGAGCTCCTTATACCATCCCATAGTGTAATCGAGCGCATAAAGGCATTCCTCTTCTGAATAGAGCTTTTCAGAGGCTAGGTAGGCTTTCTTGTCGGCCTCGCTCAGATAAGTGGAAAGCGGGAGGTTCAGCTTGAAAAGAAGGATCGTGCGGAAATGCTGCATCAGCCCATCGAGAAAAGAAGCGATCTCTTTGCCGGTAGAAAATATTTCTTGCGAAAGTTCAAAGGCAAAAGAAAGATTACGGTCCGCTATCGCTCCATCTAAGCGAAAGTAATAGGCTCGGGGGCTGAGGCTGACTGCCTGCGCTACCGAACTATAGGTGATCGGACCTTCGCTATAACAAAGGAGCTGATCGAGGAGAGATTCGGCGTCGCGAAGGCCCCCTTCGGCAAGGTGGGCAATCAGTTGAAGCGCTTCATCCTCGATTTGGGCTTTTTGGTCCTGGGCGATGCTGCGGAGTTTGAGGGCGATCTCAGCGGCGCTTAGGCGGCCGAAGTCGAAGCGCTGGCACCGGCTGATGATCGTCGCGGGCATCTTGTGCGGTTCTGTCGTGGCAAAGAAAAACTTAACATTAGCAGGAGGTTCTTCGAGAGTTTTGAGGAGGGCGTTGAAGGCCTCTTTGGTGAGCATGTGGACTTCATCGATGATGTAAATTTTATACTTGCCGGCAGAAGAGGCATAACCCACGGTCTCATTGATTTGGCGGATATCATCGATGCCGCGGTTGGAGGCGCCATCGATCTCGAGGACATCGAGGGATCTTCCTCCAGTAATTTCTTGGCAGGAAATGCAATTGTTGCACGGTTCAAAGTCGGACGTGAGATGGGAACAATTGAGGGCTTTGGCAAAAAGCCTAGCGACCGAGGTTTTCCCTGTTCCTCGTGAGCCGCAGAAGAGATAGGCATGGGCCACACGGTTAAATTTTAAAGCATTTTTTAACGTCGTAACGATGGCTTCTTGGCCGACGAGCGCTTGAAAAGTCTGGGGGCGGTACTTGCGAGGCAGTGATTGATACATTTGAGTTGGCCCGGATTTAGTCATTTATCGTCGCTCCACTATTTTTTCGCGAGTTCTTATGCCGCCCTTCTCGTCCATATGCGGCTCTGGCGTATTGTCCTCGGCGGGCGTTTAGGGGGGCTAAAGCCCCTGTAAGGCCTCATCGAAAATCTAGCAGACCGCCGAATAAAGCACCAAACCCGGGCCAACTTAAAGGGGAATATAAATTATTGTCCCTTTTGGGTATAGTGGGAAGCAGATATGGCCTCACTTCAAACCATGAGCCCGAAAGAGGGGTATACTTCTTGGCGGCTCAAGTTTTTACGCCCCGATAAATGGGGAAAAAGACTTGTGATGGGACTTCTTTTCTCTGTTATCCTCGCTTTTTTTCTTCACTACCGCGATGTCTTCGTCGAAACTTTAGAGTTGAATTCGAAGGCCGAAAAATATGTTTTGGCCCAGGTGGGTTTTGAGTTTGAAGACGTGGAAGCGACGAAAACGCTGCGGGAAGAGAGTTCACGCGATGTAGGTAAAATTTTTAGGTTGAACCAAGAGCAGGTCAAGGCGAGAGCTTCCGAGATAGAAAATGCCATTGTAACGAACGATCAATGGCGCATAGAAATGCCGATGGCGACTTTCGAAAAGATGTATAACGCAAAGGAGTCGATCGCGAATGCCTTGCTCCGCACTAGCTTTGTCGATGCACGCACGCTGCAAAAAATGCACGAGATCGGCTATCCGACAGAGGGGTGCTATATTTTTGTTCCTGGTTCCGAACGCTTGATAACGTTCCCTCATCAGCTCTGGTACGATATCGTAACCCTCCAAGGGCCCGAAGTCGAATTTGTTCTGCAGCTATATCGCAACGCAGGGAAGTGGGAGATCAAAGAAGAGATGGCCCAAGCTTATTCCATCCGGCAAGCGGTGAAAGAGAGCATTCCCCGCAAAAAAAGCTACGTAGAACCCGGAACGCATATCATTGATGCAGGGCAGAAAGTGACGCCCCGCCATCTGGAAATGATGAAGGGGATGAAGCGCGCCTTGTCGGAAAGCGTTACATTGATCACCCCCACGGCAGTGTCAGGGAGTTTGCTTCTAGCATTTGTCTTTACGATGATGAGCGTTATCTATCTCAAAGTGCAGCACCCTTCCATTTTACGTTCTTTCCGCAAGCTCACTCTCTTGGCAACGGTTGTGATCCTTACCCTTGCGGTCGCAAAGCTCACAGAGTATTTTCTCCTCAATAAATCAGGCCATCTCGTCGAACTCTGCCGCTATCCTATCTTTGTCGTGTTTGGCACCCTTTTAATTTCTTTGCTCATCGGAAGAGACGTAGCTCTTATGTCGTCTTTCTTTTTAGCTGTCGTTTTATGCTTGACCTTGGCCATCGATGATGATGAATTTCTAGTCGTCAATGTGATCGCGGCCCTCGTAGCCATCCTCAACAGCCGGCGGGTGCGCAGGCGCAAAGACATCTTTGAGTTGTGTGCGAGGATATGGCTGGTGCTCGTTCCTGTCATTGTGGCCTTCAATCTTTTTGAAGGATCCTTGGGAGGCATTCGTCTCTTGACCGACTTATCGACGACGTTCCTATTCCTTGCCGGGACTGGTCTGCTCGTGGCAGGTCTTCTTCCGGTGCTGGAATCGGCATTTTATATCGTTAACGACATGACGCTCATGGAGTACACCGACCCCAACCATCCCTTGCTCAGGCGCCTGGGCCAAGATGCTCCAGGAACTTATCAGCACTCCCTCATTGTGGGCGTGATCGGAGAGGCTGCTGCCCAGGCGATCGGAGCGAATGGCCTTTTCTGCCGGGTCGCCGCGTTCTATCATGACATTGGCAAGCTCGTGAACCCTCATTATTTCATTGAAAACCAGCAGAACGACCTCAATATGCACCGGCTCCTCACGCCTTTAGAGTCTGCTCAAGTGATCATGGCGCATGTCACCGATGGCGTCGCCCTTGCCCAGCAGCATAAACTCCCCCAAAGCTTCATCGATATCATCCGGGAACATCATGGCACGAGCCTTATTTATTGTTTCTTCCATGCTCAGATACAAATGGGGGAAAGCCTTATCGAAGAGGGCGCCTTCCGTTATCGCGGGCCCAAGCCCCATTCGAAGGAATCTGCCATATTGATGATGGCCGATACCGTGGAAGCGGCCTTCCGATCCATGGACCAGCCCGATGAACAGGCGACGATCGAGCTTGTCGATCAATTGGTGACAGATAAAATCCGGGATGGACAGCTCGACGACTGCCAGCTGACGTTCGAAGAGGTCAAAAAAATCAAGCAAGCCATGGTCAAGACGCTTCTGATCACGCGGCACACGCGCATGAAATACCCCGTTAAGAAAGACGTTTTTGTATCGCGGATCGAAGAACTCTTTGTACAACGGATTTAGGAAGACATTTTGCCAGCGCAATTCCCCACCGATACCATCCATTAACGATATCGACGCTTTTGCCTTTTTCAATTTGCCGATAAATGCGCGCTGCTACCTTTTCTACCGATAGCGTCCAAAAATCATGCCGCAACGATTTGCCATGTGATGCGCGCTCTCTAAATCCCGTGTTGATTTGTCCCGGGCAGCTCGTCAGCACGCGAATGCCGCAGGGCTTGAGCTCGGCGTCTACCGACTGCGACCATGCGAGCAAAAAAGTCTTGCTGGCGGCATAGGTCGCAAAAGAGGGATATACGAGAAAGGCGGCCGCCGAGGCGATGTTAACGATCGTGCCGGGCAGTGTTGCTTCTTTAAGAGCGCGTGCGGCCTCCAGTGTGATTTCAACGGCTGCGCGGCAGTTCACCTCGATCATGTTCAGTTGATCGGCCACCGAAAGATCAACGGCATCCCCATAGAGGCCAAATCCCGCGTTATTGATGACAAGAGAAGGTGTTTCCCTGCGGATAAGCTCGATGAGTGCTTGGCGATCGGCGGATAGTTCGTAGCGAAGGTGATTGTAGCCAAGGCCGATGACCCGGTAGCCTTTCTCCTCGAGAAGATGGGCGAGAGCAAGGCCAAGGCCTTTGCTCGCACCGGTGATGAGGGCTGTTTTATTCATGCAAAGAAGACTTAACTTTTTAATTCTACTTTAATTGCGGCGAGAAGAGCTGTCAGTTTGGCGTCGCAGGCCTGTATCGCTTGGTCGACGGAGTCGAATTTCTTCTGCCGCACAGCGGCGTAGATTTTGACCTTGGGCTCGGTGCCCGATGGACGAATGATGATTTTGCTTTCGTCAGCCAGACGGAAGAGGAGGACATCAGAGCGAGGCAGTTTTTCAGGCGTCGGTTTTAGGAAATCTTCACAGGAGACCACCGCTTGGGTGCCGATTTTAGTAGGGGGATGAGCGCGCAGGCGCTGCATGAGGGCTTTGATTTCCTCGGCTCCGGCCTGGCCGGGAGAAAAATCGAGGGACAGCTGCTGCTCGCGGAAGAGTCCAAATCGGCGATAGATAGCGTGGAGATAATCGACGAGGGTTTGTCCCTTTTTCTGGAGCTGGTGGGCCATTTCGGCGATGAAGCAGCCGGATACGATGCCGTCCTTATCGCGGCTGTGCGTGCCGAGGAGATAGCCATAAGATTCTTCGGCGCCAAAGAGGAAGGTATATCCATCGGCGTGCGTTTCCCATTGATGGATTTTTTCGCCGATATATTTGAAGCCGGTGAGCACTTCAAAACAGGCATAGCGGTAGGCCTTGGCAATTTCTTTGAGAAGCTCGGTCGTGACGATGGTGGTGACGACGGCGCCGCGGGGGGCCATTTTATTTTGCGCTTGGAGCGTTTCGCAGAGGAAGTTTGTGCAGAGGGCAGCGATTTCGTTGCCGCTTAGGATGACCGATTTGCCCTGGTGTTTGACGGCGACGGCAAGGCGGTCGGCGTCGGGATCGGTCGCGAGCAAAATGTCGGAACTCGTTTTTTCTAAGGTCGCAATGCCGAGGGAGAGGGTTTCTGGGTACTCGGGATTGGGAAATTTCACCGTGGGAAAGTCGCCGTTGGGGATGATCTGCTTTTCGACGAAGGCGATGTTTTGAAAGCCCCATCTTTTGAGCGCCTCGGGCATGAGGGTAATGCCGACGCCGTGGAGGCTTGTGTAGGCGATTTTTAAGTTGGAGGATTCATTAAAGTGCTTCAGCTTTGTGATGGCGTCGAGATAGGCGCTATCGAGGGTATTGTCGAGAGTTTCAAAATTGTCGCTATGGCGGATTTCTTTCACGGCTTCCACTTCGGCCATGATCCCTTTGTCATGGGGAGGAACGACTTGGCCGCCGTCGCTCCAGTAGACTTTGTAGCCGTTATATTCTTTGGGGTTGTGAGAGGCGGTGATCATCACGCCGGCTTGAGCTTTTTTGGCGCGGGTCGCAAACGAGACAAAAGGCGTGGGACGGATTTCGGGGAGGAGGAAGGCGCGGACGCCATTGCCGGCGAGAACACGGGCGGTCTCTTCAGCAAACTCTTTAGAATGATGGCGGCTGTCATAGCCGATCACAACGCCAGCCTCGGGATTGCCTTGTTTACAGATGTAGCTGGCGAGCCCTTGCGTGGCTTTGGCGACGGTGTAGAGGTTCATGCGGTTGGTGCCGACGCCCATGAGGCCGCGCAGGCCGCCCGTACCAAAAGAGAGATCGGTAAAAAAGGCATCGACAAGAGCTTCGGGATTGCTTTTCAGAAGATCGCGGACTTCTTGTTTGCTCTTTTCATCGAAAGGGCCTTGCAGATAGGCGTCGATCCGGGCTTTAATTTTCGAGTCCATCTTCTATCACCTTGAGGGGAATAAGTGGGGCGTCGGGATGGTCGATTCCTTCGCACCGCTTCTTTTCTTCGGCCCAGCTTGCGGGCGATTCTAAATTTTCTTCCCACCAAGGAAAGCGGCGGCACTGCTGTGGGCGTGCGTCGTACACTTGGCAGAATTTCTTATCTTTAAGAAAGACGCAATCGTAATTTTTGGGCCGCTCGCGGAGGCTGTAGCGCTCGCCTACTTTGCGCACGTAGAGGCGTATGCATTCTTCGAGGGGGATTTT